>JALCBY010000104.1 GCA_028066055.1 Hyphomicrobiaceae bacterium
TCGTCTGACCTGTACGACATGTTCGGGTACATCAGGTATATGTATGCCAGCAGCATGTCGTGCTCCATCGGGTTCATCATCTTCTTGTACACGTCTATGGCCACGAGATACTTGGCGTCCAGCCGGGCCCCGGCCCCCTCATACAGCGACGCGCCCAGGTCGGTGAGCGAGATCGTCCCCCCGTCGTCGCGGATGGCCCCCTCCCCGGCCAGCACGGCGCACCTGTTGGCGATGACCTCGCTGTACGGCCCGAGCCTGTGTGGCACAAAGGCCACCTGGCCTGCAAACCCCGGCAGGTCGTCGGCCATCAGGAAGAAAGCCAACTGCATCTTTGTGCTCCCGTTGATCGGCACCCCTCCCGTCTCGGCCATCACAATGACGGACGCGTCAACGTCGTCAATGATGTACCTGCCCGGATCCGTTCCGTCCTCCATGCCTCCCCGTGCAACTGCGCCGCATATTTACATTTTAGGGGCGGGACTCCGGTCCCGGCGCCACGATGACATCCCGGCGAGACCCTCCACAAACACCTATATCCGCAAGACCACTGCCTGCCGCCATGCCGCTCCGCGAGAGAAGGCCCCTTGACGAGGAGGAATACATGGAGATGCGCCGCATAATAATGGCAAAACCCACCAAGGAGGAGATGGAGATATTCCGGCTGGCCGACAAGGCGTTCCGGGAGACCAGGTGGAACGCACGTAATGGTATATTCAAAGCGGGCGGCCGGGGGCATACGAGCTAGCAGCATGCCGGGCGTGGCGGATTCCGTGTGTCCGTCGGCGTGACTGGCGCCTGTCAGCGGGACGGGCATTTCCGTCGATGGATCGGGGGCGGGGACCACCGCCCGCGAATTCTTATTAACCCGCCGTCCCGACCCCCCGGCGATGGCCGCGACCATATATGACATCATCCAGATGACGATGGTCGCGTGCGGCGGGACGGTCACCGGCAAGCTTGCCATGCAAAAGCTGCTTTACTTCCAGTCCCAGAAAATCTGGGAGGTGGGGGCGGAGATCGACGACCACGTCCACTATTACTACGGGCCGTTCAGCTGCAAGGTGGCGGGTGCACTGTTGGAGCTCTCGTCGTTCGGGCTCATCCACGTCTCCATGACGTCTTGGAGCAACGACGGCTACGTGTACAGGTTTTCAGAAGGCGGCGAGGTATGCGCCAAGAAGGCGGCCGAAAAATACCCCGCCACCTATGATCAAATATCGGGGATCGTGGAGAGGTGCAGGGACGTGTGCGGCCTCCGGTCGGATCCAATGTCATGCGCAGCCAAGTCGCACTATATGATGATGGAGGATGACAGGGCCGGCTACGAGGCGGATCAGATATCATCCGTGGTGGGGCGGTTCGCATGGCAGGTGGATCCGGCAGACGCAAGAGACGGGGCAAACCTGCTCAGGGCGCTCGAGCTTGCAAGATAGCCTGCCGGGCGAGGCGAATCTGCCCCGATCCGGGATCTTGTGGTACACGTAAAAGAATGCCCGGCATTGCCATGACCAAAGACGGTGAAACTCCAAGCCTGCTGGGAATGGGCGGTACGGGCAACGCGCCCGGGCCGCTACACGCGGAGATCCCCCTGTGCCCACCGTCCGCACGCCTGTGCCAGCTTGGTTCTGTAAAGTTGGCCGGATATGGCCTTTCTAAAGGGGTTGACTTCATCAAATAGTCCCCTGTCGGCTACCCGCCTTGATTGCGGCATGACGCACGCGGCGCCGGAACCCGGCAATCCTGATATGGAGGGCGGCCTGCCGGCCGCCGTGGCCTGCAATGAAACGGACGGAAGCGCCAGGGCGATGATGGCAGATCCTGTCCAAAGGCACGTGCTGTCACTCCTGGGGACGGGCGGCGGGCCGATGGCCAGGACAAAGCTCCAAAAGGCGATGTACCTGCTGTCAGTTGATCACCCAAGGGAGGGCTCGAACCATGACTTCAGGCCCTACAAATACGGCCCGTACTGCCGCGCCCTCGCAAGGGCCTGTGAGAAGCTTGAAAAAGACGGCATCATAGGAACCGAGGATCCGGGGCCTTGGGCGAGCTACCGTCTTACCGAAAAGGGAAGGCCGGTTGGCGAGGAGGCCGCAAGGCGCGAGGACGGGAAAGTACTCGGGTCGTTCCGTGACTACCACAGGCTGTTCGATGGGATGGGGCATGATGACATGCTGGCATACATCCATGTGATGTTCCCCGGGATGGCGGCCGATTCCAAGAAGCGGGATTATATCGAGGAGAACAAAAAGCACTTTGTCCTGAAGATGGTCAGGATGAGAAAGATAAGCCCGGGACGGGGGGCCGAGCTTCTAGGGATGCCCCAGGACGTCCTGCGAAACGAGGAGATATTCAGGCGGTAAAATCGCCCGCCGCGGACACGCCGGTGATGGCTGCAATATTCGACGAACCGGGGAT
>JALCBY010000105.1 GCA_028066055.1 Hyphomicrobiaceae bacterium
GTAAGCGGTGCGCTGTCCCCACACTTTCGAGCTGAGGCCTGATCTGCGATTCAGAGGCCTCTTTGATTTGTGGGGAGTTTCTCGATGGGAGCTACAAGCGAGTTTCTGGCAAGGGCGCCGCGCCGTGCGGATGGGAAGCGAAATTGGCCGCCGGAGTTGAAGGCTCGGATTGTGGCGGAGACATTGATTGAAGGCGAGACGGTCAACGCGGTGGCCAAGCGGTACGAACTGATCCCCAGTACTGTGTCTGACTGGCGGCGGATGGCGCGGCAGGGCAAACTGGTTTTGCCAAATTTGGATGGCATGGATTTTGTGCCCGTTGAGATTGGAGCCCCTGCGACCGTGGGACAGTCTTTGCCTGCCACATCCTCCAGCACGATTGATGTGATCAAAGGCTGTGTCACCGTGCGTCTTGATGCTGGGACGCCTGCGGCGCGGATCGCCGAGATCGCGCGGGCTTTGGCGACGTGATCACGCCATCCCACAAGGTCCAGATTTTTATAGCCAGTGATCCGGTGGACTTCCGCAAAGGCCATGACGGACTGGCTGCTCTGGTGCAAAGCCAGCTGCGCCAGAAGCCTTTTGATGGGTCGGTTTATGTGTTCCGTGCCAAGCGGGCGGATCGGCTGAAGCTGATCTATTGGGACGGCAGCGGGCTGGTGATGGCGTACAAACGGCTCGAAGATAACAGCTTCAAATGGCCCGCGATCAAGAACGGGGTGATGCGCCTGGAACCGGCGCAATTTGAGGTGCTCTTTGCAGGTCTGGATTGGCGGCGCGTTCGGCCTTTGGAGGTGGCGGCACCCTCTGCGGCGGAGTGACTCACGGGGACGTTTGCGCGGGTCATTCTGCCCTTGTTTTGTTATGGAAACGGGCATGATTGCGCCCGACAAATTGCCCGATGATATTGCTGAGCTGAAGGCGATCATCCGGGCGCAGCAGGATCAGAATGCGCGGCTTGAGGCGCTGGTTGCCTCCTTCAAAAAGGCCCTCTTCGGGGCCAAATCCGAAAAGATCGATCCTGCCCAATACGAGCTGGAACTCGAGGACATCGAGACGGCCATCGCCCAAGTGGAAGCCGAGATTGACGCGGACGAACGCACCGCGCCCGTGAGACCCCCAAAGCCGCGCCAGACAAACCGTGGATCTCTGCCCAAGCATCTGGAACGGGTGGAAGTTACCATTGAGCCTGAACTCTTCTGCGCCTGCGGAGCCGAGCGCCATGTCATTGGCGAGGATGTGAGCGAACGGCTGGATATCATCCCGGCCCAGTTCCGGGTGATCGTCACCCGTCGCCCCAAATATGCCTGCCGATCTTGTGAAAGCGGCATCACTCAGGCTCCAACACCCGCCCACATCATCGCAGGTGGCATGCCAACCGAGGCCACGCTGGCCCATGTGCTCGTCTCCAAATACGCAGATCACTTGCCGCTCTATCGGCAGGCGCAAATCTACAGCAGACAGGGGATCAATCTGGATCGCTCCACCCTGGCCGCCTGGGTCGGCAAATCGGCGTTCGAATTGACCCCGGTCTATGATGCCCTGATGGCCAATCTGAAGCGCTCCACCAAGCTCCTCATGGACGAAACACCTGCGCCGGTCCTGGCGCCGGGACGAAAGCGCACCAAAACAGGTTACTTCTGGGCGCTGGCCCGCGATGACCGGCCTTGGGGTGGAGATGACCCACCCGGTGTCGCCTTCACATATGCGCCTGGACGATCCGGACAGCATGCAGACAATATTTTGAAAGGCTTCAGCGGCACCCTGCAGGTGGACGGCTATGCTGGCTACAACCGCCTGCTCAAACGGCCTGCGCGGGATGTGACACTGGCCTATTGCTGGGCACATGCGCGGCGTAAATTGCACGACGTCACCCAGTCTGGTGCGGCCCCGATTGCACAGGAAGTCTTGGCGCAAATCCAGGCGCTCTATCGCATCGAAAAAGATCTGCGCGGCGTAAGCGCCGACCAACGTCGGGCCGCGCGGCAGGAACGCTCAAAACCCATCATCGACGCATTCGAGGTCTGCCTCGCCCAAAACCGCGTACGCGTCTCGGCCAAATCGCCAACCGGAGAGGCCCTGAAATACATCGCCAAATACTGGGATGGCCTGTGCCGGTTCCTGGACGACGGCCGCGTCGAGCTCGACAACAATCCCGTCGAACGAACCATCCGCCCCATTGCCCTGAACCGCAAAAACGCGCTCTTCGCCGGACATGATACCGGCGCACAAAACTGGGCCGTCATCGCGTCCCTGATCGAAACCTGCAAACTCAACGGGATCGACCCACACGGCTATTTGTCCGGCGTCCTGACCGCCATCGCAGGCGGACACAAACAAAACGACATCAACGAGTTGCTGCCCTGGAACTATCCCAAAACCGTGTGACCAGCGCACCGCTTAC
>JALCBY010000106.1 GCA_028066055.1 Hyphomicrobiaceae bacterium
AATCAAACGTTGTGAGTTATAAGCAGAATTATTGTTTACAAATACACATGTTCTAGTATTCCATCTATCATTAACTCGAATTTTTGTTGTATTGGGCTTCACATCAAGACTGTTTGTTGGTTCAATGATTAATTTTCGCTGTGTTTTATGATCGTTTTTCCATAATGAAGTAAATTTCGATATTTTTGAATAATTTTTAAGTAGAAATGGTGCTCTGGGATTTATTTCTCCTAAATCTCTTTTATCTGTAATATCTCGATGTATTTTTCCAATGGAACCAAGCCCAGTAGATTCATCATCAAGATTTGCTGGCTTTTCAATTCTTGTTATAGGCATTTTGTCATATGTGTTATCCATGATGTTGTTTGCCAAAGATGCTAATTGTGTGTTTTTTGCACTATTCAAACTCCATTCACCGTTGCCATCAGATGGACAATCTAATATTGATCCAATCACTGTTGATCCTAGACATAGTTCTGTTGATCCAAAATCAAATTCTAATTTTTTGGAATAACTCTGACGTATTATTTTTCCTATTTCTACCGCCTGTAGTCTCGACTTTGGAGTTTCATTCAACCTTATTAGCTTTATCCGTGACTCTTTTTTCACAATTATATTTTCTTTTTTCTTTTCTGCCAAGAGTATTATCTCTCTTATTTCAGTTCCAAATGAGAAACTTCCAGATTCAGTTGTTATTACCATAATGTTGGTGTATTTCTCATCCATATATTTTCTCAATTTTCTCCAACTTGGACCTGTGGGGACACTCCCCGGTAATACTAGACCCAATTTTCCACCCGGTTTTAATTTTCTGTCTCCAAGAGCTGCAAAATAACTTGCAGCACCTGCATTGCCATCTGCTATAGTTTTTCTGTATATATATTTGAGCAAACTCGACATTTTTTTCTGATCTGCTGCCGATGTACCAAATACTGCAAAAAGTGGAACAGGATCTGTGTGTTTTTTTGTGTGGTTGGTCATTCGAGTATATGGTGGATTCATAACAACATAGTCAAAACTATTATCACTTATAGAAATAGTTTTCTTCTTTTTTCTATTTTTGCCACCCTGGGAAGTTGCAATATAGGTTTGTTTTGATGATCGTGTGAGTAGATCTAAGGATCCAAGATCATAACCGATGCCCATTTTGATATTTTTCTTTGGCCCAATCTCCATTGTAACTATATTGGTATCAGAAAAATCCACACTGGCTGCAAGTGCGGCAAGATTCGAAATTGTTAGATGCGTTGCAATTGGAAATATATCATAACCATGAAAACATTTTTCAATCATGTCTCTGTGCAATCCTTTTATATTCTTGTGTGCATTATGTTTTATGTGATGATATGCCTGTGTTAAAAGCATTCCTGTTCCACATGCAAAGTCAGCTATTCGTATATCACCAAGTTGTTCTTTTGAAGCCCAAATTTTATCTTTGCTTGGAGGTAATAACAAATTAGTCAATAACGCGGCAGCTTCTGGTTTTGTATAATATGCTGCAATCCTTTTACGATCATCTAGCATATTTTGATAGATTGCTCCATACATATCACCTGATTTTGTAACTCCTAATGCTGAAATTTTAGATACAGTATCAGTCACGACTTCTAGTGCACTAGCAGCTATTTTATCAGGTAATTCTTTAAGGGTATTTGTAGATTCTTGAAAAATACTTGCATAATCAATTTCGAGTACAGTTGAATATGCTTTCAATATGTCAGTTTTTGATGGAGGTAATCCATCATTTATTGACATGAGTGGCGTGATTTCTTTTAAGATTGAAGATAATTCTTCGTAGAATATTCCGGCATTAATTAACATAAGTCCAGCCATATTCCATGTCTGTTCTGTTGGCTTACTACCTAATCGTTTCGCAATTTTTGATTTTACTGTATCGTCAGTATTGGATAATAATTTAGTAATTAATGCGATCTTTTCATAAACCAAATCTACTGATTTTTGTATTCTCTCCCATGGAATTGCCACTAATGATACTATGGCTGCAAGATCTGATAGTCCACCAGTTAACATACCTTCTTCTGGAAAACGTATATTTTTACCGTCAGTCGTCATTGTATAATATTGAAAATCTTCACTTTTCTGAATCTCTTGTTTTAAATCATCATAATCAAATTTTATAAGACGCTCAGGCAGAATTACGCCAATTACTGAAACTGGCTTGCCATATCCATATAGACGTTTATCTAATCTGCTTTTTACATCTCTTTCTAATCCACTATTTGGAGGATATTCTGTTTCTATTATTACAGGTTGACCATGTGCCTTGACTATTACATCTGGTCTTTGTCCTGAATGTCCAACCACACGTTGTGTTTTTTCAGCTTCGGAATCCCAACCATATCGTTCTCTAAAAATTAGTGTAATTGCTTTATTTA
>JALCBY010000107.1 GCA_028066055.1 Hyphomicrobiaceae bacterium
GGACCAACCCTGTATCGCGCATGATTTTTACGAAAATACGGCGTGTGCGGATCACGTGATGTTGCGCGCGCGCCCTCACTCCTTCTTCCGTGTAAACGGCACGAAGCGGACGAGGCCGTGGTGGCGGGTTTGGGTTTCTTCGGCTGAGGTCTTTTTGACAACGGTCATGCGCTGGGTGGCGCCGGGCGGGCCGACGGGCATGACCAGCTTTCCGCCGACTTTCAGCTGTTCGAGCAGTGGCGGCGGCACGTGGCCCAGTGCTGCCGTGACGACGATGGCGTCGAACGGCCCGCATTCCGGCCAACCCTTGTAACCGTCGCCGACGCGCACGCGCACATTGTCGTAGCCGAGCTCTTTAAGCCTTTCCGCCGCTTCTTGGCCCAACGGCTCCACAATCTCGATGGTGCAGACCTGTTTGACAAGCCGCGCCAGGATGGCCGCCTGATAGCCCGAACCCGTGCCGATCTCCAACACCGTGTCGCCGGGTTCGACACCAGCCAGATGGGTCATCAGCGCGACGATGAAGGGTTGCGAGATGGTCTGGCCATGGCCGATGCGCAGGGGCCGGTCCGCATAGGCGAAGGCGCGAACGCGTTCAGGCACGAACAGATGGCGTTTCGTCTTGCCCATCGCGTCGAGCACCGTATCGGGAATGCCACCGGGCCCGACCATCTGCGTGTCGAGGCGGGCATAGTCGCGGATGGTTTTGACCATGGCGGCGCGATCTTCGTTGCCCACGTCGGCGAGCGCCCAGGGCGGGGCGGCGAACAGCGCGAGTGCGAGGAGAGACCTGATCCGCATGGGCCGAAGTCTGCGGAGCCGGGGCTTCCGCGTCAATGGGTGCGGGCCTGTCCGTTTACCATCTCGCGTAACCATGCGGCGAAAAAGCCCACAAAAATCGTGGCTTCTCCGGTTGTTAGATGGAAAGAATCATTCGCTGAATATGTTCAGCGGTCTGAAGATTCGATTGGAGCTTGGGATGATCAAGCTGTCTCGTATCCGATACGGCATTCTTTTCGCGGCTGCGGTTGCAGCAGTGTTCGTGCCAACCGCCAGCGCTGTCGACTACGGTCCCGACTATGTCGTCAACTATGGCATGAAGCTCCCCAACGGGAAGGTGTGCCGGGTTGTCTTGGGGGAAACCCACTTGCATGCCGGCAACGCGGCCGATCGCAGCAAGGCCAGATCGAAACGCAAGGCGATCAAAGCCTGGCGCGATTTCACGATTTTCGAATATGGGCCGAGATGGGGAAGCTGGGCCGCTTCCATCAAAAAGTCCATGCGCTGCAGCTATGACCGCGACAAGCGGGTCTGGTGGTGCCGCGCCCAGTCGCAGCCCTGTCTGCGCTGATCGCCTGCCTCCATCCGCCTCTTTCAAGAACCGCGCCGGCAGGGCATGCTTCGCGACATGAGTGATGCGACGGATATTCGCGACAGCCTGTCGACTGACGGGGCGGCGCTTGAGGACCTGTACGGGGCCGCGTTTCCGGACGAAAACCTGATCCCCCTCTTGCGCGATCTGCTGGGTGAGAAAGAGGGCGTTTTCTCTTTTGTTGCGATGAGAGACGGAGCGCTCGCCGGGCATATCGTGTTTTCAATGTGCCGGGTTGGTGGTCGCGATGAGAAAATCGCGCTCCTCGGACCGCTTACCGTCAGCCCACGCTTTCAAAGGCAGGGCATCGGTGGCACGCTCATCCACGAAGGCTTGCGGCGCGTGACGGGTGAAGGTGCGACACAGGTGCTTGTGCTGGGCGACCCGGCTTACTATGGCCGCTTCGGCTTTGAGCCGGAGTGCCGCGTATCGCCACCGTATGACTTGCCGCAGGAATGGCGGACGGCATGGCAATCCGTCAGCTTGAGCAGTGCAAAGTCTGAGCTGAGCGGCACGCTGTTCGTTCCCAAGCCCTGGCACAAACCGGAGCTGTGGGCACCGTGATGTGCCGCTTGGGAGATCGATCCTGGGCTTCCGTAGCTAATCCCCGTCCATCCGCAGCGCGGCGATGAAGGCATCCTGCGGAATGTCGACCTTGCCGAACTGGCGCATGCGCTTCTTGCCGGCCTTCTGTTTTTCCAGCAGCTTGCGTTTGCGCGTCACGTCGCCGCCGTAACACTTGGCAGTGACGTCCTTGCGCAGCGCGCCGATGGTTTCACGCGCGATGACCTTGCCGCCGAGCGCGGCCTGGATCGGGATTTTGAACATGTGGCGCGGGATGAGGTCTTTCAGCCGCTCACAGAGCGCACGTCCGCGCGATTCCGCGCGATCCCGGTGCACGACCATGGAGAGCGCGTCCACTGGTTCGCTATTGACGAGGATCGACATCTTGACGAGATCGCCGGGCTCGTAGCCCGTGAGGGTGT
>JALCBY010000037.1:0-17430 GCA_028066055.1 Hyphomicrobiaceae bacterium
CTTTGTCGGTGATGCATTCGGACATGGTGAAAGCCTCGCCGTCGGGGTCTTTCAGTGTGAAGTCCGGGGCCTTCCAACCGAATTCACAAATCGGGGTATTGAGTAACATGGGGGGCAGCTTCCCGGTTGATTGCCTGCACAATGCATGACGAAGCGTTCTCGAACAAGTCGACGAAAAGATGGTGCGTTTCCGCGTATCAGCCAAGCCGTATTATGGGTGCGGCTGCCGCGTCACCGGTCCGGTCGAAGGTTGCCGTTTCCAGTGTGACTTTTTCAAGCCGTCCTGCATTGAGAGTGACGGCGCGGCCGGGTTCGAGCTGAAGCGCGCCGTGCTTCACTTGCAGTTGCGGGTTGGCAAGCGGCGTGGCCTGCCGCAGGAAGCCGTTCATTTCTCCGGCGTTGCCGGTCAGCCGCGATGCAACGCAGGCTTCCATCCAGCACCCCACGTCGCCCGCAACACCGTTGCCGAGAACCGGTTCCATTCCATGGGTGCGGATCAGCGCCAGCGCATGGGCGAGCCGGTCGAGGCCCATGAGCTTCATGAGTTTCAGCTTGACGAAGGCCGCGCCGATGTCCGCTGCGCGCTCGATATCGGCTTCGTCATAGATCGATTCATCCAGCATCAGCGGCACATTCGTGGCCTTGCTCACCGCCTCCAGCGATGCCCAGTCGTCGGCGTGGCAGGGCTGTTCCAGCAATTCGATATCGGTGGGATCGATGCGCGAGGCGAAAGCGCATGCATCCTCACGGGTATAGCCCTGGTTGGCGTCGATGCGCAGCCGTGTCCGCCCTGCATTACAACGCTGGATTGCGGCAACCCGCGCAAGGTCGCATTCCAGATCAAACCCGACCTTGATCTTCAGCGTGTCGTAACCAGACGCGATGGCCTCTTCGATCTCGGTCGTGTAACCGCTCGCGTCGGTGCTGTTCACCCCCGCCAGGAGGGGCACGGCAACCGGGCCTTCAATCCGGAGATTCGCGTTGCCTTCGGCCATTTCGATGGCGGTCGTCAGCGCCGTGGCGGCGAAGGGAACGTCACGCATCTCGTCGGCAATACTCGCCTTTGCATCCTGCGAAGTGGCACCTGCAAGGCGCTTCCCCATCTCGCAAGCGCGGGTCCAGCTTTCGGCAATGGTTTCGTCGGTGTATCCGGTGAGGATGGTCGCTTCGCCCGTTCCCTGCCCGTCGTCCGTGACCGTCTGGGCCAGGATCGTGTCGAAGTGGGTGACGTCTCCAAGCGCGAGTTTGTAGGGTGCGCGCAATGGAATGCGCAGCCGCCGCAATGTGATGTGTTCGATCTTCATGTGCGCTCTCAGACGGAGGATCGGGCTTTCAGTTTTCCCTGAACGGGGAGCCTGCGTCCAGTCATGAGGATGGTTCCTTGCGAAGATGTATGGATAGCGTGACATCGGGACTGCCGGCATAAGAACACGCCACCGTTCGATGGAAAGCGTCCTTGACATTTTCACATCAACTTCTATGTAAAGGATACTTTACACAGAGGTCGAAAGCACCATGACGACTGAACAGGCAACGTGGCGCTATTTCTATGTCTTCATTCCATCCATGATCGTCTATACGGCGGGCGTATTCGGCATAACCTGGGCCGTCGACCACCTGGCATTGCCCGCGTTCGCCCTGTGCGGATTGGCTGCGATTCCGATATTTGCGATTTTGTGTGCGCTTTGGGCGCATTGGCGTTTCATCACGGAAATCGATGAGTTTCTGCGCGCCATACAGATCAATGCGGTGCTGTTCGGCGTGGCCGGGGTTCTGGTCGTCGCGACGGGATGGGGCACGCTGGAGATGCTGGCGGACGCGCCGAGCCTCCAGGTTTTCTGGCTGCTGCCGATTTTTTGGGCGGCTTACGCGGCAGCCGCAGTGGTCATCACCAAGCGCGAGGGCGGCGTGTTCTGATGAAGAACAAACTCAAGGCCCTTCGTGCTGAACGCAACTGGTCGCAGGCAGTGCTGGGCGAGAAACTTGGGGTGTCGCGTCAGACGGTCAATGCCATCGAGGCGAGACGCTATGATCCCTCGCTGCCGCTTGCCTTCAGGATTGCCCGACTATTCGCTTGCGCCATTGAGGATATCTTTGAAGACGATGCGCCGGGAAAACCCAGCGCCTGAATACGGCCCCGACCTTGATCGCCGCTCCGGCCATCCCTACTTGCACGGAAGTTTATGCGCCACGATAAACCCGGAGCCGCCATGCGGGACATGCCCCTCTCCCGGATATTTCTCCTCCTCAGCCTTGCGCTTTACGTCGCGTGCCTGCCCTTCGACACCTTCTGCGTGCCGACCGGTTGTGACAACTGGCCCTCCTGGGCCACGCTCCTGTTCGGT
The DNA here is from genome assembly GCA_028066055.1 of Hyphomicrobiaceae bacterium. Lineage (GTDB taxonomy): Bacteria > Pseudomonadota > Alphaproteobacteria > Rhizobiales > Methyloligellaceae > UBA2767. Next base: position 2,346 of record JALCBY010000037.1, read on the forward strand.
TGGCTTATGACCGACGCTGGTAGCGCCAATTCCACGTGGTTTGCGAATCCCTTGCTCTTTGTCGGCTGGTTGGGGATGCTGAAGCCCTTCAGGCGATACAATCCCGGAAAAATCATCGCGGCACTCGCAGGCTATGCCGCGCTGGCACTCACTGTGTCCTTCTATTTCGCTGAAACGGTTGTTTCCAACGAGGGCGGCATCGCACAGCCGATCACGGGCTACGGCCTCGGATACTGGCTGTGGGTTGCAAGTGCTGCCGCCTTTGCCATCGCGGCCACGCTTAATTTTTTCATCCGATCCGCTCCCGCGATGAAGAGTTGAGACTTCCCGTCGTATTCCTCGCCCGGGCCTGACCGTCCCGGCTCATCCGGCGATCAGCTTCGCGATATGCATGTCGGGCCGAACGATAACCACACCGTTGCGAGGAAATCCTGCGCGCTCCGCCGCGTCGGCCGCAGCTCCGGCGACCGCGATCTGCACGACCGGGCCGCTCCAGTCCGGAATTTCCATACCGCCGGCTTCACCGAAGCGGAGCACGACATAACCGGAATCGGACAACCAGTCGAAACTGTTTCCGCCTTCCCACTCGAACCATGGGAACCGGTCGCCGCTATGCAGTGTACCCGAGCGCGAGCCGTCGGTAAGCGAACTCCCGCGGTATGTGATGCGCGTCTGTGAAATCGTCTTGAACATGAAGCGCCGGAGCGGTTCGAATTTGAGCATGACGCTCAGGATTACGGGCAGCAGATACGTCCGGAAGAGCCTGGCGGTTGTCGATGGTGAAACGATCACCGTGAAGGCCTGATCGGTGGTGCGGACGAGTTGGACGCCAAACGGGCGGCGCTCCTCGTTGTAGGAGTCGAGGATCTTCTCGTCGTACCATCCGTTCACGACCGCGGCGAGCTTCCAACCCAAATTGACCGCGTCTCCGAGGCCCGTGTTCATGCCCTGTCCGCCGGCCGGACTGTGAATATGTGCCGCATCGCCTGCGAGGAATGCGTTGCCGTTCCGGAAGGTGTCAACGATGCGGTGGTGCACCCGGTAGCCCGAGTACCATGAGTGACCGGTGATCTGCGCCGGGATGTCCAGCACTTCGTCGACATGGGTCTTCAGGACCTCGAAAGGAAAATCGTGGGGGTCCTCGACCGTTGGCGGCAGGATGCCGATGACGCGGTACTGGTTCTCGCCGGACATGGGAAAGAAGGCGAGGAACTCCTTCTTGTTGATGGCCAGCAACAAGCCCTGCTTTTCCATCTCGAGTTCGATATTCATGTCGGCAACGAAAAAGAGCTGCTCGTTGGTCTCACCCTTGAACGGCATTTCAAGCAGGTGCCGTACGGCGCTGTGCGCGCCGCCGCAGCCGATGAGATACCGGCACTCGAAGGCTTCCTCGCGGCCATCACCGCGCCTGATCGTGCCGGTGTATCCGGCATCGTGCTTTTTCAGATCGACGACTTCTGAAGACCATTGGACCTTGCCGCCGCGCGCGGAAATGTAATCGTGCAGCAGCGCCTCGTTGCGGGACTGTTCGAGAATGAACAGGTAGGGATAGGGGCTCAAGTCGCCGCCGATCTCGCCAAACTGGATTTGAGCGCGTGTACGGCCTTTCACCACGAAGCGGACGTTTCGTGCGATGAACCCCTCGCTTAACGCCGCATCGGCGATGCCGAGCTGGCGGTATTGCTCAAGGGTCCGGGCCTGCACGCCCAGCGCCTTGCTGAGTTCGGTGATGCCGTCCTTGAGGTCGACGATGACATGGGGCGCACCGTAGCGATGCAGTTGAGCCGACAGCATGAGGCCCGTGGGCCCGGCCCCGATAATGAGGATCGGTGTTTTGATCATTCCGTCGCGCCCCCCGGTGACGTTATCCGTTTCATTTGTGGCGAAATCCAATCCGCCCGCCTTCCCGGGACGGGAAGCAGGCAATGCGATCGCACACCGGATCAATCACTCAAGGCGCAAGAATGCTTCATATCTCCAATGAGCACAAAGAAAACATCCCGGCGCGCGGAACAACATGTGTCTCGCGGCAGGGCTTTTCAACTACGGGATCTCCATGCCGTCAGCAGTGGCCGATCATCCATGGCCGGGATGGCCCGTGTTTGTGAGTCGGGTGTTTGTGGGCGTGGCCATGGCTGTGACTGCAGGCGGGACCGTGCTGGTGCGGCTTTTTCTTAACCACCAACGGCTGGTCCGCACTCTTTTCGTTTCGCTGATGCGCGATCTTCGTATGCGGATTGACGTTGGAGATCTGCGGTGAACTGATCGTGCGGCCGGAGGTTTCCCCGCAATCGGGGCAATCGACCGGATCGAGCCAGCGGCTCATGGACTGGAACTCCTTGAACATTCCGCAATTGCCACACTCATATTCATACAACGGCATCGCATTCACCTTTCATCCTGCAATGTTGGACCGAGAAACCGAGAAAAAAGAGCTGGCCATCGGTCGGGTGCAGGCCGGACCAGCTTGACGCAACATTTTATCCTCCGGATGCAGCACTGGCTGCCGTGGCAGCCGGTCCCATGACACCGTCCAGCAGGAGATATCCGGGAAGCCAGCCGGTCAGCACGCCCTGGGCCGCCGTCACCATGCCCGTGACCCTGGCAATGGGTTTGCCCATGGCGAGCAGGAGGAAGAACATGAACCACAGCACCGCCCATGCGGCCCAGCACAGGCCGAACCAGACATCCCATGTGGTCGCTGCACCGCTCAGGGTATCGATGGCGACCGGGACGACCGTGATCGCGACGAACAAGCTGAACCAGCCCAGCCCACGTCCGTCCACATCATTGAAGCGGTTGTAGGCGACCCATAGATAGGTGAAGCTGAACAGGAGTGTCAGGCCCGCAGCCTTGATGGAACTCGCATCGGCTCCCGATCCGAATGCCAGCGAAAGCGCAATCAGTATCGTGAGTGCGCCCACGAATATATTGATGATTGCGATCTCCCGGTCACCGATGTGACCCATGAGCCAGAGGCCGTTCAGGAACAGAACGGCTCCGACATAGAGCAACGCTAATCCTAGTAACATGATGATCTTCTCCTGAGTCAGTCGCGTCCGGTGATTGCCACCGTCGCGTCTTGCAGCTCTTGCGGGGAGACCCGACGGGCAGGCCTTGGGAGGGGAACCGGCCCGTCACAAACGCGGCGGATTCCTCAAAGAGGAACCCGCCAGTCTCCGTCGCGCGACTAGCTGCAGCTTGCCGCGTCGACACCTTTTGGAATCGACATGCTCGGACCCGAACTGTTCGGCATAATGTCGAAATCGAATATCTCGGTCGGTATTGCGACCGTACAGCACGCATTCGGGATATCGACGATGCCGCTAACCCGGCCTTCGACCGGAGCGGTGCCGAGGATCATGTAGGCCTGCTCGCCCGAATATCCGAATTTCTTCAGATACTCGACCGCGTTCAGGCAAGCCCGGCGATATGCCACGGTGGCATCCAGGTAATGCTGGTCGCCCGAATGCTCATCGACGCACACGCCTTCAAAGATCAGATACTCGGAATAGTTCGGTTCGACCGGGCTCGGCTTGAAGACCGGATTGGTGATGCCGTATTTGGCGACACCGCCCTTGATGATGTCGACGCCGATGTCGATCCAGCCGGCCATTTCGATGGCGCCGCAGAAGGTGATTTCGCCATCGCCCTGCGACCAGTGAATATCGCCCATGGAGAGGCCGCCGCCATCCACGTAGACCGGGAAGTAACACCGTGAACCGCGCGACAGGTTCTTGATGTCGCAGTTGCCACCATGCTCGCGTCCGGGAACGGTGCGTGCACCTTCCGCCGCCGCCTTGTCCCGTGCAGCGCCCGTCATCTGGCCCATAAGAGCCGTTGTCGTGCCGGCCATGCCGTCCGGCAGCGTCGCCAATGGCGGCACGCGATCCGGGTCGGTGTTGAACAGCGCCGATTCACGCCGATTCCATTCCGCCAGCAGCTCGGCGGAGGGAAGCGTCCCGATGAGGCCGGGATGGATCAGGCCGGGGAAGCGCACGCCCGGAATATGCCGTGAACTTGTATAGATGCCATGGAAGTCCCAGCAGGCCTTCCGGGCCTCGGGGTAGTGCTTGTCGAGGAAGCCGCCGCCATTCTCAAGCGCGAAAATACCGGTAAATCCCCACTGGGAATCTTCAAGCCATCCGATGTCGTTGATGTCGACGACCAGAAGGTCACCAGGCTTTGCGCCTTCGACGCCGAACGGACCGCTCAGATAGTGAACCTTGGAAAGATCCACGTCCCGGATATCGTTTGCCGAGTCGTCGTTGGTAATCTGGCCGCCGGTCCAGTCGTAACATTCGACGCGGAACTCATCACCCGGTTTGAACCATTGGACAATCGGAATGTCAGGGTGCCATCGATTGTGCGTCTTTATATCCTGTTCCTCTGGAAATTTGTCCATTTCCGCTTTGAAGACGGTGTTTACTGCCATGATGAACCCTCCTTGAATCCTCCAACTGGACGAACCCTAGAGGCCAGGTGCGTAGGCCCGCATCACCCCTAGAGGTGACGGCGCGCAAACTATTCTTCCAAAACGATGATTTGGCGGGGAAAGGAGCGCGGAGACCGCTCAGAAAAAGCGGAGTTGGCCGTGCAGGCGGATCAGGTCCGCCTGACGGTTGGACCCGATTTTCGAATAGATGTTGCGCATATGCGTGCGCGCGGTGTTTTTCGTGACGCCGAGTTTTTCGGCTGCTTCGAACAGACCGTAACCATCGACCAGAAGCCGGGTCAGGCGGGTTTCCGCCTTGGTCAACTGGTAGACGGCGGCGAAGTCCGACAGATCAACCGGCGCGTCGATGTCCGGATCCTTGATCAGCAGCGCGACGCTGCGCTCCGCAGCCGTCGCGGTCGTGGTGTTCAGATCGTTCGCCGGGTGCAGGGCGCAAACGAGCGGCAGCCGGCCGGAATGGCGCGCAATCATGAGATGCGCGTCATGGCCGTTCAGGTGGCCGCCATCGTGCCCATTTCCATTTCCCCTGCCGTTGCCATTGCCGTTGACAGGAAGCTGGGCGGTCCTGCGAATGAGCTGGCGCAGCTCTTCCGTATCGCGCGGAAACTGCGTGGTGATGCGTCCGTCGGCGGATGTGGAAATGCCATTGCCGTCGTGCAGCATGGTTTGCGCCTGGCGATTGGCGAACTCGATTGCCCCGTCGGCCCGCACCAGCAGGAATGCCACCGGCAGCCGATCGATCAGATCGGCCATGCTTTCGCGCATCCGCTCGTCGCGGCGCAGCCTGTCCCGCACGAGACGCGAGCGTTTGAGATGGGGCAGCAGCCTTTCCAGAAACGCCTTGTCGTCTATACCGAAGGGCGCCGTTCCGGGCGCCCGCAGCAAACTGATCAGATATGCATGATTCCGGTCGAGCGTCACCACACCCCAAAGATGCTGGAATGACGTCAGGTTGCGCCGTTGGTGCAGGGTTTGCCGGTCTGTCCCGCCGCTGAGAAAAACCTCGCCTTCTCCGCCGACGGCGGAACTGTTGCGCCATGCGGCGCCTGCGGGACTTTGTTCGCCATGTCTTGAAAGATTGTCCGGGCGGCTGAAACTGTGGCGCGAGAGCGCGTGCTTCTGAAGCCGGTCGTGCAGCAGGAACTCGCCGATCGACGCATTCATTTCACGGCAAAGATGCCCAAGCAGTCTGCACCAGTTACATTCGCTGTCCGGCGAAAGCGCCAGGTCATAGACGGCGTCGATCAGGGTGTCATATGCAGCCCCGGAACTGTTGGCGTTTCCCCGCTGCTCCACACGCACGAATACATCCTCCCTCACGTTACAATCTGCTTGAGGAACGTAAGCGCGGTTTGTCTGGTCGTGCGACAAGTGTAAAGTTTTGTAATCGGCAACCGTTTTTTGTGTCGGATCGGCAAAATATGACCAATCATTCGACTCTGAGAGATTATCAGTCGCCGACCCTGGGGAAGCGGCCTCCGCGTCGGCGCAGAGGTTTGCTCTTGGACAAGGCACTGGATACTCCTATCGCGTCAGAGCGCATACTCGTGGTCGACGACGACCCGCGGATCTGCCGTTTGCTCGGGCGTTATCTGGAAAGAGAGGGGTATCGCGTCGATTCAGCGGCAAACGGCCAGAAGATGTGGCGTGCGCTGAAATCCAAGTCCTACAATCTCATCATTCTGGATCTGCGGCTGCCGGGCGGCGAGGACGGACTGTCGCTCGCCCGAAAACTGCGTGCGCAGACCGATCTTTCGCTGATCATGCTCACCGGACGAAGCGACTGCGCCGACAAGATCGTCGGCCTCGAGATGGGGGCTGACGATTATGTCACCAAGCCGTTCGACCGGCGGGAACTGCTTGCCCGTATCCGCAGTGTGCTCCGCCGCTCAAACAAACGTGCGCCCACGCGGCGCGCGCGTCTTCCCGACGAGGCCATACTCGAATTTGCCGGCTGGACACTGGACATGAACCGCCGCGAACTCACCGGCAGTGACGGTGTGGCGGTGAGCCTCACGAGCTACGAATACGATCTCCTTGCCGCCATGGCACAACGTCCCGCGCGCGTTCTCTCCCGGGACCAGATCATGGACCTGATTGCCAACCGCGACTGGCAGCCGCTGGACCGCAGTATCGATGTGCTCATCGGCAAGCTGCGCCGCAAGCTGAACGACAATCCCAACAATCCGAATCTCATCAAGACGGTGCGGGGCGTGGGCTATCTGTTCGCGCCGCCGAGTGACCGCAGCTGAGGTCAGGCTTTCAACGACTGGCGTATGCGCTGCGCCAGTTCATCGCGGGTGAATGGCTTTCTCACCAGGTCGATCCGGTCCATATCGACGTTGCCGTCCCCCAGGACGTCCTGCGCAAAGCCCGAGGTGTAGAGAACCTTGAGGTCCGGACGGCGGATGCGCGCTTCATCCGCGAGATGCAAGCCGTTCAGTTCTCCCGGAAGAACGATATCCGTGAACAGCAGGTCGATCCGGTCTTCCCCGGAGAGAAGCCCGAGCGCTTCATGGCCGTCCGCCGCTTCGATCACATCATACCCCAAGCCGGTCAGGATACGCCGCGCCGTTCGGCGGACATCATGCCGGTCCTCGACAAGCAGGATGCGTTCGCCTGCCCCATCGCGTTCGCCCGCGTGACCCGGCGCGTCCGGCGCCAGCCGGTTCACGCCAGCCGCACGCGGCAGATAGAGCCGCACGGTCGTCCCCTTACCGACAGCGCTTGCAATCGCAAAATGGCCGCCCGACTGATTGACAAAACCATAGACCATGCTGAGGCCGAGGCCCGTCCCCTCTCCCGCCTGCTTTGTCGTGAAGAAGGGTTGTACGGCTTCCGCCGCAACGGCATCGCTCATCCCGATGCCCGTATCCGCAATCGCAATCATGACATACTCGCCGGATTGCGGACCCTCCGGCGGGGCATCGGCCGACCGGGAGAGCACTTCGTTGGATGTTTCGACGCGCAGCGTGCCGCCGTCGGGCATGGCGTGATGGGCGTTTATCGCCAGGTTCAGCAGGCTCATTTCAAGCTGGTTCTTGTCGACCTCGATGCTCCACAAATCATCGTTCGGGATGTGCTCGAGAGCCACGCCCTCGCCCAGGGTGCGCTCGAACAGTTTGAGCATCCCGGCGACGAGCTCACCGACATTGACCTGTTGCGGGTGCAGGGTCTGCCGTCGCCCAAAGGCAAGGAGCCTGTGTGTAAGTTCCTTTCCGCTCTGCGCTGAAGAGAGGGCATCGTCGATCAATTCGCGCAGATCGGCATCGTCTCCTACGTCTTCGGCGACAAGTTCGAGGTTTCCGATGATCACCGCCAGCAGGTTGTTGAAATCGTGGGCGATGCCGCCGGTCAACTCGCCGAGCGCCTTCATTTTCTGCGCCTGACGGAGTTGCGTTTCCGCGGTCTCTCTTTCCCGGGAAAGGTGGATGCGTTCAAAGCAGCGTTCGAGGGTCGCGGTCATATCCTCGCTGTAGAAAGGCTTGCAGACATAGTCGTAAATGCCTTCCTGGAGCGCCTGAATGGCCGTTTCGGCGGATGCGTAGGCGGTCATCATCACGCACAGGATATGCGGATGAGACCGGCGGATGTCCGACACCAGATCCAGGCCGCTCTCGCCGCCGAGACGAATGTCGATCAACGCGACCTCCGCGGCGAAGCTCTTCAATGCCTGACGGGCGGCTGCCGCGCTGTAGGTGCGCTGGACGTTGTAACCTTCCAGCGCCAGAAGATGCGCCAGGCTGTCCGCGAAATCACGGTCGTCGTCGATGATCAGAACCCTTCGGGCTTCCGGGTGGCGATTGGTGGGGATGCCGTCTGTCATGAACCGCCATCCCTGCCGCTTTCACCGGCATCGCGCGACGATGCTCCCTGTACTCCCCCGGTACCCGACACCGGCAGTCTCACTGTGATCGTGGTCCCCTCACCCCATTTGCTCTTCACTTCCATGCTGCCGTGATGACCGTCGACGATCTGTTTGACGAGCGGAAGCCCGAGGCCCACGCCAAATGCCTTCGTGCTGTACAGCGGCCCGAATATCTTGCTGCTGTCTTCCGGACGGATGCCGCACCCATCATCCGAGATGGTGACTTCCGCCATCTTGCCGTTTGCGCGGGTGCGCACGTTGAGTTCGCCCTGTGGCGGCTTGTCGGTGTCGCGCTGGGCGATTGCCTGATGCGCGTTCTGCACAAGATTGACGAAGGCTTGCCGGAACTTCTCGCTGTCCATCATGACAGTCGCGTTGGAGCGGAGGTCGGTCCGCAAGTTCACGCCATCGGGGATTTCCTGCTCGTCGAGTTGCAGCGACACCCACCGGTCAATCTCGACGGGGCGGATCTGAAGGTTTCTGTCGCGCGAGAATTCGAGCAGGTCTTCGATGATGCGGACGCAACGCCAGGTGTTGCGTTGCATGCGTTCCAGCTCGTCACGCACTTCGGGCTCCGCCTTGCCGAGGTATTTCTTCAGCACCGAGACGGAGGACACCAGCGTCCCCAGTGGATTGCGAAGTTCATGGCTGACGGTCGCGGTCAGTTGCCCGATGGTCGCCAGCCGTTCGCTCTGCATCAACTCCTGCCGGGTCTCGGTGAGCGTCTCCAGCGACGTCACAAGATCATGTTCGGCCAACTCCCGGCTTTCATGAGACAACACGATCCACCAGGCGCCGATGCAGATGAGCACGAGCGACGCGAGATACACCCGCGTCAACAGCCGGGCATTGTCGATGTGACCGATGCCGTCGTCCAGTTCCATCATGCGGTACGCCACCAGGAAGACGGCGGCAGTCACCACGGCCAGCGCCACGAAGACCCCGAGGAACTTGGCCAGCCGCTGCGGCATGTTGGGCGGGATGAGGCGCTGAAAATAACCGTGCCCACGCCACCGCTCACGTGCAACCTGAACCTCCGCAGGCCGCTTGCACACATCGTGGCAATGAGCGTCGAGACTGCAGCACAATGAACAGATCGGACCTTCGTAGAAGGGGCAATAGGCCATGTCCGGTGTTTCATAGGCGTAGTTGCAGATAACACAGCGGACCAGGGTCTCGTCGTTTTCGCTGTCAGAAAATGCATCCTCCCGGGCGATATAGTATTTGCCCTTGGTGGCGAAGCCGATGGCGATCGCCGCAACGAAGGCCGTCCCGAGCGACAGTGCCGCCGAATAAGCTTCGGCGACCGGTCCGAGGAGGCCCGAAAAGGCCGTCAGGGACAGCAGCGAAGCGATGGCCATGGCGCCGCATCCGACCGGATTGACGTTGTAGAGATGGGCCCGCTTGAACTCGATATAGGAGGGGCTGACACGGAGCGGTTTGAGCACCGTGAGGTCGGCGAAGATGGCGCCGATCCAGGCAATGGCGATGTTTGAATAGACGGCGAGAACGGTCTCCAGCGTTTCGAACACGCCGAGCAGCATCAGCAGAAGCGAAATCAGGATATTGAAGACGAGCCAGACGACGCGGCCGGGATGATAGTGCGTGATGCGGGAGTAGAAATTGGACCAGGCCAGAGATCCGGCATAGGCGTTGGTGACGTTGATCTTGATCTGCGAGATCAGCACGAAGATCATCGCCGCGGTCAGCACGATCACGGGGTCCGTACTGACAAATTCATAGGCCTTGATATACATGTGGATCGGCTCCACCGCGTCGGCGAGGCCGAGCCCGCTGTTGATGGCGATGACGGTCAACAGGCTGCCGGCAAGGATCTTGAGCCCGCCGATGATGATCCATCCCGGCCCTGCAGAAATGACCGCCGTCCACCATTTGAGCCGGTTTTGTTTGGTCAGGTCGGGCATGAAACGCAGATAGTCGACCTGTTCGCCGATCTGTACGACCAGCGAGAAGAGAACGCCCGTGGCCGCGCCGAAATACAGATAGTTGAAACCGTCCGCGCCTTCGCGGCGGCCCACGAACGACACCCAGGACGAAAGGACCTCGGGATCCTTGTAGAAAATGAAAAGATAGGGCGCGATCAGCATGACCGCCCAGATCGGCTGGGTGATCAGCTGGAGCCGGCTGATGAGCGTGATGCCCAGGAAGGTGATCGGGATGATCACGATCGACGACACGATATAGCCGATCACGATGGGAAGCGAAAAATACAGCTCCAGCGCCTGCGCCATGATCGCCGCTTCAAGCGCGAAGAAGATGAAGGTGAAGCAGGCATAAATGACCGAGGTGATGGTCGAACCGATGTAGCCGAATCCGGCGCCCCGCGTGAGCAGGTCCATATCGATGTTGTAGCGACTCGAATAGTAGGAAATCGGCAGGTTGGTGATGAAGACCAACGCGCAAACGACGAGGATGGCCGGGATCGCATTGCTGAAGCCGTAGCTCAGCGTGATTGCGCCGCCGATTGCTTCAAGTGCAAGGAAGGAAATGCCGCCGAGCGCGGTGTTGACGATGACATAGCTTTTGAACTTCCGGAACGACTTCGCCGCATAGCGCAGCGAATAGTCCTCCATGGTCTCGTTTGCCACCCACGTCTGGTAGGAGCGCCGCGGCCTGATGATGTCGGACGTCATCTCCTGCAAACTCCCTCTGCAGGGCCGCTCCGACGCTACGCCAATATGACATCACGCGAGCCGGCGCGGCTCCGCGCTCCTAGTGCAGAACAGAAGTTGCCCCAAAGGCAAGGGGTTTTATGCAAATCGGATACGGAAGGTGCTGATTCAGCGCGGTTTTCCGCCAAATCTGTGTGTTGTTGGGATGCGGAGCGAAAGACACCACATCCTCTGCGCAGTTGGTAAACCAGTGTATACTTGATTGAGGGAGCGGATCAGTGGCGGGCAAAGACTTCCGTCGAGCCGTCCTTTTTCACCAGCAGGACCTCGTAGGGTTCCTTGTCGGGGCCGAAGTCCATGCCCGGCGATCCGAGCGGCATTCCGGGAACCGTGAGACCGATCGCATCCGGCTTTTCGGAGAGCAGCCGGGCGACATCTTCCGCCGGAACATGGCCCTCGATCACATAACCGCCCACCTTCGCGGTGTGGCAGGACTGCAGGTCGGAAGAGAGTCCGGCCTGGCGCTTGATCCTGGCGAGAATGCCGAGCGCGACATTGTTTGCTTTGACCGGGTGGCCGGCGGACTGCATATGCTTCATCCATCCTGTGCAGCAACCGCAACTCGCCGACTTCCAAACCTCAACGGGTGCGGATTTTTGTTCGGCCATCGCGGGTCCGCCGAACAACAGAGCCGCGGCCAGAACACCTGCAGACAGGACGGGTCGCATACGCATTCTCCTTCTTGTGTCGCATACCGTCTCATGCGCTTCTTGAAGATGCAATGCGGCTAGTTTGCGAGGATGGTTGGGTTGCCTGCGAATTGACGTGCCCTGCAACCTGCCGCAATAAGTATGGCACGCGGATCGTTTCACATGGATCACGCCAAATGTCGGCTGGAAACTCACATCTTCGACATTCGCGTACCTTTTCCGTGTTTTTCGCAGGTCGCACATAGCGCAAAGCCGCAGGAGATCCTTGATCATGAGCCGAACGGCAGTCGCACTTTTGCTTGCGACCGTTCTGTCCGCCGCGGTCGGCATCGTCTACGTCAACATCCCCGACGACGTGCCCGTGGGCACGGCATTGCGTCCCGACAACGCGAAACTCGTTTCCGACGGTCATCAGATCTACCTGGTGCACTGCGCCGAATGCCACGGCAAGAACCTCGAAGGCCAGCCGAACTGGCGGCGGCGCGACGCGGAGGGCTATCTGCCCGCCCCGCCCCACGACGAAACCGGACACACGTGGCACCATGCGGATGCGCTCCTTTTCCGGATGACCAAGGACGGATTGGCGGAAGTCGCCGGCGGCGGCTACAAGACCAGGATGCCTGCCTACGCCGATATCCTCAGCGACGAGGAAATCGTCGCGGTTCTGAGTTACATCAAGTCGCGCTGGCCTGAGACAATCCGCGAACGGCATGATCGGCTCAACCAGCGCGCCGCGCGTTAGAGATTGTGTCAGAGGCGGGCCGTAAGACGCCTGAATATGGTTGCAAGCCTCGGAGACAATGCATCGAGATTTTTGCACAGGTGAGCAAAATTTGTGCTGGTTTGCTCCACCCGTTTCGCGGTTTTGACGCGGAAGTGACGCCGGTCGCGTTCCATGTCGCGGAGCACGGCGGAGGCTGTCTCGAAGTCGTACATGCCGTGCGTATATCATGCATCGATGACGTTCAGAACCTCAAACGCACCTGCGTTTCGCGATGATGGACCCAAGACAACCCTTGTCCTAACAATGGCCGAAGGGCAGTCGCACGCGCCCGGCCCTGGTTGAAACAGTCTGTTTAAGGAAGCAAGAACATGCCAGCACCTGCCGTCGTTACCCTGATTGGCTACTTCGATATCCGGCTCGGCAACGCCGACCGGTTTCGAACGAATTGCGAGGAGATGGTCGCCCTGCGTGCGAAGGAGGCCGGGCACCTCGGGTCGGCCTACAGTTTCGACGGTGATACCGCGGCCACGTCGCGGGAGGATTACGACGGCGCGGACGCCGTGAAACGGCACATGGAGATCGGCCGGCACATTTTTGATAGCACCCGCGATCTTGTCGAAATAACCAGTGTCGAGATCCATGGACCCGCCCAGGAGCTTGAGCAACTGCGCGACCTGTTCGGGGGGCTTTCGCCGCGTTTCTACGTGACGGAATTCGGGTTCCGCAGATAGCCATGCGCATTCCCGGGCGCTCCGATGAGCCCCTTTGCGGCTGCACGCAACAGGCGGAGGAATTTGGAACATTCCATGTGGTGTGGTGCCGGGCATCTGGCGGCCCGGCGTAGTCCGTCGCGGACGGCTGTCAGGCGGCGGATCGTCGCGTCCAGTTCATCGGCCCTGGCGTCGAGTTTTTCCCGGTCGATCCGCGGTTGCCCGTCGGTGCCGACCATCTGGGCGATCTCGCCGAGCGAAAAGCCGCTCGCGCGCCCGAGCGCAATGAGCGCCAGTTGGTCGAGGACGCCCGGATCAAAAAGGCGCCGCAATCCCTTGCGTCCGATGGAGGAAATCAGACCCCTCTCCTCATAGTAGCGCAAGGTCGAAGCCGGTACGCCCGAGCGCTTCGCGACTTCCGATATGTCCAGATCACGCATTGGTCTCACCCTCGAAGTGACTTGATTGGCGCTTTGCACGAAGATGCACCTGCAAAGGAATTATGTCCGGTCAGGTGTGCCGTCCGGCCCGGGAACGATCGGCCAACGATGCCGCAGCAATGCAAAAACCATCTCCACCGCCTGAAGTCCGTTCACGCCAAAGGCGACATGCCGCTGCACGTCGGATCCGTTTTCTTCGGACTTGATATCGTCGGGACAGTAGCAGTCCCCCTGCGTGGACTGAGGGTCCGGCGCAGGCGCGCCGATCATCACGAATAACGGTTCTTCGCGGGAAAGCGTATAGAATGGCCCTTCCAGCAAGGTTTCCGTCATGGGGTACATGTCCGGGTCCCGGTTTTCCATAGGGTGCATATAAAACGCTCAATGGGAGCGGTAACACCCCTTTCGCGGACCCCGCGTCTATCTGCCGCCAGACCGATGCGCATCACTCCGTTCAAAATGTTCAGGTCATATCGGGGTTGACCTCAAGGCGACTTGAATTGGCAAACTGTGTCCTGTCCAGTTCTAATGAGAATCTGAAAGGAACCGATCATGGATGCAGGCGAAGCCCGGAAGCCCGATCCGAATACGGATTGGGGCGGCGTCGGCGGACGCAACTGGGTCGAGGCGCAGTCGCTCGTCGACGAAGTGCTCCGGTCACTGGAAGAGTTGCTCGTCGAACCGCTGGCGGCAATGCCGTCGTCGCGCGTGCTCGACGTGGGCTGCGGAACCGGCAGCACAACACTGGCTGCAGCGCGAAAACTCGGCGCGGAGGGACATTGCGTGGGCATCGATATTTCCGAGCCGATGCTCGCGGCGGCGCAGGCACGCATCGAAGAGGCCGGCGCGCCGGCCAGTTTCATCCAGGCCGATGCGCAGGCCCATGAATTCGAGCCCGCAGGCTTCGATTTGGTCATCTCGCGCTTCGGCGTCATGTTCTTTGAAGATTTCGCCGCGGCCTTCACAAACCTCCGGGGCGCCGTCAAACCGGGCGGTGCGTTGCGCATGATCGCATGGCGGGGCGCGGAACATAATTCCTTCATGACCACGGCCGAGCGTGCTGCCGGGCATCTTCTCCCCAATCTGCCACCCCGCCAGAAGGGCGGCGGGCCGGGCCAGTTCGCCTTCGCCGAGCACGCGCGCGTTCACGCCATCCTCGAAGCCGGGGGGTGGACGGGTATCGACATACGCCCGACCGACTTTGCGTGCAGCTTTCCGGAATCCGAGCTCGCCCGTTACGTCTCGTTGCTCGGGCCCATCGGGCGCGTATTGCATGAAGCGGATGAGCAAACGCGCGCAAAGGTGGTGGAGCTGGCGACCGCGGCTTTCGAACCCTACATCGACAAGGACCGTGTCCGCTTCACTGCCGCTTGCTGGCTGATCGAAGCGCGCAACGCGGGCGGCTGAGGGAGCATGCGGCTTCAGGCAAGGCGTGCTACTTGCTGGAGCGGCTCAGCATGAGACCGAAGGTCACGAGGCCGGCGGAGACGAAGCGCCAGACACCAAACCCCTCCTTGAGGATGAAGGTGGATACCAGCGCCGCA
>JALCBY010000037.1:17530-26665 GCA_028066055.1 Hyphomicrobiaceae bacterium
CAGCGCCGCACCGCCCATCACCAACAGTGGCGCCGAGCCCCGGGCGATGGGGTAGACCTGACCGAGGTCCCCATGGTCGTAAGCGATGGGCAGGAAGAAGTGATATACCGTGTGGAGGACGATGGTGAGGATGAGCAGCGGCCAGCTTGCAGGCGCGGGGCTTTCAACGAAAAACAGAAACGGCAGCGAGAGGAGACTGCCCGCCAGCGTCACGAAGGCCATTACGGCCACGCGGTCGCCGCTGATCTTGGTCAGCGTGTTCCAGCCTGCATGCAGGGCGGCGGCCAGAAGAACCAATCCGGCGATTTCAATGCTCATGCGCGTGTTGTAACCCCGGGTGAGCTCCGAGGCCGCCCGTTTGAACGGCCGATGCACTCTACTCATCGCCGGTGCCTGATGAAAGGTCGGCGGTCGGTGTTTTGCCGCAGACTTCCCGCCGGTCGGAATGGAGCGGAGCGGCTGGTATCAGCAGCAGGCCTCAGCGCCGAGGCAGCATTTGCGGATATCGGGGTGGTTGTCGCAGCAATTGTCGAGCAGGAACGACATCATGTTCCCGAGTTTGGCAACGTTCGCGCGATAGATGATGTTGCGCGAGCGCCGCTGCGACGTGACCGCGCCGGCATGTTCGAGGGCTGAAAGGTGGAAGGACGCCCGCGACGAGGCTGCGTTCACCTCTTTCCCGATCTCGCCGGCGGTTGCGCCCTCCTCGCCGCGGCGGACCAGATGGCGCACAATCCGCAGTCGGGTTTCCTGCGACAGCGCGTGGAGCATATCGAGAGCCTGATGTTCTTTCATAATTCAATATCTCTTGAAATGTTGAATTGTGCGCTATATACGCCTCATTACCGGGCGCATCAACCCCCTGTGAAAATCGCATCGATAACGGACAGCAGGATCAGGCCCCATGAAAGTCGTCAGTTTCAAGATCTGCCCCTTTGTCCAGCGCGTCACGGCGCTGCTTGAGGCGAAAGCCATTCCCTACGAGATTGAATATATCAGCCTGAATAACAAGCCGCGGTGGTTCCTTGATATCTCACCCCACGGACAGGTTCCGGTGCTGATCACGGACAATGGTACGGCATTGTTCGAGTCAGACGCGATCGCCGAATATCTGGAGGATGCCTATCCGGCCCTTGTGCCCGACCTTTCGCCGGAAGACAGGGCAGTTAACCGCGCCTGGAGTACGCTCGCATCGAAGACGTACCTCCCCCAATGCAGCGCGCAGCGCAGTCCCGATGCGGACGCCCTGGCCGAGCGCAGCGCAAGCCTCGACAAGGCGTTCGACAGGATGGAGGAACGGCTCGGGGGCGGTCCCTTCTTCGATGGCGACAGGGTCGGCATGGTTGACATCGCCTGGCTGCCGCTCCTGCACCGGGCCGACATCATGAACCGCCGCGCCTGTTACGACTTTCTCGGCGACCGTCCGAAGCTCAAGGACTGGCAGAAGGTGCTGCTCTCGACCGGATTGGCCGATAAGTCCGTCGCGCCCGATTTCGAAGACGCTTTCTCGGCCTTTTATTTGTCCGATCAGACGTTCCTCGGTAAAGGTTGCGCGGTGAAGGGCTGCTCCTTCGGCGAGACCTGTGCGACGGACGCCTGTTGCTGAAACGGGTGAGAGTTCTCTTGCTTCCGGCGGCAGGCGTGCCTTCAGCCGGTATCGAAGATGAGGATCACGTAGGCCAGGAAGAGGGCGAGATGCACTGCGCCCTGAAGCACGTGGGTGCGCCGGCTGACGAAGGTCACCAGGCTCACGGCGAGGGTCAGGATCAACAAAACGACTTCCGTCGGATCGAGCCCGAGTTTGACCGGCTTGCCGAGGATGTGTCCGATGAGCAGCACGGTGGGAATGGTCAGGCTCATGGTCGATAGCGCAGAGCCCAGACAGATATTGACCGAACGCTGGAGCTGGTTGACCCGTGCCGCGCGAATGGCGCTCAACGCTTCGGGGGTCAGGATGAGCGCGGCGACAAGGAACCCGCCGAGCGCCACCGGAGCGCCGACCGTCCCGATGCTGTAGTCCACATAAACCGCCAGCGTCTTTGACAGCAGAACGATCGGGATCAGGGCGGCAATCAGGGCGATGGTGTGGGTGGACATGCTCTGCAGCGCCAGATCGTGATGTTCGTCCGCCGCAACGCCGTCGTCGTCGCTCTCGGGCGTGTACTGGAAGATGTCGCTGTGGGTGAGCGTCTGCACGGCAAGGAAGATCCCGTAGAGCACGACCGACATGAGGACGAGGAAGGTTGCCATCAGGCCGGAAAGCTCGCCCACGGGCGCGGACTGGGTGAAGCGCGGCAACACGAGCCCGAGAAACGCAAACGGGATGATCATGGTGAGATAGGCTCCCGCCCCTTCCAGGTTGTATTCCTGGAGGCGGTGGCGGATGCCGCCGGTGATGAGGCACAGGCCGACGAGGCCGTTCAGCATGATCATGATGATGGAGAGCATGGTGTCGCGGGCGAGCGTCGGGTTGTCCGCACCGGTGATCATGATGGCGGCGATCAGCGTCACCTCGATCCCGATGACCGACAGGGTCAGGATCAGCGTGCCGTATGGCTCCCCGAGCAGAGAGCCCAGACACTCCGCGTGATGCACCACCCGAAATGCGGCCCACAGCATAACCAGAAACAGCAGGGTGAGAAGCGCGAGCGAGGACGCGAACCCGATGATGTCCGGCTCCAGCCTGCTACCGAAAAACAGAAACGCCGCAAAGGTTGCAAACGCGACGAGCGTCGCTATTTCCCTACGGAAAACCGCCATTAATCCCTTGCCCCTTTGCATACGCCGCCAGAACTGCGGTTGAGCGTCGATCCGGCGCTGTTGCGCCGAAGCGTGCCATATTTCGACGATGTTTGATATCGGCTTCTCCGACGCGGACGGCGATGGAGCCTTTGAACCTTATGCTGTGCCGGCGCGACCAATGCATATCAGGGCGGCGCAAGCGCAACACATGCTCCATC
The DNA here is from genome assembly GCA_028066055.1 of Hyphomicrobiaceae bacterium. Lineage (GTDB taxonomy): Bacteria > Pseudomonadota > Alphaproteobacteria > Rhizobiales > Methyloligellaceae > UBA2767. The sequence goes on from JALCBY010000037.1 coordinate 20,491, forward strand.
CGTTTACAGATCCTGGTCGCTCGGCCGCCCTGACCACGTTTCGCCAAGGAGACAGCTCCATGCCTGCCGAATCCTCCGTTTCGTGACGCAGATCACTTCTTCATCTGCGGCATCGACCCACCTTTCTCCCAAAGGAGCCGATGATGCGAAGGCCAATTCGGCGGACACAGGACACACACACGATTGAGAGCGAGGGCGTCATGACTTCACCAATCCCCAGCCCGCCCCCCACACTGGACACCGAGCGGCTGCAACTTCGCGCTTTTAACTCCGAAGACGCCGGCCCCGCACACACGCTCGCAGGTGATCGCGACGTCGCGAAGATGACGCGGACCATCCCTCATCCCTATACGCAGGCGGATGCGGAGCGCTGGATCGACGCCACCAGCCATCTGATGGCGCGGGGCCTGTTGCGCCAGCATGCCATCACCCGCGTGCGCGACGGCCAGCTCATGGGCAACCTCACCCTGCGCAAGCGCCATGCAGGCGACGCGCAGGCTGAACTGTCCTTCTGGCTGGGCAAGCCCTTTTGGGGGCATGGCTATATTGCCGAAGCGGCCCGTATTGCCCTGTTCGACGGCATGACCCATTTCGGATTGACGTCGGTGCGCGCTGCCGCGCTTGAAGGAAACCCGCGCTCGGCGCGCGTGCTCGAAAAGCTCGGCTTCATCCGCGACGGTGAGATGGAGGTCTACGGCTTAAACTGGGACGGCAAGGCGATGCTCCGCACATACCTCCTGACCCTGCCCGCCGGATTGGAGTTCTAGAGGCTTTGCGGCCTGAACTGTCGCACGAGATTTCTCCCTCATCGGCAATCCCCTATGATGGCAGCTGCTCGCCCTGCCGGTTTCGTCGGAGATGCTCCCATGCTCAAAGTTCACACGCTCAACGACCAGATTTGCCCCCACTTCAACGACGCCGCCCACGGGGTGGAAATCCCGCCTGGTGCGCGGCTTCTCTTCACCAACGGTCAGGTCGGCGCGCGGCCGGATGGCTCCGTGCCCGAGAGCCCAAGCGAACAGCTCGAGGTGATATTCGAGCGCCTCAAGGCGGTGCTGACCGCGTCCGATATGGGCTTCGCCGACGTGGTGAGATTCACCGTCTATGCGACCGACATGGACTACTTCGACGATTTTCAGCGCGTCAGCGCCCGCGAACTGGCGGGCCACAAGCCTGCTGCAATCCTGCTGCTCGTCGACAGCTTCCCGCGTCCCGGCGTGCAGGTGGAGGTCGAGGCGATCGCGGCGAAGGCCGACTGAGGCCGGCACCCTCCATTTTTGTATTTTCTCCAGGAGTAGACCCGATGACAGTCAGGCGGATCGTGAGCAATCTCGCAGCGGATAAGGTCTCCGACGTAAGGGATTTCTACGCACAACTGTTCGATCTCGAGGTCGCCATGGATCAGGGCTGGATCGTCACGCTCACGTCCGGTGAGACATCGCCGGCTCAGCTCAGCATCGCATCCGAAGGCGGCTCGGGGACGCCCGTGCCGGACCTTTCCATTGAGGTTGACGACGTGGATGCGGTTCTTGCACGCGCGCAAGCGCTGAAGCACGAGATCGCCTATCCGATGACCGATGAACCCTGGGGCGTGCGGCGCTTTTTCCTGCGCGACCCCACCGGAAAACTGATCAACGTCATGAGTCGCACCCGTTAGGGCAAGCGCCTGTTTTCCGGGATTTTCTGCCACTTGCCGAAAAATCTGTTGGGCCAGATCCCGAGAAAATTGCACCGGCTACCGATTTAACGGTTGAGATTTACCGAATAATCGGTATAGTTAAGGGAATCGCGCCTCCCTTGACTGGGCGAAGCGCGCGGTTGCCGGGACCGCCGGGCTCACAGGCGGATGGCCGGTCGCCTTTTGGCCTCCCTGCGCCAATGTCCCTCCGTTTGGCGCGCGGGGTCCCACGCTCTCGGGCGTACCGGCGGATGCTCCCCCAAGAGCATCTTAGGCCCCGGTCCGGTGGCTTGCGCTCCTCCCCACGGCGCCGGACCGGGGTCACTTCTCGCCCTGATGTCGCGAAGCGGCAGCGCGAGGGGGAGTTTTCTGAGAGCTGGCGATGTGAACAGCCTCGTCATCCAGGACCGAGCAGGAATGGCTATGGCGTTGAACAAACGTAGATTCCCGGACCGTGCATGCGTGCTGCGCATGTCACGTGATCCGGGATCCAGCATCAGATGGGGCAAAGTCGCGCATGGATCCCCGCCTTCGCGGGGATTTCATTTTCAACTGGATCCCGCGCAGGCAGGGACCGGAACGACGAAGGCGCGGGAAGAAGCGGTGCGGCAAGTTCAGGAAACGTCATCCCGGACCTGATCCGGGATCCAGCATGACATGTGGCGAAGCCGCGACTGGATCCCTGCTTCCGCGGGGATTTCATAGAAGACCAGACAAGGAATACTCATTCGTGACCGACAATTCCCCCGAACAAGAACTCCCCGCCACTTTCTGGAAACAGACCGAGCCCCTGTCCCTGCTCGACCGCATGCTGCTCTTTCAGCTCCGCACCCAGATGTCCCAGGAGGACCGGGACCTCACCCACCCGCATGTGATCCTGCTGTTTACCCCCGATGAGTTGAGCCAGCGCGATACGCACGAAGGCCGCGCCAGACTGCTGGAGAAGGTCAAGCGGGCCGAGGGTACGGAAGCCCAACGCGGCCGGGCGGGCCACTGGGCCTACGACCCTGGACGGCATGAGCGATTGCAGAGGCTGTCGCATTCTCTGGCGACGCCTGTGGGGAGCGAGGAAGAGACAGAGGAGACGGAGGAGCTAGTGGCATGAGGTGGCAGGAAAAACCGTTCATCCCGGGCTCGGGCCGGAATGACGACACATTGCGGTGAAACAACACGAATTCCCGGACAGGGCATGCATTTCACATGTTCCGTGATCCAGCAAGACAAGTGGCGAAGCCGTTTCTGGATTCCGGCGTTCGCCGGAATGACAATTTGGCTGCGGAGAGTATCGGTGACTGAACAGACAGCAGGCCGTCTTCCCGGACATGGTCGGGGATCCGGCGGGATAAGTTGCGAAGCCGCAACCGCATTCCCATCGGGGCTTATCCCCGCCAGACGGACGCGGAACGACAATTTTGCTGCGGAGAGTGTCTGTGACTGAACAGGTATCAGACTGTCATCCCGGACAAGCGGCGGCCCGGGCGTTGGATTGGCCTGTTCCCACATGCCGCCGCGCGATCCGGGATCCAGACCTCGCGGCAACGCGTGTGGCCCGGACTTCCGGTGGTCAATTTCAAAGTTCAAGAGGAGAATTCTTGTGAAGCGTATCGTGTTCATCACCTGTCTGATCGCCGGACTTGCACCGGCAGCGACATCGGCTGCGGCCGAAGAGATCAAAACCAAGGCGCAGTTCGTCAAACAGATCGCCGGCAAGAAGCTCGTGCAGAAAGACAGCTGGGTGGTTCTTTCGGCAGACGGCAAGGTGAAGGGCGAGGGCCCGGCCAAAGGCCCGATCATCGGCAGGTGGATCTGGGAAGGCCGCTATTACTGCCGCGAAATCACCATCGATGAGGTCCTGTTCCCCCGCGATTGCCAAGTCGTCACCCGCAACGGCGACACGGTCAACTTCGCCCACGACCAGGGCAAGGGCATTACGATTTCTTGGAAGATTGAATAGGGGAAGAGATTGCGGACAAAGAAGGCGCGGCAAGCCGGAGCGCGACTATCCTCCGGGATGAGGCAGAATGATTTGTTCGCGTGAGGATGATTGCTTTTACACCAGCGAATCGCGGGCCAAAAAGATGAAATTTACGGACGGAACAAGGTTGCGAACCATTTCGTAAATCATTGATTCCTTGAACTATTTACTCTTTATCTTTCTCTTTACACAGTTTTCGCAATACTCATACGCGAGCTCATCGCCGACGCGAGTCCTTATGCTTGCAGGCCGAATACTTAAGTGGTTTGATGAGCGCTGAACTATTTCAGGCAAATCTCGTCACGCGGTCAAAAAAAGTGGGTCCTGGGCGCGCATGGTGAAATTATCGCATAATGGACTAGATCGGTCCGACTCGATCACCCAATATCTGGCCATTGGGAGTCGGGTTTTTCGCGAGCTCATAGATACACGTGCATTCAAACGTCTAGAGAAGATTAGATTTTTAGGAGGCATCGATTATTTGCTTGTGCGCTCGCCCAACGGCGTTAGCGGAAACACCAGATATACACGATACCAACATAGCGTCGGGGTTGCTCGGCTTGCGCTCCTATACTGTGATGCCATCGAACTTTGCAGTAAAGAACGCGATCTGCTCACCGCTGCTGCGCTCCTGCACGACATTGGTCATGCTCCGCTATCACACTCTCTGGAGCCAGTATTTCTCGAAGAATTCGGCATCGAGCACCACAGCGCCACAGAATGCATAATCCTAGGTGATTCACCGTTGGGTGGTGAAATTTTCGAAATTCTCCGGGACAATTCAATCAGCATAAGCCGCCTAATCGAGATACTAAACGGCAACGATTCTAGCTTCGGTCTATTTATGAATGGACCAATTAATTTCGACACAATCGAAGGGATACTGAGGAGTCTAAATTATTTTTTCCCATCATCTAAATTCCCGTCATCTGATGCAGTTTTAAAATCCGCGATAGATCGGCGAGACGAGACCGACGAAGATGTAGTCGATCGATTTTGGCGTGCAAAAGACTATGTGTACAATCATTTGATAAACTCGGATGCGGGAATATTAGCCGACTATGTATGCATGGCTAGCCTCCGAAATAATTTGAAATATGCCCCAATTGAGAATCGCATTTGCCGAGATGATTATTTTTCCACTGAGCCAGTCATGTTCAAAAAATTGGACGACTTGCACGACAGATTGACTAATCCGGATTTCTATGACTTGATCAGTTTAGATATATCAACTCCTATAACCTACAAGAAGCGGCGCTTCTTTGTAGAAAGGGAAGCAGACTTTTTCTCACGTGAAGATTTTAGGCGCTATCAGCAGACAAAAGAGTTTTTAGAATTTTCCCCAAAATCTCAGATGACTTCAGAAATTGAGCAGGACTTATTCGATGGAAGCCATCGAAAGGGCTCGCAAACAATCTGACAAGAAGCTCGATCAAATACGGAAATCACTCAACGGCCTCGTCCCCGAAACAGAAATAGTGGTTACCTGTGGCTCCTATGCTCGACGAGAAGCTTCCGACAATTCTGACATCGATTATTTTGTGATTACGGAGCAATGCCCCTCGAAGCAAGGTGGGTTTGATCCAACGGATTTTCCTTGGATCAAGCCGCTTGCCGAACGCATTTCCAGTATCGTTCCAAACGATCCAGCTGAAGGCGGTGCATTTAAGCAAATCGAATCTCTTAATGAAATGATCCTTAATATTGGCGGTGAAAAAGATAATAACCCAAAAATTACCAGAAGAATTTTATTCCTATTGGAGGGAGAATATTTGACCAATAAGGATGGCTTGAGTCGAGCGCGGCGAATGATTCTCGAGAGATACATAAGTGATAAGATGACTGATCATCAATTAGCGCTATTTTTACTGAATGATATAATCCGATACTACAGGACAATAGCAGTCGACTATGAGTTTAAAACATCTGAAGGTGAGCAACCTAAACCATGGGGAATTCGCAATATAAAACTCATCTTTTCTAGAAAACTCCTTTACGCGAGTGGATTATTCAGTGTTGCGCTGACTGCGGATCGAACGTGGGATGGGAAAATCGGACTGCTCGAGGGTCTCTTTGAAATGCCAGTTATTGACCGCATGGAGGCAATCTGCGGCAAATCAAAGGTCGAAGATGTGCTGAAGAGTTACAATCACTTTCTGGAACAGCTCGAAAAGCCTTCGGTACGGGACCGACTTAAAGCAATTGGCAAAGACGAGCGAAGCAACTCACTCTTCAGAGAACTAAAGAACGAGGGACATCACTTCACGAGGGAGCTACTTAAACTTTTTGAATCGACATTTGATTCTACACATCCAATCCACAAGGCGGTTATCTTTTAGGTTGCTCAGGACAATTTGAGCCTTTCCGGTTTTGGTAGGCACCGCAAAGACGTTTTGTGTCGACATTAATCATTCTTCATCGCGGTATCGCCCCATGACCGAAACCACGACCTCCCGGCCAACCACCAAGGGCTTCATCGGTGCGATAGAGCGCGCGGGCAACCGCCTGCCCGATCCGGTGTT
>JALCBY010000108.1 GCA_028066055.1 Hyphomicrobiaceae bacterium
GTCACGTTCGAGGGCAACCTCTCGAACGTCTCGTTCGCGGGCACGGACATAAGCCGGGTCGACTTTGGGGTGGACGTGATCTGGGGCGGCAAAGATGGCCACACCATACGCGACGACAGAGATCTCAACAACGGAGGGGGCCCTCGCCTAAAGCAGGCAATCACCGCGTACAGGAACCTGAGGGAGAACCGCGAGTTCCGCCTCATGTACTCGTCGGCCGGCAGGTTCTTCGTAAGGGAGATGGAGCTGCAGAGGAACTTTGAGGAGAAGGGCGGCATCACGAAGAAGAGGCGGGCCGCCAGGCGCATCTTCTCGCTCAGCTTTGCCTACATGTGTCTCTCGGGTTACGGCGAGAAGCCAAAGAGACTGCTCATATACGCCGGCATCCTGCTGGCCGGCGGCATCTGCCTCTTCTACCCGGCGGGCCAGTGCTCCCCCGTCCCGTGGGGATGTCCCACACTGATTGGGCTGGAGGCGGCGTCCCGGTCCCTCCTCGATGCCATGTTCGGCACGAACGTGACGGAGCCAAAACAACTGCTCGTGAGGCTCCCCGCCCTCTTCCTGACCGGCATGGCGTTCATCTCGCTCCGCCGCATATACGAGCGGAGGTTCAGGCACTAGGGTTTAATTCCCCGCCCGCGGACGGTATGGCATGAGCGAGCAGGCGGATCCGAGCGAGGAGGATCTCGACGAGCTGATAGCCCAGAAGCGGCCAGACAGCGACGACGAGATCAGGATCGTCTTCCTCGGAAACCCAGAATCCGGCAAGAGCGTCCTTGCCGCCCTGCTAAAGCACAGGCTAGTGAGCAGCTGGATCCCGATGACCAACGGCAAGATGAGGGCGGCGGTCGTCAGGGGGCACGAGACGGTCAACGAGATAATCGGGCTCCTTAGGCGCGGCAGGTTCCCGCTTACCACGCTGCCCACCGACTTTCCAAAGCTGGAGGTGGACCTTGAGGACCTGCGCGGCCGGGCGTCCACGCTCAGGCTGTTTATGCAGGACATGTCGGGGGAGGTCTATAGGGGCCTGTTTGTCAAGGAATCCGCGTCCCATAAAATAATGCTGCACCGAATGCTTACGGGAGGCGCCGAGCACGTCGTCTTTGCAACAAAGTATGTCATCGTGGTGGACTGCTCCGTCAAGGACAGGTGGATAGAGGACAGCGCGTCCATAGCCACGCTGGTCGGCAACCTCAGGTACGCGAGCAACCGCGTCCACGGGGGCGGGAACCAGAAGATGTCTACCAGGATCGCCATAGTGTTCACAAAGGCTGACAGGCTACTGCCTGGGGAGCGCGAAAAGCCGGCCGATGCACTCGCGAGGGAATATCCTGACCTCCTCAACTCGCTGGAGCGGTACTGCGAGAAAGACTCGTACAGATTCTTCCGCATGTACGTCTCGTCCAAAGAGGAGACCGACGACGAGTACGAGGCGCGGGTCAGGCGCGAGAGGGCCGAGAGCAGGAAGAGGTTCAAAAAGGACTATGATGCGCAGAACGCTCAAAACCAGAAGAACATCGAGATCGAGAAAGAAAATGTGTTTACGCAGGCCAAGCAAGAGGGCAAGTCAGACGACGATGCGAGAAAGGCCGCCTACGCAAAGGCGGAGCGACTGCAGAAAAAGTTCGACCAAAAGTTCTGGTCCACGCACAAGTCGGGCTCCCCGGAGAAGAAGACCTGGATCGTAAAGCAGCCACTGGACTACCCGGGATTGGAGTACGACAGCCTTATCTCGTGGCTGTTGAACACCGACGGTGTATGGAAGTGAGGGTAGAGCAGTTCGTCTACACAAAGGGGAGGGGCGGCTACCAGGTGGTCGCTAGCAGCGGCGGCATAGGCCGGGATATCGTGGACGGGATGCAGGACTACATGTACCCTGCCGGAGTCGACCCCCTTGCGTTCTCAGAGTCAAGGTCGCTTGTTACCCTCGACGGGGGCCTTGCCGCGTACAGCATCGTGCAGAACGCCGGGGTCGGGCCGGACGGGAGGGACGGCACGTTCTACAACCACACGTTCGTTATGGATGCAAAAGAGTTCCAAAAGTCAGGATGCGACAGCAGGCCGTTTGACCGGCTGTACATGGGCGGTATGGGGCAGGGTGATGAGCTCTCCACGATGCACGTGCACCCGCCCGAGATGCCGTCCATGCCGTCAGGGGACGCCGCGGCCGCCCTGGAGGGATCTCTCGAGGCACTGCTCGCCGGCAAAAATCTGGCAGTCGCCTCCGGAGATCCGCGCCTC
>JALCBY010000109.1 GCA_028066055.1 Hyphomicrobiaceae bacterium
AAAGGGGACCATCGACGAGACGTACAGGTGGATAGGGGAGCGCAAGGTAAAGGCGGCAAGGTCCATGGGGGACAAGATGTCGGGGATGATAGAGAAGGGCGGGCTCGACGGGTACATGTGAGGTGGCGCGCCTTGCCGGGATCCGTGCTCCGGGGTTGATCCTATCCAGGCATCCCGATATGCGGAGCGGGGGGCTAGAACAGCATGCACGTGGACAAGGACGGGGAGATCGCCAATCCGGGCAGGCATAGATCCGAGTGAAATTAAATGAAATCGTACAACACCGAAAAACTAATGGATCCGGCGCGCGGGGGCACGGCCATGAGAGCGATGGACGGGGAGGGGCACGAGGAGGCCCCCGGGGCGGGGACCGACTATCGCATCAGGGACAGGTACCGCGGTGTAAGGACGGTCCTGCTGGATCACATGAGCGTGGCAAAGACGGCCGAGTGCACGGACCGTGGCTGCAACACCATCGGGGACCGGGTTCTCCGGTACGACATGTACGGGTTCGAGGGCCTCCACGACTCCCCCGGCAGGGCGGCGCCGCGTCAGGGGCGGGTTTCACGCATGAAAAGGCGGGGGCCCGAGGCGCATGTGCAGGACGGGGCCACATTCAGGGAGGGGGCGGGCAGCGGGGCCAAGTTCCGGGGGGACGTGGGCAGGCGCGTGTATGTCGAGTGCAGCGGCCGCCGGAGGAGGACCGTCGTGTTCGGGGCCATCTCGGACGACGGCGGCCGCTTTTTCAGAACGCACGAAAAGTTCACGGGAAGGATGTACGCCGGGTTCCCCGGGGAGATGAACGCCGCCCGCGGCAGGGCGGCCCTGATCGCGGACAGGGCGTCACGGCGCAGGTCGGGGCTCGTCAAAAGGTTCCTGCGCGAGAACAGGGACGTCAGGCCGTACTACCTGCCCGCCGCCCGTCCCGAGCTCAACGCGCTAGAACAGGCGTGGAACCATGCAAAGCGGGTGCCGCTGGTGTCCGAGTATTACGAGACGTCCGAGGATCTAAGGACGGCCGTCTAGGAATACTTTGGAACCGCCGCCATCCGCCCGGGCACATACAGGCACCGGTTCAGGATCGTTGGATGATCTCAAATATTTTCGATCGGCGCTATAGAAATAATCGGTGATGGGACAAGGACATGCATTTGGCCTCCTAATTGATCACGGCATTCCTCATTTCAATATACGGTATTTTCAACAGCTCGGCACCGCGGCCTGTCGTTATTTTGTCCTTTTTGATCAGGTTCACGACGTAGGCTTGAAGGTTGGGTTTTATTCGTTTCCCATATTCGTCAGATTTTACGGCCATTTCTGGAAACATGGAACCGACAAAAGCCAGCATTTCGTCATGTTCCAGGCCCTCGAACAAGTCAATACATTCATCGAGGTTGTCGCCAATCGCCTTGTCAAGGTCCTTTCCATCCGCATCACAGACTCGCTTGCCCTTTTCTTCAAGCTTTACCGGCTTTGCGTATTTGGACCTGTTGTCATAAGAAACAAGCCCCTGATCTTTTAATCTTTGAAGTGCAGACTCCAGCGCCCGGCTGAACGGGCCGCAATCATCAGGCCGGAAGTCAAAATCAGGTGCAAGGCGCGCCAGATCCCTTGTCAGGATGAAAAACGTCTTTTGGATTCTGGTTTTATCCATGGGGTTATTGTATCGATCCAAAAGTTTGAGCACGCACAAATCGATCTCGCCTCCGGCCCTCCCCGGAAACCGGTTCCCCTCTTGTACCGTCTCCACGCCCAAGATTGGCATGATATTGTATATAAGACAACCGGGCGTTCGGCCACCCGGTTCTGCTGTGAATTCGTGATCCGGGCGGGCGGGCCGCCGGCCGGGCCCGTAGTTCTGAAATGCCGGCCTTTGGAGAAGTCAAAGGCCCCACGGTCGTCACGCAGCAAGCTTCGTTGTTCCTGTACAGATCATACGCCGTCAGGACGCCCCTCCCCCCATACAAAGCCCCCTCTCCAGGGTGCCCTCGAACCCGGCCTCGAATCGCCCTATCTGGAGACATCAAGCACTTGTATATTTCCGGCCTTTATTCTTTCACGGGGCATCGCGGGGGCGGTCCCCCGGTCCGGGACGCCGGTGTTGCAGCAAAGCCCTTGACGATGATCAAGGCCGCACATGCATTGGGATCGAACGCGGGCGGCCCATCAGGAGGACCCCTGAATCCCCGG
>JALCBY010000110.1 GCA_028066055.1 Hyphomicrobiaceae bacterium
TGGCGCATTTCCCTGTTCGGCGACGAAATTGATTCCATTACCGAATTCGACCCGCTGACCGGTCAGAAGAGCATGGATCTGAAGACCGTCAAGGTCTACGCCAACTCCCACTATGTGATCCCCAAACCAACCCAGCAACAGGCCATCAAATCCATCAAGGCGGAACTGAAAGACCGGCTCGACGAGCTGAACAATGCGGGACGGCTGCTGGAAGCACAGCGCCTCGAACAGCGCACCACCTTCGATCTGGAAATGATCGCGGCCACGGGCTCGTGCGCCGGGATCGAGAACTATTCGCGCTACCTCACCGGGCGCAAACCAGGCGAGCCACCGCCCACCCTGTTCGAGTATTTGCCGGACAACGCACTTGTGTTCGTCGACGAGAGTCACGTCACCGTGCCGCAGGTCGGCGGCATGTTCCGCGGCGACTATCGGCGCAAGGCGACGCTCGCGGAGTACGGTTTCCGGCTGCCCTCCTGCATGGACAACCGCCCGCTGCGATTCGAGGAATGGGACATGATGCGCCCGCAGTCCACCTATGTCTCGGCGACGCCCGGCGAGTGGGAGCTGGACCGCACCGGCGGGGTGTTCACCGAGCAGGTGATCCGCCCGACCGGCCTTACCGATCCACCCGTGGAAGTCCGTCCGGCGGGCACCCAGGTCGACGATCTGCTGGATGAATGCAAACAGGTTGCCGCAAACGGCTACCGTGCGCTGGTGACCACGCTCACCAAGCGCATGGCGGAGGATTTGACCGAATATCTCCACGAGCAGGGCGTGCGCGTCCGCTACATGCATTCCGACATCGACACGCTGGAGCGCATCGAGATCATCCGCGATCTGCGCCTCGGCGCTTTCGACGTGCTGGTCGGTATCAACCTGCTGCGCGAGGGGTTGGACATTCCCGAGTGTGCGCTTGTTGCCATTCTTGACGCGGACAAGGAGGGCTTCCTGCGCTCGGAGACCTCGCTGATCCAGACCATCGGCCGGGCGGCGCGCAATGTCGACGGTCGGGTGATCCTCTACGCCGATACGATCACCGGCTCCATGGAGCGGGCGATTGCGGAGACCGACCGCCGCCGTGAGAAGCAGGTCGCCTTCAACGAAGCCAACGGCATCACCCCGGAATCGGTGAAAAAGAACATCGGCGACATCCTCGAAAGCGTCTATGAGCGCGACCACGTGCTGGTCGACGCCGGCGCGGGCTTCGGCGAGGGAGACCAGATGCCCATCGGCCATAACCTTGAAGCCGTCATCGAGGACATGGAAAAACGTATGCGGGCCGCGGCTGCCGATCTCGAATTCGAGGAAGCCGCCCGGCTGCGCGACGAGGTCAAACGCCTGCGCGAAACCCAGCTGGCCGTCGCCGACGATCCGCTGGCCCGCCAGCAGATGATCGAGGATCGCGCGCGCGCCGCGAAAAACCGTCCCCACAAGCCGGGCCTCGACGAGATGACCGTCGGGCGCACCGAAGTTCCCCTCGGACAAGAGGCGGGGAGTGCCGGAGGCGCGACAGGGAAGCAACAAGAGGCGGGGAGTGCCGCAGGCACGACAGGGAAGCAAACAAACACTTCCGACAAGCCGCACTCGACCGGCGGCCGGCCCGGCACGCGGACGCACAAACGCAAGACCGGCAAAGTACGGCGGACCTGAGCAAAACCGCTTAAAGCTTCGCGATTCACGCAGCTGCGACTTGCCGCGCCGCCGCGCCTGCTGAATACTCATAGCGTGCGGGACCATTCGGGAGGTCAACATGACGCCCGTGCGCATGGCGATGCGGATTGGCTATCTTGGCTTGATTTGGGCCGGTTTGACCGCGCCCGCGGCCGCTCTCGACAAAATCGGACAAAAGGGCCTGCCCGCAACCCAGCTCGGGCAACGGATTGCCGAACACTCCGCGCCTTCCGATCCTGTTTCGGCAACTGCGGCCTACTGGCAGGCCGTGGAAAAGACCATTGCCGCGTCCGACCCGGCAAGAGACGCCCGCGCCGACTCGCGCTCCGGCCAGATCGGCCTCATGACCTATGCCAACGATACGGTGGCGGAGCGTTACGTGGCCTCCGGCGTGCATTGCCGCGACAGGAGCGAACCGCGCCGCCGCACCGTATTCCATTTCGGCTACCAGTCCCCGCTCACGCCTGACGC
>JALCBY010000038.1 GCA_028066055.1 Hyphomicrobiaceae bacterium
CCGGCCATGGGGCTCGTCTTGCGCCAGATCATCCCGATGGTGCGCGAGGGCTGCGGCTCGTCGAAACGCGCGACGGAAACGGATGCAGAGCGTGTCTCCACGCCGAGCGCCATTTCCGGCACCAGCGTCACGCCGATGCCGGCGCCGACCATCTGCACCAGCGTCGACAGGGAACTCCCGTCCAGTACCTCGCGGGGCAGCGCGGACTGCATGTTGCAGAAGGAGAGCGCCTGGTCGCGGAAGCAGTGCCCCTCCTCCAGCAGCAACAGCCGCATTTCGCGCAAGGCTTCGCTGTTCGGGATTGGGGTGCCCTCCTCCGCCCCCGGACGGACCAGCACGAAATTCTCCGAAAACAGCGGTACCTCGGTGAAAGAAGGTTCCGATACGGGCAAGGCCACAATGGCGGTGTCGATGCGGCCGTCCGCCAGTTCCTGGATCAGTTTCGGCGTGAGCGTCTCGCGTACGTGGATGTCGAGGTCGGGATAGAGCCGCGACAGGTTGGCGATCACCTTGGGCAGAAGGTAAGGCGCGATGGTCGGGATCACGCCGATGCGCAACCGGCCCCCCAACCGGTCGCCCGAAACGCGCGCCAGGTCGCCCAACTCGTCGACGGAGCGCAGGATATCGCGGATGCGCCCTGCCGCCTGTTCTCCGAAGTTGGTCAGCCGCGCGGCCCGTGCGCCGCGTTCGAACAGCACCGCGCCCAGCGCATCCTCCAGCTCCTTGATCTGCATCGACAAGGCGGGTTGCGAAATCGCGCACGCGTCCGCGGCGCGCCCGAAATGCTTGTGGCGCGCCAATGCCTCGAAATAGCGCAGTTGTTTCAGGGTCAAATGCATCATCAGGTGATCTTATTGTCGCAATCAGAAAATACAACTTCAACTGATCGGTTGAGTTTGCTAGCACAATAAAAGTGCATAACGTGCAGTCGACGAGGAGACGCCGCCGATACATCGGTGTGCACCGCGACGCCCCTTCATGAAACAGGCTCGTCCCCCGAACCGTCATGAATGGCTCACGCAAGACAGGTTGAATACGGAACATCCACTGGGAGAAGAATAATGGACGCAAAAGTCAAAGATGCGGGCGGATGCCCGGTGATGCATGGCGCGATCACAGAGGTCGGCACGTCGAACATGGACTGGTGGCCGAATGCCCTGAACCTGGACATTCTCCATCAGCACGACACGAAGACCAACCCGATGGGCAAGGATTTCAACTATCGCGAGGAGCTCAAGAAACTCGACGTCAAGGCCCTCAAGAAGGACCTGTCGGACCTCATGACCGACAGCCAGGACTGGTGGCCGGCGGACTGGGGTCATTATGGCGGTCTGATGGTTCGCATGGCGTGGCATGCCGCCGGCACCTACCGTCTGGCCGACGGCCGCGGCGGTGGCGGCACGGGCAACCAGCGTTTTGCGCCGATCAATTCCTGGCCGGACAACGCCAGCCTGGACAAGGCGCGCCGCCTTCTCTGGCCGGTCAAGAAGAAATACGGCAACACGCTCTCCTGGGCCGATCTGATCATTCTGGCGGGTAACGTCGCCTATGAATCCATGGGGCTGAAGACCTTCGGGTTCGGTTTCGGCCGCGAGGACATCTGGCATCCTGAGACGGACATCTATTGGGGTTCCGAGAAGGACTGGCTCGGCAAGGACCGTTATGCAGACGCGAATGACGAAACCTCGCTCCAAAACCCGCTTTCGGCGGTGCAGATGGGCCTGATCTACGTCAATCCTGAAGGGGTCGACGGCAAGCCGGACCCGCATAAAACGGCAGAGGCCGTGCGCGAGACGTTTGCCCGCATGGCGATGAACGACGAGGAAACTGCTGCCCTCACGGCTGGCGGCCACACCGTCGGCAAGGCGCACGGCAACGGCGATGCAAGCAAGCTCGGCCCGGAACCGGAAGGGGCAAGCGTCGAGGATCAGGGCTTCGGCTGGAAGAACCCCGGAGGCAAGGGCGTGGGCGGCGACGCAATCACGAGCGGCCTCGAAGGCGCCTGGACGACCAACCCCACCGAGTTCGACATGGGATATTTCGATATGCTGCTCGATCACGAGTGGGAAATCCAGTCGAGCGCCGCGGGCGCCCGGCAGTGGCAGCCGGTGGAAATCGCTGAAGATGACAAGCCGGTTGATGTCGACGACGCTTCGGTCCGTACAATGCCGATCATGACCGACGCCGACATGGCGATGAAGGTGGACCCGGTCTATCGCGAGATCATGGACAAATTCCGTGCGGACCCGGAGTATTTCAAGGACACCTTCGCCCGCGCTTGGTTCAAGCTGACCCATCGCGACATGGGACCGAAGGCGCGCTATATCGGGCCCGAAGTGCCGGAGGAAGATCTGATCTGGCAGGACCCGGTCCCCGCCGGTTCCACCGACTACGATGTCGACGCCGTCAAGGCCAAGATTGCCGGGAGCGGCCTGAGCGTTGCCGAAATGGTTTCCACCGCCTGGGACAGCGCCCGCACCTACCGCGGGTCGGACATGCGCGGCGGCGCCAACGGTGCGCGCATCCGGCTGGCACCGCAGAAGGACTGGGCCGGCAACGAGCCGGACCGTCTCTCCAAGGTGCTCTCCGCCCTTGAGCCGATTGCGAAAGATACTGGCGCCAGCATCGCGGATGTCATCGTGCTCGCCGGGAATGTGGGCGTCGAACAAGCCGCAAAGGCGGCCGGCCATGACGTCTCGGTTCCCTTCGCGCCGGGTCGTGGCGATGCGACCGACGAGATGACCGATGCGGATTCCTTCGACGTGATGGAGCCGGTCGCCGACGGCTTTCGCAACTGGCTGAAGGAGGACTATATCGTCAGCCCGGAAGAGCTCATGCTCGACCGCACGCAGCTGTTGGGCCTGACCGCGAACGAGATGACCATCCTGGTCGGCGGCATGCGTGTCCTGGGCGCCAACCATGACGGCGCCAAGCATGGCGTGTTCACCGACCGAGAGGGTGCATTGACGAACGACTTCTTCGTCAACCTGACCGACATGGCCTACAAATGGGTCCCGTCGGGCGACGGTGTCTACGAAATCCGCGACCGCAAAACAGATGAGGTCAAGTGGACGGCGACACGCATGGATCTGGTGTTCGGCTCAAACTCCATCCTGCGCGCCTATGCGGAGGTCTATGCCCAGGACGACAACGCGGAGAAGTTCGTCAACGACTTCGTCGCGGCCTGGGCCAAGGTCATGAACGCCGACCGGTTCGACCTGGCGGCCTGACACTCACACATAAATCTCCGGGCGCAGACCGACGTCGGCGCCCGGTGCACAGAAAATGCCGCGTCCCGGAACCATCCCGGGGCGCCTTTTTCTTTCCCTGGAGTTGCGTGAGAGGTCAGGCGGACTTTACCTCCGACGGTTGGACCCTCAGCTGCCAGCCGAACCAAAACCAATTTCCATCCCGCGTCACGTTCCAATATCGGCGTCGCGCAAGATGGAAATAGAATCAGGAAAAATCAGTATCGATTTGAGTCTATTGCCAAAAATAATGACAGAGAAAAAGTATTATAAAATTCCTTTTTGGTGAAATAACATATTAAAACAAAAAATATTGTTTTTTTCGAATAAATGAGTTATTTTATAATTGAATTCATAATACACAGAGATATGCGTGATGTATTTATGTATGAAGCGCGTTATCTATGATGTTTGTGCTGCGGCTCTTGTTGCAACTGTTGCGTTGTTTGGATTGCCAGCAAGTGCGCAAATTGTCTCAATCGACCAAGGCGACGCTTGGACCTCTGCTGAAAGAAACCAGTTCTATACCCAGGATCAGGGCTCCCGGATCATGCCCCTCGCCTGGATGAGGGCTCTGATTTTGCCGGACGGCTCCGGCTTTCTTGCTGACAACCTTACGCGCTATGGCTATCTGCCGTATCCCAACCGAAAGGAACCTGACATCCCGGTCGGCTTTACTTTGGCCAACTGGAAAGATGTACCGCACATCGGGATGACGTGTTCCGCATGCCATACCCGCCAAATAGAGGTGAACGGCACCGCCTACCGAATTGATGGCGGGCCCGGGATGGTCGACTTTCAATCTTTCCTCTCCGATCTGGATGCATCTGTTGCACGGGTATTGTCGAGTGACGCGACGTTTGACACATTCGCAAACAAGGTCGTCAGTGCCGACGCATCCGAGGAGCGGAAGCAGGAGCTGAAAACAGCGCTCGAGCGTTGGCATTTGCGGTTTAACACCCTCACCACGCGCGCATTGCCGAAACCTGCATGGGGTCCAGGCCGGCTGGATGCGGTATCGATGATCTTCAACCGGTTGACGGGTCTCGATATCGGCGAGCCGCCGAATTATCTGATCCCCGAGAACATTTTCGTGGCCGATGCGCCGACGCGCTATCCGTTTCTTTGGAACGCCGCGCGTCAGGATAAGACGCAATGGCCGGGTTTTGCGGACAATGGAAGCGAAAGGCTAGGACTCGCCAGAAACCTCGGCCAAGTCTATGGCGTCTTCGGCGTATTGCATCCGAAAAAATCCAAAGGGATTTCCCTGTTGAACCGGGACTATCTTGGAATCAACTCCGCAAATTTCGCAGGACTAAGGCGGCTCGAAAAGGTCATCTGGAAAATCGGTCCTCCCAAGTGGCCTTGGCAGATTGATGAGACGTTGGCCGCTAAGGGGGAGGAGATTTTCAACCGCGCATCTGACGACGGCGGCTGCATAAAGTGTCATGGCATCGAGGAAGGCGCAGTTCGTTGGCCACTCAAAGGCACATGGGCCACGCCAATCAAAGATGTCGGGACAGATAATCGTGAGTGCATGATCTTATCTCGCACGGTTAAGACGGGAATAATGGAAGGCGCAAAGATTCCGTTGTTCAGAAAGCCGCTGAAAGCCAAGGAGACATCGTTCAATGTTTTGTCGATGGCGGTGATCGGTTCCATCATCCAGGAGTTCGCCAGGTTTGATCGTCCTGAGGCGATTGCAATGACGAACGGTCAGATTGCTCGACTGCCGCCTGAGTTGAAGCAACTCGAGGGCGCATTTCGAAAGGTCGAACCGCCGAAGCCTGGGTTGGTCTTGTCAGTCAACCAGTCAGGCTGTCCTTATGAATCGCGTGTGCTGCAGGGCATTTGGGCCGCCGCACCTTACCTGCACAATGGTTCGGTCCCGACATTGGAAGCATTACTTCTGCCGACATCCCAGCGACCGGCTTCGTTCAAGCTCGGTCCCAACTATGACATTGAAAAAGTTGGACTTGCAGTCGAGCAAACTCGGTTCAATTACACCTTGAAGACAACGGACTGCTCAGATGTTGGATCGGGTAACAGCCGTTGCGGCCACGAGTATGGCACCGGTCTGAGCAAGGAGGAGCGCAGAGCTTTACTGGAGTATCTCAAGAAACTCTAAGGCGGTCGCTGGAATTGAGTGTGCGACCTGTCCTGCGTGGATGGCGGTGAATGGTTATGCCGCCGTCAAACATCGCCTCCTTGTCGGCCTGCTCATGGCTCCGATTTGGTTTTTTGTAGAGGAGGACATACTCATGAAATTGACCCTGACCGTGATGCTACTCCTTGGGTTCACGCTACACGCTGCCCATACTGATGACCTGCAGGCGCAGACGGGCAGCAGCCTGCCCTCCAAGGCAACGGAGCGCGCTATCCGCGATCTCCCCGCGCGTAATAAGATGCAGCCTTCCACGGCAAAAACCAAAGTTCGGAAGTACGATGCCGGGCGCAGTAATTTCCGCCAGTTCAGTGTACCTGCTGCGAAAATTCCAAACGCCAGCAAAGATAAGTTCCAGCTAAACGCCAAAGGACAGGCCGAAGTCCCCTTTGTTGCGCCGAATTCCATCATTCTGAAATTTGAACCGGAAGTCTCCAAGGAAGAGATGACGAAGTTTCTAGACGAACGGAAGCTTGAAGTCGTTCGAACATATCCCACGATTGGAGCGATACAGGTAGAGGGCGATCTGAGTGCCTATTTCACACCTAAACTGAGCGACAACAACGCCAATGACACAGTGTTGCGGGGATTAACGAATGTCATCAAGGAATTTCAGGCGGATCCCCGTATACGCAGTGCGACACCGGATACGGTGCTGCGAGATCAGAGCACTCACAACCTGACCGACATTCAAATCACCAATCTGTTAACGCCCAGCGATGTTGTGCTCTCCAATGCCAACGGTTCGACGGAAACGACCGACTGGGGGATAGGCAATATTGAGGCTGATCAGCTTTGGTCGCTTCCCGGCGCGCAAGATGGAGCGCTGTTCGGTGTGATGGATGTGGGCTTCGCCCGGCATGA
This sequence comes from Hyphomicrobiaceae bacterium, assembly GCA_028066055.1. GTDB lineage: Bacteria > Pseudomonadota > Alphaproteobacteria > Rhizobiales > Methyloligellaceae > UBA2767. The sequence goes on from JALCBY010000038.1 coordinate 6,277, forward strand.
AGATCTGGTTTTTATTGAACTATCACCGGACACGGATATCGATGATCATGGCAACCATGTTGCGGCAATCGCTTGCGCGCGCCACGACAACAACGTCGGCGTCAAAGGCGTTCTCCCAAATTGCATGGTGCGCGCCCGCTCAGGTGATGTTTTTATGAAAAGTGATGAAGGCGGACAGGTGCTGGAATTCTTTTTCCTCTTTAGTCAGGTGCTTGCAACGCTCGAGAGCTTTGTGGACTCGCAAGATGACGTACATACCTTCAACATCAGTTTGGGTTACAACTGGCGCAGCAATTTCGGAATAAACCCGGACTTGCCGGAATCCGCACAATGGCGCACTTTGGTTGCGTCACAGGGCGCTTTCCTCGTGCCGCTGCTTGAAGCTGCGAGCAAGAACGGCCGCGTCATTTTCTCGGCCGCAGGCAATGACAGTTCGGGCCTCGCAACACCAATCAACGCCAAATATGCAAGCCCCTTTAATTGGGCCGCAGTGACCGTGCGCGAACAGGGCATCGCCAAAAACGGTATCATTGTGGAAGCGCATCACCCGAACGGAAACCGTGCAGGTTTCTCGAATACGGGCGGACACATCTCCTGTCCTGGCGTCAATGTTCTCAGCGCGGTCGTATTCGATTCACAGGGTAACATTGTACGCAACGCTTATGGCAAAATGAGCGGAACGTCGATGGCCTCGCCATACTGCGCCTCCGCCCATCTGTTGTTTAAGCTCGTTCGCCCGGGATATGACGGTGTTGAGGCTATAGATTGTCTGACCCAATCAAGCGACACGTCTAGTTCCGGGACACCAATGCTGCGTTTGAGCCAAGCACTTTCAGTTTGCCCACCGAAGCCGTCCTGATTGAGCAATGGCAATAAGATCTGCAGCTTCCTCGTGAGATGCCCCAAGGTCATGAACGCCGACCGGTTCGACCTGGCGGCCTGACACTCACACATAAATCTCCGGGCGCAGACCGACGTCGGCGCCCGGTGCACAGAAAACGCAGCGCCCCGGAACCATCCCGGGGCGCCGTTTTCTTCTGCAATTCGTTAGGCATGCCAGCGCGGCCGCCTTGACTTTGCGGCCCGCAAAGTGCATTCCACGCTTGAGACTTCTCGTGATCGCGCGATTCAACCCGGCTTACCGGGTGTTATTGTCTCGAGACAAATTTTCAAAAAATTTCCGTCAGTTCCAGATGCGCGTGGACGATGGCGACAAGGCCGGGGCCTGTCGCGCGCCATTGCGCTTTTGCATGTCCCGTGCATTAAGGAACACCAAACGTGACAGTTGATACATTCGCCGCCCTCGACCTTTCGGGGCGGCTTCTGCGTGCCCTTGAGGACGCGGACTACAAGACTCCCACCCCTATCCAGGCGAAGGCCATACCGTTGCTTCTGGATGGGTATGATCTGTTGGGGATTGCCCAAACCGGAACCGGCAAGACAGCGGCATTCACCCTGCCCCTGCTGCACAATCTCGAAGAAGACAACGAACGCCCCCGCCCACGCTGTGCCCGTGCGCTGATCCTTGCCCCTACGCGGGAACTGGCGATCCAGATTTCCGAAAGCATAAAGACTTACGGACGGCATATGCGCATGCGGCACAGGGTCGTGATGGGCGGCGTCGGCAAACGCCCTCAGGCGGATGCGCTGAAGCGGGGCGTGGATATTCTGGTTGCGACGCCGGGTCGGCTGATCGATTTGCTGAACGGCGGTCACCTTGATCTCGGCGCATGCGAATATCTGGTCGTCGATGAGGCCGACCGCATGCTGGACATGGGCTTCATCCGCGATGTGCGCCGCATCGTCGCGAAGCTTCCCGATGAGCGTCAGACACTGCTGTTTTCAGCGACAATGCCGGCCGAAATTGCCCGGCTCGCCCGGGAGATCCTGTTCGAGCCCGAACGGGTGGAAATTGCTGCCAGAAGCATTGCGGTGGAACGTATCGATCAGCATGTTCATCACCTCGACAGGAGCGCCAAGAGCGCGCGTCTCAAGCATCTCCTGAGAACTCCGGATTTCGAACGGGTGATCGTCTTCACCCGCACCAAGCGGGGCGCGGACAGAGTGGTCAAACAGCTCGGCCGTGGCGGTGTAACGGCGGAAGCCCTGCACGGGAACAAATCCCAGAACGCCCGGCAGCGTGCGTTGGATAATTTCCGCGAAGGCCGCTCGCGCGTTCTCGTCGCAACCGACATCGCGGCCCGCGGTATCGACATCGACGGCGTCACACACGTCATCAACTACGAGATGCCGAACGAGCCGGAAAGTTACGTACACCGCATCGGCCGGACGGCACGCGCGGGTGCGCAGGGTATCGCCATCTCGTTTTGCGATCCGAGCGAGCGCAAGAATCTGCACTCGATCGAGCGGCTGATCAAGCGGCCGCTGACGGTTTCAGGAGAGAATATGCCGGATGGTCAACCGAAACTTGGTGCTGGAGCTCGCAATGGTGAAAGCCGGCGCAGACGCGGACGGCGGCGCGGAGGCCATGGTCGCACGGCCGACCGGAGCGCAAGGTGGCAATGATCGGTAACACGCGAAAAACCGGACCATCGCTATCGGATTTCGACTTCTCCGAACCGGCGGAACTTTTCGGCGGTGGAAGTTGGAACAAGAGCCACAAGACGGTCGCTTACCGGCGGTTCGAAACGTCAGCCGAGGCCATCCGCTACCTCATGGAGGAACTCGATGAAACGGCGCGGCGGCCATGCGTCCTTGAGGTCAACGACTTGAGGCTCAGTCATATAGATGTGCGGCGGCTGTATGACAGGAAAGATTATCCTCTGAAACGCAGACCGCGAAAGGAAACCGATGCCACGTAAACCAAACTACAGGTTCGAACGCTCGCAGCGCGACAAAAACAAGGCCCAAAAGAAAGCGGCGCGGCTCGAAGCGAAAGCGCTGAAGTCCGATGCACGCAAGGCCGCGCGCGATGGGGGTGACACGGACGAGGCCGATCCGGAGAACTAGCCCGGCGCGCGCATTGTTCCGCTAGCCAGGCTTTCGAATTTCGCGACTGAAGCTGAGGAGAGGTATCACCGACATGACGGGACCACCGCTAACACGTGCGAACTTGAAGCTGCAGAATGCGCAGACACGAAAAGAGCAGGTCAAGGCCGAGCGCGAGGAAGCCAGGCAGCGCGAGTTGGAACGTACCGCCACTCTGCGGGCGCAGCGGTTGGCGAAGGAGGAAGCCGAAAAAGGACCAACCTGAAAACCGCTGGAGATAAAGCCCTATCGAACACTCACGGTAGGAACCGACCGTGGCGCATTCCCCAACTGCATCGTTCTTAGCGTCCACGTCCCGGAGAAATCCGGAGCGCCGTTTTTTGGGCGGAAGCAACGTGATGTGACGTCCGTATCTTGGATGGGCGTTGACAAGGGCGCATCGAGAGGACGTATAGGCCCGTGAACCGGTATCGCGGGAGGAGATGGTGGCCAAGATCGTGATCGCGAGCTGCGCGCAGTATCCGGCACTGTCGGAATCGAACAAGGCTTACGCCAACGCTTTGTGCGAACAGGGCGCGGATGTGGAGGTTCTTCCCTGGAACCGGTCGCCTCAGGAAGGGTTTTGCAATTCCGACCTCGTGGTCCTGCGGCAGACCTGGGATTATCAGAATGACCCCGGCGGGTTTGCGGCCTGGGCGTCACGGCTTCAGACGTTGGGCGCAAGAATTGAGAACGCGCCGGAATTGGCAATCTGGAACAACGACAAGCGAACGATCCGGGAATTATCGAACGCTGGCGTTGAGATCCCTGAAACGTGGCCGATTGAAGACGAAACACCTTGTGAAGCCGCGACCGCAATGGATGCCGAAAAACTGGTGCTCAAGCCTGCCTTCGGGGGAAGCGGCGTCGGTGTGATCCTATGCGGAAGGGACACATTCGAAGAGGGCCTTCTGGAAGCGAAAAAGAAGGCTCCCGGACGCCCGTTCATCGCGCAGCGGTTCCTCCCGGAAATCGCCGATGGCGAATGGAAACTGACATGCATCGATGGAGAGATCGCCGTCGGCTATCATGCGGTCCCGGCACCCGGCGAGTTTCGCATCAACAGCCGTTTCAACCCCACAACCGACGTGAAGACACCTCCGCTGGAGGCCGAAGCCGCCGTTGAGAAAATTCTGTCCTGGATTGGTGTCCCGCTCCTGTACTGCCGTATCGATGGCGTGATGCGCGGAGACTCATTCATCTGTACGGAACTGGAATTGACTGATCCCGAATTGCATCTGCACCTCGTACCGGATGCCGCCGAAAAACTGGCCGCCGCCACATTGAAGCGCGTTGCCGGTTAGGTGGGAAACCGGAACCGCCAAAGCCATGCCGGTCAAGAGTCGCCGTCCTTCGGAACATTCATTTCCATGATCGTGCCGTAGGGCGTGAAGCCGGTGCGCGACCAGAATGTCTTGCCGCCGGGATTGGTTTCGAGCACATCCAGGAAAATGCGCTCGCCCGGCCTGAAGCGCGTGTGTATCAGTTCCTCTAGGGCAGCGCGGCCGATACCTCCGCCGCGACGGTCCCGCGCGATGAAGAACTGTCGCAGATGAACGCATCTCCCGCCCTCTCCGGTGTCGTTGTCTTCGTAGCGGTGGGTCGCGAAGCCGATGATCTCGTCGCCCGAAAGGAGAAGGTCGACGCTCCATCCCTCCTTCGTGACAAACCGTTCGAACCGCTCCTTGAGCTCCTCGACAGTCAGGGGACTGCGGTGTCCTTCATCCTCGATCAGTTCGCGGTTCATCCGCGCAAGACGATCGAAATCGTCCGGCGTGTGCTTTCGGACAACGATGCCGCTTTGGGTTTCCTGGGGAGGCACGGTGAGTTCCTTTCTCGTGGACGGTTTGCCTATTCATGAAATTGATCGCCGCGCCAGAAAATTTAGCCTTTGTTGCCGGTCGGATCCCGCAACAGCCAACCGCACAACAGGGCGCCGATGACCGATGCGAACGCGAGCAGCATCATGGCACTGCCAAACCCCGCTTCAAGGGCACGGGTGAGAGCGGAATTGATGCTGGCCGCATCTGTGGCATCAAGATTTTTCAGCGACTTTTGGATGACCGAGTTCGATCCATGCACCAGATCATGGATGACCTGGATACGGTTCTCCGGTGCTGGCGACATCGCATGGACGGCTTTTTGAATGACGTCATGGCGAACAGCATTTACGACCACGCCGCAAGCCGCGATGCCAAAGGTAAATCCGATGTAGAGACATACGTTGATAACACCAGAGCCCTGACCGGCATCGGCGTCGGGAAGGTCACGCAGGCCGACACGGGGGAGCAGGCCAAACGTCAAGCCGAATCCCAGGCCAACCAGCGCCAGCCTCCAGGAAACCTCCGCATAGGCGGTCGTGACCGCGACATCGCTGAGAAACCAAAAGCCGGAGGCCAGTGAAATCATGCCGAGTGTTGTCGGCCAGCGCAGATCGTAGCCGGTCAGAAGGCGCGGGAAGCCGATCGAGCCCACAAAAAACAGCATCGTGCACGGCAGCAATGCCAGGCCTGCCTGAAAGGCGGAATAGTCAGGGCCTTCCGGTGACTGGACGAAAACATTGAAATAGTAGATCAGGCCGAATATTCCGAAACCGGCAACAAAGGTTCCGGTTGCCGCCGCGACATAACTGGGCTCGCGGAAGAAGCGAAGTTCGAACAGCGGCCTTTCCGCGCGCCATTCTCGCACAATGAACCCAGCACTCGCCGCCGCGGCAACAACCAGCAAGGAGACGATTTCAACCGACCCCCATCCCTGTTCCTGGCCGCGGGTCATTGCCAGCGTCAGCGCAGCAAGTGCGAGCATCATCAGGGCGGCGCCGGGATAGTCGATCCTGCCATGTCTTGCGGTGTCCTCAGGCACGATGTGTTTGCGCGCAAGGAGAAGACACGCCACAATTCCGGGCACTAGCAGCAACACGTCGAAGGCGAAGATCGCACGCCAATCTATCGCGTCGGTCAATGCACCGCCGATTAACGGACCAAGCCCCTGACCGAGCGCGGTTGCCGCTGCCCACATTCCCAGAGCGAGCGTGCGGAGCGCTTCCGGCGTCGCGACCGTCAGCACGGCAAGGCCGGTGCCGAAGATTGCTGCGCCGCCGAGTCCCTGCACGGCGCGTCCGGCGATGACAACGGTGCCGTTGTCGGCAACGATGCAGATCAGCGATCCCACGGTGAACATGATCGCGCCGAAGATCAGCAGTCGCAGGCGTCCGAAGATATCGGCAAATCCTCCCATAACTCCGACGAGGCCGGTTGCGACCAGGATGTAGGAGATCATGATCCACTGAAGCGTGTTGGCATCGAGATCGAGGTCGATTTTCATGAACGGTGACGCCGCCATCACCGCGCCGCTGTTGTACGCAACCGCCAGCCCGCACAGCAATGTTGCACTCCAAACCAGCCCGACCTCTCGGGACGGGTTGGAGTTTTCAGCTTTCTCGGCCATCCGTTCCAGCCTCCAATGAAATCTCGATACGGGATAAAACGACAAGGAACGCGCAACCGGTAATAACTAAGAGCGGATTGGCCGACAGGCAAGCAAACCGGTGCCGGCTCTTGAACCCGTCATTGATATCCGCCAAAACTGTTCTTTGACGCCAACGGGCAAATCTTCAACAGCTGTGCGTTTGAATCCTTACGCATGACGCAATCAACAATCGGAGCGTGAGCACGTGATCCCCACAAAATGGGACAGGGAAGCCGATGTGGTCGTGGTCGGGTTCGGCGGTGCGGGCGCCGCGGCGTCCGCTACCGCGTACGATGCCGGGGCGGAGGTGCTTATCCTCGAAAAGGCGCCTGAAGAACATGCCGGCGGCAATACCCGTGTCGCGGCGCAGGGCTATCTCAACACGTCTTGCGTGGAAAAGGGCGCCACTTATCTGAGGGAACTTTGCGGCCCCTATAAAGTCCCGGAAGACATGATCCGGGTGTGGGCCGAGGAAATGACCCGCAATACGGCCTGGGTGAAAAGCCTCGGCGGCGATCCTCAGGAGCATCAGTTTCAACCCGAGGGAATCGAGTATCCCGAACTGCCCGGATCGGATTGCGTGCACAAGTTCCATGACGGGCCCACATACGGCTATTCGCTCACCTGGAAACGCTTCGAGAGCTTTGTGCTGGAGCGTGAGATCCCTGTTCTCTACGAAACGCCGGGCCGCAATCTCATCCAGCATCCCGAGACAAAGGAAATCCTGGGCGTAAAGGCGGAACGGGACGGCAAGCTCGTATTGGTCAAGGCGCGCAAGGCGGTGGTGCTCACCTGCGGTGGCTTTGAGAACAATCAGGAGATGATCCGGACCTATCTTTCCGGCCTTCCATACTGCTACCCGTCAGGCTCGCCCTACAATGAAGGCGACGGTATCACCATGGCGCTCGGCGTCGGCGCCGACCTCTGGCACATGAACAACTATGCGGCGGGGCCATCCATGGCGCTCAAGGTGCCCGGTATCCCGACGACCTTTTCCATGCAGGTCATGCACTATGCCAAGGAATTTCCCGGTACGCTGATCCTCGTCGGGCCTGATGCGCACCGCTTCGTGGATGAAAAATACAAGACGCGACATGGAAAAGTGCCGTTTAACGGAAGCTGGCGGACGCTTCAGATCCCCTGCCCCATGTATATGATTTTCGATCAGACGCTCATGTCGGCAGCGCCGCTCTACAACAAGGAACCTGCCGCCGGCTGGACACCGGTCATCGAAGCCTATGACTGGAGCGACGACAATTCCGCCGAACTGGAGAAAGGCTGGATCAAACAGGGCCGGACGATTTCGGCCCTGGCGCAAACGATCGGGTTGGAGGGGCGAACACTGGAAGAGACGGTTGAACGGTGGAACGGTTTCGCACGGGCCGGCGAAGATTCCGACTTCGGAAGGACGGTGATGCTCACTCCCTTCGACGACGGCCCGTACTATGCGGTGGAACTCTCACCGGCCATGCTCAACACGCAAGGCGGACCCCGGCGCAACGAGAAGGGGCAGATCGTCCGCCCCGACGGCACGCCGATCCCCCGGCTCTACAGCGCGGGCGAACTCGGCTCCATCTTCAGCTACCTCTATCAGGGCACTGGCAACATCGGCGAAAGCCTCGCCTTCGGCCGCATCTCGGGCCGCAACGCGGCGGCTGAGACGCCCTGGTAGGGCAAAAATGCGTCTGCTCTCAATTTGCTGTCGAGCGCCGTGCAAACAACCAATTGATGACGCGGCCATCGATGAACAGAAGCCCCGCTCCGATTATGAGAGCGCCAATGATCTCTTTTGACTGGACCGGTTCGTTCAGGAAGACATTCCCGAGCAGAAGCGCCGTGACCGGAATGAGCAGGGTCACGAGCATGACGTTGCTCGCTCCGGCGCGAACCAGAATTCTGAAGAAAACGATATAGGCGAGTGCTGTTCCGAGGATGGCAAGCCCTGCCAGCGACCACAGCGTTCCGGGGCCTGGCGCGGGAAGTGTCCAGGGCTGATCGATGAAAGCGACGGCCACTCCGATGATCAGGGACGAACACAACAGCTGGCAGGTTGCGGATTTGATCGGCGGAACGCCGACGAGGTATCTGCGGCCCCAAAGTCCGGCAAACCCGTAGCTGACCGCGCCTGCGAGGCACAGCCCCATGCCGAGCAGCTGGTTTCCGTCCGAAACGCCATCGAACCCGCGCAACACCGCAACGCCGACCACGCCCAGAAGCACGCCGGCGATCCGGTTCGCTGTCAGGCGTTCTTCGTGAAACATGGCCATGACAATGACGGTGAAAACCGGCGTCATGGCATTGATGATGGATGCCAGCCCAACGGTGATCTGTGTCTGGCCGGCGAATATGAACCCGAATGGCAGCACATTGTTCAGAAGTCCCATGCCGATGAACGGTACCCAGCCGGTAAAGGATCTCGGCATCGTATGGCCGAAATACCAGAACAGAGGCAGGAGGGCGACCGCCGCGAGAAACACGCGCACCAGAACGACAGTCAACGGCGGCAATTCTCTAACCGCGACACCTGCGAAGAAGAAGGACCCGCCCCACAACACCGACAGCAGGATCAACAAGGCCCAATCCTGCCCGTCCATCGTCTTTGCGGCGTCCATTCCCGATCTCCTGATGCGGCCTCGCACGCGAAAGTAACGGACATTCGGCTCCGAACCACCCGTTTCTTGATTGAAAAAAACCAGGCACAGGCAGATGCAAGCGGTCGTGCAGTGCCTTCATAATTTGCCGCCCGTGGGTCTCATGTTCCTATTTGAACCTTTCGGCGCTTCGCCACGACTAATCCTGCGTTGATTGGACCGGAACCGGTCCGGCATGCCCTCACCGATGTGACGGCAACAGACAAAGAGGAAAGATGCCATGATACGCATATTGCTTTCGGGATTGACCGCGGTCGCCATGCTGGTGATGTTCGCCGATGGTCCCGCGGAGGCGCAGAGGTTCAAGGCGCAAGGCGGTGCCAATGCCACCGCCGGCAACGCGACGACGGGCAATGGCGGTACGCGATCGAGGACGCGCGCCGGGCGTCGTTTGTCGGGCGGCCAGCAACAGCCCACCGCCAACACCGGAGCCAGCATTCATGCGCTGGGCGTTTACCTGCAATGGCGGGAGAAGTGTCTCAACAATCTGCTGCCGCGATGCGAGTAGAGTGCGGCAGGGGTGCTTGCATACACTTTGAAAACCGTATCGCCGCCCGGCCTCGCGCCGGGCGCTTTGCGGCAATGCAGCGGATGCGCCGATGAGGACCGTGGCAGTCGAGCTTACAAAATTACACGCACGACCAGTCCCACAGCGAGGACCATCAGTACCATAAGGGCGATTTCCTTGAAGGTTTCGACATCTGTCGCCACGAACCCGCGGTGGCCGAAGGCCACACCGGCAAGCAGAACGGGCAGGAATACAGCGGTTCGATAAAGAACCTCGCTGCCCAGTAATCCCTGACCGGCAAACATTGCGGACCCGACAGTATCGGTTCCGATAAAGAAGGCGATGATGGACGCCCGCCCCGCGACGACGCCGATGGGCGAAGAAAAATAGAACAAAATGACCGGTGGCCCGACGATGCCCATGCTGCCGTTGAGGATGCCTGCGGCAAGCCCCGTCCCAAGTGTGGCCGGTTTGCCGGGTTCATGTCTCAAGGCAAAGCCGCGCAGAATGAGGATCGCCGCAACAAAGACCACGATGGCCAGTGCGATCCGGATCGGGTTCGCCGGAAGGTTCGCCAGACCGTAAATCCCTATTGGTGTCGCAATCCAGGTGCCGATAAGCAGAAGCAGGATCGAGTTCCAGCGGATGTCGTTCCAGATCCGCGGCAGCAGGAAAATGCTGGTCACGACCTCGAACAACAGAACCATGGGAACGACCTCGATGGGGGGCAGGACGAGCGAAAGGCTCGTGACCCACAGCATCGATGCCCCGAAACCCGTGTAGCCTTTCAGATACGCTCCTGCGAGGACCGCGACCGTGCAGATCGCAAGCTCGGCGATATGGAGATCCAGTGCTGAGAGAATTTCCGACAACATTGCCACGAGTGCCTTCAGGTGTCAGGCCGCCGGCTGATGAACCTGCTCGCAGCAGTATTGGAACTTGCACCCCATCATTCAAACAAATAGCTTTGATGGTGATATCAAAATTTTTGATGAAAGATGATCGACGTGCAAATCCGGTTTGAAAGCGGCCTCTTGCGGACTTTTGTTGCCGTCGTCGACACCGGGAGCTTCTCGAAGGCGGCGGACAAGATCGGCCGAACACAGTCCGCAGTCAGCATGCAGATCAAACAGCTCGAAACAATGGCTGGCACGCCCCTGCTCGTTCGCGGGAACGGACCCGTCACCGTTTCGCCTTCGGGCGAGAAGCTGTTGCAGGATGCGCGACCCATCCTCGCCCATCTGGAGCGGGCTGAAGCAAATTTCAGCTCTGGAGCCTTGAGTGGTTCGGTCCGGATCGGCCTCCTGGCTGAATATGGCGCGACTTACCTTCCCGACATCCTGGGACACTTCGCCGAAACCCATCCCAAGGTCGAGGTTGCGGTGACGTGCGCTCATTCGGGTCGGCTCTACCAGTTGCTGGAGAAGGATGAACTGGATCTGGCCATCGTGCTCGATCAGCCGGACCGGAAAGGCGGGACTGTTCTGATGTGCGACCCGACTTTCTGGGCAACGTCAAAAGCCCACCTCGTTCACGAGCGTCCTGTGCTGCCGGTCGCGGTGTTCGGGCCGGGATGCTGGTGGAGGGATTGGGCGCTGGAGTCGCTTGCGCAGATGGATCGCGCCTATCACATTGCCTACACCAGCGACAACAATTTCAATCTCAAAGGCGCGGTGAGCGGCGGCCTGGCCGTTGGATTGCTCACCAAGAGCATGTTGCCGGATGACTGCCGGCCTTTGCTTCGCGACGAGGGGTTTCCCGCGCCCATCAGTTCAAATGTCACCCTGCGAACGCGCAATGGATCCGCCTCGAAGGCGGTCAAGGCAATGGCAAAGGTGATCGTTGCTGAGTTCCGGTAGGCACGCGGTGAGCCCAGGGCCGAGGCGCAATTGCGGCGAGAGGAGCGTCGTTCGTCTGCGTTATTCAGCCGTTTCCTGTTCCGGTCGAAGCAGCCATCCGAACAAAAGGGTCGCGATGACGGCCCCGGCGAGCTGGGCCAGAACGAAGGCGGGAATATGCTCGGGGTGGATGCCCGCGAACGTGTCCGTAATTCCCCGCGCCACCGTCACGGCGGGATTGGCGAATGAGGTCGAAGCGGTGAACCAGTAGCCGGCGGAAATGAACAACCCCACGGCATAGGGTACGGTGGTGGGTGAAAACCGCAGTGTCCCAAGGATCGTCCCAACGAGGCCGAAGGTGGCAACGACTTCCGACAGCCATTGGCCTGCACCCGTTCGCGCCTGTTCCGCCGCCTGGATGAACGGCAGTTCGAACATGGCGTGCGCGGCGATGACGCCAATCACACCCCCTGCGAGCTGAACGGCTACATAGAGGATCGAATCCCGTATCGTAATCTCGCGCCTGATGGCAAAGGAAAGCGTGACAGCGGGGTTGAAATGTCCGCCCGATACCGGGCCGAAGATGAGGATGAGGACGACGAGGATAGCGCCCGTCGGAATTGTATTGCACAACAGGGCGAGCGCCGTGTTTCCTTCCGCCAGCCTGTCGGCCATGATGCCCGAGCCCACAATCGTGGCGAGCAGAAATGCCGTTCCCAGGGCTTCGGCGACCAGCCGCCGCCCGGTATCGAAGTATTGCATGCCGTGGCCCCAGCTCCTCGTTTTCTTGCAGCGGAATCGATCCGCAATCGATACCGGCACGCAAGGCATCATGCAATTGCGAACTCCGCAGAAGGGTTGGGCGCGATCCATCCGGCGAATTGTTCGGCTCCCCGCCAAATCGTGAAGAACGACCTGATTGACTCAGCGCCTTCTCTCTTCGACCCTGCCGTCAAATCAGGATACGGAACCCCTACGGGAGAACCTCCATGAAACATGTTCTGTCTGCCACCGCCGTTACACTTGCACTCTTTGGTGCAATTCCGACCCATGCCGCAACGCTCGATACGGTGAAGGAGCGCGGCGAACTGATCTGTATCATCAGCCCGGGCCTTCCCGGATTCGCCTTCTCCAACGCGCAGGGAAACTGGCAGGGCTTCGATGTCGATCACTGCCGGGCCGTTGCGGCTGCGATCTTCGGCGACCCGAGCAAGGTTAAATTCAAACCGGCCACGGCCAAGACCCGTTTCACTCTGCTGAACTCCGGCGAAGGCGACGTGATCTTCCGCAACACCACGTGGACATTCGCCCGCGATGTGGACGTGAAGGTCGCGTTCCAGGGCATCAATTATTACGACGGGCAAGGTTTCATGATCCGCAAGGCGCTGGGCGTCAAAAGCGCGAAGGAACTCGATGGCGCTTCCGTGTGCATCGGCACCGGGACGACAACCGAACTGAATCTGGCCGATTTCTTTCGTACCAACAAGATTACCTACGAACCCGTTCCCATCGAAACTATCGACGAGGCGCGGGTCAATTACCTGGCCGGACGCTGCGATGTGTTCACTACGGACGTGTCCGGCCTTGCCGCGACGCGTGCCACCTTCAAGGATCCGCAGAACCATGTGATCCTTCCTGAGGTCATCTCCAAGGAACCGCTCGGGCCCGCGACCCGCCACGGCGACGACCAGTGGAGCGACATTGTTCGCTGGACGACGAATGCGCTGGTTGCGGCAGAAGAACTCGGCATCACGCAAGAGAATGTCGGGGAATTGGCCGCGAAACCGACCGACAATCCGGAAATCAACCGCCTGCTCGGCACGGAAGGCAATCTCGGCGCGATGCTGGGGCTTGAAAAGGACTGGGCGGCGAAGGCCATCAAGGCCGTCGGAAACTACGGCGAGGTATTCGACCGCAATATCGGTCCGGACACGCCCATCGGGCTTGAGCGAGGGCTGAATGCGCTGTGGAGCGATGGGGGGCTGCAATACACGCCGCCCTTCCGGTAGGCATCGGGCGGGGAGCGCACAAACGCGCGGGGACTGACACAGTGAGATATTGACAAGCAAGGGCGAGCGTGGCCGAATTCCGGACACCCGCCCTTTGCGATCACCTCAACCCGGAAATTCCCCCAGTGTCCCTGCGCCGCAGCATTCTGTTCTATCCGGCCCTCAGCCCCGAGCGGTGGGAGGAGGCCATGTCGTCCGGCGCAGACATGGTCGTCTTCGATTTGGAGGACGGGACCGTGCCGGAGCGACGCGTCGAGGCGCGGTCGGTTGTCATGCCACTCTACGGGTTGAAGCACGGGCCCGACCACCCTGCCCGCCTCCTGCGCGTCAATCACCCGCGCAGCGAGGACGGCCTGCGAGACATCCTCGCTGTGATCGAGGCGGACGTGCCGCCGCACGGCCTCATCCTGCCGAAGATCGAGCACGGGCAGGAGGTGAGCTGGGTGGCGGACCTGCTGCGGCCCACTCATCCGGACATCGAACTTATCGTCCTCATCGAAAGCCCGGCGGGGCTTGAGCATGCAACCGAGATCGCGACGGCCACGCGCGGCATCGACGGCCCGCAGGTGACGTGCCTGTTCTTCGGGACGGCGGATTTCAGCGCGTCGATCGGTTCCGATCTGGGCTGGGACGCGCTGGCCTTCGGGCGCGGACAGATCGTTGCCGCCGCCAACGAAGCCGGGATCGACGCCATGGACGGCGTCTGGTTCGATCCGTCTGACGATGAGGGCTTGCGCGAAGAGGCCCGCCGCGTCGCCGCCATGGGCTTCACCGGAAAGGCATCCTACGACGCTTCGCAGATCCCCATCATCCACGAAATCTTTTCACCGACCGACGATGATGTGGCGTGGGCGGAGCGCGTGATCAAGGTGGCCGGTGACGACGCTCTGGGCACCGCCCGTCTCGACGGCAAGATGGTCAATGAGTCCATCGTTCGCCGTGCCCGGCGGATTCTCGCCCGCAGATAGGACGGAGACGGCCTGCCGCCGGAAGGGTAATTCTTTCCTCTATTCCGGTGCGATGGGTTTGGCGTCTCTCAGGTAGGTTTGAACGGTCGAGAGTCCATCGCAGTCGGGCATGTCCGCGCAAACCTCATCCGGTGAGCACCAGGGATACGGCAATGCGGCGAGCCAGTCCGCGATCCGGTCGCTTTGCGCTTTCGGCAACACGCACATTTCCGCAATTGTGATCGTCAGCTTTTCGACCAGCCGGTCCGGTCCGTCCGAGAAGAACCAGTCGTAGCGGCCGCAGCCGACGCGGACCGACCCGTTCTCCTTTGCCGACATGCCGACCAGCCAGTGGCAGGGGAAATGACGGTGATGGGAGGGCGTCGGGCGCGACAGGACGAAGGTGTAGATATTCTCGAACTCGTCGGCGAAGCGGCGCACGAGAATGCCCTCCAGCGCCTCGACGCCGCTTGCCTCACCGGGAAACGAAATCGCGTCCGTGTTGGCGATCATTTCCAGCACCGCGTCCCCTGCGAAGACACGCCGCATCAGGTGCGGACGGTTTCCGTCCTTGGCGAAAATGTAGGTGGCGACGGCATCTGCGGGATCGGTCACGGGGCATGCTCCTTGGTGGAGTGAAGCTCATACCCTGATTTGAGGAAAGAGGCACCTGCCCTGATGCTTGGCCGATGGATGCGTTACATGCTTTCCGGAATTCCTCAGGCCGCCAGCCAGGCATCGACCTCCCCGCGGACGGAGAAGAGCTGCGCGTGGTCGAAATTGAACGTCTTGTGCACGAAGTCACCGCGCTCGTTCTGCTCGTAGAGACCGGCATAGTAATCACGGTTTGCCGAGATATTCCGCAAAGCCTCAACCAGCGCGTCGATGTCCCCGCGGGTGGTGTAGATCCCGAAGCTGGCGCGCACCATGCCGCGCTGCAGTTCGGCCAGTTCCTCCAGCTCGTCGTTGGACAGGCCGTCGAGTTCGTCGGCAAGCACCTCGCTGATCATCTCGCGGACGTAAGGATGGGCGCAGAAACATTCGTTCCGTACCGCGATGTTGAAATAGTCGTTGAGCACGGCCCCGGTCAGGGCGTGGTGGACGCCCCTGACGTTGAACGAAATGGCCCCGGCGCGCTGGCAGTGGTCGACGTCGGTATCGCCGTAAACGACGATGTCGTCGGTTTCGCCCAGTCTGCCGAGCGCATGGCGCATGAGGGCGCACTCCTCGCGGAAGATCGTATCCATTCCCACCCGGTCCAGCGCATAGAGCGCGGCGGCCAGGCCCAGCGAACCGCAGATGTTGGGGGTTCCGGCTTCCTCTCGGTCCGGCAAGGTATCGGTCGGCGTGTAGCGGTCGAGCCAGACGTCGTCCACCATTCCGCCGCCGACTTCCTGCGGCTCAAGACCGGAAAAGAGGTCCTTGCGCGCCACCACAACGCCGGGCGATCCCGGGGCATAGATCTTGTGGCCGGAGAATACGAACACATCGATATCGCGGTCGCTCTTGTCATGGCCGCTCATCCGCACGGGGACATGGGCCGCCATCTGCGCGCCGTCGACCACGAGCAATGTGCCGAAACGATGTGCCAGCTCGGCGATCTCATGGACAGGGTTGATAATGCCCGTCACGTTTGAGACGCCGGTGATGGAAACATAATTGACCCTGTCGCCATGCTCGCGCAGGGCGGCCTCGAGCCCGGCAAGGTTGATGCGGCCCATGGATGTCGAGCCTGCCTCCGCGGGCACATGCACCACCTTGGCGAAATGTTTGCGGTGCGGCAGGTCGTTGGAGTGATGCTCCATGACCGACGTGATGACGACATCCCGATCGGGCCGCTGCGCTCGCAGGGTCTGCGCAACCCGGTTGATGCCCGCTGTGGTCCCGTGCCCTGTGAAAAACGCCGTATACGCGTCCGGGTCGGCACGCAGAAACCGCAGCACCATGTCGTGCGCCCAGGCATATTCGCAGGTCGAAAGCTTGGCGCCGAAATGCACCACGCTATGGGTGTTGGCGTAATAGGGCTGATACTTGTCGATGACGTCCTGGACGATCTGCAGGCGCAACGTGCTTGCCGTACTGTCCAGGTAGATACGCCGGGTCGTCTCTCCTGTGGCCAGCTTGAAACGGACATCCAGCCCGACGGCCTGACGGTTCAGCTTTTCCAGGGAGTCCTGTGCGTGCGGCTCGGTGTTCTCCGCTTCAAACGCATGCTCAAGTTTCATGGCGGCCAACGCTTTCCCAATCCGCGACTGCCCCACTATAGGAATAAGCGGCCTGCCTGGCTAGCTTGAAATGGATGTTTATTTTGTTTTCAGGATAAAATTTAGAGAATCATCCTATAAAAAAGATAAAACAAACTATAATCCTCTCATTTTATTTGTAAAAATAGGATGGCGGGCTTGGTGGCTGTGGCGGCGCCATGGGCGCGCCCGCTTCAAAGCGCGGTGCGGTTCATCCGGATGGTCGGGTGGCGTTGATTTTGTGAAGGTGGCGGGATGCAGCGGCTAGCTCTTGCTCGACCTAGCGCTATTCCCGACCTTTGGCATTGATTGTCTGACGTCAGCGCCTATGGGACAGATTTGTAGAATCACATAAGGGAGGATTTTTGGCTCATCGTAACCATCAGGGAGTGAAGATGAGACATAAATCCGGGCCGCGAGGCACAGGCTCTGAGAAGGCCATAAAAGACATCCGCCGTGCGACACGCAAACGCTATTCAGCTGAAGAGAAGATCCGGATCGTTCTGGATGGTCTGCGTGGTGAGGAGA
>JALCBY010000002.1:0-16052 GCA_028066055.1 Hyphomicrobiaceae bacterium
GGCGGAACCGGTATTTGTGAACGCGGCGGCCCAACGCATCATCGACCGCAAGGATGGCGTGGCGCTCGATGCCCGAAAGCTCTCCTTCGTTGATCCTGAAGCGGACAAGGTTTTCCAGAAGCTGATTTTGGTTCTTCACTGTGAAGACCTGCCTCTGAGCGCAAAATCCGGCGGTGTCTTGAAAGCGTCCCGGACAGCAGGAGACGGCGCGTATGGCGTCGTACTGACACCAATGCCGGCGCAATGCGATTTCGGGTTAGGATCCGCTGCTGCCGCAATCTTCCTGTTTGATCCACTGGTCAACAGGACCACGGCAATCGAGCTGTTCGTGACCAGCCACGACCTGTCGCGTTCGGAAGCGGAACTCGCCCATCGTTTGGCGCTCGGCGAAAGTCTGGACGAGGCAGCGGCCTATCGCAGCATCAGCCGCAACACCGCCAAGGCGCAACTCCGCTCGATTTTCGCCAAGACGAACACCAACCGGCAGTCGGAACTTGTCAGCCTGCTGTTGCGCTCGATTGCGGGGATCAACCTCAAAACCGGTTAGCCCGACGCCCCCCTTACCAGGAGGGCTCGTGATAACGGTCAAACGGAATGACAGCGATGGGTGCGAGCTCCACCAGCAACTCCGGGGTGACAAGCCCGGGCACCTGGATGAGGATGCTGGCCGGCGCGAGTTCAGGTGCGAGCTTTTCGGCGCGCACCTTTTGAATGGCAGGCAGGTCGTCCGGATTTAGGAAAAAGATGGTCAGCGACACCATATCCTCAAAACGCCCGCCGACGGCTTTGAGAATGTGTTCGACATTATCGAAGCATTGCCGGAACTGGACTTCGCAATCCCCTTCCCCGATGAGATTGCCATCGCCATCCCAAGCCATCTAGCCGGTCAAGTGCAGCGTCTTGCCTTCGGGCTGAACGATCCCGTGGTTGAAGGCTCGTCCGAATTGCGGCCAGCCGGTTGGCGGGTTGAAACGTGTCGTCATGGCGGTTTCCGGGGTTGGACGGGTGGCGACCCTATCCCCCGCAGCGGCGCATTTTCAAGCGGGATATACAGAGGATTCACATCACGTTCCCGACGTCACGGGACGTATGGCAGCCTTTCGTACCGCACAATTTCTGCTATGACGGGCGCACCATGAAACTCGGCATTGAAAATCTGCTCGACGACGCGGCTCTCAGAAAGCCGCTTGAGGGCAAACGTGTGGCCCTGCTCGGCCATCCACCTTCCCTCACCCGTGATGGTGAGCACACGCTCGATGCGCTCGCCGCCTGCCCGGAAATCAAACTGTCTTCGGTTTTCGGGCCGCAGCACGGCATGCGCGGCGACAAGCAGGACAATATGGTGGAATCGGACACCTATAACGATCCGCGCCACGGCATTCCTGTTTTCAGTCTTTACGGGGAGGTTCGCTATCCGTCCGATGAGATGATGCAGAGCTTCGACGTGCTGCTCGTCGATCTGCAGGATATCGGCACGCGTATCTATACCTATGTGACAACGCTCATTTATTTTCTCATTGCCTGTTCCGAACACGGCAAGGCGATCCGAGTTCTTGACCGCCCGAACCCTGCCGGCCGGCCGATCGAAGGCACGATCCTGGAAAATGGCTGGGAAAGCTTTGTCGGCGCCGGACCCATCATGATGCGCCATGGGATGACACTCGGTGAACTTGCCAAATGGTACGTGGCGCATGAGAAGCTCGACGTGGATCTGGACGTCGTTCCCATGCTCGACCATAACCCCGATGCCGCGCCGGGATATGGCTGGCCGCTTTTCGAACTTCCCTGGGTGAATCCTTCGCCGAACGCGGCAAGCCTCAATATGACGCGTTGTTTCCCGGGCACGGTTCTGATCGAGGGCACGACACTGTCGGAAGGTCGTGGTACGACGATTTCGCTGGAGATCATCGGCGCACCGGATATCGATTTCGAGAAAGTGCTTGAGACGATACGCGACCTTTCGGCGGATTGGACGGACGGCGTTCTCATTCGCCCCTGTTTCTTCGAACCGACCTTCCACAAGCATGTCGGCAAACTCTGCTCCGGTCTGCAGTTCCACACCGACACCGCAGCCTATGCGCATGATCGCTTTCGCCCCTATCGGCTCGTCGCGCTTCTCTTGAAGTCTATTCGCCAGATGCATCCCGACTACGAGATCTGGCGCGACTTTCCTTACGAGTATGAGACCGAGCGCCTTGCCATCGATCTTCTAAGCGGTGGCACCTTCTTGCGCGAATGGGTGGATGACGCATCCGCCACGCCGGCTGATTTCGACGCCCGGTTGCAGCCGGATGAGGAAGCGTGGGCGGAAATGAGGAGATCGCAATTGCTCTACTGAAAGAGGTTGCAAGAATGGCCGCACGCGGCGGGAATTCCTCGAATCGTGCTGAAAATTATCAGAATAACATTCTGATTTTAAATATTTTTTCTCATTTAGCACTTTGTTCACCTTGCGGTGCGACCGTCGGTTGTACGGTGTTCGTGCTTCAGTCGATTCGTCTTAAAGAGACCAACGTGGGGCCAAATACTTTCAGTGGTTGCAGTGCAGGCAACCAGAGAGTCATTTCTAAGTGCGAGGGGAAATCATGGCGACTTCCAAAACAACCGGGCCGGACAAAAAATCCAAATTTGGCGGAAGTCTTTTGTCAAAACTGCGGATAGGCATGCGCATCAATCTGATGTTGCTTGTGACAGTCGGCGCGGTGTTGTTGCTCGGGGGGGCCTACGTGGTCGGCGAGCGCGACATGGCCGGGTCGTACGACCGTCAGGCCCAGTACACCAAGCTCTTTGAATCGGTTCAGCAGGTGGAGATTGGCGCTTTGCAGATGCGCCGCCGCGAGAAGGATTTTCTGATCCGGCGCGATGTCAAATACATCGAAAAATATGACGCCGCGGCTAAATCCGTCGAAGATGCACTGAAGCAACTCGCCGCGCTGCCCGCATCGAAGTCAATCCAGAGTAACGCCAAAAGCCTTGAGGCAGGTATGGCCCTGCATAAGGAGCAGTTTCACAAGGTCGCAAAACTACATCAAGAAATCGGCCTGAACGAGAAGGCGGGGCTGCAGGGACAGCTTCGTGGTGCGGTTCATGCCGTTGAGAGCAAGCTCAAGGAGGCGAAACTTGATTCCCTGACGGTCAAGATGCTGATGATGCGGCGCCACGAAAAGGATTTCATGTTGAGAGGCAAGGACAAGTATATCGGCCGCATCGATAAACGGCGTGAAGAGTTTAATGTCCTCCTGAACGATGCGAATTTTCCGGCTGCGACATTGACGGAGATCGGATCGCTGATGGACGCCTACCAGAGTGGTTTCAAGGCGTATGCGAAGACCGCTCTAGCGCTTCAACCCGAAACGAAGAAACTGAGCGCGATTTTCGCCAAAATGCAGCCTGATTTCGAAGCAATCCAGATGGCGGCGGACTCTGGTCAGAAACAGGCTCAGGCCGAATTCTCAGGCACAAAAAACCATACGGAGATGTTGTATCTGATCTCGGCAATCTGCGTGCTGCTCGCAGCAACCGCATTGGCTTTTGTT
Organism: Hyphomicrobiaceae bacterium; assembly: GCA_028066055.1. Classification (GTDB taxonomy): domain Bacteria; phylum Pseudomonadota; class Alphaproteobacteria; order Rhizobiales; family Methyloligellaceae; genus UBA2767. Next base: position 3,537 of record JALCBY010000002.1, read on the forward strand.
ATCGGCAGGAGCATCACAACGCCTATCGCCAAACTGACGCATGCGATGAAGGCGCTTGCCGGCGGCGATACGGACCTTGATGTTCCCGCGCTCGGTCAAAAGGATGAAATCGGCGATATGGCGGGTGCTGTTCAGGTGTTCAAGGAGAATGCCGTGGAACGGACCAAGCTGATGTCGGAAAGTGAATCCGAACAACTGAAACGCGCGGAACGTCAGCGGAAAGTCGATGAATTGATATCGGGCTTTCGGGGAACCGTGCAGAAGGTTCTCGATGACATCAACAACAGCACAGGGAACCTCGATACCACCGCAAAGTCCCTATCTGCGAACGCACAACAGACCACCAGTCAGGTCAGCAGCGTTGCCGCGGTATCCGAACAGGCCTCGCAGAATGTCCAGGCGGTATCCGCCGCAGCAGAGGAGCTTTCTTCATCCATCAGTGAGATCGCTCAGCAAATTACACAAACAACCGACGTTGTAGCTCGTGCCAGCACTGCAACCTCGGAAACCGATCAGAAGATCTCTTCCCTGGCGGAGGCTGCTCAGAAAATCGGTGAAGTGATTGTGCTCATTCAGGAAATCGCCGAGCAGACAAATCTCCTGGCATTGAACGCCACCATTGAGGCGGCGCGTGCAGGCGAGGCTGGCAAGGGTTTTGCCGTGGTTGCTTCGGAAGTGAAAGAACTGTCTACTCAAACGGCAAAGGCCACTGAGGCCATTTCCGAGCAGATCAGCGCGATTCAGAAAGAGACCGACAGCTCAGTCGTTGCCATCCGCGCCATTGCGGACACAATGGTCGAGGTTTCTTCCTCAACGGAAACCATTGCCGCTGCCGTGGAAGAACAGGGTTCGTCGACTGCCGAAATTTCAAACAATATTCAGCAGGCCGCAGCCGGCTCGAATGAGGTTTCGCAGAACATTGTCTCCGTCAGCAAAACCGCAGACGAAGGCCAGAAATCCGCAGATCAGGTGTTGTCGGTTTCGAAAAACGTATCAAAGAATTCCGATATGTTGCGCAAGGTGGTTGATGACTTCCTGAGTGAAGTGTCAGCCGCATAAACCACGCTAAAGTTTCAAGATTTCCAAGCCCCCTGTATTGGGGGCTTGGAACTATTTCGGTTTGGCGAGGTTTCTTCGGATATTCATTCGATCCACTGTAGGGTGTTCCACTGCATTGCGGTGATCCTCCCTGGAACACCGGCTACGACTGCACTAGTCTGTCGGTTCCCGCCCTCCAACCTCCCGGAGTTCGCAGATGAGTGACACGCCCTCCTTCGAACCGCTCGACAATACGGTCGTCCCCCGCTACGCCGGCATTCCCACCTTCATGCGCCTGCCCCACGTCGACGATCCGACATTGCTCGATATCGCGCTCATCGGCGTGCCGTTCGATGGTGCCGTGACGAACCGGTCTGGCACGCGCCACGGGCCGCGTGAGGTGCGCAATATGTCCAGCCTCATGCGCCGTGTGCACCATGCGACCGGCGTCGACCCTTATGCGCACTGCAAGGTAGGCGACGTGGGCGACACGCCGGTTATTCCGATGAACATGCTCAAGTCACTCCAGCTGATCGAGGATTTCTACAAGCCGATCGCCGAAGCGGGCGTGATCCCGCTCTCCTGCGGAGGTGACCATCTGATGACCCTGCCGATCCTCCGCGCCATCGCCAAGGACGCACCCGTCGGCATGGTTCAGTTCGATGCCCATACGGATACGGGCGATGCGGGTTATGACGGTGAGAAGCTTCATCACGGTACGCCCTTCCGCCGCGCGGTCGAGGAAGGCTTGCTGGACCCCAAACGCACGATCCAGATCGGCATCCGCGGCGCGCGCTCTTCCTCGGATTATTCCGACTTCTCACACGACAGCGGCATGCGCGTCATCTACATCGAAGAGTTCTACGACATGGGTGTCGACAAGGTGATCGAAGAGGCGCGGCGCGTCATCGGCGACGGGCTGACCTATATCAGTTTCGATGTGGACGGCATCGATCCGGCCTACACGCCGGGAACCGGTACGCCGGAAATCGGCGGTTACACCACCCATGAAGCACAGCGCATGTTGCGCGGCCTGCGCGGGGCCAATCTTGTCGGCGCGGACGTGGTGGAGGTTTCGCCGCCTTTCGATCCGTCGGGCAACACCGCGCTGGTCGGTGCCACAATGATGTTTGAAATCCTGTGCCTGCTCGCAGAAGCCCGCGCGGGAAAATAGGAGTTCCACCGCAACGGGCTGTTGCTCTAACCGGCTTAACTTGATGCAAATGCCGACTTTTTCGCGAGCCTTGTCGAGGGGGCTGTGTTTGTCCCGCCCGAAGTGTGCATCGTGCCTGTGATCACTCTTAAAGTCTGCTCGATCTTGGGGTATCGGAAACGGAACCCTGCCTTCGTCAGCTTCTCCGGCAATACCCTCTGGCTGCTGAGCATGGTCTCGCGTGCAAGGTCGCCCAAAAGCAGCGTGAGAAGTGCGGCGGGAACCCGGAAGAGCGCGGGCCTGTACAGGCTGCGGCCGAGAGTCGCCGTGAACTCTTTGTTCCGGACCGGATGGGGCGCGGTCGCGTTCACGGGTCCGTAAATCTCATCGTTCGCCATGACAAAGGCGACCAGCCGCACGACATCGTCCAACGCAATCCACGACATCCACTGGTTGCCCGAGCCCAACGGGCCGCCCAGCCCAAACTCGAAGGGCGTGAGCAAGCGTGCAAGGATTCCGGCCTCCGCACCAAGTACCAGTCCCAGTCTCAGCGTGACGACCCTTGTGCGGTGATGCGTGGCGCGCGCCGCCTCTGTTTCCCATTTCGCGCAAACCTGATGTACGAAACAGTCTTTCGCACCGCTCTCCTCGGTCAATTTTTCATCGGTATGCATGCCATACCAGCCGATTGCGGAGCCGCTGATGAGACATTCGGGTTTGCGGTCGAGACGGGCGATCAACGCAACGACCTGTTTTGTCATGTCGACGCGGGAACCGATGATCTTGTGGCGTTTTCGTTTGGTCCAAAGACCGTCGGCAATGGGCTCCCCGGCCAGATTGATCACAACGTCATATCGTTCGTCATTGTGAATTTGCGCAAAATCGGTCACCACGCGTATGGGACAGGCAAGGCCCTCAGCATGGGACTTCTTCCGGGTCAACACGGTGACGTGATGGCCGCCTGCGACAAGCGCCTCCACCAGACGGGTCCCGATGAAGCCGGTACCGCCTGTGATCAGCACATGCTTGCGCCCGTCCAATCCTGAAACCAATTCGGCTGCATCAGGTTGGACCAACCGATCGCAGCGCACGGCGGCAACAAGGTCGCGGACACCGAACACGAATACGCCAACCGCCGATAGAGTCGCGAAGACACTCCACCAGCCATAACTTGTCGCAACGATGCCGGTTTCCATCTGCGACCAGGTGTAGAGATAAGGAGACGCAAACGCGATGATAGCGCCGTAGTTCAATGCCAGAAGCGTATGGTTGATCCGCTCGCTCGCCGGCAGCTTCCGCGTGAGATCCTCCTCGACGAAATCCCAGAGCGTAATCAGGATTTCCAGGATCAAAATCGTCGCCAAAACGAATGTGAACAGACCGCGCGGTTCGAACCAGCCGAAGCAAATGAACAACGCTGCGTAGAAGAGATTGCGCACACCATGCAGCCGCAGTTCGTTTCTTTGCGACGGCCGCCATGCCAGCCGTTCCGTGCCTTCGTGATGGTAGAGCGTGTCGAATGCACCCATCGACACCTGGATTGCGATCAGTGTCCAAAGCACTGGATCATTCATGAGACTTCTCCTTCGGATCTCCGAACACCGCTTCCTGCCAGATGAGCTGTCCGAACAGGCGGTTCGTCAGTGAGAGGGTGAATGTGAAATAGCCGTTACCCAGTTCGTGGTGGCCGATAACAAGGGCGCCGGGGCTCAGCCATTCCGGCAGCCGCACGCGCAATCCGAACAGTTCGACGAAGTAGTGATCGCTTTTGAACAGCAGCGCCGTTGGCGTCGCCTCGACCGTCAGCGCCATGCCGATACCGCACCCCACATACTCTTCCAGGCCGGTCGGTCCACGAAACCGTTTCGAACTGTGGACCGTCTGCGGAAAGCGGTTCGCACGGCCATATTGGCGAATCCAGAACTGTCCGTTTGTGGCCGTGTCTTCGGTTACGATCACGACGGCAGGCCGATTGACACATGATCTGTCGAAAGGAAGCGGTCCGCCGATCAGCCGGGCGGCGTGTGCAAGAGCGGTTCCCGCCTGGTTCATCTCCATGCGTGTCACGATGCCCTGGTAGGCAACGCTCTTTCCTTTCGCCAAGCGCTTGCTGAACCTCCTGCGCACTGCGGTAGGCAGCATGCGCCAGTCGCGATCTCCCAACAATCGCCGGAACCTGTCATCCACCTCTCCGGGACCGCCGGACGCAGATCGCCAACGGGCCGTAACAGCGGACGGGCCGCTTTGATCGTCATGGATTGCAAGCAGTCCGTTTCCAGCCGGGTGAGCCGCCGGTTCCGGGATCTGAATTGCCTGTCCTCTTTGCATGTCAGGTTTTTCTTTACTGTCCGTTATTTCTGTAAAAAATGAAATAAATATCCAAATAAAAAAGGCCCCACGCCGCAATCACGTTCCCTTTCTTGCGATTTTCAGCACCGACAACACCTTGTCACCCATCTTGATGAGTGTCTTGAGTTGGGGTTTCGGTACGCGCAGCATCTGTTCGTACCAACTGTTCGTCGTGGCCATGAAGTCCTGCATGTCGAGCAACCGCTTCAGGATCACAGGGTCGATGTTCTTTTCCGTTTCCGCCTTCTCAACGCACGCTGTCAGTGCAGCGGCTGCCGGATCGATCTCGCGTTCCTTGCGGCCTTGGGCAATCCGCATAGCCATTTCCCAGACATCCGTTTCGGCTTCAAAATATTCGCGCCGGTCGCCGGGAATCGGCACGCGCCGGATGAGCTTCCAGCCAACCAGCTCCTTGAGCGAATTCGAAACGTTGGATCGGGCAATCCCGAGTGCAGCGGAAATCTGTTCCGCATTCATCGGCTCCCTGCTCAAAAACAAAAGCGCGTGAATTTGAGCCACGGACCGGTTGACGCCCCATTGGCTGCCCATATCTCCCCAATAGAGAATGAACTGTTCCACGGCGTCGTGTTGTGTTATTTCATTAGTTTCTGTCATTACAGAAATATATGGCGAAATTCACAGGAAGTCAAGAGGCATGCTTTAAACATGTCCGGACGGCATTTTTACAAGGAATGGACTCCGCCGCGGTCAATCCGTACGGTTCTGGCAAATGCGATCCCTTTTCCAACTCTTTCGTGGGCAAATGCCGCTCGATACGGCGTTCTGGAATTGGGCGATTTTCGGCGGCCTTCTGGTCAACATTTCGTCGAGCGTGCTGTTTCTGATACTGATCACTCTGGACGAACCGCTCTGGGCCTTCATAGCGGGGTATTCTTTTTCGGTGCCCTACAATATCATCGCCACGATAGGCGTATGGCGCTCCGCCGACAGATACGACGGCGACCCGCGCTGGGCCCATATCGCGCGTATCGTCACCCTCGCCTTCATGGCGCTGCTGACGGTGACGTAATCAAATCTCCGCAGATGTTCACCGGCCGACGAATTCGGGATCGCGGCGCTCGGACATGGCCTTCACGCCTTCGATGAAATCCTCCGTCTTGCGCAACCGGGTCTGAACCTCCAATTCGCGGTCCGTGGCGGCCTTGACCCGATCAGCGAGGTCGCCGCGCATGACCTTGCGCAGCTCGACGACCGCAAGCGGCGAGGAAATCGCAATCTCGCGGGCCAGATCGAACGCCGCCTCGCGGACGTCGTTCTGCGGCACCAGCACGTCCACAAGCCCCATCTCATGGGCTTCCTCACCCTTGAAACGGCGGCCGGTATAGAACACCAGCGCCGCATTGGTCTTGCCGATGACTTCGGGCAATGTCGTAGTCAGCCCGAAACCAGGCGTAAAGCCAAGACGGGTGAAGTTGGCGCAGAAGCGCGCTTGCGGGCACGCCACCCGGAAGTCGGCAATCATGGCGAGCCCCAGCCCTCCGCCGACAGCCGCGCCATGGATCGCGGCGACAATCGGTTTGGCCGTCCGGAACAGCCGCACCGCTTCAACGTAAAGGTGACCGGCGCTGCCGCGGTTTCCCTGCCCGGCAACAGAGCCGTCCCGGGTGATATCGCTGCCGTCTCCGAAATTGGCGCCGGCGCAGAAGGACTTGCCCTGCGCGGCCAGCACCACCGCCCGGCAATCCGGGTTCCCATCTAACCCTTCGAGCGCGTCGGCGATCTGCTGGATTAGCTCATAATCGAAGAAGTTATGCGGCGGACGAGCAATTTCGATCGTCGCCACGAAATCGCTGATGTCGACGTTGATATCCAGTTCGGTTTGCGTTTCGGCCATGGCCACCTCGCTTGGCAGGGTTGCTATGACGCCTGGACGATCAGGGCGTCGACGATGGATACACCTTCACCTTCCGGATGCACGATCACCGGGTTCAGGTCTACCTCGAAAATTTGATCGGCAAAATCCGCTGCAAAGCCGGACAATGCAACCATCACGGCGACCAGCGCGTCGACGTCTGCCGGCGGCGCGCCGCGTGTGCCGGTCAGAACCGCCCAACCTCTCAGACGCTGCAGAAGCGCTTGCGAGGCTGTCTCGCTCAAAGGCGCCGGTGCGAAAACAACGTCCTTGAAGGTTTCGACGTAAATACCGCCGAGCCCGGCAGCCAGCATGGGACCGAAGGTGGGATCGCGCTTGATGCCGAGGATGAACTCGATGCCGTCAGGCGTCATAGGTTCCACCAGAACGCCCGGAATATCTGCGTCCGGGTGGTTGGATCGCACCGAGGACAAAATCGTCTCGAAAGCGCGGCGAACCGCCTCATCTCCTTCGACATTCAATGCCACGCCCCCTGCATCGCTCTTGTGCGGCACATCCGGAGACTGAACCTTGAGCGCCACGGGCCCGGCGGCAGCGGTTGCGAGCGCAACGGCTTCATCCGGACTTTTGGCGAGGGCAGACGGGGCGTTACCAATCCCATATTGCGCCAGCACGGTTCGAGCAGTGAATTCGCAGAGAATTCTCCCCTCTGCGGCCATCAGCTCAGATACGGTTTCCATGTTGGTGTGCGGTTCATGTGGTTTGCCGGGGGCGGACAAGGCTCTCGCGCGTGCCTCGGCGTAATCCGCGAGAGCCGCGATGGAATGCGCGCAGTTACGCATGTTCGTGTGGAGCGGAATCCCGGTCTCCGCGAAGATTTCCTGCGAGATCTTGTGGGGTATGGTGTAGCTCCAGCAGGCAATCGGCTTTTTCAGCGTCTGTGCCACCTCGAAAAAATGCGGACGTTCCCGTTCGAAACTGTCTTTGCGGGCGGTGGATGCGACCATGACGACGCTGTCGACATTGTTCGCCTGAGCGGCCAGTTGCGCCAGTCGGATATAGCCGATCTCGCGGATCGCCTGGGCCGTCCCGTCGACCGGGTTCTGCGATGTGCCATATGCAGGCAGATAGGCGTCGATTTCTTCCCGGGCCTTGGGGTCGAGTTCGGGTACTTCCAAGCCGAGCGCAACACACGCATCGGCCATCCATGCCCCTGCGCCGCCCGAGCCGGTGGTGATGGCCACCCGGCGGCCTTTGGGCAGACGGCCCATGTTGGCAAGGAAGGTGTTGGCCGTATCGACCATCTGTTCCGCGTCGTCGCAGACGGTGATGCCGTAGTGATGGAACATCGCCGCGTAGATGTCATAGCTCCCGGCGAGCGCGCCCGTGTGCGATGCCGTCGCTCTCACCGCCGCTTCGGACCGCCCCAGCTTGGCGGCAATCAACGGTTTGCCCAGCTCCAGTGCTTTGCGCGCCGCACTTCTGAACGTGTCCGGCGATTTGATGTCCTCAAGGAAGAGAATGAAGACATCGGTCTTGCCTTCGTCGAGCATGAAGTCGACAAGATCGAATACTTCCGTGCTCGCCTCGTTGCCCGTGGTGACGACGTAGCGAAACGGCAACTCCTTCTTGCGGCCCAGATCGAAGAAGGAAAAGCCGACCGCGCCGCTTTGCGCCACGACGGCGACGCGGCCTTCGTCATGCCACGGCGGCAGCATCGGTTTTTCCGGTGCATGCAGCGCGGGCGAAAAGGTGGCCGCGACCGACAGGGTCGAGCTGGCAAACCCTTCCGAGTTGGGGCCGAGGACCGCCATGTCGAAAGCCTTAGCGATGTCCGCCAGCCGTACCTGATCGCCCCGCCCCTCGTCCTCCGACTGTTCGGCGAAGCCGGATGTCACGATCAGGGCGGCGCGAGCGCCCGCCTTGCCGCAGCGCTCCAGTTCGTCCGGCACATAGCGGGAGGGGATCATCAGGATGGCGAGATCGACGGGCTCCGGCACTTCCCCGATTGACGCACAGGTTTTGAGGCCCTGAACCTCATCATGCGACCGGCTGACAGGATAGATCTTTCCCGGATAGGGTTGCGAAACCATGATTTCCGGCAACATGCCGCGCAACCGGGCGGTGTCTGGCGAAGCGCCAATGATCGCAATCGTGCGGGGATTGAGCAACGCATTGAAATCGGGCATGGCGCGTCAGCGGAGTCCCAGACCACGAGCGATGATGCCGCGCAGGATTTCGGTCGTCCCGCCCTGAATGGTGAGCTTCGGCGCAATCAGGGTCGCGTGTTCGAGCTGCTTGCGAAACGACGGGATATTGGCCGATTGCGGATTGGCGAAGGCTGCAAGATCGCGGGCGCGGGCGGGAAGCGCCTGTTCCCAGGCGGTTCCCAGATCCTTGACGATCGAGCCTTCCAGGACGGGCTCCTTGCCCGCCTGCAGCATACCGTTGACGGAGACCGACATGCGGCGCAGCGTGTGGAGCTGCGCCACGAGGCGTCCCAGCCCCTCCGCGCCGCGCGTATCGGGATTGTCTTCAAGGACACGCGCAAGTCCGACCAGCACATAAAATGTTTCGAGAAAGCGTTCGGGTCCACTGCGCTCATAAGCGAGTTCACTGGTTGCCTGGGTCCACGCCATGTCCACATCGCCGAGCATATGACTGTCGGGAATGAACACATCCTCAAGCACCACCTCGTTGAAATCGAGGCTTCCGGTCATCTGCGGCACAGGATTGACCGTGATGCCGGGCAAGGTCATGTCGACGAGAAATTGCGTCAGTCCATGTCGCCGGTTCTCCTTGGTCGGAGGCGAGGTGCGGAACAGGCCGATCATATAGTCCGCGTGGTGGGCGCCCGACGTCCACAGCTTGGTGCCGTTGATCCTCCAACCACCTTCAGTCTTCTCGGCTTTTGTCCTGGCCGCGAACAGGTCTGAACCGGATCCCGGTTCGCTCATGCCGATGCAGAAACAGCATTCCCCGCGGCAGATGCGCGGCAAAACATCCATGCAGATATCTTCGTTGGCGTACTTCATGAGGATCGGGCCGCTCTGTCGGTCGGCGATGAAATGGCCGCGTGTCGGTGCATTTGCGATGCGGAATTCTTCCGTCAGTACATAGCGTTCCAGAAAGGTGCGTTCGTGCCCGCCATACTTCTTCGGCCAGGTCATGCCAATCCAGCCGCGCGCACCGACGCGGCGACTGAATGCCCGGTCGAAGTCGTCGCCTTGGCCGCCACTGTGCGGATCGAACGTTCCCGCCGCTACTTCCTCGGCGAGGAACGTCCTCACTTCCTCGCGTAACGCCTGCGCTTCCGGCGGCAACCGGATCTGATCGAACTGGAGCGTCTGTTCAGCGTTGCTGCTCATGATCACCGCGCCGCCAGCATGGGCCAGAGTTCATCCGCGCCGGCATCCACGACCCGCCGCCCGAGTTTCTCCGCCCATTCGCTTTCCGATCCGAAATCGTCGCGCCATCCCCAAAGCCTGCGCGTGTAACGATGGAGGACATGTTCCTGGGTGAAGCCGATTGCACCGAAGACCTGATGGGCAATTGCCGCCCCCTCGCCCGCAGCTTCCCCGGCACGGATCTTTGCCGATGCCGCTTCGAGAAATACGGTTTCATCGAAACTTCCCGCGCGGGTAATGGTGTCACATGCAGACCCGGATGCCGCATTGGCCGCCGCCACTTCTCCGGCAAGCCGCGCGAGATTGTGTTGTACGGCCTGGAACTTGCCGATCGGACGCCCGAATGCGACCCGTTCCCTGGCATAGGAAACGGAGAGGTCGAGAATGGCTTGCAGCGCGCCGGCAATCTGCCGTGACCGCGCGGCGGCTCCAAACATCAAGAGCGCTTCTTCGTTCATCTCGAATGGCATCGGTGCGGAAGCAACGGGGATCACGCCATCCAGTCCGACATCGCCCTTCGGATCGCCGGAAAAGGAAGACTTTGTGGCCGGCGTGCAGTCCTGCATGGCTGCAAGCGCGATAATCGGCCCGCCCTCTCCCGGCGCACAGACTGCGAGATAGTCCGCTTCTCCTGCGAACGGTACTGCAGTCACGGTTCCCGACAGCTTTCCCGAAGCGTCAACGTTGACCGACTGCCGTGAGGGTTGCGACGACAGCGTGATCGATCCTTCAGGTACGGGAATGTCCGCTGCGGAAAGCAGCCAGCCCGCAATCATTGTTTCGCTGAGCGGCACGGGAATGGCGAACCGTCCTGCCACAAAAAGCACTTCGAACCCTACCGCCAAAGGCACACCAGCGCCGCCCTTGTCCTCGGCGATCCAGCACAGCGTCAGCCCACTCTCTTCAAGATCTCGCCAAAGCGGTTCCTTCCATCCATCACCGAATGCGACGTTGACGGTTTGCGGGTCGCAGCTGTCGCGAAGAATTCGGGTCGCGGATTCCAGTATCAGGGATTGCAGGTCGAGGTCGTTAGTCATGCACTCTGTCAGAGTTGTTTTTATCCATGTTCGATCCGGGACCGCGACCATAGCAAATCGAAAGCGGACTGCCGAGAGGAGCCGCGCGGCTGGACATCTTCCGGCCCGGTTTTTTGACCTGATGCATCAGTTCAATCGTTCACACGAAGGTCCGTTCAGGAACCCTTGCGCGCTGGCTGTGTATTTGATGCTGAGACCGTAATAGGACAGCAGATCGTCCATGATGTCGCGCTTGGCGTCTGCGGCTTCCTTGCTGCCCTTCTTCGGCTTCTTGCCGCCCTTTTTGCCCTTGTTCTTTCCAAGGTTCAGCGCATCCGCCGCGATCCAGGCGAACCGGCCCATGCCGATCCAGGTGTCGCGCACGCTGCCGCCTGTACTGCGGATCATGCCTGCTTTTGCGAGGCCGATCCCGCAGGTCGCGGCGGCTCCGAATGTGCTGGTCTGGGTCACGAACAAGGCGCAGACGGGGCGTAGAACGGGCGTCACGGACGCGCAAGGGTATTCCTGCATCTGCCGGTTCGCTTCCTGAAGCATTGCCGTCGTTCCGGACAGTTGGTCGAGTTTCGATAATCCGGCGCAGGTATAGCCGATCCGGAAATACTTCACTTGCGCCGGCTGGAGCCGGGGGAAACCGCCGATGCCCGACGGAGCATAGTTGAGCCGTTCAAGGCCCGTAATGCAGGCATTCTCCGACACTTTCGCCAATTCCTTGCTCCAGTCGCCCAGCGTTGCGAGGAACGGAATCTCGCCGGGTTTGAGCACGATGCAGGTGCCTTGTGCGGTTTCCCTCAGGCCTCGGTCGCAGGAGGGTACGCGCACCGTCACTTTGCAGGCCTTCTGATTCAAGGCCCCGCAGTTGGGCCGCAGGCATTTGCCGTTGGCATATTCAACCAGCCCCTCATTGCAGGACGGGATGCGCTCGGTGACCTTGCAGGGCCGTTGGTTCTGCGCCCCGCAGGCGAGCCGCACACACCTGCCCCTGCGTTCCACAAGCTCCGGGTTGCAGGATGGGATGCGTTCGGTGACCTTGCATGCCCGCTGGTTCTGCGCTCCGCATGTGTAGTTGAAGCATTTGTTGCCCCGCTGCTGGAGCCCCTTGTTGCAGGCAGGAATGCGCTCTGTCACGAGGCATGCCCTCTGGCCCGCGGCGCCGCAGACCAGCCTCACACATTTCTTTTTCCGGAAATTTTCCACGAGACCGACATTGCAGGATGGGATGCGCTCGGTAACGGTACAGGGGCGCTGGTTTTCGCTACCACAGGTGTAAGCGACGCATTTGTTCTTGTTGAAGTCCTCGCGCAGTCCCTTGTCGCAGGAGGGGATACGTTCGGTGACCTTGCAGGGCCGTTGGTTCATCCCGCCGCAAACGACCCGTTTTGGCACTTCGCATTTCTTTTTGGCGAAATTTTCAACCAGACCCGGATCGCAGGAGGGCACCCGTTCGCCAACAAGACACGGGCGCTGGTTGGCCTTGCCGCATTGGGGCGGCAGGCATCTGCCGTTGCGATACTCCACCAGTCCCTTGTTGCAGGACGGGACCCGCTCGGTGACCAGACAGGGCCGCTGGTTGATCGCGCCACACGCGCCCTTCTGCCGGCAGTTGCCCTTTACCTCGATCAACCCTCTGTTGCAGGACGGAACCCGTTCAAAGACCTTGCAGGCCCGTTGGTTCAGGGCGCCGCAGGCGACCTTTTTGGG
>JALCBY010000002.1:16152-76925 GCA_028066055.1 Hyphomicrobiaceae bacterium
GTTCAAAGACCTTGCAGGCCCGTTGGTTCAGGGCGCCGCAGGCGACCTTTTTGGGCTTCACACATTTCTTCAGCCGGAAGTCCTCAACCAGGCCCCGATTGCAGGAGGGCACGCGTTCGGTGACCAGGCAGGGTCGCTGATTGAGTCCGCCGCAAACGGGACGCGGCTTGGGTTTCCCTGCGGTCGGCCGCACGCATTTTTTCAGACGGAAATTTTCAACCAGTCCCGAGTTGCAGGACGGCACGCGCTCAGTGATCAGGCAGGGCCGCTGGTTGAGCGCACCGCAAGCGAGAACCCTGGGTTTCGGCTTGGGCTTGGGTTTGGCCGTTTTTTTCCTGACGCATTTTTTGAGCTTGAAGTTCTCGACAAGCCCCTTGTTGCACGACGGAACCCGTTCGAACACGGTGCAGGGACGTTGATTGACCCCTCCGCACTTCGCTGCCAACGCGGATGTCGGTGCACTCACAATAAACAGAGCGAACAAGACCACCTGGCTCAGGAAAACTGGCCAGGCTGATTTCCAGCCGGATTGTGTCATGCATGTCCCCCGTCGTGCACAGACCGTCGGCACACCCTAACAACCCGATCTGTCCGACAACACCCTTATAGGTAGCAGAAATCCGTTCTTCCGGTTTCCGCCCTGCTCTGTGCTTTCCGGATCCGCGTTAACCAATGCGAGCGCCGAAGCTGGCGCGCGGCAATTGGTTACGGTAACCTTAACGATACCCATGCCCACAAGATGCGGCGCGCGCATGGGCTTCGCTGACAGGAATGAGCGCCGCCATTCGGGTCGACAAGACCCGTGCATGAAAGCACCCGGACCGCGAAGCGGCGGGCGCAACAAAAGACCACACAGGGACAGACGTCGGACGGCCCGATCCCGCATTGAGGATCGGGAGGAGTGGCGTGTGCGTGGGGGGAATCCATGCGACATACGGAAGTGCTGATCATGGTTGTGGCGCTGCTTGCCAAGCGGCCGGATGCCATGAACGCCTTCCTCCCCGCGCCGGAGCGTATCAGCATCTCGCAAGTCTACGCGGGTACACAGAACGGCCACCCGTTCGCCACGCCCGCCAGAAAGGGAGTGAAGGCATGACTTACGCAGACCAGAACATCGTATCGTCCCAGGGGCCTTGGGCACGCTGGTGGGAGGAAGTCTCGGCACAGGCCCGCGCGCAACAGCTTGAAAGCCTCGAGCACGGGCCGGCCATTCCGTGCCCCGGTCCTGCCGTAGGATTATCCCGTATGCTGCTGCTCGCAAACCTGTTCCAGCCATCTGCCGACATGAGATAGAGCAATAGGCATCGCATTTGGAAAAGCGCGTCGCGGTGGGGTCCGGGCGCGCTTTTTCTTTATGCTTTAATCTTTCGGGTGAACCGAGTTCCACGCCGAATAGAGTGTCGAGTGAAAGAGCTGGATCTGCTCGCCAAACCGCACCACCACCAGCTTCTTTTCCGGCATCAGATAAACCACCTGGCCGCGGCTGCCGAACATGTAGGAGAACGGCCCCTGGAGCGCTTCGCCGTTCCGGTCGAGCACATTGTGATAGAGGTGCAGCCCGTAACGTCCCTTCCGGACATCGTCATATGTCAGGTTCTGTCCCAGAAACCGCTTCCAGAGTTTCTCGGGAAGAAAGGGGCGCTCTTTCCCGCCGTTTGAGATCAGGAATATCCCGATACGAACCCAATCCATGGGCGTGGCATAAAGACAGCAATAAGCCGTGACCGGCAACTCCTCACCGTGACGGCGCCAATAGGCCGTTGCCGCACCTGCGGGTTTCCAGACTTTCTCGCTCAAAATCCATTCGAGCGGCTGGCCGTAAACCTCTTCGAGCAACCGGCCCAGCACAGACGTGTTGACATTCTGATAGTTGTAGCGGCCCCGCGCGCCAGCTTCGACCCTCAACCGCCCGGCGAGATCCCCAAGGCCGAGCATGTGCAGGCGCGCCATTGGGCCGAAGGGGTTCATCCGCATTTTTTCGATGTCTTTGGCGCCCTGTCCGACAGTGGTCTTGGCGTCGTCCGCATCGAAGATCACGCCGCTTCGCATTCTTAGAAATGACAAAATCGGAGTGCGGCCAAACTTATCATCACCCAGACCATGCAGGTAGGCTCCGACCGGGTCATTGAGGTCAGCGATCCTGCCATCCACATGGGCGCGCAGAACCAGCGCGCCGATCAGACTTTTGACCATCGAATAGGAGTTGAAACGCGCGTCCGGCTCGATGCCGTTTGCATAGTGTTCGAGTTTCAGTTTGCCGTCCTGGTAGATGAGCAGCGCCCTGCCCGCCTTGTCGGAAAAAAGACGCCGGGCCGTTGCATCGAGTCTGCGTGATCTGCTGTTGGCGTCCCGTTTGAGCGACACCGAATTCGTTCCTTCCACGGTTGCAAATGTTCCTGCTGCCGGCCAGCGGGGTTCGGGATATCGTTCCGTCAGCAATCGGGGAAGGTATGGTGTATAAGAGACCGCTCCCGCCGTGACAGCCGCACCAACGAGGATACTGAAAAGGATAAAGCGTCCGATCCACTTGTACCGCCGTGGCATTAATCTGCTTTCGGGTTGGTTTCCGAATTCGGACTCCGTCATCGCCGGCGAAGTATCATTGCGCGACACGACCAAGGTGTGCGGATCGGCGGCCGGTCAGAGAAAGTTCGGCGAGGACGGGCAAGTGATCGGAACTGACGCGTTCCCCGATGCGAAGCCGGTTGATCGTGACCCCGTCGGACGCAAGAACATGATCGATGGCGAGTTGCGGCGGCAGGATGAAAGATGCGGGCCATGTCGGATATATCCCGCTCGCGCGATGCAATCGCGCTTCGCTCACGAGCTTGCGGAAATTGTAGGACCAGGGTGTCGAGTTCAGATCGCCTGCGAGAACGATCGGGCCCGGGATCCCGCGAAGCCAATTCGCGAGCCAGTCTATTTCGCGCGCCTTTCGCGCGGGTGAGTCAATGGGTTTGCGCAAATGTGTTCCGACAACCGTGATCCGTTCCGTTCCATACGCATATGTCGCCCAAACCAATCTCGGCTTGCTGTGTGTCCGAGGCTGCGCGCCGGTTCTGATTGCCTTCTTCTTCGAGAGAAGCGCAATTCGGCATCCTTTTTCGCAATGATATTGATACGGGTAGACCGGTTTAAGCCTTGGCAGCAGGGCTCGTGTTTTGGCGGAATATTCAACGAGCACGACAATATCCGCTTCCTGATTTTCCAGAAAACGTCCAATCCGCTCCAGATCTGAATGACCGCTCCAGATGTTCAGGCTGACCAGTTTGATGCGCAGCGCCGTGCTGTTCTCTCTCTCCGCCTCTTTCGAATAGACCAGGTTCGACATTCCGGCATGCGCAAGCGGTACAGCGAGGACACCGACGATGAGGATGCCGAGCGCGAATCTTGGAATGAACATGGCGAGCGCGGCGACTGCGGCGATTCCGAACAAATGTCCGCTGAAATGGGTCAGGATGTCGAAAGGCGCCCAGTATCGGCCCAACGCACTCAGTAAAAGCGCGCCGATTGCGATGAAGAATATGAACCCCGCGAGCACTCGCACCATTTCACCGCCGAACAGAGTAATCCTCTTACCGTTCATTCCTCGCCCCAAATTCAAAACGTGACATTCCTTTGCTCACCATGCGGCAGGAGTTTCGAGTTGACTGATTAATGGCCGGTCAACGTGGGAGCATTTGTGGCCGAAACAACTGGTCCGTCATCTGGCCCGTCTCGTTGAATTCCATTTGGAAATCTATTCTGCCTTGGGCACGCGGATCTCGAACGAAGCGCCTGCCTCGGCAGGCGCAAGGGCAATCGTCCCGCCATGTGCATGAAGGATCGTGCGGGCGATCCCGAGCCCCATGCCGGTGCCACCCTGCTCGCGCCGCGTGGTGAAAAAGGAATCAAAGATCTTCGATCTGTTGTGCTCGGTGATGCCTTCTCCGTCATCGCTAACCTTGACGGTCAGGTCGGATACATCTTCCTCCAGCATGATCGTGACGTGCTTCGCGCCGTGCTGAACCGCATTGTCGAGAAGATGGGCGAGGACGATCATCATGTTTTCCGACGAGATGGGAATGGATGTCTCCCGCTCTCCCTGAATTTCGACGGTAATCGAGGGAAAGGTCTTCGCGATCTCGCCTTCCATCGCACTCAGGCTGGTGTTTCCGGTTGCATGGGGGCCATCCGCTCTGGCCAGTTCTCGAAGCCGCTGCAGCAGCACCGACAGGCGTTGCGTATCGTCGATGATGTTATTGAAGAAGCGCTTGCGTTCCACCGGTTTCATCTTGGTTTCGGAATCACGAAGGAGCTCCGCCGCGCCCTGGATCGAGGTCAGGGGCGACTTGAGCTCATGCGAGACGTGGGCGGCGAAATTGGCGATGAAGTCTGACCGTTCGAACAGGCTGCGCGCCATGGCGAAAAAGCTGCTGGAGAGTTGCGCGATCTCCCGGGTGCCGCTGTGGGCAAGCGGTCTGATCGCGGTGCGGTCTCCTTCCTTGATGGCGTCTGTCCGCGCGATCAGTTCGATGAGCGGGCGGGTAATGGTACGCAGAAAGATCGTGCCGATCACGAGAGCGGCGAGGACGATGGCAAGGCCCGCAAAGAACACGTTGCGGCGTTCGCCATAGAGATACTTCACGATGTTCGACGGCGTGCGCGAGGCATAGATCACGCCTGCAACACGGCCGTCCACGATCACCGGCATTGCGGTGAAAACGCGAACGGTGGTTCCTCTGCTGATCGAATATAATGGCGGTGGTGGACTATCGGATATGCGTTCGCGCAGGACGCTGCTGTACCGGCCCTCAAGTGCGGCGGAGACCTCGGCGACTTGCGCCAGCGACATTCCGATGTCACCCCGCCCAACGATGATACGGCCTTCGGGATCGAGGATCCTGAACCCCGCTAGGGTCAGTTTCTGTGTTTCCTGGACAAGCGGGTCGAGCTGCGCTCCGATCGCCCGATATTGCGGGCTTAACCCTCCCTTTGCCAGCGTTGCATCGGGGCGCGGACCCTTGATGTTGTCGCGCGCGAGATCGATGGTGGGAAGTTGCGGGGTGTAACGGCGCCAGGGACTGGGCCGCGCATTTTTATCCTGGATGGCACCGAGCTTTATCCCGTCCGGGAGGCGGGCCTTGACCTGTTCCGAGAAGGCCGCCGCCAGGACCGCGCTCTGCGCGATGAGCTCGCTTTCGGTCTGGCGTACAAGTTCATTTTCGAACAGCCGAAAGAAGATCAGGCCCGCCAGCGGCAGGAGCAGGACGGCGGCGAGCACGGCAAATACGACCATGCCGAGCGTCGGACGCCATTTTCTTCCTGTCGGCGGGCTCGGCACCTAGTCGCTCTCGCATGCGCTGAGGCGAAAACCGATGCCGTGAACCGTCTCGACCACGGATGCGCAACCGGCTGAGGAAAACTTTGCACGGATGTTGCGGATGTGACTGTCGACCGTCCGGTCGGCGACGTGAATATTGTGGCTGTAGGCCATATTGATGATCTGCTCGCGGGTGAAAACGAATGTGGGCCGCGCCATCAGCCCTTTCAGGATCGCAAATTCGAGCGCCGTCAGGTTGAGGGCCGTTCCGTCGAATTTTGCAACATGACGGGCCGCATTGAGCGTCAGTCGGCCATGAACAAATGTCTGTTCGTCTTCTGCATCTTCCGGCATTTCCTTTGAAAGACGCTTGAGAATGGCGCGCACGCGCGCCACCAGTTCGCGGGGACTGAACGGCTTGGTGACATAATCGTCTCCACCCAGCTCAAGACCGAGGATGCGGTCGATCTCTTCATCGCGCGCCGACAGAAAGAGTATCGGCGTTTCCGATGACTTGCGGATTTGCCGGCAGAGCTCCAGGCCGTCCATTTCCGGCATCCCGACATCGAGCACGATGAGATCCGGCTTTTGCCGGGTATATTGCTCGAGCCCCTCGCGCCCGTCGCGCGCAATGGTGACGGAGTGGCCCGCCTGCTTCAAGGCGAAGCTGATGACCTCCTGAATATGCGGGTCGTCGTCAACGACAAGTATATGATGTGTCACGGTCGTGCCCCTGCTTTCGCAAATGCGCGGTCAATCTTTCGACTCGCGCGTTAGGTTAGCCTGATCCTGGCTGTTTAGGTATTTCGTCAGTCGCCATCCGTAGAACGTCCAGCCGCGCCAGTTGGACATCTGCCTTCTGTGCCGGCGCATCAACCGCACGGAGCATGTCTGCAGATAGTCTGCGCGGGCCCCTTCTTTTGAGATATATGTTTCGATGGCAGGCAACGCCTCTGGCCCGAGCGAACAGAGATAAAGCTGGTCGAGGCGCACGCCCTTGCCTGCAAATGCGAGGCTGTGATGAACGTTGTAATTGGCAATCACGGCAGGAACATTCACCAGGCTGCAGATATAGAATGTGGCCGCCGCGGCGGCGGAGTTGACGGTCACCAGCCAAGTGTTCGATTTGTGAAAGGCGATGCGGGCGACAATGCTTGCCAGACCCACCGCAATCAAAACCATCCCGGTCAGGGCGAAAGCACGCCAGTAAGTCAGCGCATAAATATCGACATAGAGCGCAAGCCGATGGATGGATGAGACGACTAGGAAGGTGCATTGCGCCATCCAGACGAATACAAGCATACGGATCGTCGGTGCGCGTTCCGCTTCCCCACCCGAGCGCATGATCAGCAGTATGAAACCGGACGCGAGAGCGCTCGCGAAGATCAGCGCGTAAGCACCCCGGTGGGCGTATTCGGCATATGTGAATCCCGCCGGCAGGGCGGTGCCGGCCCACAGATATGTCACGTCAAGCCAGGTCTGCACGAGAAAGAGGATGTTGAACGTGGCCAGCGGCAATACGAGCTGATCTATGCGCATTGGCGCAACGGATGTGCTTTTTGCTTGAGGAGTCCACGGACGCGCGGACTTCCGCCGGATCTTCTTTTTGCGGAACCCTTTTGTGCCGAGGCGCGATCGCAGAAAGGGCCAGGACAGCATCACGCAGACGACCCAGAACAGAGCCCGCGCTACGTCGAGTTGGCCGAGCAACCATAGCGGATCGATTTCGCTGAGCCACTTCTGGATCAGGGGGTTGGCGACAGAAAACAGAAGAAGAAAGACCGCGCCGAGCCCGAATGTCGTAGCCCACGCGGCAAACTGCCAACGGCCGAATATCCGCATGTCGGAGCGGCGTAACAATGCGCTCGCGCGTGTCAGGTCAAAGATCATCTGGACCGGTCCGCCAATCAGCAGCCGGAGAATTTTCTGTAGGAGGTCCAGGAAGTCGAAGCTGACATATCCTGTTGCCGCAAGAAGGAAAAAGGATGCCCCGGCCAAGGCAACCAGGAGCGGCAGGAGACCATAGTGAAGGACAATGGGCAGAAGCGATGCGCCGAGCACGCCAACGGAGGTCCAGAAGGTTCGCCCCGACGCAAGCTTGCGATGGGCGAAGGCTGTCGCGGCGACAAAGGCGCAAATGAAGAGCGCGACGGATACGCCGACGGGATGTCTGAAAAACAGCCAGTCGGCGAAGCCGGCAATCAACAGCGACAGGAGCGCGTTGTCCCTCACACCTTTCAGGACGACGGAAGCCGTCGGCGCGGGAATCACTCTCGTGTTCATGTCTGCTGCCCCCTTTTAAGCCGTCACTCACGCATCCGAGTCACCCGACACGCGCCGGGTCTCACGTGGTTGCTGCGGGAATTTGATGATTTTCGCGGTTGGTCTGTCCGCACGATCCACCAACCACCATCCGTCGAACCGGATACGGTCCGGAATCGCCGGTGGCTGCGCCGTTGTTTGTGGTTTGCGGCTTTCCATGGCGGCCGTTATCGCCACGCAAAGTGCAGATGCCACCGCCGAGTTATTCAGACTCTCAGGAGATTTATGCAGAAATTGCGCAGACGGGAGGATGCGCCCCGCAGGTCCCTAGATATTGAAACGCCGCTTCAACCGGTATCTCAGGATGTACCAGGGAACGAAACCGCCGCGCAGGATATTGCGCCATTCCTGTCCTCCGACCTCAGGCTGCGGCCGTTTTTGCAAAGCCACATCGGAGGTGAAGTAGTCGAAGATTGCCTGATCCAGACTGTTTTCCTTGCGGATCTTGTGGCCATATCGCTCTTCGAATTCGGCGAAGTCTATGAACCGTTTGGGCGTTACGTTGCGCTTCTCGAATGTCGGTGGCACGCCCTGCTCCGATGCAATGCGCGCAATCAGTTCTCCGCACGCATCATGGGCGCCCACATGCCAGAAATCCGCAAGACCATCGACGATCAGAGCCAGTTTGGACTGGTCCGACATGAAGATATGTTGGATAGAAGGCACTTCCAGATAGGCGAAGAGATATTTGCTGATCGGATTGGGGCGCCGGCTCTTGTACCAGAGGTCGAAGCTGAACGGTTTCATTCCCTGATCGGTATATTTCCTCATACGAAAATTATAGTGGGAGAAGATGTGGCTGACGGGATCGCGGATGAGCACGGCCTGTTTGACGTTCCGGTCGGCAAAGAAGGCCTTCATGGAACGCGATACGTAAAAGCCGAATACGAAGTCGACGTCATCGAGCGCAACCGCTGCAAGGCTCTTGTAACGCTTCCCGAAAAACCGAAACGGCGCCTTGCGCCGCGCCGGAAAAAGGATCCGCTCGCCGAGACGCTGCTCGGACCGGACATCCGCCGGTGGATCGGTTGCCCTGTTGCCAAAATTCGAAACGAGGAAATTCTGTACCGTGCGTCCGGCGCATTTTGGAATATGCAGGATGAAGTAGACGTCGCGGGGGCGGTGTCTGCGAGACGGTGTGTGATCGCCCTCTTCCACCGTTTCGTGGACCTTGGAAGGGGCTCCCCAGTCCTGCATATCGGCTCGGGCGGTATATCCGGGATCATCCGGCATGGCATCAACAAAACTCTGTATCCTGCCTGACAGCGAATCCCGGCAGTGGAGGGTGCGGATCGTATTCCAAGGGTCAACCGAACCACAACAAGACGAGCGTTCACATTCAGGAACAATCCTGTGTCGAACCCAACCGGTCGGCATGGCAAAAATTTGGCGAAAACCAGCCGCCGAGACATTTTTCCCTTGGAATTTCGAGGAGTACCGCAACGCCCGGTTGATCCGGTGTTCAGCCTGCTCGCGATAGGATAGGAAACGCCCGGTCGAGCAGCGCCCGAGAGGCGCCAAGGATGCAACCGGCATGAGTGACTCGCACCGGCACGCAGGCTAAAAAACATGCATGAAATTGGACCGATCCCCCATGAAGGACCGGTAATCGCCCATGAACCTCGGCTTCGTTCCCCTTGTGGTCGCCCTGCTGCCGTTCACGGCGATTCACGTTTGTTATCTGATCGCTGCCTCTCAGGGACACGTGCCGTGGTGCATCCCTTACGTGGACGCCTGTACGGCAATCAGTGCGACCGGACGCCAGAGTCCCGAAAGCCACGTTTTTCGCGCGGCGATCATTCCGAGCGGAACCTTGATGTTGGTTTACTGGGTATTGGTTTCCGCGTGGCTAAAGACATTACTCAATCGCATGGCCGCGCTGCGCCGGACGATGGTGTGCTTTGGGTTGATCGCCGGTCTCGGGCTCATCGCATATGCAACGGTACTCGGCGAAATCGGCGATGGCTTTACGTTGCAGCGCCGCATCGGCGTCCGCCTGTTTTTCGGGTTTACCGTACTGGCGCAGCTCCTGATGGCGATACAGGTTGACGCCGCATCGCGCCAGAACCCGGCACTCGAATTGGCAAGAGCGGCGCATTTTCTTCTGGCTGTATCGGCTGCGACATTCCTGCTTGGTCTGATCAGCCTTGTCTTGTGGGCGCTCTACGCCGGCTTCGACCACATCGAACATGCCTTTGCGTGGTGGCTTGCTCTGCTTGTCCTGCTGCATCCCCTGACGGTCTTCGTGATATGGCGGACGCACGGGTTCCAGGCGCGCTTTCATTTTTCGGCATGATCACCCTCTCGGCGGGTTCGCTGAGCCGCTTCAGGATCGTTGGAAGAAACTGAACGCAATGTGGCCCAGCAGCGCCGAAAGAAGCATCGCGAGCATGCCAACAATCACGGCCGGCCACACGCGCAGGCGTTCGAGCACTTCAGCCCGGTCCATTTCAGCCAGCATCACCCAGGGTGGTCCGCCGAAATCCAATGGACTATACGAGGACAACACCGGAACACCGCGATAATCGGCGATCACCTGCGCGCCTTCAAATCCTCCCAGACCTTCGACTACCGAAGGCGTATCGACCTTGGTCTTCAGGACGGTCGATTCATCGGAGAAGCGTGACTGACTGCGCATCGTGAGATCGTTGCCGACCACGTAGGTTTCGCCGGTGCGGCCCATGCCGGCGGAAAACCGCAAAATGGCATTGATCGGCTCGGCGGGAAGCTGCACGGCGAACACGCCGGCTGCCTTGCCGTCAGGGCCGAAGACGGGTGTCCCGGCAAACAGGGCGGGCGCATTGTTGCTCGGCGGATAAAACTCATAGTCCGAAAATACGACGCGCGAGGCGCCGCTTTTCAAAGCCCGTTTGAAGACAAATCCAAGCGGTCCGTTCGCGTAAGGTCCATCGGCCAGATTGGTCGCGAAATCATCTTCCTTCTCGACCGTGTAGAGAATGTTGCCATGTCGGTCGATCAGGAAAAGATCATAGTAGCCGAAATGCTCAAGGAATCTCCGAGCCCAGTCATGCACCTGCTGGTGGACATCGGTGTATTCGGAGCCGTCGCTTGCGCTGCGCAGGTTCCGCCGTTCGCCAATCGGAAACGGATTTTCCGTGATGTAAAGGCGCCTTGTGAATGCCGAGGCATTACCGCCAATACGGGCCCAGGAGAGTTCGAGCTTGGTCAGCGCTTCGATCACCCGCTCGTTGCGCCCCGTGGCCTTAACGTCGGAGGCCTTCGATCGCATATAGTCTTCCAGCGTCGCTTTCCTCAGATCGTGGTAGAGCGCAAGTAATGAAAAGGCTTCGCCCATGATGCGGTCACGTTCGCTCGTGTAGGTGAACCATCCGGCGGCCAGACCGGCAATGGCGGAAATCATCATCAGGAGCGCAATATTGTTTCTGACGCGACGGGAAACCTTCATGCGCTTTCCCCTTGGTCCGGAGGCTTTTCAGCTCCTCCGCGAGCCGCGGTAATGGCCTTGCGTTTGGCCTGCGCGGACAATCGCGCCGTCCGGCCCTTGGCCCGGATGCCTTTGCGTTCAAGCTGCAACTCCCTGTCGCGTATTGCGTCTTCAACGGCTTCATATGTGAAGTTGAACAGGTTAAATTCGTGACTGTTGATGCGTCCCGCTCCCGCCGCAGCAACGATGCGTTGGACGAACTCGGAGAGTTGGGTGTGGCACTCATCGATGGTGCGGAAGGAACGCGCCGTTCGGGCCTTTTGTGCAAGTTCGAGCAACTCCTGATTATAGGCATCCAGAAAGCGGCGGCGTCTTTGCGCGTTGAGCTGATACAGCGCCGACATGAGGACAACGAACACCGACACCAGCAGGGCAATCGGCTCCGCGTTTTCCTGGAGGAACGAGGGTTGATTGCGGTCGTAAAAGGCTTCGGCGCCGGAATGAAGCGGCAGGAATGTTCCGCTGCTCCTGTCGGGAACCATGATGTTCCCGGCGAGCGGTACTTCGTCGATCAGCTCCCTGCGGCGTTGGAACAGAACCGATGTCAGTTTCGCCACGACCGCATCGGGCAAGTCCTTGCGGGCCAGAAGGAGGCGCTTGACCGCGACGGTTTCGATGTCTTTCGACGGCACGGTCGGCCACCCCTTGTATGAGCCGACCGGAATGCTCCCGGCTTCAAGTGCAGGCCGCTTGAACTGCAATGCGTGGGCCTGGGGTATCGCAATCACCGCCCCGTCTGCATCGCGGATCAGCTTGTCGATCGATGCATCTCCCGGCGCGCGTACCCGGAACAATGCATCGACATCTCCATTCATGAAGAGCCATGACGTGGTGGCATCTGTCCCCGAATATGCCTGAACATCCGACTTGGTCAGCCCGTAATGCTGAGCGAGAAACCAGAAGGACTCGTGTGCTCCGCTTCTTTCCGGCGGCAGCGCAATCCGCTTTCCTCTGAGATCGGCGACATGTGCGATATGGCTTGTCCGGCGCACGACGAGCTGGAAAACGTCCGAGTAAAGTTCCGCGACGAGTTGGGCCCGGTTTCCGAGCACCATGTCCGAACGCGCCGTGGCGAGGTCTACCCGGCCCCGGTCAAGCAGCCGAGCGTTCTGCAGCGAGCCGCGCGTTTCGAACACATCGATTTTGATTTCCGGAAAATGACGGTTCGTTATCGACTGAGCCGCCTTCATGAGTTTGAACGCCTGACCGGAACTCTGACCGGCCGCAACACGCAGGTGATATTCCTGCCGATCCCAGAAATACCACATCGCAAATACGCTCACGGCGAACACAATCACGCCAAGGATTTGCAGAATGCGTGTATTCACTCCATGTACTCTCTTTAAAGTTGCAAGAAATCATAGCGCAAGCTGTACGGATGAGTCCAAGCGAGGACACGGTGTGGCAGAACTGGAACCGGCGATTTCAGTGATGTGCGTCAGAATTTTTCAGGCACATAGAGGTTTGACGGCAGCACGCGGCGCTCATAATCCGGATTGAATACCCGTTCGGGCAGGTCAACGGGATCATGCGGCACATCCTTGTAGTCCACCTGACCGAGCAGATGGCTGATGCAATTGAGCCGCGCGCGTTTCTTGTCGTTGCCCTCGACGATCCACCATGGTGCTTCGGGAATGTTGGTGCGGTCGAGCATTTCTTCCTTGGCCTTGGTGTATTGTTCCCAGCGGATGCGGGATTCCAGATCCATCGGGCTCAACTTCCATTGCTTGATCGGGTCGTGAATGCGCATCAGGAAGCGCAGCTGCTGCTCTTCGTCCGTGATCGAAAACCAGTATTTGACGAGTTTTATCCCGGAGCGCACGAGCATGCGCTCGAAATCCGGCACATCCTGGAAGAACTGGGCAACCTCATCTTCCGTGGCGAAGTTCATGACGCGTTCAACGCCTGCGCGATTGTACCAGGAGCGGTCGAACAGAACGATTTCGCCACCTGCGGGAAGGTGCGGGACGTAACGTTGGAAGTACCATTGCGTTTTTTCGCGCCCGGTCGGCGCCGGCAGCGCGACAACACGGCACACCCGCGGATTGAGACGTTGGGTGATGCGCTTGATGACGCCGCCCTTGCCCGCAGCGTCACGACCCTCAAAAACCACCACAAGCTTGTAGTTGGTCTTGACCACCCAATCCTGCAGCTCGACAAGTTCCGCCTGCAGCCGCAGCAGTTCACGGAAATAGTCGCCCCTCGGGAGCTGCGGTTCCTGCTTCTTGAACGCTACCTTCGGAAAGTCGCCATAGATGCGCTCATCGTCGAGCTCCATCTCCAACTCTTCGTCGAGACTGTCCTCGAGCTCGCGCGCCACCCATTCGCGCTGGGCGTCTCCTTCCGGCTTGTCATTCATGTGTCCTGCCTCCCGTCGAACATGAGAATCAACTCAAGAAGTGCCCTCAGACTATGACGGTAATGTTACAGTTCGCCTTTCCGGTTATCTTTCAATCCCGCAACGTACGTTCCGATAAGTGAACGAACCAGCGAGCGGGCGGTTTCGCCTTCAGGCAGACGCTCCGCGGATTCGACCAGGGCCATCCCGAACAGGCTGGTCCACAGAACGCGCGCATGATGGGCGATGCGATCCGGGTTGCCGCCAGGAAAGAGCGGTGCGAGCGCCCGGGCCTCCAGTTCCATCAGCTTGGCGACCTTTTCCGAATACCAGTCGGGCACGGCACGGCCACGCGGGAGCGTGTGCTCGAACACCGCGCTCCATTGCTGTTGATGGCCCCGGGTGAACTCCAGATAGCGGTCCGCCAAGGCTTCGAGGTCCTCGGTTGGGTCCCCTTTCAACTCTACCTCGGAGCAGGTGCGATACAGGGCGTCGAGGGTCTCGCCGTTCATATGCAGGATGAGATCGTCGAAATCCTCGAACAGATTGTAGAGCGTCCCGATCGTGTAACCGATGTCGCGTGCGATCTGCCGTGCGCGCAAGCCCCGCAGACCCTCATCCGCAGTGATGGCGTGCGCTGCGTCGAGCGCCATGCGGGTGAGTTCTTCGCGCGTGTGGTCAGACCGGCGCGCCATCGTTAAACCCCCGTATTCCGTCGAGTTTTGAACGATGATCAAAAATTATATTGACCATTGATCAATCGCAACCTAAATATATTGAACATTGTTCAATTAAATGTATTTGAGCAATGCCGTCGCATCCCCGCGGCGTTCACGTTGAAAGAAAGAAAGGAACGAGACATGACCTGGATTTCGAAAACCAGAGCCATTGCGATTGGCGGCATGCTGGCGATCCTTGTGGCCTTGTTTGGAACGACGCAGGCGCGCGCGGTGGGCCTGTTGACCCCCGCGACCGGCGCCCCCAGCCTCGATCTGCGCGATCACAAGGTCGACGTGGTGGTGGAAGACGGATACGCCATCACCAAAATCCGGCAAACGTTCGCCAACCCGCACGCGCAGGACCTGGAAGCCACATACTCCTTCCCTGTGC
The DNA here is from genome assembly GCA_028066055.1 of Hyphomicrobiaceae bacterium. Classification (GTDB taxonomy): domain Bacteria; phylum Pseudomonadota; class Alphaproteobacteria; order Rhizobiales; family Methyloligellaceae; genus UBA2767. The sequence goes on from JALCBY010000002.1 coordinate 30,691, forward strand.
CGAAGGACGCCGCCGTATCGGAATTCACCTACTGGATCGACGGCAAGCCGGTGACCGGGGAGGTGTTCGAGAAGCAGAAAGCCCGCGAAATCTACAATCAGGAAAAGCAGGCCGGACGGGAAACAGCTCTCGCCGAACAGGATGGCTACCGCACATTTGACATGAAGGTCTGGCCGGTGCGAGCCAATTCGGATGTCAAAGTCCGCCTTGCTTATATGCAACCGGTGAAACTGGACACGGGCATTGGGCGTTACGTCTATCCGCTCGAGGAAGGTGGCGTCGATGAACAGAAACTCGCCTTCTGGACCGCCAAACAGACGGTTACGGGGTCGTTCAGCTTCGATCTGCATCTGCGCACGGCCTATCCGGTCGAAGCGTTGCGTCTCCCCGCACAATCTGCCGCACAGATCAGCCAGGATCCGGATGGAAGCTGGCGTGTCCACATGGACAATGCGAGCTTCAACCCCGTTGCGCCGGTTCAAAATTCCGGTTCCACTGCCACCGCATCGCAGGACGACGAGGAGCAAACCATGCAGTTGCAGGGTCAGCCTGTTCGCCTTGACACCGACATCGTCGTCTACTGGCGTCAGAAGGCCGGGGAGCCGGGCCGCGTCGAGATGGTGCCCTACAAGCGCGATGCGCAGGGCCGCGGCACTTTCATGCTGACCCTTACGCCCGGCATCGATCTGAAGCCGATTACAGAGGGTCGCGACTGGGTCTTCGTGCTCGACCGTTCGGGTTCCATGGGCGGCAAGATCGCAACGCTCGCGGAAGGCGTTGCCAAGGCGCTCGGCAAGCTGCGCCCCGAGGACCGGTTCCGCATCGTTTTCTTCAACAACGGGACGATGGAACTGACCCGCGGTTTCACCCCCGCCTCGCCTGAACATGTGAAGCAGGCCATTCATGATGTCCGTTCCGTCAGTGCCGAAGGCGGAACCAACCTTTACGCCGGCCTGAAGCTGGGGCTGGATTCTCTCGATGCCGACCGCACCGGTGCCATCGTGCTGGTCACGGACGGCGTCGCCAATGTCGGCGTTACCGAAACCCGCGCCTTTCTTGAGTTGACCCGAAGGAAGGATGTGCGCCTGTTCACGGCCATCATGGGCAACAGCGCCAACGTGCCGCTGCTCGAACCCATGACGAACGCGTCCGGCGGTTTCGCCGTCACGGTCTCGAACTCCGACGACATTGTCGGTACGCTTCTGCAAGCGACCTCCAAAGTAACTCATGAGGCCCTGCATGGGATCAAACTCACCTTCGGTGGCAAGGCGTCCACTCTGAGGATTGACGATATCCGGCGCAAGGACAACCCGACGCTCTACCGCGGAGAACAGCTCGTGCTCTTCGGCCACTATTGGGGCCATGGCGACACGACACTGGGGCTTTCGGGTGAAATCTCCGGCAAGCCGGTCAGCTATGAAACCCGTGTTTCCTTCCCACAGATGTCCGACCGTAACCCGGAAATCGAGCGCTTGTGGGCCTACGCGCAGATCGAACGCGACCTGAATAGGCTTGCCGTGCTCGGCCCCAATCCGGATGTCAAATCCTCGGTGATTGACACCTCTAAGGAGTATGGCATCGTCACGCCCTTCACCTCGATGCTCGTGGTGCGTGATGCGCGCTTTGAAGAGCTGGCGGTCAAGCGGACCAACCGCGATCGGCTTGCCGTCGAAGCCAAGGCCAAATCGAAACGTTCGGCCCAGCCGGTACAGTCGGTGCGCGTCGATAAATCGAGACCGATGTTCACATCGCCGCAACCGAGCCACGGCGGTGGCGGAAGCGGCGGATCGGGCGCCTTCGGCCTGCCGGGCCTGATCCTTGCGCTAATCGCACTGTTCGCGGGCCTGCGGACACGCTTCGCGCGGAGCGCCGCATGACCTTCCTCCGCGCCTTGACCCACGGTAGGTTCCGCCTGCCGTGGGTGACGCTCATTCTTGCCGGTATCTGCGTCGGGCTCTTTGCCCTTTTCGGCGGAACCCCGAAATTCCTCGTTTATGACCGACCGGCCATTCTGAACGGCGCGTGGTGGCGGCTCGTGACCGGCCATCTTGTTCACCTCGACATGCAACACCTCGCCACCAATGTCGGCGCCCTGCTCGCCCTGGGCATTCTCTATGAAACGTCGGACTTCGGCGGACCGGCGCGCCTTGCGTTTGGCGTTGCCATATTCTCCGGTTTCGTCATTTCGGCGGCGCTGTTTTTCGGCGCACCCGGCACCGCCTATTATTGCGGCTTCTCTGCAATCCTCAACGCGCTCTACGTGGCCACCACGCTCGGCATGTGGCGCGAAACCGGAAACAGGCTCTGGATTGCCGCCTTTGCTCTCGGGATCGCCAAAATCGGCTGGGAAGCCGCCATCGGCCCGATCTTCTCATCGTCACTCGCCTGGCCGCCGCATATCGGCGCGCATGTCGCGGGCGGTGTTGCTGGATGCTTACTTGCAGGTTGGCATGCGCTGCATGACGGACCGAAGTTCCGTGCAATCCCGTCAGGGAAACAACCGCAAACCAAGGCCATTGCAACGTCGCTCAATTCTCATGCCTACTGACGATCCGCTTGCAAATTACTGTGTACGGATCGTCCGTGCTCTGGCAAACTGCGATCCGCATTTCCGGGGGGAAGATGTCGATGTCACAACGAGCCGAGATGAAGCCACGACTGGGGCCGGGCGACCATGCCCCTGTGTTCAGTTGTCCGGACACGGATGGCGAGCTGTTCGATTTTTATGTCGCGGTGACCGGCAAACCGATCGTGTTGATCTTTGCCGGCGATGAAAGCTTGAAGACGCTGGCTTCCGCCCAGCTTGACAAGGCGCTCGACGAAGAGCGTGTCCAGGTGGCCACTTTCCGGAGCGGCGACGCTGGGAAAATCGCCGCCGACAAGTCAGATTCCGGCTGGCCATTTCGCACCATGGTCGATGAAGACGGCGACATCACATCGGGCTTCGCGAACTTCTCCGGCGTGCCCGTACCGTCCATCTACGTTCTCGACCCGAACCAGCGTGTTGTCGGGATCGCCGGCATTCAGGAAAACGATGGCGAGCTTTCCGGCTGGCTGGATGCCCGCATTCACGAAGCGAGCTTCTCCGGGACGCCGACAGCCGTGAAGCGCACGGTACCCGTCCTGACGGTCCCTCGGGTGTTGGAACCAGAAGACTGCGAATGGCTGATCGGCCTGTGGCGCGAGGGCGACAAGCAGACCGGCAAGGTGGCACTTGGGGCGGACGCCAAAGACCGCACCGGGGTTGTGCAGGCGATCAAGCGCCGCGAGGATTATGTGGTGGAAGACCCGGCAATCGAGCAGCGCATCCTGGGCCGGGTGATGCCGCGCCTCGTGCCCGAACTGAAAAAGGTCCTGCATTTCCACCGGTGGGAAATGGAGGCGCTGCGGGTCGGCTGCTACAAGGCGACCGACAGCGGGTTCTTCAACGTGCACCGTGACAACTGCAATCCGTCTGTCGCCAAGCGCAAATATGCGGTCACGATCAACTTGAATACCGGAGACTATGAAGGGGGCAATCTGCGCTTCCCCGAATATGGCAACGAGCTGTTCTGCCCGCCTGCCGGTGGCGCGATCGTCTTCTCCTGCTCCATGCTGCACGAGGTCCTGCCCGTGACAAAGGGCGAGCGCTTCACGCTGCTTACCTTCCTGAAACAACCCGGTTAGGTTGCGGCACTTGGGCCTCGTTCAATAGTTCAGTTTCGGTTTGACCCGCGCGATGGCCTTCTTCAGCCAGTCCGACGTGCTTCCGAGTTTTTGCGCGCGCTCGTAGTTTGCCATTGCGAGGTTGAGCTGGCCTTTTTTCTCATAAATCCAACCCCGTTCCACATAGGCATACGCTGCGTCCGGACTGAGCTCTATGGCGTGATCGAAGGCCGCGATCGCATCGTCCAGACGGCCGAGGTCCCGGAAGGCCTTGCCGCGCCCAAGCTCGGCCCGGCGGATGGACCGGTTGCGCTTTTTCGCAGCCCATTTCTCGAACGTCTCGCGTTCTTCCTTCGTCAGGTCCGGCAGGTCACGGTCGATTTCCATCAACCGCTCGTATTTCGCCTTGGCTTGACTTATGGCCTTGTCGTAGGCGCCGAGCGCCTGTTGCGGCCTTTCCAGTTTGCGCAACACATAGCCGCGCCTGTTCTCATAATAGGCCTCCGGAACCCGCAAAACACGAATGGCCTGATCGAAATCCGCAAGGGCTTTTTCGTATCTCTTGCGCTTCACATTGAAGTTGCCGCGCGCCGAGTAACCTTCCGGCGCACCGGGGCGCAGGGCAATCGCAACGCTGTAATCCTTGCGGGCTTTGGCTGGTTCATTCAGCGCCGAATAAGATCTGGCACGGCTCAGGAATATATCCGCAGCGACCTTGTTGTCGGCCCCGTATCGCTCAATCGCCAGCGTGAAGTCCCGAACGGCATCCGCGTGCTTTTTGTCGAAACTTGCCGATATCCCCTTCTGATAATCCTTCCGACCCTGGGCGTGTGCCGCCATTAGCTTGTTAAGTCGGGACTCTTCTTTTTCTCCTTCGGGGTCGTATAACGCGAGATGTTTGTCGACCAGTTTCCATCGCTTGTGGTCTTTATAGCTCTCTCCAAGCATCAGCCGATCCAGCAGGTCGCCGGTGACCTCCATGTTCACGTTCGGCAGGAACAGATACGCACCCCAACCAAGCGCAAAGAGACCGATGATCGCATCGCGCAGGAACGCACCACCCGTGTAGGGCGTACGCCCGACCTGTGGCACCGTACCCAAAGATGCCTCACCAGAACCGGGATCGAGTGGATCGGCGCCATAGCGGTTCGGTCCCTTGGTGCCTTTCAGGAAGCCATTGTCGATGAGCGTCCAGAGTGAAAACAAGAGGAAGGGATACGCCAAGGTCCATTCCCACGTGTCGAAATGTTCCAGTTCGGCCGGCAAGAATTGAGACAGGACGGTGCACACGACATACACACCCGCAAACACGTAACTGAGCAGGCGCGGCTGATCGCGGTCGTTGAAGCGCTTGAACGTGATGGCGAGCGCGGGCACGAAGACGATCACACTCCACAGGATGTGAACCGGTGATGGCGTCGCGTTGGAATCGCTGCTCACATCGAACGAGCCGGGCGCCATGATCCATTGCCCGGCGCCTGACACAACGATGAGGATCACAGTGCCAATCCACCACTCCTGGCGCGAAATGCGCCCGTCGAAGGTGGTGTAGAGATTGATGAGCCAGGTCATGGTGTTTAATGCGCCTTGTATGATTACTGTTTTTGACGCGCCTGTGCAGCTTCAACATAAGGCCAGAACATCCTGTCCGCCGACCATGTCTTGCGATTTACCTCAATTTCTTTGCGTTCCGTATGGCTTGGTAGGTCGGTCCGCAGGCAGTATGTCGCCGCAAACGAACCGTCGAAACGTCTCTTGATAGCCACGGCAACAAACTCACCTACTTTAACGTTCCACGGACAGGTGCGAGGAAAGTTGAAACACGGCCCATACCCGAATTGCGTAAAAGGACGCAGGAGATCTATCGGGATGAATGACGGCTCGGAAAAGTAAGATGACCGCGTGTCCTCTTCAATGCTGGTTTCCTGCAGAGAAATCAGAACCTTCAAACGGGCAGAGGCATCCGAAAAATCCATCATGTTTCGGACATGCACCGGTACTTCGCGTCCTTCGGCATCCCATTTTTCCCAGTCCTTCAAGTATCGGTTCTTTTGATCATCCGGACCCCAGCGCCGGCGTGTTACTCGCCACACCTGCCCAATGAAGACGTGATGCGCCTCGTTGATCAGGGCACGCAGGGCCTTTTCCCTCTGCTCGGATGAAGGCAATGCAACGCAGGCCATTGCTGAAGCGGGAAAGAGTGTAAAAATCACGATCAGCACAATACGAAGCATGATGCGCTCCCAGGAATTCAGACGGCTCGTTCCGTGGCCGCCAACATTTACAATGCACATATATATGGAATGCTTTTTCAAATATTTAATGCGCATGAATTACAGTGGAATGATGTTTTATTTGTTGTGCGAAATGCATATTCTCTACTTACGGTAGAAAATTTATGATGAAATTGTATTTACCAATATTTCCAATTGATCCAGGCCCGCCGAATTCTACGTCCCCTGTTATTCCAGCTCGCACCAATCAAAGACGCTGATGACGACGTTCAAACAGTCCGAGCAATACAACGCCTACACAAACCGGTTACACGTCGTGGCCGGACTCTTTGTCGTGGCCGCAGTCGTTTCATTGATATTCCTGCCGGACAGGTTCGAATTCGACCAGGATATGATTGTGAGGCTGGTCACCTATGCGGTTATCGGTGGCCTCACGCTCGTCTATTGGCTTCGTCGCAGAGCGAAAACATCTGATCGCAGCAAATGGACACATGGACGGGAGTTGATTTGAGCGCCGAGAACATAGCTCTCGGGGTCAACGACGCACGTTCTGAGGTGCCTTGGAAGGATATTTCGAAGGCTCAACTTCTGGCGGATGCTGCCGGTGAGCCGATTGGCGTCGATGTGCGGTCAAAATCAAATCAACGGCTGCGGTTGATCGGCTTTGAAAACATGCCGGAGCTCGTGCAGGCACTGAAATCGAAAACGCCTTCAGATGCATGGGTTGAAGACCGGCGCAAATGGTTGGATTGGCGAAAACCAACGACCCCGTTTCTTGCGATAGGTCTACCGGCCATCGTCATCGCATTCATCGTACTGAGCCGCAGCATGGGCGCCGACACGGTCCGCGAAACGGTCCTCGCGCTCGGATGCATTTGTGCCGGTATTTATTCTCTGTGGCAAAAGCCGATTTCGAGAGAGGATCCTTCTCTCGCTAATATGGAAGCTATTATGGGGCCGCTATTTCTAATCGTCGGAGCACTCATGCTACTGACGCCATTTTGGTAATGCAATCAAGCGCACACAACGCCCCTTGCCTCCTCCATCCGTCCAAGGCATGAGAGTTCCATGGCTACGAAACCCAAATCACGCAGCGCGAAAAGGCCCCACACTTTCGTGCTTGTCCACGGCATGTGGCACGGGGGCTGGTGCTGGAAGGACGTTGCGGGGCTTCTGCGCAAGCGCGGGCATATGGTCACGACGCCCACGCAGACGGGCCTCGGCGAACGCGCGCACCTGCTTTCGAAGGACATCACCCTCGACACCTTCATCGACGATATTGTCAACCATATCCACTGGAACGAACTGAAGGACGTGACCCTCGTCGGCCACAGCTTCGCCGGCGCGGTCATCATCGGCGTTGCGGATCGGATCCCAAGCCGTTTGCGCCGTCTGATCTTTCTCGATGGCGCGGTGATGAATGACGGTGAGTCCTGGTTCGGGCGGTTGCCCGGAGAAATTGCGGATGAGCGCTTCGCGGCAGCCGAGGAAAGCAGCGGTGGGTTGTCCCTGCCGGTGGGCGAGCCGGAAGGTTTTGGTGTTACCGATCCTGATCAGGCCGCTCATGTCAAAAAACTGCTGACCCCGCACCCCCTCGGCACCTGCACGACGCCGCTCCATCTGAACGGGCCTCCCGGGAACGGCGTATCCGTCGATTACATCGTCTGCACGGACCCGGCCTATCCGCCGGCCGACGGATCGCATACCGCCGCAAGGACCTTCGGCTGGCGCATGCATGAGCTGGCCACCGGACACGACGCCATGGTGTCGGCGCCCAGGGCGACGGCGGACCTGCTCGAAAAGGTGGCGGGTATGCGCGCGTCAGCCCGGTGACCCGCGCAGGCGTCAGCCCAGGCGCGCAATTTCCTCAGCCAGCAAATCAAAAACGAGCCGGATGCGCCGGCTGGTATGAAGTTCCCGGTGGGTGACGAGCCATATGGGAACCGGGATCGGTTCCAGATCGGGCAAAACCTGCTCGATGTCCGGCGCGAGATCGGCATCCTGTTTGGTCAGCACACTCATGCCGAAGCCCTGACGCATCAGCGCGAGGATCACCGTGCCGCTGTTGGTGGTGGTCTTGAAGTTGTCGCGGGTGAGCGGCAGCCCGAGCGCCGTCAGATAGGACAGATACTCCGTCGGGTCGCCGAAGCCGATGAAATCCGCATCCGCGATATCTTGTGGGTCTCTGGGGCGGCCAATGGCGTCGAGATGTTCACTCGCGGCGTAAAGGTGCGCGGTGGTCTCTCCGACGCGCCTGGCGATCAGTTCCGGATGTTCCGGACGCCCGTGGCGAATGGCGATATCCGCCTCGCGGCGGTGCAGGTCGCGCACCTCGCTGGACGCCAGAATCTCAAGCTCGATTTCCGGCGCCATGTCGCGGATTTTCTTGAACACCGGCGGCAGATGGAACGTTGCCATCATGTTCGTCGCGGTGATGCTGACATGGCCTTCGATGGTCTGCGACTGCCCCGATGCGGCGAGTGAAAATCGTCCCGCGGCCTCGCCCATGCCGCGCACATGATCCAACAGTTCGAGGCCCGGCTGCGTCAACTCCAGCGATCGTCCCACACGCTCGAACAGCGTGACGCCCAGGCTTTCCTCAAGGGCCGTAACCTGACGCCCGAGCGTCGGTTGGGTCAGGCCCAAGGCGCGTGCGGCCGCCGACAGAGACCCCTCCTCCGCCGTCACGAGGAAGGCGCGGGCCTGGTTCCAGTCGAACGAAACGGTGTTCCAATTCATGCATTTTCGTATATCAATCCTGCGAATTTCAGCAATTTATATTTTATTCGCGCATATGTAGGTAAGCGCTCGAAAAGGAGCCTGCCATGACAGCAACAACCTCGACACCTACGCATGGAGCCAAGACGGGAAACGGGAACGCCATGACCGATACAGCCGATCCCGCATTCTGGGACAGGATCGCGGAGAAATATTCGAAGTCTCCCATCAAGGACATGCCGGCCTACGAGCAGACGATGGAGCGTGTCCGGGCACACCTGAAACCGACGGATCATGTTCTCGAGGTGGGCTGCGGCACGGCCTCAACCGCGTTGCTGCTCAGCCCCGAAGTTGCGCATGTCACCGCAAGCGATCTTTCTTCCAAAATGATCGACATCGGCCGTGAGAAGGCGAGGAAGAGCAAAACTGAAAATATCGACTTCGTCGTCGGCACACCCTTCTGCGATGCCTTGACGCCCGGGTCCTATGACGCGGTGATGGCCTTCAGCTTCCTGCACCTCGTCGAGGACCTGCCCGCAACGCTTGCCCGCATCCACGAGTTGCTCAAGCCCGGCGGCCTGCTGATTTCCAAGACCGTTTGCTTGGCTGAACAGACGCGCCTGTGGGGTATCCCAATCGCTGTCATGCGCTTCTTCGGATATGCGCCCTACGTCAACCTGCTGAAGACCGCAGATCTGGAACGCGAGATTGCCGGTGCAGGCTTCCGGATCATTGAGACCGGAAACTATCCCGCCGGGCCGCGAAGCCGCTTCATCGTCGCGAAGAAGACGTAACGTCCCACACACCTCACAGCGTACGGTACATCCACACACTCGGAATGAACGGACCGAAGCCAGCCTTTTCGTAAGCCCGGCGGGCGGGCGCAGCCTCATACAAGGCGGTTCCCCAACCCTTCTCCCTGGGCATCGGGATGTACGGCGTTGAGATCGATTTCGCCGACCTTGGTTTCGTCATCGACCTTTACACCGCAGAAGCCGACGATGCTTCCATCCTGCTCGAGGACCAGCACATTGTGGGGCGAGCTGTCCTCGCACATCTTGTCGAGTAGTTCCGCCTGTTCGCGCTCCGCGTCGGCCAATGCGATCACGGCGATTTTCTTGCCGACAATCTCACGAAACGATTTGAAGACCGGTTTGAAGGCCGCTGTGCGAACCTCGTGCAATCGATCCAGATCTTCCGGCTCAAACGGCCGGATACGGTATTCAACGCTCATCTACCATCTTCCTTCCAGTTGCCTGGCCGCGCGGATCGCCTTTTGTCACGGAAAGAGATGCGAATCACTCCTGTCGCATTTGCGCAACAGGGCGAGGATAAAAATGACATTCACGTGTCTGAAATAAGGCGAAAACATGGTGTGCAATCGAGAAATGCGCTATATTGACGGCGAATCGTAGGGGCGAAAACACGGAACACAACACAGGCGGCGAGACGGCAGCCTCGGTGTTGGTCCGGTTCTCCGGCCGGGGCGTGTTTTCGTACTTTGTCATGGAGTGTTGGCTTCATGACAATGGGGACGCCATGGCGCATGCGGACGGCGAGATTTGCGTCGGCGTCCCCAATTCTCTTTCCACCCTGAATTCGTTCGATGATTTTCGCGGTTCGCGCCCATTGCCGCGCACAGGGTTAAGAACCGCTTTCCGCCTCCGCGAACCTGTCTGTTTTTGCTACACATATGCGCACGCCATCCTGCCAAACAGACCGGGCGCGGTAAGAATTTTAAGACTCTCTTGATACGTATGATTGGCGTCAAACTGACGGCAGGGTCAACCATTCCGTCCGCACGTCTCAGACAGATTTCGTGCGTCTGAAACTGCGTGGCTGTCCGGGCGGTTCTCTTCCTGACGTCACAACCGCATCTGTTGGGGAGTTCGCTCATGCAAACACAACCATCACCCGCCCGTGTGCCCTGGGTGGACTACGCCAAGGGCATATGCATCGTCATGGTGGTCATGATGCATTCGACGCTGGGCGTCGAGGCGGCCGCGGGCGCCATGAGCTGGATGCACGAGCTTGTGGCTTTCGCCACTCCCTTCCGGATGCCCGACTTCTTTCTGATTGCCGGTCTCTTCCTGGCGCGGCGCATCGACCGCGACTGGCCTGATTATCTCGACCGGAAAGTCCTGCATTTCGCCTACTTCTACGTGCTCTGGCTGACCATTCAGTTTGCCCTCAAGGCGCCCCTGATCATGTCCGAAGCCGGTGTGGGCGGCGTTTTCTCCAATTATGCGGAAGCCTATGTCCAGCCATTCGGCACGCTTTGGTTCATCTACCTGCTTCCGGTCTTCTTCGTCGTCACAAAAGGCCTCCGGTCGGTGTCGCCCGTCCTTGTCTGGCTTGCCGCCGCCGCGCTCGAAATCTCGGATCTGCATACCGGCAGCACTATCGTCGACGAGTTCGCCAGCCGCTTTGTCTACTTCTATTCCGGCTATGTTCTCGCACCATACATCTTCCGCCTGGCCGAAAAGGTGGATGCCGAACCCGTCAAGGCGATGGCCGCCCTCGGCGTTTGGGCGCTTGTGAACGGCATTGTCGTCAAGGCGGGTTATGCCGGTTTGCCTTTCATCAGCCTGGTGCTCGGTTTCGCAGGGGTCGGCGCGATCGTCGCGGCGTCCGTGCTTCTGACGCGGGTTTCGTGGGGCGAAGCCCTGCGCTACTGCGGCGAGAATTCAATCGTCATCTATCTTGCGTTCACGATCCCCATGGCGGCCACCCGCATGGTTCTGCTCAAGCTCGGCCTGATTCCCGACCTCGGCACGGTATCGTTGCTGGTGACGATTGCCGGTCTCACCGGTGCCCTGATCCTTCACTGGATCGTCCGCAATACGCCCCTGGCCTTCCTGTTCGTTCGCCCGCGATGGGCGCGGCTGGAATATTGGCGGGAGGGAGATGCGGCACGGACAAATCCCCAACCGCCCAGCGCTGCCGATGCCGGCCAGCACGCAGCCAACCGGTAACTCGAGCGCAACAACCGGCGCATGCAAAGTTTCAGGGATCAAGAATAATGCTCACAAGCCTGCAACAGGATCAAACACCCGGAACAATCCGGACAACCGCCATGTCCGGCGCAGAGGCGTCAGCCTGTCAGGCTGCCGGTCTCGATCTGCACGTGGTCCGCGATTTCGGCGCGTTCGAGGCGCTTGAGGATGAATGGGGCGAACTGTTTGACCGCGCCGCCCGGTCCCATCAGCTCTTTCAGGCGTTTAACTGGAACTGGCACTGGTGCCGGAGCTATCTCGATCAGAACCCCACTGGGAGTACTCTGCGGTTAAGCGTCGTGGTCGGACGGCATGACGGGCGGACCGTCATGATCTGGCCGCTGATCGCCGACCGGCATTTGGGGGTTGACTATGTGTGCTGGATGGGGATGCCCGTCAGCCAGTATAGCGACGTTCTTGTCGAAGATGCGCCGGAGCGCATGGATTGGCTGCGGGCGGGCTGGCGCTTTATCCGCTCCGGTCTTGGAGCCGACATGATCTGCGTCCCGAAGGTCCGGGAGGATGCGGTTCTCTCTACCCTTCTGCGCAGTCTCGATCTGCAACCCGTTCTGGAAACCGAGGCGCCCTATGCGGACCTGCTAAAGGCTGGCAGCTACGATGTGTATGCGTCACGCTTTTCGTCGCGTTCGCGCAAGAACCGCCGCCGCCAGCGCCGCCGTCTCTCCGAACAGGGGAACGTGAGTGTTGAAGTCCTGACCGGAGGCGAGGCCGCACGCCTTGCGGCGCAGGAGGCAATCGACTTGAAACGCGAGTGGTTGCGCAAGCAGGGGCTTATCTCCAAGGCCTTTTCCGATGATCGCATCGATGCGTTCTTCGCCAGCGCCGTCACTTCACCAGACAAACCCGCCGGATGCGAGGTTTCCGTTCTGAAAGTCGGGTCGGAAACCGCAGCCGTCGCCATCGGTATTGTCTGTCAGGGACGCCATGTAACGCATATCTGCGCCTACAATCTTGACGGCAAGTTCGCCCAGTCCGGCGCGGGTGGGCTGATTACGGATGAAACCATCCGGCATTGCCTGGACGCAGGCCTCGATACCTTCGACATGATGGGTCCGGGAGACGCATACAAATACGAGTGGACGGATGCGGTTGTGAATGTCTGCGACTATGCGGTGCCTCTCACCTCGCGCGGCCATATCTACGCGGCCCTGGGCACCTGCACCCATGCTGCCAAGATGGCGTTCGAAAACGCGCCTCAACGGGTGCGCCGGGTTGTTCTGTCTGTCGTCGGCACGGGCCGCTGATTACAGCCTGGTGCGTTCACGCGGCCCGGACTGCAAGCCGCGCAACAAACAATCCAACACACGTCCAATCCGGGATAATGTTCCCGGCAGACCATGCCGCCGCCCTTCAGCGAGCGGCGCCGTCACATCGCAAAGGGGGAATAGCATCAATGGCCTGGACATATCTCTTGTTCGCCGGTCTCTTCGAAATTGGCTGGGCCGTCGGCCTGAAATACACCGATGGCTTCACCCGCCTGTGGCCGACACTGGGGACGGTGGCAGCCATGGCCATCAGCCTGTTCCTGCTGGGCCTTGCGCTGCGCGACCTGCCGCTTGGAACGGCCTACGCGGTCTGGACGGGGATCGGCGCGGTGGGAACCGTCATCCTCGGCATATTCCTGTTTCAGGACCCGGCTACCGTCATCCGGCTGGCCTGCATCGGCCTGATCCTTGCGGGGATCGTGGGGCTCAAGCTGACGTCGACGGTGTGATGTCGCCGAGAAGCCGGATCAGTCGACGGCAAGTTCGTCGTCTTCCTCTTCCGGTTCGGGAAAAACCGGATAGACGTCCTGCACCCGTCCCATCTGCTTGGTGAGGGCGAGCACCGTGTCGATGGTCGGTGTTTCGACGTCCACGATGCGGGCCATCTCCTGAACCACGCCCAGAAGCGCGTCGAGCTCGATGGGGCGCTTCTTGTCGAGATCCTGCAGCATCGACGTTCTGTGCGCGCCGACGGATGCTGCCCCGTTTATGCGGCGCTCGATATCGACGCGGAAATGCACACCGATGCGCCGTGCGATTTTCTCCGCCTCTTCCATCATCGCCCGCGCAACGGCGCGCGTGCCCGTATCCGTCGCAACCACATCGAGGGTCGCACCGGTCAGCGCGGAGATCGGGTTGAAACACAGATTGCCCCAGAGCTTGAGCCAGATGTCGTTGCGGATTTCCGGATAGAAACGCGCTTTCAGTCCCCCCGCTTCGAATGCGCCGATCAGGTTCGTGACACGTTCGCTCTCGCTGCGGTCCGGCTCGCCGAAACCGAACTTGTCGCCATAGATATGCCGGATAACGCCGGGTTCGGTGATTTCCGTCGCCGGGTACACGGTCGCCCCGATGGCGCGCTCCGGACCGATGACGCGCCATTGTTTACCGTCCGGGTCAACACTCTGAAGCTGAAGACCGGCATACTGCCCCTCGAATCCGTAGAAATACCACCACGGAATGCCGTTCTGCATGGTGACGACCGCCGTGTCGGGCCCGAGCAGCGGCGTGATATGATCGACGGATTGCCATGCCTGATGGGCCTTCAATGCGACAATGACATAGTCCTGGGGTCCGAAATCGGCCGGATCGGACGATGCCGGCATCTTCTCGACCTTTTCGTCGTCCTTGAAGACGACTTTCATGCCGCTTTTATTGATGGCTTCCAGATGGGGTCCGCGGGCAATGAGAGAGACATCCGCCCCGCCCTGCTTGAGCATCAATCCGACATAGCCGCCGATGGCGCCGGCACCGTAAACACAAATCTTCATTGTATCCCCCCTGGATAACAAATGACGCGGCAATCAAAATGTCGGCAAGGGCCACCGCCCGATACACAGCTGGGCTTCCCGTGCCGGCTCAATCCTATTGTCCGTGTACGGAGCCTGCCATGTCACCTATCGCCACAGTCACAAGTGCGAACCCGCTTTATACTGTTAACAGCGAAATGAGTGCTGTCATCCCTCCGAGGGGTGAAACCATCCCGATCAGGACGACGCTCGCGATGGTCGCAAAGACGAATGCGTAAAAAATCACCGGATACCACCTGCTCCGTTCCGGCGTTCTTTCCTTGAATGCACTATAGACACGGTAAAACACGTAAAGCTCGGCAGCCAGCACCAGCCAGACCAACTGCGATCCCGAAAACAGCGCACCGAATTGCATGGCAATGACAGCGCACATTGTAAGGGCAAAGAAGAAGCTGATCGGGTTATAGAGGCTCACGAACTGACCCTGAGTGCCTCCACCGCTTCGCGGATAACAGATGCGATCTGGCGGCAGTCGTCCTCGTTGAAGGTAAGCGGGATGCGCATGTCGCACAGGGTCCTGAGAATGCGGCGCGTTTCGGGCAGTTCCGCCACGCCCGCTATGTAGCGCCAGCTGTCGAACCGGCTGGTGAAGCCTGCCGGCTCGTCGGCGCCGAACCATTTCACCTCGACGCCGCGCCTGCCGCACTCACCGATGAATGCGTGCATGGTGTGTTCATTTGCCCCTTCGAGGGAGAACTGGATGGAGCTGCCCACATACTCCTCATGCTGGGGCCGTTCCGGCACGCGAACGTCCGGGATTTTGCACAATCCCTGTTCGAGCGTTCCGTAAAGGACGTTCCAGCGGCGGCAATTCTCATCGAGATGCTTCAGTTGCCCCCTCAGGATGGCCGCGCGGAGATTGTCCATGCGGCCGGAATAGTTCGGCGTCTCGAGGCGAATTTCGGCGAAGACTTCTGCGTCCGGAACGGCCAGATGCCGGTCATAGAGCATGTAGGAGCCGGAATGAACGACGGCCCGGGCCATGACTTGCGCGTCCTGTGTCGTCAGCAACCCGCCCTCTCCCGAGTTCAGATGCTTGTAGGTCTGGGTGCTGAAACAGGCGACCTTGCCGAAGGTTCCCGACATCCGCCCTTTCCAGCGCGCCCCCATGGTATGGGCGCAGTCCTCGATGACCGTGATGCCGCGTTCCTCACATACCTCCATCACCGCGTCCATGTCGCAGATGTGGCCGCGCATGTGGGAGAGCATGAGAGTTTTTGCCCCACTTTCATCGGCCTTGGCCGCCAGATCGGTCGCATCGAGCTTGAGGTTGTCGTCAATTTCAACAAGCACGGGCCGTCCGCCGGCATTGTGGATCGCGCCCGGCACCGGCGAGAGCGTAAAGCCGTTGCACAATACCGGCGCGCCCTGTTCGAGCCCGATGGCCTTCAGGGCGATGTGCAGGGCATAGCCTCCGGAGGCGCACGCCAGGCAATATCGCACGCCCAGATAGTCGGCAAACTCCTGTTCAAGCATTGCGGCATCCGAGGTTTCACCTTCAAGCGTGTTGTAGCGGGTGAGCCGACCGGTGCGCATCACCTCAACAGCACGCGCTATGACCTCTTCACTGAGCGGCTCCTGCTGCGTGAACGGTTTGGTGAATGTGCGCATTGCGCCCTCCTGCGCGCGTTTTTTGGGGTTATTTCGGCTTTACCGGTGCGAGCGGCCTCTTCACCGGAGCGACGCCGCGAAAGAGCAGCATGAGGCGATCTCACCGGTGTTTTGCAGCTCGCGGTTTTGCACCTCGCGACCCTAACAGAGCCTGATACCGCCCGTCATCCGGGCGGCTTCATGCAGGGTGGTAATGCGTCGATCACGTCCACTTGACCGGGGTTGCACAAGAGGCTGTAACACTCCAACTCCCCATGGCATCCAGCGGGTGAAATCTGCGTCCGGCCGGTCTGACCGTTCCGGAGACAGAGAACCGCCCAGAAAAGGAGAACTACCCATGCCGAAAGGCAAGAACGCGATCGTTACCGGATCGACAAGTGGGATTGGACTGGGCATCGCCAGTGCTTTCTGTGAGGCGGGCATGAATGTGATGCTCAACGGGTTTGGCGACGCGGAGAAAATTGAATCCGTCCGTGCGGGTCTGGAGGCAGATCACGGTGTCACCGTTCGCTACAACAGCGCCGACATGTCCAAGCCCGACCAGATCCGAGATCTCGCGGAATACGCCAAGGCGGAGCTTGGCCAAGTCGATGTCGTGGTCAACAATGCCGGCATCCAGCATGTCGAGATCATCGAGGATTTTCCGGACGAAAAATGGGACGCGATCATCTCGATCAACCTGACCGCCGCTTTCCATCTGATCAAGCATACGGTCAAGGACATGAAGGCGCGCAAATGGGGTCGCATCATCAACCTGGCCTCGGCGCACGGGCTGGTCGCCTCCCCTTTCAAGAGCGCCTACGTAGCGTCCAAGCACGGGGTCATCGGCCTCACCAAGGTGGTGGGGCTGGAATATGCCGAAGACGGCATCACCTGCAATGCCATCTGTCCGGGGTGGGTGAAGACCGGGCTGGTCGAGCAGCAGATTGCTGATCAGGCGCGCACAACCGGCATCAGCGAGGAAAATGTTATCCGAGACGTTATGCTCGCAGGTCAGCCTACAAAGGAATTTGTTACAGTGGAACAGTTGGCAGCGACGGCGCTCTTCCTGTGTTCGGACGGAGCCGCTTCCATCACCGGCACGTCCATTTCCGTCGACGGAGGCTGGACCGCGCGCTGACACCGGAACAATGAACGCGAAACAGACGAACACCAAGAAACTCAACCTGGCCCTTCAGGGCGGCGGCGCGCACGGGGCCTTCACCTGGGGCGTGCTTGACCGCCTGCTTGAGGATGAGCGCGTCGATATCGAGGCGATCAGTGGCACCAGCGCGGGCGCCATGAACGGCGTTCTGCTTGCCGACGGTCTGATGCGCGATGGAACGCAAGGCGCGCGCGCCGCGCTCAGCCGCTTCTGGCGCGACGTCAGCAAGGCCGCCCGATTCAGTCCCTTGCAGCGCGGCCCTGTCGACATGTTCATGGGCAACTGGAGCCTGGATACGTCCCCGGCCTATCTGTTCTTCGACATGCTGACCCGCGTTGCCGGTCCCTATGAGCTCAATCCGTTCGACGTCAATCCGCTGCGCGACATCCTCGACGAACATGTCGACTTTGAACTGGTGCGCTCCTGCGACAAGGTCAGGCTCTATATCTCGGCCACCAATGTCGAGACCGGGCGGGTCAAGGTTTTCGACCGCCATCAACTCACCTGCCAGATGGTGATGGCGTCGGCCTGTATTCCGTTCATGTTCAAGGCGGTTGAAATAGACGGCATCCCCTACTGGGACGGCGGTTACATGGGAAATCCGGTGTTGTTTCCCTTCTTCGGGCACGACGGGGCCTGTGACATCCTCATCGTCCAGATCAACCCGATCGAACGCAAGGGCGTGCCCAAGACGTCGCGCGAAATCCTCAACCGGGTCGACGAAATCACTTTCAATGCAAGCCTGCTCAAGGAGCTGCGGTCGATCGATTTCGTGCGTCGGCTGCTCGAAGACGGCCGGCTTGAACCGGGACACTATTCAAAGGTGAATGTGCACATCGTTGAAGCGGGAGATGAAATGCGCTCATTTGGTGCTTCAAGCAAGCTCAACGCCGAATGGGCTTTCCTGAAGCACTTGTTCGCCATTGGGCGCAACGCGGCGGACAACTGGCTGGAGAAAAATTTCGACGCCATTGGTTTGCGTTCCACCGTCGACCTCAGAGCCATGTTCGAGGGCCAGGGTCCTGCCCATCAGGAATGAGGCGCGCACCCTCCGGGACCGCATAGTGCATTTCGCGTCAGTGAACAGCCACACCTGTGACTTGTATTTGGTAAATGCCAGCCACTTGACTTTCTCTTCCCCGGCATCAGAAGTGATCCGCGCCGCCTCCGCCCGTCCTGCCAAATTGACCTTTACGATGCAAAGTTGATGAAGACATCCGGCGACGACCTCACCGTACTTCTTTCCCGCGTCGCAAATGGCGACGCAGACGCTTTCACGGCGCTCTACCAGGCAACCCACCTGAAACTTTTCGGAATTGCCCTGCGTATCTTGCGCCGGCAAGAGGTCGCGGAAGAAGTGTTGCAGGAGGTGTATGTCAGGATTTGGGATCGCGCTGCGGATTTTACGCCGGGCAGAGCCTCTCCGATCACATGGATGGCGGTGATCGCCCGGAACCGTGCTCTTGACGAGTTGCGCCGGCAGCGCCCCAAATATGAGGACGCCGACACAGAGATTGAGAATGTGGCTGATGCCGAGGCTTCACCTGCTGTGCAGATCGAAACCAATGAGGAATTGAAAAGGCTCGAAGAATGTCTGGGCGCACTTGGTGACGACCGTGGCGAAGCGGTCCGCCTCGCCTACTTGGATGGCCTGTCGCGCAAGGAGCTTGCCACACGACTGAGCATACCGGTGGGAACGCTTAAAACCTGGCTGCACCGCAGCCTGAAGCAGTTGAAGGATTGCCTGCAATCATGACCGACCGCGACGATATAGACATGCTGGCGGCGGAATATGCGCTTGGCACCCTTGACGCGGAAGAGCGCGCCCGGGTTGCCGCGCGCCGGCAGCGTGAACCCGAACTGGAGGAGGCAATTGTCGCATGGGAAGAGCGGCTGTCGCCATTGCTGGCCCATGTCGGTGATGCAACGCCACGTGCGGATCTGCTCGATGACATCAAGATTCAAGTTGCGCGCCGGAACGCCGCGAAGGACGTTGCGGCGGACGGCAATGTCATCTCCCTCTCCCGGCGCCTCGCGCGCTGGCGTGCAGCCGCAATTTCCGCCGGCGCAATAGCTGCCTCGCTCGCCGGGTTCATTATCTACAAGGATATTGTTTTGCCGCCGCCGGAACAGAATTTCGTGGCCGTGTTCCAGGAGGGTGACAAGCCTCCCCAGTTCGTTTTGTCTATCAATCTCGCATCGCGCGAACTCACCATTCGTCCGATTGCCGCCCCGACGCATCCCGGCAAGACCTACCAGTTGTGGATTGCATCCGACAAACTTGGATCCAGCCCGCAATCGCTCGGCCTCCTCGACACGCCCGGAATGCCGACGCGCAAACAGCTCCGCCAATTCGACCCCAAGCTTCTGCAGGGCGCGACCTTCGGTATCAGCCTTGAACCGGAAGGGGGCTCGCCAACCGGCAAACCCACCGGTCCGGCGTTGCACGGCAAGCTCATTCCAACGGCCCTCTAACCCGAAATCATCACACTTAAAAAGTTTTGCTTCGCCTGAAACCTTTCGGCGTTTTCTCCGTATCTGCGGGTGCCCGACGCAATTTGATCGGGAGATTTTTCAGAACATCCCAATTCAACGGAGACATGACGATGAATTTCAAACGTGCAGCTTTGAGTTTCGCGGCGACTGCATTTCTCGCCACATCGGCCTATGCGGCGCATCACGGTGAACTGGCCGTTATGGGTAAAGATCAGGACGTATCGGGCGGGACGGTAACCGCCTCGAAGATCATGGCGGGCGACAATGGCTGGCTTGTCGTACATCGTACTGACGAGGCGAATAAGCCCGGTCCGGTTATCGGCTATGCGCCATTGAAAAAAGGCGCAAACACGGACGTTACGGCAATTCTCACCCAGCCGGTCAAGACGGGTGAAAAGCTGATGCTCATGCTTCATGGCGAGAAGGGCGGCAACAAGACGGGCATCTTCGAGTACACGCTTGGCGCAAAGGAAGACGGTCCGGTCAAGGTCGACGGCAAGTTGGTCATGACCGTCATTACCGCCCAATAGCGCCTCGGTTGGCCGTCCGTTCCTGATTGTTTTAACGGAGGGTCATGACAAACACTGCCTCGGGGTCTGCGCACAATGCTTCGGCGGGCGGCGCGGGCCCATTTTTCATTTCATGCGCTGGTTGACCGGGTCGCGGACGCCATGCATCACTTGATGTCCCCAAATTCGCCGCCTCTTCCGGAGATCACGCAGCATGAGCCGCAAACCGATCCGCCTCGCACACAGTGACTGGAGCTATGAAAACGCCGACCATTTCTGGCGAGGCCGTTTCGAAGGCAAAGATATCGATACCGGCGTGACCGTGCTGTTCTACGCCACCGAAGAAATCGGAAAAGGGCCGCTCTGGCATGTTCATCCGTACGACGAAGTGTTCATCATCCGGACTGGCCGGGCGCTTTTCACGGTGGGCGACGAGAAGATCGAGGCGGAGGCCGGCGATATCGTGCTGGGGCCTGCCGAAATCCCGCACAAGTTTCACAATCTGGGGCCGGGATCGCTTGAGACAACGGACATTCACCTGTCCGACCGCTGGATCCAGACCAATCTAAATGACCCGGAACTGGCCTGATTGCTCCGGCCATACCCGCCATTTGTCATGTTGCACATGATCGGAAGGTGGGGCACACATCTCTCTTCGATTGCAATGGCACATCGGGGGGACATGCCAACGTCGCGCAATAAAGCTCATACACCTGAACCCGCGTGTGCATCCGCGTGCGGTCGAGGCCCATGCTGACGGCCGTTGAACTATTATTCGGCGCCGTCCTTCTGCTGCTTGGCGGAGAAACCCTGGTCCGCGGTGCGGCACAGATTGCGGTCCGGTTCGGCCTCTCGCGCCTGATGGTCGGCATGGTGATCGCCGGGTTCGGCACATCCATGCCGGAAATGGTGGTGAGTGTTCGCGCCGTGCTCGGCGGAACGCCGGGCCTGGCGGCGGGCAACGTGGTCGGCAGCAACATCTCGAACATCCTGTTGATCCTCGCAATTGCCGCACTCATCCGGCCCATCGACATGCCCAGCCGGAAGCTCGATCCCGAAGGGATCATCCTTCTCGCGGTCTCCGCCGTTGTAATGGCCCTCGGTCTGCAGGAAACCATTCCGCGCTGGCAGGGCGCGGCGATGGTTCTTCTGATGATCGGAATCATTGTCATGAAGTTTCGCGAGGACCGAACCGCGGAAGGACGCCAGGAAGCCACAGAAGAGATTGTCGAAACAGTTGCGCCCTTCTCCTTCGACAGCCTGAAGCCGTTCGTCTACATCCTGATCGGCGTTGTCGCTCTCCCGCTGGGAGGCGACATGTTCGTCAGAGGCGCGGTCAACATCGCCCAGACGCTCGGCGTATCCGACGCCTTGATCGGCCTCACCATCGTCGCCGTCGGAACGTCGTTGCCGGAACTTGCCACGACCGCTATAGCCGCTCTGCGCGGCGAGACGACGATCGGCTATGGAAACATCGTCGGCAGCAACCTCTTCAATACACTCGGCATCTTCGGTGTGGCCACGATGGTGGGCCCGATGCGGGTGCCGGAAACGGTTGTCTATGCCGACGGCGGCTTCATGGTGGCCGCGACCGGTGTCATGTTGATCTTCATGTCGACGGATGCGCGCCTGAACCGTATCGAAGCGGCAATCATGCTCAGCGCCTATTTCGCCTACGTTACAGCCCGTTATGTTTTCGCGATGAGTTAAGACCTATCATCGTGGCGGGCCATTAGCGGCACATAATCATATTCCCCGACCCCTTGCAGCACGAGGATCGTCATTGATGTGTCGCCCGCGTTGGTGACGAGATGGGGCCGTCCGGCAACGACCGCATAGCTTTCCCCTGGCCCGAGGATCATGTCTTCTTTGGGGTCCTGGAGAAATAACCGCATCCGGCCATCGAGCACGTAAAAAGTGTCGCTGATCTTGCTGTGTGTGTGCCATGGCACCGTCTGCGTCGGCGAAAGCTGCAACTCGGTAATGCGGAAGCCGGGGCGCTCGAGATGCCGGGCGCGACGCTCCACCTCGTAGAGATGCGTTGCATCCTTGTAGGATTTGTTCCTCTCGGCGTCGGTCATATTGTACTCTTCAGAAATGGGCAGGATCAGCTGAATGCTATCAGAATGAGGCGACCGCAGCCATGCGTCCGACAATGCGATCGCGTGAAATTCAACTAAATACAGTCTATTGACTGAAGAATGGATCATTGTATCGGGATCGGTCCGGTGCGGGCACACAGTTTTGAGGAAGGGGCATGATGGGCGAAACGTTGCGCGAACGCATCGGCGTTGATCTGGGACGACGCGTGGCGGCCGAAGAGGGCATCGCGTGGGCCATCGAGAACGATGTCCACTATGTGGATATCCAAACAGATGTTGCGCCCAATGCCTTTGAGAGTTTCGACGACGCGCGATGCACGCATATTCGGGAGGCCTGTGAAAAGAGCGGCCTGCATTTGGGTCTTCACACGCTGTCGGGCGTGAATGTCGCCGAGATCTCGCCCTTTGTGCGCGACGCTGCCGACGAATATCTCAAGGCCTATATCGATCTGTCGCGACGGATCGGGGCTGAATGGATCGTCGTCCATGGCGGCTACCATTTCACTTCCTGCCGCGGGATACGTATGCAGGCCAGCATCGAGCGCCTACAAAGGACTGCGGACTATGCGGAAAAGCAGGGTGCGCTGCTGCTGCTTGAAAATCTCAATGGTGAGCCGGAACGTGCCGAAGTCCACTATATGCCCGACACGCTGGAAGACACGATCACCTACTTCGAGCAAATCCAGTCGCCCAACCTGCAATGGGCGTTCACGATCAATCACGCGCACTATGACCCGATTGGGATTGCCGGCTTTGTTGACGGCATGGATATGAGCCGCTGTGCGGAGGTGCGCGTGGCCGACAACAACGGCGAATACGAGATCCACATGCAACCGGGAACCGGCACCGTCGATTTCGGTGACATGTTCAAACGTATTGAGGGCGCCGGCTTCACCGGCCACTACATGAACGGTTTCGGTACGCCGCAGGACATGCTGGACGGTCGGGAGTATATGCTCGCACGTGCACGCGAAGCCGGCGTGGCCGGAGCGTGAGACACGCGCGGCGCAATGGAGTATATTGACGGTAGGAAAGCAACACACTGAATTCCGCCATATTTTCACCCTGCGAGCGCCGCATAAGGTCGCCGGGTGCGGCGGATTGAACGACCGTTTGAACCGTCACCTGGGAGAGGACGCGAGATGATCTGCAATATGCTTTCGGCCGTGTCGGTCATTACCGGCTTGTGCTCCAGCGCAACGCCCCAGGCTCTCTCCGACAAGCCGCCGAGCTTCTCCGTCACCGTTGCCCAGAAGATGATCAATGCCCACCGGGCCCGCCACGGCCTGAATGCACTGTCCGTCGACTCGCGGCTGAATGCAGCGGCAAAGGCTCATTCGCGTGATCTTGCGCGGCGAAACGCGATTTCCCACCGCGGGTCGGACGGCTCTTACCCCAAGGACCGCGCCCGGCGCGCGGGCTACAATCCCCGTCTCGCGTCTGAAAATGTCGCCGTCGGCTATACCAACACGGCGGACGTCATCCAGAGCTGGAAAGGCAGCCGCGGCCACAACGCCAACCTTCTGCGGCGCGGCGCCAGGCATATGGGAATGGGAATGGTCTACCGGCCGAACTCCGGCAGGGAGACCTACTGGACGCTGATCATCGGAAAGCCCCGGTAAAATCCCGATCACGAGCCTTTTTGCCAAAAGTGTACTACATGCACTGGCCGAATCGCTCGGTTCACGCTAAATGTATGATTCTGTAGTGCGTAACCAGCTGCATCAGGGGGCTCCAGGACGACGGTCCGTCGCAACCATCTGACGGCGACAGTTTTTGCGTGATAGTGCTCGTGTGCCTGAGCACTGTGCCCGCACGTTCAGACGGCAAGGCGGTTGGCGCCCCCGCAGCAGAGCGCGAGAATAATAAACTGCGCGGCGTTGAATTGCAGCGCATACCCCTTAAAGAATCGCTGACATTGTATCCCCGTCTCTGACGGGGATTTTTTTTGCATTGCATTCCCGGCCTATGTGCCCGATCGGCGGACAACCGCACGATATCACCTCGGACAGGAGAAGCATGAGCGGAATCAGGGTGGGCATAGGGCACCGCATCTGTTCTAAATAAAAACAGCTCCAACAGTGGCAAGTGCAGTGAAGATTGCCTGAAAAACGGGTGAACCGATGAGTTCAATGATCACCGACAGCGCGCCTGTGCGCTTCACGGACGCCCTGCCCGCCGAATGCGATGTCATTATCATTGGCGCCGGCATCGCCGGTATTGCCACCGCCTACTTCCTGGCAAAACGCGGCGTGAACGTCGTGGTCTGCGAAAAGGGGCGCGTCGCGGGCGAGCAATCCAGCCGGAACTGGGGCTGGATCCGCCAGCAGGGTCGCGACTGGGCCGAATTGCCGATCATGATGGAGTCGAACCGGATCTGGCGGGGCCTCGCGAAGGACACAGGCGAAAAGGACCTGACATTCACCCAGTCGAGCTGTTTGTATCTCGCCGACACGGACGAAAAACTTCACAAGTTCGAAGAGTGGTTCGAATTGGCAAGACAGCATCAGCTTTCCACGCGCATGCTGTCAGCCGAAGAAATCGCAAAGCAGTATCCCGATATCAGCGGCGACTGGGTCGGCGGCATGGTGACGGAAACCGATGGCCGCGCCGAACCGTTTGTGGCGGTACCCGCATTCGCCCGTGCGGCGCAACGCGCCGGCGCCACCATTTCAGAGCAATGCGCTGTGCGGTCTCTCGAGGTTGAAGACGGACGCGTCGCGGGCGTCGTCACCGAGCAGGGTAAAATACGCAGCACCCGTGTTGTTCTGGCCGGCGGCGTCTGGTCGACCCATTTTGCCGCCAATGCCGGGCTGTCGCTGCCGCAGCTCACTGTTCGCTCGACTGTTGCGCGCACCGCCCAGGCACCGGACGTCTACGGACCCAATATTTCCAGCCCAGGCCTGACGATGCGCCGCCGGCAGGATGGCGGATATACCGTCACGAGTGGCGACCGCGCTGAGCATTATCTTTCAATGGGGTCTTTCCGCTACTTCATAAAATACATCAACCTGATGAAAGCGACTGCGCGGGACATTCGACTCTATCCCGGAGCGCCCGCGCACTTTCCCGGCGCCTGGGGTGTGCCGCGCCGCTGGTCAGCGGATGAAATCAGTCCGTTTGAACGTATGCGCGTGGTCAATCCCGAGCCTTCCCGGGTCGTGATCAAGGACATCACGGACCGCCTGCCAAAACGCTTTCCTGCCCTGAAAAATGTGCAATTGGCGGAAGCGTGGGCCGGTATGATCGATGTCACACCGGACGCAGTTCCCGTGCTCGGTGAAGCAGACCGGCTGCCGGGGCTCTACTTCGCAACCGGCTTGAGCGGCCATGGTTTCGGCATCGGTCCCGCCGTCGGCCGGATCATGGCCGACATCCTCACCGGCCGCAGTCCGGGACACGACCTATCACGCTTCAAGCACCAACGCTTCTTCGACGGCAGCCCGATGGTTCCCGGTCCTTATTAGGTGTCTGCAGGCGTGGGGCAGGGGGGTGCCGGATCGCGCAGCGTCAGTCGGATTTCCAGCCACACCCACAAGCCATATATGGCAACGCCACGGGGCAAGGGTCGCGAACTTCCGGACAGGTCTCCCCTGCCCGAAAACTAAATGCAAATACGAACGATTTGCATTGCTGTTGATTCCTCAACGGATGACAAACACTTCGACATGACGCGCAGCGGGTCATGCATGTTTCGCGTCGAACATGGGCCGATCCTGACAACGGCGCGTTCATGCCTTCGAAACCCTAGAACCGCTCTGGTGAATTATGCGTCTTCTCAGCCCATTTCCGCTGTTCCATTTTGGCCCTCCTCGGAAGGATTGAGCAGCGCTTTGGCCGATTTGAGCTCAAGCCCGGTCGAGATGCCAAAGAGAATAAAGCCTGCTGCAGTGAAGAACAGAAGCATCCACACGTGAAATGCCGTCGGCATGTCGACCGCCACCCTGGCTGCCTCAAAGAAGAGCGCACCGCTCAGGGCGGTTCCCAAATTCAGCAATCGATACATCGGGCGCGGCAGGAAACTGTAGATTGCGCCTTTCGCCTCGGACCTGCGGCGCCCCAACTCCACGCCCGCCATCACACCAACGGCGACCGAAACCACCATGATCCAGTTGATCTCCGCAAGCCATTCAATCATGGAACCACCTTCCCACCGGAACCAGCATCAACCCGCAACCGGGTCTTCCAATACATGTTGGTTGCGCGGGACACGGAGAAGGTTCAACTGGTCCCGTATTTTTCAGTTTGCGTGCTATGAAGCGGTTGCGGCAGGAGAGATTGAAACCTGGAGACGAATCCAATGCTGGATGGCGCCATTCTTGTCTGGTTCGTACTGATGGGAGCGAGCCTGGCGTTCGTTATCTGGGATTCGCTCACCAACGGCGTGACGAGCTGGGTGCAACGGCTCGCCTGGATCCTCGTGACGGCCTACACCGGGCCTGTGGGCCTGTTTTTCTATCTGCTTGGCTGCCGCCGCCCGTTTCCCGGCGCACACGACCGCTATACCCGCACCACCTGGAAACAAGGATTGAACTCTGAAATGCACTGTCTGGCGGGGGACGCCACCGGCATACTCTTTGCGGCCATGATCGTTCCGGCCTTCGGCCTGACCAACGGCTGGGATGCGACGATTGAATATCTCGCCGGCTTCGTGTGCGGCCTGTTCATCTTCCAGGCACTGATGATGCTGCCAATGTATGGCGGCAACTACTTCATGGCCGTACGCAAGACGATCTTCGCCGAAACCGTCTCGATGAATTTCGTCATGGCCGGCATGATCCCCACCATGGTGGTGCTCGCATCTGTGTGGGAGGGTTCGGAACATCCGGGTGAGCCGTCTTTCTGGTTCCGCATGAGCCTTGCCTCCATAGTCGGCGGTGTGCTGGCCTATCCCGTCAATTACTGGCTGGTGAAGAACCACCTCAAACATGGCTGTATGACCTTGCCCGGCGCCGACGGCCCCGCGCCGATGCTCGGCCATGCTTCTCCCGAAATGGAAGGCGAAGGTCGGCCCATGCAGATGAACGCGCTTTCTCCGGTACGGGCCGCGTGCTGGGTCATCGCATCGTTTGCCGTTCTTGCCATGGCCCTGTATGCAACCGACCAGTGGGTGCCGATCCGTTTCGGCCTCCAGGGATGAAGCCGGACAAACCCAAAGGCGGTGGGGTGCGGTACGCCTGCGCTGCCGTTTCGAGGTAAGGGCCGCGTCACGCCAGTTGCAATCCATGAAATCATAATGAAGATATTTGTCACAGGCGCGACCGGCGTGCTTGGAAGACCGGTCGTCAGAATGCTCATGGACGATGGCGCGGAGATCGTGGCGCTTTCGCGCTCGGCGGCCAACCGAGAGAGCATCGTGAAAATGGGCGCAACACCTGTCGACGCCGACCTGTTCGATGTTGAAAGCCTCTCCCGGCACATCACGGGCTGCGGAGCCGTCCTTCATCTCGCCACGAGTATACCGCCCGTCTCGAAGTTGCGCTCCGCGGATGCATTGATAATGAATGACCGGATTCGGGATGCCGGAACCAAGGCGCTCGTGGAGGCGGCACTTGCCTCGCAATCCGTGAAAACATTCCTCTATCCCGGCATTTGTTTCATGTATGCGGACGGCGGCGCCCGGTGGCTTGCGGCCGACGACGCGGAAATCCGCGCGCCCAGTCCGCTTCGCTCGACCCTGGCGGCGGAACGTCATGTGGCCGCTTTCGACGAAAGCAAAACAGTCCGACGCGGCATCACTCTGCGGTTCGGTGCGTTTTACGGGGCAACCTCGCGCGACAGCCGCGATATGCTCAATATGGCACGCAAGGGCGTGGTTCTGCCGATGGCACCTGATGACGCATACAGGTCCTTCATCTGGGTCGACGACGCGGCCACGGCGATACATGCCGCGCTCGAGAATGCGGACTCAGGGATTTATGACGTGGTTGAAGACGTTCCGTACACGCAACGAGAGGCAATCGAGGCGTTGGCGCGAGCGGTTAGGCGCAAACGACTTTGGCGTTTGCCCCGCTGGATGCTGCGGCTTGCTCTGACGCCGGAGTTGCGGGAACTGGTCGGCCGCAGCCAGCGGGTGTCCGCAAAACGCTTCAAGGACATAACGGGATGGCAACCCGACGTCCGTGACCAGACGGACGGTTGGGTACGCGTTGCCCGCGAGGTTGCCGGCGCCTGAGGGTTGTGATCACATCGCGTCGTCGACGTAAGCCTGCAACACACGCGCAAACCGCGGCGCGAGAGCCTCCAGATGCTCGGGCCCGAGCGCACCCGCTTTGGCAATCCGCCCCATCAAATCGAAGCCGGCCATATGCGAAACGATGAGAGCCGCCCGTTGCTCGGCGTCATACCCGCCGAGCCAGTCGGCAAGTTTTGCGATCACATTGTGCTGCAGGGCCCGATTGATCACGGGTGCCACGGCCCTGCTTCCCGCGGAACGCACGAAAGCCAGTGTCGGGTCGAGATCTGCCCCTTCATGAGATTTTGAAATCAGATAGACCGCAGCACGCTGGCCGAATGTGGCACGATTGCCCGCCATCAGTTCATCCATATTGAACCCGGGCACGACCGCTTCCTCAAACAAGGCCTCCTTGGAACCGAAGTACCGGTTCACCAGCGCTGCCGTAACCCCCGCAGCCGCGGCAATCTCGCGTACGCCCGCCCCGTCGAATCCTTTATCGGTAAACGCGCGTTTAGCGGCCTTCAGAATGGCGGCCCGCGTTGCGGCAGCATCGCGCTTTCGTGTGATCGTCGCAGACATATCAGCTCCGGAAACCATGTTGAACGATTGCCGACTCACCCACACATCATATCGCCAAATGTATATTTGTCAGGAGAAGCTCGCCATCGAACCGGCTACACCCGCAAAAAAACTGGCAACAGCCCCTTGTGGGCTACATGAACTGGCCGGGGAAGTGCAATTTCCATTGGTATACAAATGGCGACATTCTCCTTGGCGTGGATGTTCAATCATCAATTGAACGCGCGTTTATTCGCTATTCTAATCCCGGCCAACACGGATTCGGTCGTCAATTTGTCATGTATACGATTGATTATCTCGATTGAAGAAGGAACAGAAGAACAAGCAGACCCTGCCCGCTCCGCAATGTCCTTCTGTAATGGCGAGGAAATTCAGCACCCTTCCAGCCGCAAATACATCACCTTCGCATGTTCGGGGACACTTGGCCCGGCACAAAACCTGTGTAGAATTCTTGTCGGCACTTGGGAGAGATATCATGAGTACGACAAAAAATATTCGCGAAGCCATCGATCACACGTTGGACCGGTGGGAGGCTGCGGCGACGGCAATGGAAGAAAGCATCCGCGGGACGACTGCCGCAATGACCGCGCAAATCCAGACGCAGAAGGAGATGGCGGCGACGGCAACCGACAAACTCAAGGAAGCCGTCGAAACGGCTCAGCATGTACCCGCCGAGACCCGCCAGCAGATTGCCGCCAATCTCGATCACCTGAAGGTTCAGCTCGCGCTTGGAAAGGCGGACGCTGCCGATGCTGCGAATGCCCAGCGGAAGGAAATAGAAGACGCGGTAAAGCGCGTTGAAAACCAGGTCGATCAGATGGGGCAGCAGGTCAATGAGGAGATCAAGAAAGCTCTGACCACCTGGGCCGGCACCGAGCAACAACTGCGCCATCAACTTGAGCTCGCGGCAGTCCGCTTCAAGCACGAGGCCGAAGACCAGCACTCGCAGCTTCAGGCCAAGCAGCAGGAAATGCTGGGCCACGTAAAAACATTCCGCGACAATCTGCAGAAACAACAGGAAACCGCAGCACAGAAGAGCTCGGAATTCGCCGATGACATGCACACGGCGTTCAAGCAGATGCAGGAGGCTTTCCGGAAACTGGGTTCATCGGGATCGGGCGGCTAGAAAGCGGTACGGACTTTCGCTGAAGCCGTGCGGCTGGCCATTCAACGGCAATGGCAGGCAATCGCAAGATTACACATGTAGCGGTGTTCGGAGGGGCGGGGTTCCTCGGGGCCGTGATCGTCAGGCATCTTGTTTCAGCAGGCATCAAGGTTCGGGTTTGCGCTCGCAAGCCAGGCAAACGGTCCGGGATGGAAGCGGTCGAACCGGTCTATGCCGATATCCGCGATGAGGGTTCGCTCTCAGCCGCGCTTGAAGGGTGCGATGCTGCGGTCAACGCCGTCGGGCTCTATGTGGAGGGCGGCTCCGATACCTTCGAGGCAGTGCATGTGAGGGGTGCTGCAAACCTCGCGCATCAGTGCGCGGCGGCCAATATTTCCTCTTTCGTCCACATGTCCGGCATTGGGATTGATCCGGCGTCATCTTCGCCTTATGTGCGCGCAAGGGCGTTGGGCGAACAAGCCGTCCGCGCCGTGTTTCCTGAAACCACGATCTTGCGTCCGAGCGTCCTGTTCGGACCGGATGACAGGTTCATCAACACGCTGGCGAAGATCATCCGCCATGCCCCGGTGATCCCCCTCTTCGGGTCCGGACGGACAAAGCTCCAGGCGGTTTATGTCGGTGATGTCGCCGCCGCCGTGGCCAAAGCGCTCCATACCCCGGTGGCCGCAGGCAGGACGTATGAGCTTGGAGGGCCGCAGAGCCCGGCGTACAGGGATATTGTGGAACTCGTCATGGCGCGGATCGGAAAAAAGCGCCTGCTTTTGCCGGTGCCGTTCGCCCTCTGGAAGGTTGTGGCCGCCGCCTCGTCTCTTCTGCCGGCTCCACCCGTTACCCGCGATCAGATCGCGCTCATGCGCAAAGACAATGTGGTCGGGAAAAGCGCCTTCTCCTTCAGCGACCTGGGGATCGATCCGACGCCCCTTGAAAGCGTTCTGCCGGACTATGCGCTTTAATCATGCTGTTCCTTGCGGGCTAGAATTCCAAACCGGTTGCGATATTCGCCGGCGGTCAGGCCGACCGTTGCCCGGAACACTCGGCTGAAAGCTGATGCGTCCCGGTATCCGACATTCCAGCCGATCTCGCTCACTGGAATGCGTGTGCGCTCCAGCAGTCCGCGCGCTTTCTCGACACGCAGATTCTGAACATAGGAATTCGGTGTCAAACCCGTCGCCGCCTTGAAACGCCTCAGAAATGTACGTCCCGAAAGTCGTACCCGCTTGGCCATATGCTCCACGGTGATCTCCGCATCGGCATGGCCCTCGAGCCAGTGCTGAAGGGAGAGGATCACATCATCGCCGTGGTCGCGCGGTGGGCGGAAACTGCGATAGTTGCGTTGCTCGCGCCCGCTCGGGTCAACCAGCAGATGCCGCGCGGTCGCAGACACCACCTGTGGCCCGAGCCAACGGTTGACGATGAACAGTCCCAGGTCAATCCAGGCCATCAATCCGCCGGCGGTCACAATGTCATTGTCGTCGATCAGGAGTTGGTCGGCATTCAGCCGCGCGGAGGGAAAGGTGGCGCGAAACGCGTCCTCAAGGGCCCAGTGTGTGGTCACGGAACGGCCGTCGAGCAATCCGGCATGGCCGAGGCAGAAGACGCCGGCACACACCGAACACATGAGCGCCCCGGCAGCATGTTGTGCACGCAGCCACTTACCAAGTTCCATGTCTTCCAGACAGTGCGATTGCTGCAAGCTGGGTGGAAGGATCACCGCGTTAAACGAAGCCCCGGATGGATCGCTATCCGCCTCCGCCGTGACCGTGCTCACCGCGAGCTGCGGACCGCATTCTTGAGACGCGTGGCGGTTGGCAATGGCGAACAAATCCGTGAGCCCGAGCACGGCTGACATCTGCGCCCCGGGATAAGCAACAATCGCGACGGACGCGCACGTTCCAGCTTCTTTCATTTGGCGGATATAGCATATCAAATGTCGTTTACGCCAATTCCAATCGTTCTCTAGGAAGTGCACCTATCTCGGCAGAAGCAACGACAAGGAATTAAGACATGTCCAAAGCAGCACTACTCCTTATCGACATTCAGAACGACTATTTTGAAGGCGGACGGTGGCCCGTCGACAAGATGCAGCAGGTTTCGGCCAATGCGGCGCGCCTGCTTGAGCATGCCCGCAAGACGGATCAGGCAATTTTTCACGTGCATCACGAGTTCCTGACGGACGACGCACCCTTTTTCCGACCCGGAACGCCCGGCGCGGAAATCCATGCGTCCGTCTCGCCCGAGGAGGGCGAACGGGTCATCCTGAAGCATTCGCCAAATGGTTTTCAGAATACGTCGCTGCATGAAGAACTTGAAGCACAGAACATCACCGAACTCGTCATCTGCGGCGCGATGAGCCAGATGTGCATCGATGCGACCACCCGTGCCGGGGCGGACCTCGGCTACCGTATCACCGTCATCGAGGATGCCTGCGGCGCGAAGGAGCAATCGTTCAATGACAAGATGGTGCCGGCGCCGATGGTTCATGCGGCGTTCATGGCGCCGTTGTCAGGCACATACGCCCAGGTCGTCACGACGGAGACGTATCTGCGTTAAGGACAGTTCCGGAGACGCGCGCCGCCACACCGTGTTTCGCATGTGCGTTAAACGGCGAGCCAGCTCTTTTGTAACTCTCCATGCCGCCAGTCAAACAGCGCCCGGCGATGTCCGGCAGCGGAGAGAAACAGCCATTCGAGGCGCTGGATCGTCGCGATAACAACAGCGAAATTCTCGTAGGGCGGAGTGTCGTTCTCCTCCGCCGACAGCGAGTTCGGTGTTGGCGTCTCGATTGGCCGACCCGGTGTCTCGACCTGTCTGTAACACTCGCGGCTCATGTCATGCATCGTGCGCCATGCGGCACCGGTGAGCGCATCGCAGTGATGGAAACTCGCCCTGCACTGCATGCGCAGTTGAACCTTTTCCGAGCGTGAATAGGCATGGATGGACACGTGAGGCCGTTCGAAAATTTCCGCTGCCTTTGCCGAACGGGAATCGGTATGGAACTGGATTGAACGCGTCTGCACGTCAAATCCACGCAACACGACCGAGCGGCTGTTCGGATAGCCTTCGGCAGAAATGGTCGCGAGATGCAGAATATGAAACTCGGAATTCCGGCCGCGCGCACCGCGCGCCAGAAGGTCCCATACGGTTGGAAGGATTGCGTCCAGGTCGTTGTAATGGGGCGGTTGAAGGCGATTGCTCATATCTTTGGGTTTTTTCCGAATATCGGTCGTCGTAATCTCCGAATGAAGATCGGCCGGATACACGGGGGGCACGATTCCGGCCGATCTTGCTCGTGCACCCGAAGGGGAGAACGCTTCCCGGGCGCTTGGTAAATACGTTTCAGCGGCGAATTTGGATCAACCAAATGAGGCATTCATCAAGCCTCGGCATTGCGGCATTCACCGCCCCTTGGTTTTGACCACCAGACAAACCGCACCCTGCCTCTTCAAACGGTTGCAGAATTTCTGCGCCTGCTTGCGGCCCGGCTGGCCAATTTGAATACGGAACCGTGGGGCGCGTCCGCGCGTGTAGTTGACCGTACGCAGCACCATTGGGTCCTTGCCGCCGAGAAGCCCCCCATATTTGCGCTGGATGCGCGCATACTGCGCAAGCGCTTTGGTCGGCGACCAGGCCGACGTCAGATGCACGCCCCAGGGTTGCCAGGGCGCGCTGCCATAGCTTGCGTAGCGGAAACGCGGCTTGAAGCGGCGGACGGGAAGTTGTTTGCACGCCTCCAAGAACGTCAGGTCCTTGTCGAGCGCATATTCGGCCTGAGGCAATTCCGCAGCATTCCACGCACCCGCCTCCACGCCGGTGATGGTCAATACGAAATCGCGCGTCTCACTGGGAAGGCCGCCGCGGCCTGCCCGCCATCGCTTGACCCGGTTGGGCCCGGCGTTATATGCGGCGGCGGCAAGTCCCAGATTGCCGAACTCGTCGCGCAGATCCGACAGGTAGTGTGCGGAAGCCGGAATCGCACTTCTCGGATCGAAGGGATCGTCGAGACCGCGCATGCGGGCCGTGCCGGGCATGAACTGGGCAATGCCGGATGCGCCTTTCGGGCTGACGGCGTTGGGATCGAACCGGCTCTCCTTCCAGATCAACCTGGCAAAGAAGGCAGGCGGAAGATTGCGCTCGTTGGCTGCACTTTCTATGCGCGCACAAACATCTTCGACGAATTGCGCCCTGATATCAGCCTCGGACAGCGGGGCATCCTCGGAGCCCTCCTCTCCTCTCACCTGCCCGACGCCCCACAGGAGTATCGCAGCGACTAACAGATGCCTTTTTGCGCATTTTTTCATCGAGCAGTCTTTGGTGTCGTTTCGGTTTTCTGCATCTCGCTTCTGCAGTTTACGTATCGTTTGTTCCCGCGAGATCAAGTTACATGGCGGTGATACGGGCACGAGCCCGAATTGTCTTCTACGCAACCCGGCCTTACTGTGGCGTCCTTGTTCAAGGAACCTTGACCATCATGATGCGCCAGAACCGCAACATATTCAGTGCCGTTGCTGTTGCTACCGTCATTTTGTGCGGACCCGTTTCCGCCGCCGATCCTGTCGTGCCGGTGATGGAGATTGCCGACGGCGATTTCGACACATGTGCCTTCGGCAAGGTTTCCGGCCTCAATCCCAGGGGCGACAATTTTCTTGCGGTACGGGCGGGGCCTGGCACCAGCTACAGGATGCTGGACAAGATCCGCACCGACGACAAGGTTTGGCTGCTCAGTAACAAAGGCGACTGGATCGGAATTGTTTACGGCGTCGACGAAGTGAACTGTTCACCGGTCAAGGCCGACAGGCCATACGAGGGACCGGGCAAGACGGGCTGGGTGCACAGGAAATTCATCACCCTTCTGGCCGGGTAGGGTCGACTGGCTACGCCTGCCGTTCAGGCCGCGACCTTGAGCTTCGGGCGGCGTTTGGTCCTGCGCTTGCGCGTAGACGGCGGCTCTTTCCTGCTCCATCCTTTGTCACGCGCCCAGGACGACACATTTTCGCCAAGCATCAACATGCAGGGGGTCAGAACCAGCGTCAGGATGGTGGCGAAGGTCAGGCCGCCGGCAATGGAACTCGCCAGTTGCGTCCACCATTGGGTCGATGGCGCGCCGACTGCGATATCCTGACCGATCAGGTCTATGGTGAGGGCGAACACCATGGGCATCAGGCCGAGGACCGTGGTGATGGAGGTCAGCAACACTGGCCGCATACGCTGTGCGGCGGTCCGCATGATCGCCTCGTGCGCGTCAAGTCCCCTCTTCTTCAGATCGTTGAATGTGTCGATCAGGACGATATTGTTGTTCACAACAATACCGGCGAGCGCGATGACGCCGATACCGCACATCACGATCCCAAAGGGCTGATTTGTGACAAGAAGCCCGAGAAACACTCCGGCGGTTGAAAACACAATGGCGCTCAAAACCATGCCTGCCTGGTAGAAGCTGTTGAACTGGGTGACGAGAATTCCGATCATCAGGAAGATCGCGATTCCGAACGCCTTCATCAGGAAGTTGGCGGCTTCGCGCTGGTCTTCATCCTCGCCCTTGAAGCGGATATCGATTGCCGGATCGATGCCTGCATCGGGCAACGCCGCCTTGAGCTTGGTGACCTGATCGTCGACCAGCACTCCCTCTGCGACATCCGCCTGGACGGTGATCACCCGGCGGCTGTCGGCTCGGCTCAAGGTGCCGATTTTTTGCGCCGGTTCAAAGGTGATGAAGTTCCCGACCGGCACTTGGCCTTTCGCGGTCGGCACACGCAGGCGCTTCAGCTGTTCGAGGCTGCGTTCCGCAGGTGGGAACCGCACCCGGATATCCACTTCTTCATCCGCATCGTCGGGACGGTAGTCGGCGAGCTGCAACCCGTTGGTCAGCAGTTTGACAGCATCGCCAAGAAGAGCGATGTCCGCACCGTTACGTGCAGCCTTCTCCCTGTCGACCTTCAGGCGCCACTCGATTCCGGGCAGCGGGCGGCTGTCCTGCACGTCGACGAAACCTCCGATATCGCGCATCACGCCGCGGATTTTCTCAACTGCGCCGGGCATGAGTGCCGTGTCGCGTGAAGTGACCTGAATCTGAATGGGTTTGCCCTCGGACGGTCCACCCTCCTGTTTGCGCACTTCGACAACGATACCTGGGATGTCGGAGGTCTGAGCGCGGATTTTCTTCAGGATCTCAGATGCGCGCGGTCGTGTGCGCCAGTTTTCGAACTCGAACTGAACGACGCCAATCACGTCTTCCGCCTGGCCCTGCTGGGATTGCCCCGGTCCCATGGTACGCGCATAAACCGTTTTCAGATGGGGTATTCCGACGATGCGGGATTCGATCTGGCGAACGAGGCTGTCCATTTCCTTTACCGACATGTCGCCGCGCGCACGGATCTGCACCTGGGCCAGTTCCGGCTCAACATCGGGGAAGAATTCGACACCGCGTCCGAACATGCCGAACGCCGCGTAGGTTCCGATCAACAAGGCGACCATCACCGCGAGCACCTTGCCCGGATGCGCCAGAAGGCGCTTCAGGAAACCGAGGTAAGCGCCCGACGCTCCGCCAATCTTGTCGATATCTCCCGATTCCGCTGCCTTGATCGTTTTCAGCATCCTGGCATCGCTCTTGGATGCACCGCCGAGGATGCCGCCAAGGACCGGAATAAAGATGAGCGCCATCGCCAGCGAGGCGGACAGCGTGACCAAAACGGTGATCGGCAGATACTTCATGAACTCGCCGACAATTCCCGGCCAGAACAACAGTGGAAGGAACACGGCAAGAGTGGTCGCAGTCGATGCGGCAATTGGCCATGACATACGCTTGGCCGCGGCTGCGTAGGCCTCCTTGCGTCCAAGGCCTTCCGCCATGCGGCGATCCGCCAGTTCGGTCGTGACAATGGCGCCGTCCACCAACATGCCGACGACGAGGATGAGGCTGAACAGAACAACGATGTTGAGCGTGAAGCCCATGGTGTTGAGGAACAGGATGCCGGCCAGGAAAGAACCGGGAATCGCCAATCCGACAAGGATCGCCGGACGCGGACCCATGGCTGCGACGACGACGATCATGACGAGCACGATTGCCGTCAGCACATTGTTCTCCAGCTCGCCGAGCATGGTGCGGATCTGGTCGGACTCGTCCTGCATGAAAGTCACCTGGACGCCCGACGGCCACACGGCCTGCTCTGCCTTGACGACTCTCTGCACCTCTTCGATGGTTTCGATGATGTTGGCGCCGACACGCTTTTTGACCTCGAGAACCAGCGCGGGGTGTTTGGTTACGCGCGCAAACCCCTGAGGGTCCTTGAAGGTCCGGCCAACCGCAGCGACATCCTGGAATTTGACGACCGTATCTCCGGCGGTCTTGATCGGCAAATTGAGGATGTCGTCGATATCCTCGATAACGCCCGGTACCTTGATGACCATGCGCCCGGCGCCGGTTTCCAGTGCGCCTGCGGCAACAAGCTGGTTGTTGCGGCGTACGGAATTGACGACATCGGCAAAGGAGAGATTGTAAGTCTCCAGAATGGTCGGATCGACGAGCACTTCCAGAACACTTTCCCGGTCGCCGCCGATATCGACGTCCAGGACGCCGCGTAGGGTTTCGAGCTTGTTGCGCAGATCACGCGCGAGGCGAACGAGCGTCCGTTCGGGCATATTTCCCGAAAGCGCGATGCTCAGAACCGGAAACAATGCCACGTTGATTTCGGTGACGCGCGGCTCGTCCGTATCGGGTGGAAGTTCACTCTTCGCGCGGTCCACTTTCTCCCGGACATCCAGCAACGCCTGATCGGCGTCGAA
Organism: Hyphomicrobiaceae bacterium; assembly: GCA_028066055.1. Taxonomy (GTDB): domain Bacteria; phylum Pseudomonadota; class Alphaproteobacteria; order Rhizobiales; family Methyloligellaceae; genus UBA2767. Next base: position 68,623 of record JALCBY010000002.1, read on the forward strand.
GCCCGCGTCAAATTCAAGCGTGACCGAGGCGTAGCCTTCCGCGGCGGTGGCGCGCATCTCCTTCAGCCCTTCGATGGACTGAAGTTCCTTCTCCATGGGACGCACCACCAACCGTTCGGCGTCTTCCGGTGAGATACCCTCATGGGTCATCGACACATAGATGGTCGGGATCGGGATATCCGGCTCGGATTCCTTCGGGATCGACACATAGGCCATAGCGCCCATCGCGATGATCATCACGAAGGCAAGGGCAACTGTGCGCGTGCGCATGAATGCAGCGTCGATCAGCGCCTTCATTTGCCGGAACCCTGTCCTTTCCCGTCAGGTTTGGACAGCATGACGGACGCGCGGGGACTGCCGTCGGACCCCGAGTTCTCCTTTTCGAGTACGGGCTTGACCTCGTCGCCGACACGCACGAACCCGGCACCGACCGTGATGATGCGCGCCTCGTCGTCCAACCCCGTCAGCCACACCCCATCAACGTCGGAACGGACGATCTTTGCAGGGTGAAACCTGACCTTGTTGTCTGCATCGACGGTCTTGACGCCGAGCACGCCCTTGTCGTTGAGCGACAATGTCGCGGGGGATACGAATTGTGCAAAGACGGAACCGGTTGGGATTTTGGCCTCGACGCTGATACCTGACGGAATCTTTCCTTCGGGATTGGCTACTTGCACCTCGACCCTGAAGGTCCGCGTGTCGATATCGGCGCGCGGCGCCACATAGTTCACCCGGCCCTCGCGCTTCTCCCCCGTCGCAAATGTGACCGATGCGGTTCGTCCGACCTGAATGCTGGTGATGTCGTGCTGGGGAATCCGCACGCTGATGACGAGCGGATCGTTATCGACGATTGTCGCGATCTCGCCGTTCACATCGGCATATGTGCCAATCTCGACGTCACTCGTCATCACGACGCCGTCGAAAGGGGCCCGGATCTCCGTGTTTTCCAGCGCAATGCGCGCTTCTTCCATTTCCGCCTTGGCGGTTTGCAGAGCGGAATAAGTCTCATCGGAACGCCGCTGCGTCTGGTAGCCCTTTTCGCCGAGTTTCTGCGACGCTTCATGCGCGTTTTCCTGCTCGCGCACGCGCGCCTTGGCGCGTTCCAGCAAGGCGGCGCGGTCCTTCACCTCAAGGCGCACAATGACGTCGCCGGCGGAAACCGTCGCCCCTTCATCCTTGACAATCTGCTCGACCTGGCCCGCCGTTTCCGCGCGTACGGTAACGGTTCGGTTGGGCTCCGCATGACCTTGCGCAACGATATGCCGTTCGACCGGCTGCGCTTTTGCGGCGCGCACCGATACGCGCATCGGCTCGATTGTGTGCTTCTCAGCTCCCGCAGGCGCGACATTCGCCGTTACCGGAGATTGAAACAAATAACCGGCCAGCACCCAGGCGGTGATACCCAGGGCCATGATTGCCGCAATGATGTATGACTTCTTCAAAGTCTTTACTCCGGATCAACTGTTCGCTGTGGGGATGGCGACGACTCAGGCCGGCTCCTCCGCCGGTTGACGTGGCTTCTCGACGGACGATCTCTTGGATTTCGCATCCCACTTTTCGACCACCTTTTCAAAGCTGTCGATCATCGTCTCGTAAAACTCATTGAGATCCTGCAAGCGCTCATGGGCCTCGCCGAACTCTTCAGGCAGCTCATCCTGCGTGCTGCCAACCATGTCGCGGGCGCGCCGCATGCGCTCCACGTACCCCTGCATCAAGGGTGAATATGGATGCGGCCGAATCTTGAAGTAATCCTGCCGCTCTCCCGGCACCGTCGTGCGCTCGATCACGCCGAGACTTTCAAGCAGCCGCGTGTTGGTGCTCACGCTTGCCCGGCTGATCTGAAGTTTCTCTGCCAGATCCGTGAAGCTGAACGGCCCGCCATAAATCACCATCAGGCCCATGATGCGGCCCGCAATGCGGGGCAATCCGTCAGCCTGCGTCACGAGTCCGAGACGTTCGACAAAGTCCTCAATAGTCTGGTCGGCATTTCCGGTCATGATGAAGCATATGGTTCGTTTTATACGTTCAGTCAAGACTGAACGTACTAAATGCACATGAATGATGTCTTAATAATGACCGAGGCCTACTCGGTGCGCAGCTTGGGATCGAGTACGTCGCGAACCGCGTCGCCGAACATATTGAAACCAAACACCGCAAGGCTGATCGCTACGCCCGGCCAGATCGCCAGCCATGGTGCGCTTTCGGCATATTCCTCAGCCCCGCCCTGCAGCATAAGACCCCATGCCGGGGTTGGTTCCTGTACGCCAAGCCCGAGATAGGAAAGTGAGGCTTCGAGCAGGATCGCGTGCCCGACAAAGGTGGTGATCATGATGAGGTAAGGCGCCATGACGTTCGGAACAATGTGGCGCAGAATGATGCGGGCGGCAGAGAAACCGTTGGCCCGGGCCGCGTCCACATAGGGCATCTGGCGCAACGACAAGGCGCTGGAACGCACCACGCGCGCGCAATCGGGAATGAAGGGAATGGTGATGGCGATGATGACATTGACCATGCTCGGCCCGAAAATCGAGACGATGGCAAGCGCCATAATGATCAGCGGAAAGGCCTGCATGACATCGGTGATCCGCTGAAAAATCAGATCGAACGTCCCGCCGAGATAGGCGCTGGTGACACCGAGGACAAGGCCGGCAGTCGATCCGACAAACGCCGCGGTGCAACCCACAAACAGCGCGGTCCGCGCGCCATAAAGAAGCCGTGTGAAGATATCCCGGCCAAATTGATCCGTTCCCAGAACGAATTGGGAATCGGGCGGCAGCAGCATGTCCTGGAAAGCGACACGAATGGGGTCGTGCGAACTGATTGCAGGAGCGAAGACTCCCATCAGCACGATCGTGATAACGAGGAAAAGGCCGAATGCGCCGATCGGTTGCTTGCGAACCAGATAGCGGGCCTTTTCCCAAACACCCTGACGTTCACGCAGTTCTTCCAGGTCGGCTTCGTGCGCGTAGTCTGTATCGGCCACCTTGAACACCCTTGTTGTTGGAGATAGCGAAACTGAAAATACCAGGGCCGTGTCTTCAACGCTCAAGCAAATTGCGGACACGATATGACAACCTTGCCGTTCCACCGGCGAAGATTCAAGCGGTGGGTCCGATTAAATTTCGGCCTGGCGCAAAAGTGTTTTCAATCGGAAGCCGGATATTGAATTCCCGCGAGGCGGCCAGCCGTTACTGCCAATCGAAATACCATCTGGTATCCTCCCTGGCGTTCAAGGCGCGCCCCGCATGCCAGAGCCATGTCCCAAGAGCGAAGTTTGACCACAAGCAAGCAAAATACCGACAGCACGGACGAGGCGTCCGGGCTCGAATGGCCCAAGCTGTACAAGGCTATGCTGCCGGTCATCCGCGAAGAGTGGGGCATCGAAGGCGCGTTCTACCTCAAGTCCAAGCTCGGCGGGGGGCTCTCCGGCGCCATGGTATTCGTCGTCGATATCACCTGCCGCGATTTCAAGGGGCAGGCGATCCTCAAGCTCGATCGGGCTGCCCCGGCAGACTGGTCGGAAGACGAGGAGTTCGAAAATCATCGTGCCGCGATCGAAGCCGAGCCCGAATATGCCGCACAACATCTGCCCCGTCTCCTTCATGCCGCCCGGCATGCAGAGCAGATCGCCATCCTTTCGACCATTGCGGGGCGCGGACTTGAATATGCCGTGCCATGGCATGGCTGCGCATATGCGCAGCAACTCGACTTCGGCCGGCGTGTAACCGCCGATCTGCTGGAGAAATGGAATGCCGACTACTATGTTGCCGATGGCTTGCTGGAGCCTCTTGCCCTGTTGGAAAGTTGGGCAGGCTATCGGCTCGACCCGGACGAAGGCCGTATCGGCCCGTTCCTAATGGAGGAATGCGGGCTTGCACCGGACGATCCCAGTTTCAGTTTCCAGGGCGAGTGGTATCCGAATCCCCTCGCCTTCGCCATGGGCACACGGCCGCTCCCGAAGAAGGCCCGCCTGCGGGCCGTCCGGGGCCGATTGCATGGCGATCTGCATGGCAACAATATCCTCGTCGCCGCGCCCCCCCGGCGCAAGCGGCAGTATTATTTGATCGATCTCGACCTCTACAGGCCGAACGACTTCCTTTTCTATGACCACGCCTATCTGGAATTCACCACACTTCTGCATACCCGCCCCGAGGTGAACCCGGATGACTGGAACTCAATCCTCGGCAATCTGAGCCGTTTTCGCGCTCGAAGTAACGACTCCGCACCGAGGAGCGACGATCTCGGCCTACTGAAACTCCTGAAGGCCATGCGCAGCAGCTGGATGGCCTGGGTTGACCGGCATGAGCCGAACAGATTGTCAAACATGGAGAGCCAGCTCCGCCTGGCCTATGTCGCCGTTGGTCTGATTTTCAGTCATCGCAAATTATCCCCGCACCAACGGTCCATGGCGTTCACATATGCGGCGTCCAATCTCAAACATTACCTGCAGCTCAATGGCATCGAATGGCCCACCAGTGGTCCGGCGTTCGAATTCCCGGCGAAGGATGCCGTTTCCCGGATCACGGCTCCGCCCGTCACACCCAAATCGCCGACGCGCACCGTTGCAGCAAAGGACACCGGTTCGCGTGCCACGGCCTCGCGGAAGCGCGTTGGCATCATGGCCGCCCTCGTGCTGTTGCTTGCCGGCGCCGGAGGTGCCGTTTGGTGGCACAACTGGCACGATGCACGGCTGACGTCGGTCGACGGCTTCGATTTTCCGGACATGGATGAGCTTTCCATCGCCGTTCTGCCGTTCCGGGCAGCGGGTGAGCAGTCGAAAGCCGCAGCCCTCGCGGAGGGAATGCGTGCCTCGTTGATCACCAGTCTGGATGAGGTACCGCAGCTTGTCATTGTGTCGAACCACGCCGACCCGGTGGAAGAATGGAACAGGGATGACATCGCTACGGTCGGGAAAGACCTGAAGGTCCGTTACGTTCTCGACGGCAGCGTCCATGAAAACCAGGACCGCATCCGGGTATTCGCCAAATTGGTGGAGGCAGGCACGGGACGCGTTCTGTGGTCGAAGCGGTTCGACCGTAACACCAAGGATATTTTCGCGGTTCAGGATGAAATCGCGCTCGAAGTGCTGGTCCAACTTCAGGTCAAACTCACCGAAGGGTTGCAGGCCGCCCTCAGGGGGCAAAGCACCGCAAATCTCGACGCTTTTCTGCTTTACGCCAAAGGGCAGCAGAAATACCGCGAGTTCACCGGGAGAGCGATGCAGGAGGTCCGGCGGCTCATGGACCAGGCCCTGAAACTCGATCCCACCTTCAGCGCGGCAAAAGTTCTCAAAGCGAAGACCCACGTGGCAGATGCGCGGCTTGGACATTCCAAATCGGCCTGGGAATCTCTGACCCGGGCGTCGAGGATCCTTCACGAGGCGGCGGAGCTTGACGGCATTACCACACCGGCGGAGCGTGGAGAAATCCTGGGCGTCGATGCCTATATCGACCTGCTTGCCCGCCGTTTCAGTTCGGCCATCAAGACCGGAGAGGAAGCGGTGGCGCTGGTGCCCGACAATGCGGACGTCACGGCTCGGTTTGCGTCCATCCTGTTTTATACCGGCGATTATGACCGGTCGATCCGGCTGATGAAACAGGCCATGCGGTTGAGCCCGGTTTACCCCACATGGTACCCGCTCTACATCTCAAGGGCGTATGCTTTCAAAGGCGAGTATGATGAAGCCCTGATCTGGGCCAAGGATGCGCTGCGCCGCACACCAACCACCGGCACGCCCCCTACTCTGCAGTATGCGAACCTCGCTTTCATCTATTGGGAAGCCGGCCGCAAGGCCGAGGCACGCGAGGCTGCCCGCAAGGCGTTGGAAGCCGATCCGGATTTCAGCATGAAGTCTTTCGAACAGTTTCACCCCTTTCGCGATCAGAACGACTGGCAACGCATGGCCGACGCCATAAAGGCAGCCGGAATTCCCGCCTGACAAGGGTTTGGCGTTTGCCAGTATCCCGTTTTGGGGCGATACTGCCTCTTCCCGAATGCGTATGCGGATTTGCTGGGCGGGTCTGCAACGCCGGGAATGCGAGAGAGGTCCGATGAGAGTTCGGTTTGCGCTGATTGCAGGCTTCGCATCGTTCGGACTGGTGTTGACACCGGCGAATTCCGAGCCTTTGCAATTCTGCGTCAAGTGCGTCGATCCCAGCCAGACCTACGTCTGCCGGATCGATACCACACAACAGGTTGCACCGGTCAATGGCATGCAGCTTTACTGCATGGTCCGCACCTCGAAAGAGGGCGGACACCGCTCATGCGCGATCGATGACACACCCATTTCCAGCTGCGCCGGGCCGGTGAAATCCTATGCGTTATCGTCCCCAAATCTGTCCCCTCGAACGCGAGAGGCGATTGAACGTTACCGCAACCGTGCTGCATCGCGTGGCGGCCTTCCGCTGCAAGGGAACGGCGAACCCGAAACCCTCGTCGGCGCGTCGAAAAAAGGTTTGCAATCCACCGGTCAGGCCGTCGGTGGCGCGGCGCGGGGCGTCGGAAAGGCCGCCGGCAAGGTGGGCAGCGCCACAAAGAAAACCGGAAGTGCGGTCGGCGGCGCGACACGAAGAGCCTATGACTGCGTGAAATCCTTGTTCAGGGAATGCGGCTCATCGCGCGAAACCCAGTGAGATGCGCCCAACAGCAACGAACCCGCTGCGGCATTGCCACAACGGGTGCATTGCAGTTGTGTTTTTGTGACGCCTCCCCAGACGCCATCGCAGTTTAGTGTTTCGTCAGCCACTCGCGGGCGTGCCGCTGGGCTTCCGCAACGTCATACTGCGACATTTCGTTGGCCAGTTCCTTGCGATACTCCAACGCCGCTTGGTTGCCGCGCAAAGCCGCCAGGTTGAACCATTTGTGTGCCGCCACCAGATCGGCTTCGACATCACGTCCCGTGCTGTAAAGCAGCCCCAGCTCAAAAAGTGCATCCGGCGCTCCCGACTGAGCGGCAAGTTCCGCCTGCTCTACAACATTCAAATTCATCCGAGCCATCTTCAACTCTCCCCGCATGTATCCGCCGTTACTTGCCATCTTCGCGACATTTGAAACGACTGTTTTGCTTCTTCGTGTATTCGTGGCGCTTTCCCCCGAACACGTGTGAGAGTTTGAATGCGACCATTCAAAATTCTGTAAAATTGCAGACTTAATGAGCCGTCAATGAAAACCTAACGGCTGGTAATATTGGTTTACATTCGGGCGGTTTTCGCCCGGATTTCGTAAACATTCGGGCTTTGGCAATATTTTCTTGACCATTGCCGCTCACGCCCCGGTAACCACAGAATCCGAACGATCGAACAATTTCCTAAATCCCGGACGCTGCGCCGGACGCGCTAATCAGCGTCGGATGCCACGCATATCTCGGCGATACGGACATGCTCCGAACGGGAGAGAATTGCCGGATGGGCCCTGTAAACGCGGCGGGTTCGCACAGCACCCGCCACGTGAACAGGAAATCGCCGCCGAGGGTTTCGATGGGCGGACAATTGCCCGTTTCCCTAACCGCCTATGGAAGCAATCTCCCGGCGGTATCCGGACAAATGCGTTGGCGCAACTGCCTTTCGACCCGAAGATCAGGGTTTGATGTAGGTGTAGCCCATGGCCTGCAGTTTCGCCAATTCGGCCACGCCGCTCGGTACGATATCGGCCTTGCTGACATCGTAAAGGTCGGCTTCATAGTTGACCTTCTTGCCCCTGAGCGTGTTTGCACAGACGTTGAATTCAACGCCTTGCTGCTTCAACCCGTCGATCTTCGCGGTCATGTTGTCGTCGGCATTTCCGGCTTGAAATTTGGTCTTGCCCTGTGCATCCGGCTCCAGAAGAAGGGTCAAGCCTTTTCCGTGCAAAACCACTTTGAGGTCGAGGTTCTCCTTGCCGACGGCATTGATATGATTCTGGATGTTGCGCATCGCACCGGCCTGAGCCTTGGGGTCCTCATAGTTGATGTGATAGACGACCTTTTGCTTTCCGTAACCTTGCGCGATGGCGCTTGCGGCGTAGGCGGTGACTGCCAGAATGGCGGCGGTAATAAGTGTGAGAATACGCATAGTTGCCTCCCTTTCGAGCCGGTCGTTCCCAAGTCCTTCAGGCTCGTTGACAGCCCAAGTCTAACGCCAGATCGAGGCAACCCGCATATCAATTTTTGAATGTATCGACGATGCTGCGTCCGCCGGGACGCCGCTCAGGTCAGTTCACCTTGCGCCCGTCGCCCCTGAGCCCCTCGATAAACCCGACCAGATTTCGAATGTCGGCTTCCGAAAGGATCAAGGCCCGCATCGGGAAATGCGGTTTGCGCAGGAAGG
>JALCBY010000002.1:77025-243694 GCA_028066055.1 Hyphomicrobiaceae bacterium
TCGGCTTCCGAAAGGATCAAGGCCCGCATCGGGAAATGCGGTTTGCGCAGGAAGGCGTGCAGGCGCTCGCTCGAATACATCTTGGGATCATCTGCGATGGCCTGAAAGTCCGGCGCTTCGATGGTCGGCCTGCCCTTCCCCGCGGCAAAACCGGGCACGCGATGACACTCCACGCAATGCTCGGCGATGATGCTCTTCGCTTCGCCATTGTCTGCTGCGACCGGTCTGACGCCGATGGCGGAAAGCGCGACAATGACAATAACCAGAAGAAGGACGCTTGTTGCAGCGCCGGTGAACTCGTTCCTGACATTCTGCATGATCCACCTCATCACACGGTGTCCATTTCCACAGCGACCCTAGCAAACAATTCTTCACATGCATTGTTCTGGATCATGGCGCGTATTGCCCGGATCCGGCAATCCGGGTTGCCATTCTAAGTGCCGTAGATCAACGTACGTTCAGGGAGACGCCAGATGAAAGCGATGGTGCTTAACGCCGTTGGCCGACCGCTTCAGTTCGAAGAACGGCCTGATCCGCGGCCCGGAGCGGGCGAGGTTCTGATAGACATCGCCGCCTGCGGTGTGTGCCGTACGGACCTGCATCTGGTGGATGGAGAGCTTCCCGATCCCGCACTCCCGGTCATACCGGGGCATGAGGTCGTCGGAACGGTCGCCGAAGTGGGAGAAGGCGTGGATCGTTTCCGCACCGGCGACCGCGTCGGCGTTCCCTGGCTTGGCCATGTCTGCGGCACGTGCCGGTATTGCCTATCCGGCACAGAGAATCTTTGCGACGACCCGGGTTTCACCGGCTATCAGATCGATGGCGGTTATGCGGACGTAACGGTTGCCGACGCGCAATATTGCTTCCTCATACACGGCGATTACACGGATGCGGAGGCGGCTCCACTGCTGTGCGCCGGTTTGATCGGCTATCGGTCGCTGCGCATGGCCGGCAACGATGTAGAGCATCTCGGGATTTACGGGTTCGGGGCGGCGGCGCACATTGTCGCCCAAGTGGCCCGACATCAGGGGCGCAACATTTACGCTTTCACGCGCCCGGGCGATGAACCCGCGCAGAAGTTTGCCATGGACCTTGGTGCCGCATGGGCGGGCGATTCCGGTGTAACGCCGCCGGTGGAACTCGATGCCGCCATCATATTCGCTCCCGTGGGGGCGCTCGTACCTGCCGCCCTCCGCACCGTGCGGAAGGGCGGGATCGTCGTGTGCGGCGGCATTCATATGTCCAATATCCCCACCTTCCCCTACGACATTCTCTGGGGCGAGCGCGTCGTAAGATCGGTTGCGAACCTGACCCGTCAGGATGCGGAGGAATTCCTTGCGCTTGCGCCAAAGGTTCCCGTTCGGACATCCATCGAGACATTCCCATTACCGGAAGCAAATGAAGCGCTCGACGCATTGCGCGCGGGAAACCTCACCGGAGCCGCGGTGCTGATCCCCTGAGATGTGCCCTGCCAGAACTGCAAACGCAGCGTTGTTGCATGGTCCAAATCCAACCAGTCCATGCAATTCATGCGCTCGAAATCAGACATTGGTCTGCGCCTGCGAATATAGCATTATGACCCCACCAAGAAATTCGTCACTCGTCCGTTCCACCACAAGAAAAACCAACCTATTGCCTCATGAAACACAATCACCCCGTGAGGTGGACGCAATTGCGATCCCCCGAACTCGCATCACTGTGCAAGAGCGACGCAATCGTCCTGTTGCCCGTCGGTTCAATTGAGCAACATGGTCCGCATCTTCCCGTAGAGACCGACAGCCGACTTGCAGAAGAGGTCTGCGTGCGTGCCGCAGATCTCATGTCTGAATCCTATCCAGTAGTTGTTGCACCGACTGTGTGGTGCGGTATGTCCGAACATCACATGGGCTTCGTCGGTACGATCTCCGTTACGTTCGCGACTTTCTCCGGCATTCTGCGAAATGTATGCGAGACCATACAGCGTCACGGCTTTACAAAATTGATGATCGTCAACGGCCATGGCGGCAACATTGCAGGGCTACAGGTGCTGGTCGGAGAACTGACCCGCGAATTGAAACATCCCGTCAAAGCCCTGACATATTGCGCTCTCAAAAATTGCGCCGAGGCCTATGCCGGCATTCTTGAAGACCAGGAAAACCTGCGCCATGCCGGTGAAGCGGAGACCTCGATGATGCTTGTCTTGACGCCAGATCGGATAGACAGGGATGCGATGTTGAACGCATCGAATTCGATGCATGACTTCTCGTCAACCGACCGGCCATACAGGTTTGTCCGTTTCGATGAATTTACAGCCACCGGAGTCAACGGCATCACGCGCCGCGCGAACGAAGAAAAAGGTGAAGCATTGCTTGCTGCCGGAGCGGAAGCCGTTGCGGATGTTCTCCGCGAAGAATTCATGAGTTGAGAGATTCAGTTTAATGACTGAAATTTCTATTCGGTCCCTGCGGAGTGCCGACCGGGAGAACTGGCAGGACTTGTGGGCGCAGTATAACGCCTTTTACGGGCGTGAGGGCGATACCGCCCTTCCGGCCGAGATCGTCGATACGAGCTGGAACCGGCTCCTCGACGACAATGTACCCGTTCACGGGCTTGTCGCCGAACGCGAAAACACATTGATTGGGCTGACACACTTTGTGTTTCACCCGAGCCTCATTCGGATCGCCGACACGTGCTACATGCAGGATCTGTTCACGCTGAAAGCGGCGCGCGGGTTGGGCGTCGGGCAAAGGTTGATCGCGGCGGTGGGTGACGCCTGCGTTGCGCGCGGCGTCCAGGATATTTACTGGCATACACATTCAAGCAATGAGACCGCCCGCGCGCTTTACGACCGTGTCGCGCAAAATACCGACTTTCTCGTCTATCGACCTCAGTTGGATTGACGTCCTGGCGGCGGTGATTAGGTCCACTGTTCGTGTGCCCTAGGTGAGTTATGGGGGATTCTACAACTCCAGCAAACACAGGCCCTAATACGACGTCTTCAGCGTCTGTTCGCGTTCGTGGCGTTCGAGTGCCAGTTCGATCAGGCGATTGATCAACTCCGGATAGGAAATTCCGCTCGCTTCCCACAGGCGCGGATACATGCTGATCTTGGTAAAGCCGGGAATGGTGTTGATCTCGTTCACAATCACTTCGCCATCGGATTTGAGGAAACAGTCGACCCGGGCCAGCCCCTCGCATTCGAGCACCTGAAAGGTTCGAATTGCCACGTCGCGGATGTTCTTGCTCGCGTCATCGGAAATATCCGCCGGGATTTCCAACGCGGCACCCTGCTCGTCGATATATTTCGCCTCATAGGAATAAAATTCGTGGCTCGGCAGGATTTCGCCCACCACCGAGGCGATCGGTTCCGTATTTCCCAGTACGGAACATTCAAGCTCCCTGCCCTCGACAAACTCCTCGACCAGTATTTTGGTGTCGTATCCAAAAGCGTCTTTAGCCGCGCGTTCGAAGGACGCGGCGTCGACAACCTTGTGGACGCCCACGGACGATCCGAGATTGGCCGGCTTCACGAAAACCGGCAGGCCGAGCGCATCGTGGACGGCGTCGAAGTCGAGTATGTCGCCCCGCCGGAAAACCATGAATTTCGCAATCGGGATGCCCGCATCGCGCAACAGCCGTTTCATCACGTCCTTGTCCATGCCGACTGCGGAACCGAGCACGCCTGCGCCGACGAAGGGCACGCCGGCGAGCTTCAGCAGGCCCTGTACCGTCCCGTCCTCGCCGAACGGTCCATGTAGAATGGGGAAAACAACGCTGACCGAAGAATGCGTCCCGCCCGCGGTGATATCCGTCAGCGCACCGCCGCTCTGCGGGACGAGAGCGACACGTTCCTCGTCTTCTCTGTTCATCTCGATGAGTTTCGGGTCAGTGGCATTGAGCAGAAACGTGGACTGGTTCGGAAGCAGCCATTTGCCGGTCTTGTCGATGCCGATCAACGCGACATCGTATTTATCCCTGTCGATCGCTTCGGCAACATTCTTTGCCGATTGAAGCGATACCTCATGTTCTGCGGACTTTCCGCCAAAAAGAATGCCGACCCTGATCTTCGTGCTCACCTTGTGCCCTCTACCGCGCCGTCCGGAACAGGATGCTTCCGGTGTTGTGGTGTCTCATGCCTGAACTGGGTATCGACGGCGTTTGCAGAGATTAAGGCGGCGGATTTGCTGTGCGGTGCGTCCGAACGGCCAAACTTGGCGTATGACGCTCCAGAGCCGGGCAGTCACACTGTCAGCGCGGATCGAGTTGATGCGATCCGGAATATGGAAGCCTGCCAGAGCGGTCGTTCGAGGGGGTTTTGCCGAACCAGCCCCGTTCGACGAGACGGCACCTCACTCTCTTCTCGATCTCCAGGATCAGGAAGAATATCGCACCGGCGCCAATGATAATACCGCCATCGGCTATCGAGACCGGTTGCGTCTGGAAAAGAATCTGCATGAACGGCAGATACGTGAAAGCAAGCTGAAGGAGAATGATCGAACCGACACCGGCAAGCACGGCCGGCGTGCCGAGAGCGCCGCGCCACGTCAGCGAGGTGGTGCGCAGATAGCGTACCGAAAAGAGATAGAAAACTTCCATGACCACGATGGCGTTGACGACAATGGTCCGGGCCTGCTCAAGCGAACCCCCATTCGCTTGCGCCCAAGCGAAGAGCCCGAACCCGACAACCGCAAAGAGAAAAGACACGAAGACGATGCGCCAAAGCAGGGATCCGGACAGCAGCGGTGCGTCGGCAGCCCGTGGTGCGCGTTGCATGATATCGGGTTCCGCGGGCTCAAAGGCGAGAACCAACCCCAATCCGATGGCTGTCGCCAGGTTGACCCAGAGGATCTGGACCGGCGTGATTGGCAGGGTCAGTCCGAACAAAATCGCTGCAATGATGATGAGCATCTCGCCGCCGCTGGTCGGCAGCGTCCACCCGATGACCTTGGTAAGATTGTCGTAAACCGTACGGCCCTCTCGGACGGCGGCGACAATGGAAGCAAAGTTGTCGTCAGCCAGAACCACGTCGGATGCCTCTTTTGCCACTTCGGTGCCGTTCACGCCCATGGCGACACCGACATCGGCGCGTTTGAGAGCCGGCGCATCGTTCACGCCGTCGCCGGTCATCGCAATCACGGCACCGTCGGCCTGCATCGCTTCAACGAGACGAAGTTTGTTCTCGGGGCTGGTGCGGGCAAAAACGCCCGTGCCCTCGGCAACCCTGCGCAGCGCGGCCTGATCAAGCCCCTCGAGATGTTTGCCGGTTGTAACCTTGTCGGCGCAGTCGATGCCGAGCTTTTCAGCGATCGCGCTGGCCGTACTGGCATGATCGCCGGTGATCATTTTGACGGCGATGCCCGCGCCCTGGCACTCCGCAACCGCGGCAACGGCCTCCGGGCGCGGTGGGTCCATCAGTCCGACCACACCGTACAAGGTCAGGCCGTGTTCGATGTCGGCAGCGTCAAATACATGCATGCCGGCATCCATTTTCCGCGAAGCGATCGCCAGAACCCGATAGCCCTGCCGAGCCAATTGTTCGACTTTTTCCTGCCAACGGTCGCTCCGGATAGGCGCCTTTCCGGTTTCGGTTGCCTCGTAATCGCACATTTCAAGAATGCGTTCCGGCGCGCCTTTGGCCCAGGCGATGGCGAAACCGTCCTTTTCCTGATGCAACGTCGCCATATAACGATGCTCAGACTCAAAGGGGATTTCATCGAGTCGCGGGAACTGTGCCCGCAGCTTTTCCTGATCGTGGCCCGCCTTGACGGCAAGTACGGCGAGCGCGGCGTCCATCGGATCGCCGTCAATGGCCCACTTGCTGGAGCCGGTCTGTCTGAGCGAGGAATCGTTACACAGGAGAGCGGCGGCGCTGAGTTGCAGGAGGCCGATATCCTTCGACGGGTCTATCTTCTCGCCACCAACGCTGAAGCTGCCTTCCGGCGTGTAACCGGTTCCATCAACGTCAAATGCGCGGTCCGACAGGACCACTTTCATGACGGTCATCTCGTTGCGTGTAAACGTGCCGGTCTTGTCGGCGCAGATCGTTGAAACAGAGCCAAGCGTCTCCACGGCAGGCAATTCGCGGATGATTGCGTTGCGCGCGGCCATGCGCTGAACGCCAATTGCAAGTGTGATGGACATGACTGCCGGAAGACCCTCAGGAATCGCCGCAACCGCCATTCCAACGACGGTCATGAACGCCTCGCTCAACGAATAGTCCCGGACCAGCGTCGCGCATGCGAACGTAACGCCCGACAGAACGAGCGTGACGATCGTTAGCAAACGCGCAAATTCGTTCATCTGTCGGATCAAAGGTGTCTGAAGTTCTTCCACCCGACCGAGAAGCGCGCTGACCCGTCCCAACTCCGTCGCAGGCCCGGTTGCAACCACCACCCCCGAGGCCAGCCCAGATGTGACCAGCGTGCCCGAATAGGCCATCGAGCTTCGATCGCCGAGTGCGGCACCCGGGTCCACACATTCAGTGCCCTTTTCGACCGGAGCCGACTCGCCGGTAAGAACGGCTTCGTCAACATGCAGATTTCGCGCTCGGATCAGCCGCACATCGGCGCCAACGCGGTCGCCCGCTTCCAGCAAGAGGATGTCGCCAGGTACGATCTCGGTGGCGTCAACGGCCAGTCTTTGTCCGGCACGGCGCACGGATGCCCGTGGACTGATCATGTTTCGGATGGCTTCGAGCGCCCGCTCCGCACGCCCTTCCTGCACAAACCCGATCGCCGCGTTGAGAATGACAACGGCCAGGATGACCGACATATCAATCACGTGACCCAATACGGCAGAAATGGCCGCCGCGCCGATCAGAACGTAGATGAGCAGATTATCGAACTGCGCCAGCAACCGCAGGACCATACTTTTACCGGCGACGGCGGGCAGCGCATTCGGTCCGTGGTGTGCGAGCCGGTTTTCGGCTTCTCGGGCGGTGAGCCCGTCCGCTTGCGCATTCAAATCGCTGAGCGTGTCGGAAATGCCGCGCGCATACCAGGCCGGCTGCTCAATTTCATGCTTCATGACCCCTCACCAAAGGTCTCGCCACCTTCCCGGCTCGCAACGCGCAAAGCCTGCGGGATCAATTTCCGCGAACCTGACTGATCCCAGCCTCTGGCCGCAATCGCCCGGATCGTATTGGATTGAGATGTTCAAAGCTTGATGTCGATCAATACGCAACGCGATTGTTCGAAGCATGGCCCAACGTCTTGCTTGGACCGTTCTCGGCCCCGCAACGATAAGCGGGTGGAACCAGATGTGAGCGTGCACCTCCGGACCGCCATGCAGGGCAAGTTGATCAATTGGAGGCGGAAGAATCGGGCTTAACGAAATTCCCGCCCAATAGGCTGCTCCAACGGCTGTTCTTCACCCGTTGCGGGACAAAATCCTCCCTTTTTCAGCCATTTACGGCAATTTAATGCGTAAATCTTAACGCTGCGCCCAATGCTTAACGATCCGTTAACCATATTCAATCCAGATGGTGGTGCGAGGGTTTGAGCACAACGGTGAAGGACGTGGCTGACAATTGCACTCCGTTTAGATTGGTTGGACGTTCACACGTACTTTTTGTACTGACGCCCCAGCCACCTATTGCATTCTGGCTAACCGAACTGGACGCTTGGATTGAGCGTTCCAGGGGATTCTTCGATGGCAAGCCTATTGTCCTCGATCTGTCCCAGGTTTCTCTGACCAAGCCGGAATTCATCACTGTTGTTGCCGAACTGAAGAGGCGTAACATTCCCGTAGTTGCGGTTGACGGCATCGACTCGTCGTTGCTTGATCCTGAATTGCCGCCCTTGATGAGCGGTAACCGATCGAGCGACATGATCAACGCAGCGGATGTTGCACCGGCCGAGTCCCAGGACGCGGCCGACACACATCCGTCCAATCTCACATCGCTGGTGATCGAAAAGCCGGTTCGTTCCGGCCAGTCGATCGTCTGCAAGAATGGCGATGTGACGGTTCTGGGCTCGATAGCATCGGGCGCGGAGGTCATCGCAGGCGGATCGATTCACATCTATGGGACGCTCTTGGGGCGGGCGATGGCCGGTGTAGCCGGCAACGTCCAGGCGCGCATCTTCTGCAAAAACTTCAACCCTGAGCTGGTGGCAATCGACGGGACGTACGCGACCGTCGAGGACGCACCCTCTCACCTGTACGGGCGGCCGGTTCAGGCCTGGCTGGAACAGGACACATTGCATTTGAGAGAGCTCGACTAAGCAAACCGGAGGAGAGGATAAAATGGCCAGAGTAATGGTCGTAACATCTGGAAAAGGCGGTGTCGGAAAAACGACATCGACCGCCGCGCTGGGAGCCGCCCTGGCGCAAAGCGGTCAGACCGTCGCCATGATCGATTTCGACGTCGGCTTGCGCAACCTGGACCTTGTGATGGGTGCGGAGCGCCGTGTGGTCTTCGATCTGATAAACGTCATTCAGGGGCAGGCCAAGCTTGCGCAGGCGCTGATCCGTGACAAGAGACTGGACAATCTGTTCATTCTGCCGGCCTCGCAGACACGCGACAAGGACGCGTTGACCGAGGATGGCGTCGCCAAGGTCATTGAGGAGCTCAGTTCCAACTTCGACTGGGTGATCTGTGACAGCCCCGCCGGTATCGGCAAGGGTGCAGTCTTCGCCATGCAGCACGCCGACATTGCCGTGGTCGTCACCAATCCGGAGATTTCATCGGTGCGCGACTCCGACCGCATCATCGGCCTGCTCGACGCCAAGACCGAGAAGGCGAAGAAAGGCCAGAGTGTCGAGAAGTATCTGATGATTGCGCGCTATGACGAAAGCCGCGCCTCGTCCGGCGATATGCTGGAGGTGGATGACATCCTCGAGATCCTGTCGATCCCGCTTCTGGGTGTCGTTCCGGAAAGTCAGGAAGTCCTCCGGGCATCGAACTTCGGTTCGCCGGTGACCATATGCAGCCCGAAGAGCGCACCGGCTCAGGCCTACAATGCGGCCGCGCGGCGGCTCAACGGCGAAGTCATCGAGTTGACCATTCCGAAAGAGAAAACCCCTCTCTTCGGCCGGATATTCGGCGGGAGGGCAGCATGAAGTGGTTCAATCTGTTCAAGCGTGAACAACCGTCCGAAGTTGCGCGCGACAGGATCCGCATCCTGCTGGCGCATGAGCGAAGCGTTACCGGCAGCTCCAACCTGATTGCGCTACTCCGCAATGAGATACTGCTCGCCGTCGCGAAGTACATTCCCGTCGACCTCGAGCAGGTCGATGTGAACATGCAGCGCGGAGAGATTCTCTCGACGCTTCAAATCGACATCCAGATTCCGGTATCGGCCAAATCACGCGAAGTGGCCGCTTGCGACGCATAGAGGCTGTTTTGAGTTTGGTCGGGGTCTGACGCGGACGCTCAGGGGAACGATTGTGGGCGTCCGCCGAAGGCCACTTTCAGACCTTCGGCCAGTCAAGATATCGATTGAGCATTACCCACCACCGCACATAAGCCGCCACGCCTTCCGTGTGGAAATTGAACCTCGCCAAATCGACTAACGAAGGATAGGTTCGCTGTCCAAACAGACGAGGGCCTCATCCATGACATTCCGCATCGGTATGTTGATTTTTCCAGACATCACGCAGCTCGACATGACCGGGCCGCACGAGGTCTTCACCAAGATGCCGGATACGGAAGTAATGACCCTCTGGAAAACGCTCGATCCCGTCACCGCTGGCGGCGGCATGCGCATTCTTCCGGACGTTACCTTCGAGACCTGCCCGGCGCTCGACCTGATCTGCGTACCGGGCGGCGCGGGCATGAATCCGCTGCTGAATGACGAGGAGACGCTCAATTTCATCCGCAAGCAGGCGGAGACGGCACAATATGTCACATCCGTTTGCACGGGTTCCCTTGTGCTGGGAGCTGCCGGCCTGCTCAAAGGAAAACGCGCCACATGTCACTGGTTGTCTCGTGACATGCTGAAGGAATTCGGTGCGATTCCCGACGCTTCGAGGGTTGTGATTGACGGCAAGTTCATTTCCGGCGGCGGCGTGACATCCGGTATCGATTTCGGCCTTACCGTCGCCGCCGAGATATTGGGCGAAGACAAAGCCAAGGCCATCCAGCTTGGCATCGAATACGCGCCCGACCCGCCGTTCAACGCCGGGGTGCCGGAAACGGCCGGTCAGGACATCGAGCAGGCCACCCGCGATGCGGCCCGCGCCCGTCAGGAAGAGCGACTGGCGTTGGTGCAACAAGCCGCGGCAAAACTGTGAGCCGATCCACCTGCTGATTTGCGTGACCCTGTGTGTGGGGCGCACATTCTTGGGCGCTGTCTAACGCCCGCCGACCATGGCTGACACCCCCGGATAATCCACCTTGCCCGTTCCAAGCAGCGGGATTGCCTCGACGCTCCTGATATTCTTCGGGATCATCAGTTCCGCGATGCCCTGGGTCTTGGCAAAGGACAATAGCTCCTCGCGCCGTGCATCCGGCTTGTCTGTCACTAGAACCAGTTCCTCGCCTTTGCGCGGACATGGGATGCTGGTGACGGCGTGCATATTGTCCGGCCATACGGTGTTGGCGTAGCCCTCGACCGCGCTCAGAGAGACCATTTCGCCGGCAACTTTCGCAAACCGCTTGACGCGTCCACGAATGGTGACGAACCCCTGATCGTCGACACTGACGATATCTCCGGTGTCATAACGGCTGCCGTCGACGCGCTCGATAACACCCGGACTGCCGTGATGGAGATATCCAAGCATCACATTCGGACCGGTGACGATCAACTTGCCGCCCTCATCGATGCCCGGCACGGGCTCGAGCTCGTGCGCCAGCCCCGGCATGAACCGGCCGACCGTACCGGCTTGATAGTAAAGCGGCGTGTTGACCGCGATGACCGGAGATGTCTCCGTCGCGCCGTAGCCTTCAAAAATACGCAGACCGAACTTGTCCGCCCAGACGCGCCGGGTTTCATCCTTGACGCGTTCCGCGCCCGCAAACACATATCGCACGCTGTAGAAATCGTAAGGGTGCGCGACGCGGGCATAGCCGGTCAGGAACGTATCCGTCCCGAACATGATCGTGGCATTGGTGTCATACACCAGCGCGGGCACGATCCTGTAATGCAGGGGAGACGGATAGAGGAAGGTTTTGACGCCTGATAGGATCGGCAGCAGGGTTCCGCCAGTCAATCCGAAGGAATGGAAGATCGGCAGCGCGTTGAAGACGATATCCGTCGGATTGAAATCGATCCGTGCCCCGAGCTGATATCGGTTGGCGAGCAGGTTCTCGTGACTGAGAACGACGCCCTTGGGCGTGCCTTCGGACCCAGACGTGAACAGGACGACCGCAGGATCATCGTACGCAATGCGTGCACGCCTATGAACAAGCCTGCTGAACGGCTTGAGAGCGATCGCAAACAATTTGTCTGCGAGCGTGATCTCATCCTTCAGATCATCGAGATAAACGATCTGAACCTCTTTGCTCAGCGCTGCGACGGTATCCTCGAGTTTCGCCATTTCTACAAATCGGCGCGACGTCAGAACGGTCTTCACGTCGGCGGTTTCCAGCGCCGCCTTCATGTTTTTCAGGCCCGTGGAGAAATTGAGCATGGCCGGCACGCGGCCAAAGGCCTGCAAGGCAAAAAAGGTCACCGAAGCGCCAACCGAGTTGGGCAACAGGAAGCCGACAAATTCGCCTTTCTTCGTGAATGTCCGGAGTTTGCGGCCCAGCGTCATGGCGCCGAGGACAAGCCGGCCATAGCTGATGGGTTTGCGCTCGATATCTTCGACGATCCGGTGGCGGCGGCCGTGAATGGCCTGTGCGTCGAGGACTGCCTCGAACAGGGTTTGCTTCCGGTCGCAGGTTTCGAACACCATGTCGCTCATCACGTCATAGAGTTTCGCACCGACTGCTTGACGCCTGGCGCGGCCGGAAAGGTCTTCCGACACCTCGAAATTCTGCGGCGGCAGAATGGTCATCGTGATCTTGGGAAACAGCCTGAGGCGGATCTTCCCCTTCATCCGCGAGAAAAGCGTATATTGCGCGCCGTCGATCCGGATGGGGACGATCCGGGCGTCGGACTTGTCAGCGACCATACCCGGGCCCTCGAATACTTTCATCAGCGCGCCCGTGACCGTGATCCGGCCTTCCGGAAAGATCACGCAGTGACGATCCTGCTGCACGGCCTTGATCAGAGACTTCATGGCCATCGGATTTGTCGGATCAACCGGAAAAGCATCGACAAGTGTGAGGAACGGCCGAACCCACCAGGCCTGCGCGATATGCGTGTTGACGGCGAAGATCGGTTTGACCGGCAGAAAGACTGCCAGCAGCAGCGGATCCAGAAACGAGACGTGATTGACGACGATGACCGCACGCTTGCCGGCTTTCTTGTAATGCTCCATGCCGCGCACTTCGATGCGGAACAGAACCTTCAGGACCGACAACAAAATTGCCTTGATGATGGCGTCAGGGAGCAGCTTGCAGATGTAAACCGCAACCACGCCGTTGATCAGACCCATCAGCAACAGGACGGTCGGAACGGAGAGATCGGCCATCAACAGGCCGCTCGCCGCCAACGCCCCGGCAACGATGAACAGCGCATTGACGATGTTGTTGGCGGCAATGGTCCGGGCGCGATGCTTTTCCTCGCCTTCCGTCTGGAGGATCGCATAGAGCGGAACGATGAACAGGCCGCCACAAATGGAAATGCCAAGCAGATCGGCGAGTATGCGGTAGTTGGCGGGCGTTACCAGAAATTCGGTCGCGCCTGCAAGCGACGCCGCCTGCGCGCCAACGGATACGCCATTGGTTGCGAAGTAAAGATCGATGATGAACAGGGTGATCCCGAGCGCGCCGAAAGGAACATATTTCGCGGTGACTGCGCCCTCCAGAAGCCTGTTACACAACAAAGAACCGAGCGCGATCCCCACAGAGAACACCGTCAGGAACAGTGTGACGACCGTCTCGTCGCCATGCAGGACATCTTTGGCCAATGCCGGAAACTGTGACAGGAAGGTCGCACCCACCAGCCAGAACCAGGAAATGCCGAGGATCGAGAGAAAGATCGTGCGGTCCGCGCCTGCGGTTTTGATCATGGACCATGTTTCGTCCACGAAATTGCGGTTGATTTGCAGGTCAGGCACAGCGGGTCCGGCCTGAGGGATCGACAGGCTTGCGAGGAACCCGAGAAGCGCGAGCAGGATAACAAGACCCGAGATCACCAAGGTCCCCTGCGATCCGAGAATCAGGAGGCCGCCCGCTATGGTTCCGGCAAGGATGGCCAGAAAGGTTCCCGCTTCAATCAGGGCGTTACCGCCGATCAGTTCATCCTTCTTGAGATGATCGGGCAGGATCGAATACTTCAACGGTCCGAACAGTGTCGACTGGGCGCCCATCAGGAACAGGACCCCCATCATCGCGTAAACATTGCCGAGCAGAAGACTCCCGGCTCCCATCACCATGATGACGATTTCGGCGAGCTTGATCTTCCTGATCAGCCCGGACTTCTCAAACTTGTCGGCAAGCTGTCCCGCCGTCGCCGAAAACAGGAAGAACGGCAGGATGAAAATTCCGGCTGCTGCGGTCACCAGCACCTGACCGTTCATGCCGGCCAGTTCGGCGATCCGGTAGATGATCAGGATCGCCAGCGCGTTCTTGAAGACGTTATCGTTCAGCGCACCGAGTGCCTGGGTCAGAAACAACGGCAGGAAACGTTTTGTGGTGAGTAGGTCGAACTGTGTGCCGGACATCTATTTGGCCTCCGCCTGTTTTGCGAGTGTGCCGCCTTTGAGAAAAGCGAGGGTTGCCCGAATTGTTTCCGGATTGCGGGTCAGTGTTATGTGTGTCGCCTTCACGATGAGAAAGTCGCGCGCGCCATGCAGTCTGGTTTCGTCGACGGCAACGACACCGTCGTCATCTCCCGGCAGGAAGGGGTTAAATCCTTCATCGTTACCCTTGCCGCCGGCAATGATGGCGAACGGAAGCTCCAGAGGCGGGACCGTGGATGCGCGGCGCGGTGTCAGTTGCTGACCGGCATCGCCTAGTATCCATTCGTATGGCTTCAGGTCTGACAGCCCTTCCGCCATCGCGGAACCCCGATGCGGCGGCGCAATGTGAATAATGCGGCCGACTTCAATCCGCTTTTTCCAGGCGCCGTTTCGGTGCAGGAGATGGCGCACAACCAGCCCGCCCATGCTATGGGTCACGAAGGAAACCCTCGTTGTTCCTTCAACCCGGTTCAGTAGCTTTTCCAGACCGGCAGCATGAACTTCGATTGGTCCACGCGTGCTCGGATAGCTGATCGGAGTCGCGTCAAAACCGGCATCGTCCAGAACTCTTTCCATGGCCGAAAATGTTCCGGGCTTGGGCGCAATTCCATGAACCAGCAGGACCAGGTGGGAACTCGCCGGCACAATACCGTCACGATGCCGCGATTCGTCAAAAATTCTCTTACAGTGTTCGAAGCTGCCCCATGCGCGCCGGATATTTTCCGCATCAAGCAACCGGGAATGCCCGGTCACGACGTTGCGCTGGATGCGCCAACCCGCGTGCAGATAGCTGTCGGCCCAGAGCTGCATTCCTCCGAAGGTTTTCAGCGGCATATTCCAGTTGCGTTCATCGGAATTCGGCTCGGCGTGAGCGCTCACGATACCACCAAAGACCAGCAGTGCTGCCAGCAGCGGGACAAAGATGGAGGTGGCATGGTTACGGCAAGGCCTGGCATCTGATCGGTGCGACACGTGAGTGATCCTTTGCGATAGATATTATGAACACTGTTCAATTGACTATATATGAGAAACGAGCGGGTATTCAAGGTGTTTTATGAACAATGTTCACTTCATTGATTTTCGCGAGATTTACGGGTGTTGCGGTGGTTTTCACCGGCGTGCAAACCGGAGTTGCGCAGCTTCAACACGGAGTCGTTTGGTTTGGCGGCCTTGCGCCCGCTCTTGAGATCGTTAAGCCGTCGTTCAGCCGTGCGAACTATGTCCCGAAGCCGTGCCCACTCTCTGGAAAAACCTGAAATGGCTCTGGCGATGGAATCCCGTTCGTTTTCCAGCGATGCAATGGCTTCCGCCGCCTCTGTAGCAAGCTCTTCGTTTCCGGCATTGAGAGCCAGATCCGCCCGGCTTTCCATATCGGCAATCCGGCTGGATAATTTTTCAATCCGCGCCTGTTCCTGGCGGTTCTGCGCCACGGCCACTACAAGCGCCTTACGTGCCCAGCCGACGGATTCCGCGCTATCGTGGATCTGCTGATCGAGAATGGTGAGTGCGTTCCGGTCAATGTTCGCGTCGACCGCGTTGTTGGTTCTGCCACGCATAAGCGTGAGGAGTGATTTCAACATCGGAACATCCTTATTTTGAACGTCGTTCACGTAATTTAAGCTTGTTTTGAGCATTGTTCAATAGTAAATTTGAACAAAGTTCACTGGAGTTGATTCGATGGTTGGAGAACACAAGGCGACTGCCGAACGGCGGCAGGCCCTTCGAGCCGCTTTGATCTCGGCGGCCGGCAGGCGGATTGCGGAAGATGGTCTTCCCGCACTGACCGCGCGTGCGGCCGCCTCCGATGTCGGGTGTTCGGTGGGCGCGATCTACAATGTCTTCGATGATCTGGACGGCCTGATCATCGCCGTCAACTCCAAGACGCTTGCGCATCTCGACAGGGAAATTGCGAAATCACTTGCGGCCGTCGCCGACGAAAATGATCCCGTCGAGAGCCTTGTTGCAATCGGTCTCGCCTATTGTCGGTTTGCAGCCGCGCATCCGCACCTGTGGTCGGCTCTGTTCGAACAGGGCGTGAAACCCGATCGGGATGTTCCGGCCTGGCACATGGATGAACACATTCGCCTGTTCGCCCATGTCCTTACATTTCTCAAACAGCTCGACCCCAAACAAGAGGACGAGCAGGCCTGGTCACGGGCCCGGTTGATGTTTTCCGCCGTACACGGCGTGGTCTCGCTCGGCATGCACGAATTGTTCATCGCGGTGCCGCCGGATGAAATCGAAACACAGGTCGCGCTGCTTGTCCGCGCGACCGCGCGCGGTTTGTATGATCGCTCACCCTGGTAACAATCGTGGCGTTTCGGGTCAGGCCGCCGGACCGAAGGTTTCTGTGTGGATGTGTTCGGCTGGAACACCGTTGCTTTCAAGCGCGGTCTGAATGTCACCCATGAAGCCCGTCGGACCACACAGAAAATAGTGCGCGTCCGTGTTCTTCACCAGCTTTCCGAGCAAGGTTGCGTTGATGCGGCCCTCGCTGTCGAAATGTACCCCGATTTTGTCTTGTGGCCGAGGTTGGCTGTAGGCGATATGGACATTGATGTTCCCGTGATCCGACGCAAGGTCACGCACTTCCTTTGCAAGGGGATGGTGTGCGCCGTCCCGTGCGCCGTGCACGAACCATACGGGCCGATGGCCGCCCTCCCCGGCCACCGAATGCAGGATGCTCATCATCGGCGTCACGCCGACCCCGGCGCTGACAAGCACCACGGGGCAGAGATTGCAGGTCATCATGAAATCTCCCGCCGGCTTGCGGCTCTCGACAATGGCCCCGGTCTCCAGCGCGTCATGCAGATGCCGCGACACCAGACCATGCGGCTCTCGTTTGACCGTGATCCTGTAGAGTTGATCTCCCGGCGCACTGGAGAGCGAATAGGTCCGTCGCGCACGCTCGTTCCTCTCCGGCAAGCTGACTTCAATCGGCAGATGCTGTCCGGATTCAAACGCTGCCAGCGGTCCACCGTCTCGCGCCTCGAACACAAAAGACGTCACATCCGCGCTCTCCGCAATTTTTTCAACGAGACGCAACTCGCGTACGGACTCCGCGTCGGCATCCCAGCGCAGCCGCACGGCGTGCCGCAGCTCGACGGTTTCCTCGATATTGAGCGTAATCAGCCTGCGTGCGCCGGGAACCCGGGCGATGTCGCCGGCCTCCCAATCGATTGAAACGGTGCCGCTAAGCTGCAGCAGGCTTCCCGTTTCGAAATCGACGAACAGGAACCCGGCACGAGGATCGAGGACGAGATTGCCGATCGTGTTGTAGTGATTGTTGCCGGCGTAATCCGGAAACTGGATCGCCCCATCGCTCAAGACGCGGACAAAGCCTTTTTCTCCACCGCGATGGGACGCATCCATGCCGTAGCCCGGGTGGTCTCCCTTTCCGCGATATCCGCTGGCGATAAAAAACGTATCGGCCTGCGCGATCCATTGCTGCTGTGAAGCGGTCAACCGCATTCCGCGTATCACCTCGACGGGAATGTTTTGTGCTTCGCGCCGCCATGCGCGCTCGCGAATATATTGCGGGCAATTCCCAAACGTCTGGTCCACCTGAAATCTGATGACGCCGGAACCGTCTCCCGCAACACGGCCATTGACGCGGTTGCGCCGTCGGGTGGCAAGCTCGATGCCGAGGATGCCGATATCCGCGCCGGGATTGAAGGCACCCTCCAGTGCATCCCCCTTTGCCGGTTTTGCGTCGATCTCGAGCGTCCGTTTGTCCGGCGACGTGACAAAACCGTCCGGCCCTTCGAGCAACGTGACCCACGGACGGCCCGCCGCATCCCGCGCCGCGGTCACGAGGAAGGGAAGCGATGTGTGAAACGCCCGGTGTTGTTCAGGCATGTGGTCGCGAACAACTTTACGAGCCCATGCCTCGATGTCACGGACGCCGAGCCGGGCCTGAACGTCCCGCTCGCCCTGGTGAAAAGGCGAAGATGTTTCGGCAGTGGACATCGCACTCCACTCCATTTCTTCAGGTTGCAACAGAAATTCGGGGTTCGCGTTACGCCGGTGCGATGAACTCGGTCCGGATGCCGCCGGGGATGGTGCACATCATGTGACGGATCGGTCCCGCACCCAGATTTTCCGGTGCGAATTCGATTTCGACGCCGTCGGCATCCTTCAGTTTGTCATGCAACGCATCAAGCGCATCGCTGCCGGGCACCTTCAACGCAAGATGGTGCAGGCCGATGACATTCTTTCGGTCGAAGGCAACGGCCTTTTGCGGATTTGTCGCCTGCCAGAGCGTGATCATGGTGGTGCCGTCGCTGACAAAGACAGCCGGATAATCGGGTTTCTCACCGACCTGGGAAAAACCCAGTGTGTCGACGAAGAACGCCCGCGCCGCGGCAAGGTCCGGCACTGTCAAACCGATATGGTGAGCGCCTTCCGTAACAGCTGAATCTGACATCTTTTCTCTCCTCGTAAATCAACGGGCGGATGCCCGCCATCAGGATCTCCCGCGCCCGTTTGTCTGTGCGCATCAATCTGCGCTCTTTTAGAATTTGATTTAATATGGATAATTCAAAATCCATTATTTTATAACGCGGAATAACAATGGATCGCCTTCAGGCCATGTCGGTTTTCGTCGCGGTCGCCGAACAAGCAGGCTTTGCCGCAGCGGCCCGGCGGCTGAACATCTCCCCGCCTTCCGCGACACGGGCGGTGTCCGATCTGGAAGGGCGGCTCGGCGCACGGCTGCTTCACCGTACCACACGCTCGGTGACGCTGACGGAGGCGGGTGAGCGCTATCTTGAAGATTGCCGGCGCATTCTTGCGGAAGTAGACGCAGCAGACCGTCATGCGGCGGGCATCCATGCCGAACCGCGCGGCCTCGTCACTGTCACCGGGTCCGTCGTGTTTGGCCGCCAGGTGATCACGCCGATCCTGCTGGAACTCACCGATCAGTATCCGGACATCTCGATTTCAACCCTGTTCGTTGACCGTGTGGTGCATCTGGTCGACGAGGGTATCGATGTGGCGGTCCGCATTGCAGAGTTACCGGATTCATCCCTGCGCGCCGTCCGGGTCGGCAGCGTGCGCCGTGTCCTATGCTCATCGCCGGGTTACCTTGAAGCGCGCGGACGCCCCGAAAAACCGTCCGATCTCCATGATCACGACCTCCTGGATTTCGTAAATCTGGCGCGAGGCCGCGACTGGGTATTTCACCATGGCGACACGACGCAGGCCATGCGGGTCTCATCCCGATTGCGTTTTAATGTTGCGGATGCGGCGATTGCTGCGGCGCTTCAAGACGGTGGAATTACGCGCGTCCTGTCCTACATGATCGCCCCGCACGTGAAGTCAGGCGCCCTGGAGCTTCTGCTTGAAGATTACGAGCCGCCCCCCATACCGGTACACGTGGTTCACAAGGAGGCCGGACAAACGTCCGCCCGCGTGCGTGCGGTTGTTGATTTTCTTGCCGCGCGATTGAGAAAAAGTTCCGTGTTGCACACCGCGTCGCCTGCCCAAGAGCATCAAGGCTAGGGCCGGAGCATGATCTTCGGCGCGGTTGCTTTCCCATCGAGAATATCTTTGAAGGCCTGCGCCCCCTCTTCCAGCGGGCGAACCTCGGCCCAATCCAGCGCACCCAGTTGTCCGGCAATCATCGCGGCAAGCGTGTCGCTGAAGTCTGCCGCCGTGTATGTGTATGTACCGATGAAGGTGATTTCCTGAAGCGTCATGCGGCGTACGTCGAGCCCGCCTTCACCGTCGGCCAGTCCGATGTGAACGATGACGCCGCCCGGAGCGGCCAGCGCGCTTGCCACCTTGCGTGTGGCCGTGCCACCGAATGCATCAACGACAATGTGGGCCGACCCCTGTGCGGGCCCTTCGTTCAACGCAGGGTCATAGACGGTGAACGGACCGGCTTCACGCAGGGCGTTGTGCCGCTCCGGATTCGTCTCGGCGATAAAGATATCCCTTACGCCGCGTGCGACCAGAACAAGCGCCGCGCCGAGCCCTATTGCTCCTCCTCCGAGAACAACCGCCCGGCAGGCTCTCAGCGGTGTCCGACTCACGTCCCGCGCGAGCCGGATGGCGTGCCACCCACAGGCAATCGGTTCCGTCAGCGCGGCACATTCCGCAGCGAAGTCGGCCGGGATCGCATGCAGGTTCCTTTCGGGCATTCGCAGGAGCCCGGCAAAACCGCCCTCGCGCGGCGGCATGGATATGATCTGGCGGTCCGGACAGATGTTCGTGCGGCCCTGTAGGCACATCTCACACGTTCCGCACGTGACCAGTGGATTGACCACGACGCGCGTTCCGGCGGAAGGCCCGGCGATTATCATCCCCGCCACCTCATGGCCGAGGATCAACGGTGCGGGACGGCGCTCATCATGTCCCAGCCATGCGTGCATGTCCGAACCGCAAATGCCCGAGGCATCGACCTCAATCAGCGTTTCTCCGCCTTCGGGCGCCGGATCGGGCATGTCCTGAAAGCTGAGCTGTTTCGGGCCGGTATAGACAAGCGCTTTCATGGCGGCCTCACTTAGCGGTGAACCCGCCGTCGACGTGCAGCACCTGACCGGTGACATAATCGGACGCAGGCGATGCCAGGAATATGGCGGGTCCGATCAGGTCTTCCATGCGGCCGTTGCGCCCGATGCAGGTCTGTTCGGCCATCCGCCCGGCGAGATCATCATCGGAAAAGACAGGGCCGGTCAGCTCAGTCGGGAAAAAACCGGGAGCCAACGCATTGCAGGTGATCCCCCGATCCGACCAGGCTTCGGCCATGGCGCGGGTGAGTTGGACAACGCCGCCCTTCGATGCGCCATAGGCCAGACCGTTTGCAAAGGCGCGGTGCGATTGCAGAGAAGCGATGTTGATGATCCGGCCCCAGCCACGCGCCGCCATGTCGGGAACAAGCTTCTGGGAGAGGAAAAAGGGGACGCTCAGATTGAGATCGACGGTGTGACGCCAAATCTCGGGATCTACGTCATCGGCATGTTTGCGCGGATTGATGCCTGCCGCGTTCACCAGAATGTCGGGCGGTCCGAAAGGTTTCACGGCCTGTTCCGCAACATCGGCTGCACCGGCGGGATCACCGAGATCGCATACGATAAAGTCCGCGTGCGCTCCTTCTTTTAAAGCCTCCTGCTTCCATGCGTCGAGTTCTGCCCGGCGGCGTGCGACACCCACGACCGCAGCTCCAGATTGCGCAAGTGTGGTCGCGAGAAACCGGCCGATCCCGCTGCTGGCGCCCGTGACACAGGCGACCCGTCCTTCCAGGGAAAACAGGCTTGTCATTCGGCGACCGTCAAATCGAAGCTTTCCTCCGGGAACCATTTCTCTAGCCGGATATCGGCGGTCCGCGCATGCCCTTCCATGCCTTCGAGGCGTGAAATGCGGGCCGTGGCTTCCGCAACCGGTTTGGCTCCATCTCGTGTCGCGCGCTGCCAGGTCACGATTTTCATGTATTTGTGCACCGAAAGACCGCCTGTGTAACGCGCCGCGCCGGAGGTCGGCAGCACGTGGTTCGTACCCGATGCCTTGTCGCCGAACGCCACTGTCGTTTCTTCGCCGAGAAACAGGGACCCATAGCATTTGAGGCGGTCGAGCCACCAATCGAGGTCATGCGCCATGACGGTCAGGTGCTCCGGCGCAATACCGTCAGACACTTCGGCCACTTCCTCACGGTCATCGCAGACGATCACCTCGGCATAGTCGCGCCAGGCAGCAGTTGCGTTCTGTGCATTGACCTCGGGCAGGCTGTCGATCAGACCTGGCACCAGCTCCATGACCTTCTCGGCAAGCGGACGGCTGGTGGTCGCAAGCCAGACCGGTGAGTTGTAGCCATGCTCCGCCTGACCGACGAGATCCCACGCGACAACGAATGGATCGGCCGTTTCATCGGCGAGGATCAGGCTGTCGGTCGGCCCTGCCAGCATGTCGATGCCCACCTGACCGAACAGGATACGTTTTGCCTCCGCCACGAACTGGTTTCCGGGCCCGACCAGGATGTCGGATTTTGGCAAGTCGAACAGACCGAACGCCATGGCGGCAATTCCCTGCACGCCACCGAGCGCAAGGATGGTATCGGCGCCACAGGCGTCGGCGGTGTAGATAATCGCCGGATTCACCCCCACATCGGGCCGTGGCGGCGAACAGGCGGCGATGTGGCCGCAACCGGCGACCTTTGCGGTGGTTACGGTCATGATCGCTGACGCGACGTGACTGTAACGGCCCCCCGGCACATAGCACCCGGCTGCCTGGCAGGGGATCGCCTTCTGACCCGCGACGAAGCCCGGAATGATCTCGATCTCGATGTCGGAAATCGTGTCCTTTTGGGCCTCGGCGAATTTGCGGACATTGTCGCGGGCGAACCGGATATCGTCTTTCACCTTTTGGGAAAGGGATGCTGTCGCCGCGTCGATCTCCTCGCGGGTTAGAACGATGTTGCCATCATACTTGTCGAACTTCGCCGCATATTGCAGCGCGGCCTCCTCGCCACCCTTCTCGATATCGTCGAGGATCGCTTGAACCGTCGCCTGCACGTCAGACGCGTCACTCGTCGACGTCTTGGGGGCTTTCTTGAGATATTCGACAGCCATTGATCGTGCGCACTCCTTTAGTTTGTTCCCAACAGCGTCGTCGAGATTGGCGGCCAATAAGCAATCATCAAAGTGACGATCAGCATGAAGAAGACAAACGGCACGGCGCGTGCCGCGATCTTCAGTATAGACTCGCCCGTAAGTCCCGAGACAACAAAGAGATTCAGCCCCAGAGGCGGCGTGATGAAGCCCACACCAAGTGCTGTGATCATCATGACGCAGAACTGGATTTCGTTCATGCCGATTTCATCGGCCAGGGGCTTGAGAATCGGCGCAAGGATGACGATGTTCGGCGTCGTCTCCATGACGCACCCTGCGGCGATCAGAATGCCGATCATCAGCAGGATCAGGAAATAGGGATTGTCCGTCAGCGACGTGACGGCGAAAACGAAACCCTGCGGTACGCCGAGTGCCGCCAGAGCCTGCGCCAGCGGCAGAGACATGGCAATGATCGGCAGGATCACGCCGTTGACCTTGGCTGAGCTGACCATCATCGCCGGAAAATCCTTGAGCTTGAGCGTGCCGAGGATGAAGCCGAGAATGATGGTCACAACCACAGCCGTGGCGCCCGCCTCCGTCGGCGTCAGGCGACCGGAAAAAATGCCGTAGAAAATGATGCCCGGCACGAGAAACGCGTACCAGCCACTCATAATGGCCTTGACCAGATTGCTTGCCCACTCCGAAAAGGTCATCAATCCACCGGCCTCATAAGCATGACGCCGGTTCACGACGATATTCGTGACCAAAATGGAACCGAGGATCAGAAGGCCCGGAATGAGCGCCGCCTGAAACAGCGTCGAGGCCGAAATGCCCAGCACAAGCCCGATGACGATATAGGCGATCGACGGCGGGATCAGGATACCCGTGCAGGCGCCGGCAGCAACAAGCGCACACGCATATGGTCGGGGATAGCCACTCTCGACCAGCCGATCGATCGTCATGCGGCCGACGGCTGCGGCGCCCGCCGCATCCGACCCCGAGATGGCGGAAAACATGCCACAGACAAGCACGGTCGCGGAGCCGAAGCCGCCGCGTGCCCATCGCGTAATGGCATCGGCGACATCGAGGAATTTACGGCTGAGGCCCGTTCGCACAAGCACGTCGCCTGTCAGGATGAACAACGGTACCGCCGTCAGTGCAAAATGATCGATTCCATCGAACAGCGACTCGCCGATAAGCGAGAGCGGCAGGACTTCGGAGATCAAAAGCATTGCCGTCGCGCTTGCACCAATGGCGGCCCAGACGGGAACGCCGAGTGCAATCAGCAGAACGAAGAGAAGGACGGGTCCGTAGAAGCTCCAACCGAGCTCGACGACGGGTTCCTGGAGTTGTTGCCAAAGCATCGTTTCGCCCTCCCCTAGTCGAACAACCGTTCGCCCTCGAAGACCGGTTTGCCGGACTTCAGGTCGGACAGGTCGCGAATGATGGATTGCAGAAGGCGAAAGATCATGAGGCCGAACCCAAGCGGGACCGCCATCAGGAACCAGACCATCGAGACCCGAAGACCATGGCTCACGGAACCGAACTTCCAGGACACGAGGACAGTTTCCCAGGACCAGTAAACGGCAATGAGAGCAACGGCCAGCATCACCAGATCACCCAGGAGGTAGAGAAGCGTCTTGGCCCGGTTAGAGACGATGTAATTGAAAATGACATCGATGCGTAAGTGTGCCCGTTCCCTCACCGCCGCAGCGGCGCCGATCCAGGCGAGATAGATAAACGCGTAGCGCACGATCTCTTCGCCCCAGATGGACGAATAGGCAAAGACCTCGCGGCGAACGACTTCGACCGCCATCGTGATGACCAGCATCACGTAGAAAATCAGAAGCGCCCAACGTTCGAGATTCTCATTCAGCAGTTTGAGCATTGGTTTGTCCCTCTGCACCTGCGCCGACCCGTCCTGGCTGCACGTGCTGTCCATTTGCGACGCTGTGCGCCGAGCCTCTTCCGGCGCCAACCGCCGGAAGGCGCCGGGCGCGACAGTGCACGCCCGGGTTATGACAGGTGATTACGCGTCGTGGACGTAGTAGCGGCCCATGGTTCCGGCAGCCTCGACAAGCTTGTCGAAGGTGGCCATGGAGCCCGCCAGTTCCTTCTTGAAATCGTCCCACTCGCTGCGCTGATAACCGCCGGCTTCCTGCCACTCGGCGAGCTGATCCTTGCTCAGGGAATGGAATTTCACGCCGGACTTCGTGAGTTCGGACATGGCATAGCCGCGCGCCGCCGGAACCTTGGCAAGATTCTGCTGGGCGGTGACTTCGGAGGCAAAATCAATGCCTTCCTGAACGTCTTTCGGCAGTGCGTTGAACCATTCGAGGTTGCAGGAATAAACCTGACTGTCCGGCACGGCCTGCGTGAAAGTGATATGGCTCAGGATGTCCTTGAAACCGAACACGTAGAGCGCGCCGACGGCGGGATCGAGTGCATCCGCGACACCCTGCTTGATCGCAGACGGCGTTTCGCCCCAGGCAACAGGCGTGGGGTTCGCGCCGACCATCCGGTAATACTGTTGCAGCATTTTTGAGCCCGGAACGCGAAACTTGACGCCCTTGAGGTCCGCCGGCTTCAGAACCGCGCCTTCTCCACCCTTGCGAATGGCAACGACGCGCGGGTCGATGACCACATAGAACAGCGGCTTGAACCCTTTGCTGTTGACCTTGGCATGCACCTCCGCCTTCCAGGCGTCGGAGTTGACGAGGTTCACGAAGCGTTGGTTGGCGCCGCAGAAATACGGCAGGTTGATGAGGTCGACGACCGGAGCGAAAGGCGCAAAATTGGAAAGGGAATGCTGCGCCGCCTGGATCGTCCCTGTCTGCACCTTTTGCGCGAGCGCACCGCCGGCCCCAAGTTGACCGCCCGGCGCCAGCTTGACGTAAACCTGCCCCCGCGTCGCGTTCTGGATGTTCTCCTTCAGATCGAGCTGCATGATCGGGTAGCTGCGTGAAGCGCCGAGGATGTAGGCGGTTGCGACGGTCATCACGTGCTTGGCCGCTTTCTGGCGTGCACGTTCCTCCTTTGCCGTTTGCGCGATAGCTTCATCGGAACCCAACGTCCCGGCGGCAGCAACCAGGACAGCCGTGGTGAAACCGCCGATACCAGCAGCCTTCAAGAACTGACGGCGTTCAAAACTCTGAATTTCTTTCGCATTATGATTTGCGGTCATCGGTATCTTTCCTCCCAATTCTTGTAAATTTGCTGTTGTTCGGCGTGGCATCACGCGCGGTCGTTCGTTTGAGCCCTGGATTTTTTGTCTTCCGCTTCGAACAGCAGAACGGAGATGGCAAAGCAGATGGATGAGGCAAACAGGATCAACATTTCGGGGATGTCGCCGAATACGGGCTTATGCCCCGCCGCACCGATAGCGACGTTTGCGAAAAACACGACGAACAGCACGGCGGCTGCCAGCAGTGTCACAACGCTTGGCTTTTTCATCTGAATCCCTCCCCATCGATATGCCAACGCGTTAACTGTAAGCGCTTACATTTAGGAATGCAAGCGCTTACATGATACATAATCATCGAATCCGGTATTCTCCGGGCCGAGCCACAAGGAGGCCTTTTTGGCGCCGCTACCCACACTTGAGGATGTTGCAAGTCGTGCGGGCGTTTCGACCGCCACGGTTTCACGCTGTCTGAACTCACCGGAGAAAGTCGTCGATCATACCCGCGAAAAGGTTATGAGCGCGGTCGACGAGCTGGGATACACGCCGCATTTCGGAGGACGTGCCCTCGCCTCGCGCACCACCAATACCGCTGGTGCCGTGATCCCGACGATGGATAACGCGATCTTCGCCTGTGCACTCCAGGCATTTCAGAAAGAGCTTGCTTCGGCGGGTATGACGTTACTCGTGGCGAGTTCGGACTACAGTCCGAGCCATGAGTTCGAGCAGATTTGCACTCTGGTTGAACGAGGGGCCGACGGGTTGCTTCTGATCGGCGCCGACCGTCCGAAAACCAGCTATGACTATCTGGACAAACGGGGGATTCCATACGTCGTTGCATGGACCAACCACAGCGACCAGGCCGCATGTTGTGTCGGGTTTGACAACCGCTTGGCTGCAAAACGCATGGCCGAGCATGTGATCGCACATGGGCACCGGAATATCGCCATGATCTCGGGCATTACGGAGGGTAACGACCGTGCGGCGGAACGCGTCCATGGCGTACGCGACGCGCTCGCTGACGCGGAAATCAATCCAGACGCTTTCAAGGTCGTTGAGGTCAACTATTCGCTGGATGCGGCTGGGCGTGCATTTGACAAACTCATCACAACAAGCCCTCCGCCAACTGCTGTTGTCTGCGGAAATGACGTGCTCGCGGCGGGTGCTGTTACACGGGCCAAGGCGCGCGGGCTCCGGGTTCCCAAGGATATCTCAATTGTCGGTTTCGACGATATCGAGCTTGCATCTGTTATCGAGCCCAAACTGACGACAGTCCATGTGCCCCATCGCAGGATGGGTGTGGCAGCCGCCAAATGCCTGCTCGACATGCGGGAACTGGAGCGCACGATCCCTGGCCGCGAATTCATGACAGAGATCATCGAGCGGGAGTCGCTCGGGCCGGTTAACCGCTGATACCTATTCCACCCAGGCCCCGTTGATGTAGGGCGTATTCCCGACCCACGATGTGGAGAGATGCGTAACGGGACCTTGCACGTTGCTCGATGGAAAAGTCCGGTCCTCGACGTGCACAGTGGTGTACTCGGGGTCATCGATAAGCGCTTCATGCAGCACCCGTCCATCGACGCCGTCGGGCGGCACGATTTCGAGAAGGTGCAGAAGCGTTGGCATGATATCGATATTGCTGGCAGGAGGCGTGCTCTCGCATGCCGATCTAAACCGGCTGCCGGACATGACAAGCACATTACGCAACTCGTAAGGACTGAGACCCCCATGACAGCCGCCGCCGGCCGGATAGCGCGCGTCATGAAGGGACATGCCCTTCACCCCCCACTCGTTGTCCGCATCGTCATAGCGCAGGGCGAGGCATACATCCGCCGCGCGTCGGTGCGCCACACGAACATGATCGAGCGTCAGAGTGTCGCTCGTACCGTCAGCGGTGAAAATGGGACCACACCAGTCCTGCTCCCTCAGCCAGTTCACGACGTCGCCGACCCTGTCCGGCGCCGCATCCTCCAGCCATACGCCACCCGCGTTGGCGACGGCGATATTCGCGCCGTCGAACCCTGCCGCGCTGAATTTCGCGTTCAGATCGAGCGGTTCGCCTCTGAGGCTGATCTGCCCGTGATCGGACATTGCAATGACCTGCAACGCCCCTTCCGCAATTTCTCTCTCATGTCTGGCAAGAATACGCCCGAACTCGGCGTCCGCATGATGGATCGTCCTGAGCGCCTCGGGTGAACCGATGCCGAGGAAATGAAAGGACTCGTCCGGCTCGCACAACCAGAGAAGCATCACATCAGGATGGATATCCGGCTCGACGAAATCGAGATAACAATCGACCGCATAGGTTATCCAGTCGATCGCAGGACGTTCATATTCCGGCAGCGGGCCGATCCGCTCAGCAATCTTGGTCTCAATACCGGTCGGAACGGACACTTCGGGGCGCCGCATGGCAAAACGGAAAGAGCCGGTTTTCTCAGCGGAGATGTTTATGAGCCGCCCGCCGCCGGATGTCCCGGCGCTCACAGTCGCGTAGGACTTGCCCGCCGCTGCGAGCCGTTCCCCGAGCGTTGGCACATCGAACAGAGGTTCCGACATCCGGTCGAGCGCCGCCTCGAATGCCACGTCATCGCCGGTGCTCAGGATCGCACGTTTGTTTCCTTCGGATACTGCGAAATTGTTGGCGACGACGCCGTGACGGAAGGGATAGCAACCTGTCGTGACCGCAGACTGATTGACACGGGTTTCGGAAGGAAACGTCGAGCGGGCGTTCATGAACCGCACACCGCCTTGCGCGAAGGCATGCAGGTTCGGCATCAGGTCCGGTGTGAGAAATTCGGGGCGCAATGCGTCGAAGACGACAATCAGTGCGCGCGTGCCATTCGCGGATTCTGGCAAATTAAAACTTCCTCGTTCCGACGGACTCAGCCGTGAAGGATGAGAGGCCTACACGCTTTTGGCAGCCTGCGATAGCGCGTTAAGCTTCGCCACCGCCATTTCCCGCGTCATGAACCCGAGGCCGCAATCGGGCGCTGCGATCAATCTTTCCGCGTCAATGTGTTCCAATGCGCTTTTCAACCGGTCCCGCACCTCATCAACGGATTCTATCTGACTCTTGGCAATGGCGATGACGCCCAGGATCACCGTGGTGTTTTTGAAATTCTCAAGCAGTGAAAGATCGTTGTGGCGATGGGCATCCTCAATTGACACCTGGTCGATGGAGGATGCGTCAATTGCACTGGCAATATCGAAGTAGGACTGCGCATCGGCTTTCATGTAGTCCTCTGCGTCGAGTGCGTTGGGATAACCGCAGCACATATGCACGACGCGTTTGACGTCCTTGGGGAGGCCATGAAACGTGCGCTCCAGGTTCTCGAATCCGTATTCGAGCGCTTCTTTGGGCTTGCGGGCAAAGACCGGTTCGTCGACCTGTATGTATTTGCAGCCCGCGTCCGCCAATGCCCTCACCTCCTCGTTGAGCGCATCCGCGAGATCCGCGCCCATGGTCTTCGGGCAGTCGTAGTGATCGTTGGCGATGGAATCCGATACCGTAAGCGGTCCGGGGATGGTGATCTTGACGGGGTTTGACGTGAACTGTTGCGCCGCCTTCCAGTCATCCGCCAGCCGGGTTGCCGTCAAGGTGATCGGCCCGACGATCGTCGGCAGGTCCGCTTCGAATGCACCTTGGCGGACCGACTTATGCGTCACCTGCTCAAAACTGACACCTCCGAGGCGCCGGCATTGATAGAAGATGTAGTTCTCACGACGCACCTCGCCGTCGGTCGGGATATCGACACCGGCACCCACCTGATCCTCGATGATCTCTTTGGTGGCTTCCAGGAACAACGGCTCCGCCTTGTCGCCCGCACTCTCCAATGCGCGCTCATATTCTCCGGGCGCCCAGTTGTCCAAAAGGCCGGCGGAAGCCTTGCGTTCCTCCTCGCTCATATGCGCCAGGAACCAGTCACGTACAGGGGTACATTCAGGCTTCGGGTAGGCACCAATGGTCGTCGTTTGCAACGGCATGTTTCCCTCGTCAGATTGAAGCGGGCAGCGGACCCGCGATTGACTTGTCGTTCCGGTAGTCGCTTGCCTGCGTTTCGGAGATGGCGCTCTTGTCGAGAAAGTCGTGGTAGTGAACGATGGTCTGATCGTGCCGCAGCAGGATCATGGCGTAGGCCGGCGGCTCATGGCAGAGCGGAATCGGCTCAACAGTCACCAGATCCAGTTGGACCTGGTGACACGTGCCGCGCAGCGCCGACACGGGTATGCCGCACCAGCTCCCGCATACAGGACGGTGCACATGCCCGTGAAAGATGTGGCGGATACGATTATTTCCGGCGACAATTTCCGTGAACAGATGAGCATCGCGTATGCGGAGATTGTCCTGCGACGGCACACCGATTTCAAACGGTGGATGATGCATGAAGAGATAAACTGGCTTGCCGTCCGATTGGCCTAACTCCCGATCCAGCCATGCCGCGCGTTCAGCGCAGTAAGAACCCCAGTGCTCTCCTTCCTCGACGGTGTCGAGCATGAGGAAACGCACGCCGGGAAAATCGATCGCATATTGGATGAAACCGTTCTCATCTCTTTGCACATCCGGAAAAACGTCGAGAAAACTCTGACGTTTATCGTGATTTCCGATGCCGAGATAATAAGGCAGTTGCAACGGCTCCAGACATTCCCGCAACATTTCATAAGCCTCGGTCCGGCCCGCATTCGCCAGATCGCCGGTAAAGACACAGAAATCAGCGTCTTTCTGTTCCGCATTGATCGCGGCGATGCACGCCCGAAGCCGCTCACGCGGGTCGAGGCCATATAGGATCTGCCCGTCCGGAACGAGATGCAGATCCGATACCTGGATGATTTTCATTGTGCTACCGCGATTCAGTGTTTCCTTCCGCGGCGACCTCAGAGAACGGGTTGGCGTTCGCTGAAGCCGCCGCGAAAGGCGTCAGCTCGGGAGGAGCTACTTCTTCGGCAACATGGAATTGACTTCCTCAACCAGTTCGGTCTGGACGTCCTTCATGTCATCGGAGTCGCCGGTCACAATTGACTCCAGCTGATCGTAAATCACCTGCGTGATCGCAAGGCTCTTGCTTCCGGGATAAGCGATCCACTCGCGCAGCAAGGACGCCTGGCGAACGGCGGTGTGCTTGTTCGGGTTCTTTTTGTAGAACTCGCCCAGCAATTCGTTAGCCGCCTTGTTCGGAGGCATGTAACCGGTGGTCTCCGCGACAACCGCGGCCCCGTCACCCGACGTTGTGAACTTCAGGAACTTCCATGCCGCATCGACGACCTTGGGGTCCTTCGAGGTCGATACCAGCATGGCGGCGTTTCCACCGGCGGGAAGGCCTTTCGGCGGACCGCCAATGCCGGGAAACTCGCCGGTCTTCAGTTCAAAGTCGCCCTTGGCGCGTTCGATGGCGCCGACGGCAGACGTCGACCAGAAATGCATGGCCACCTCACCGGCGGCAAACGGCTTGCCGGCGTCACCCACGGGCAGGTTGAGCATGTTGCAGCCGCGGAAAAGCTTCTTCATCGTTTCAAGTGATTTCAGCCCTTCCGGTCCATGGAAGTTCACCTTGCCAGCCTTGACGATCGGCTCGCCCTGGCTCCACATCAACGCCTGGAAGAACCAGTTTCCGGTGATGTTCCAACCCCAGAACAGCGGGTTCTTGAACCCGGCCTTGCGCAGTTTCTTGCAGTTCTCGACGACTTCATCCCAAGTCGTCGGAAGTTTGGTGATACCGGCCTTTTTCAGGGCATCCATGTTGTAGTAACCGACCGGCAGGGACACCGCGAACGGCAGGCCATAGACTTTGCCGTTGAAGGTGCCAAGATCGAGCATCGCCTTGTGATAGCCGTCCTTTGAGATATCGCCTTCCTTGGCGATGAACGGTTCCAGCGACTTGGCGATGCCCTTTTCTACCAGCAAAGCCTGGCGGTTCAGGCCCTGGAAAGTCACATCGGGAAGCTTGTCCGCCACGGCTTCGCGCAGAATGGTGTTGGTCGCATCCTCATAGTTGTCGTATGTGGCACGGAATTTCACGTCGATGCCGGGATGCGCCTTCTTGAACAACGGCATAATGCGCTTGAAGGTCACGTCGAAGAGTGCGGAATAGGGATAGCCCACCTCGATGGTGACCGTCTGCGCCATGGCGGAAGTCGCCGATATTGCAAACGCGGTGACCGCTGCGAACAGAATTTTGGGTCTCATTCGTTTTCTCCCTGGTTTGCGGCTCCGTTTGCCTTTGTTATTGAGCCTGGTTGGCCTCCGGCCCCGGCGACACGCGCTCCGGCCGGCAATCAAAAACCCTGCTTGCTATTTCATGCCCGTCAGCGTGATGCCCTCGATGAAGCGGCGCTGCGCCAACAGGAACGCCACCACAAGCGGCGCAACGATCACCGTCGCGGCCGCCATCATCGGTCCGTATTCATTGCCGTCGAGGTCGGAGCGGAACATGCGCAGGCCGAGCGGCGGGGTCATCAGGTCCCGGTCGCCGGTGATGACCACACGCGGCCAGAAATAATCGTTCCAGTGCGCCACGACGGAGAAAATCGCAAAAGCGAGAAGTGCAGGAATTGCGGTCGGCAGCATCACCTTCCAGACGATCCCGAACTCGCTCATGCCGTCCATGCGGGCCGCATCGATCAGATCGTCCGGCACGGTCTTGAAGAACTGGCGCATCAGAAAGATGCCGAAGACAGAGATCGTCCACGGGATGACGAGCGCGGCGTAAGTATTGGTCAGCCCGACCTTTGCCAGCATGAGATAAAGCGGCAACGCGATGGCATGCACCGGAATCAACAGACAAAAGATCACCAGCCCGAACACCACGTCCCTGCCCCAGAATCTGAGCTTTGCCAGGGCGTAGGCGCAGGGCAACGCGATCACCACCTGGATCAGAAAGATCGACACGGTAACGATGACGCCGTTCAGCAGATAGCGCAGCAGCGGCGCCTCGCTGAAGGCCGCCGTATAGTTGTAGACGACGGGTCGCATCGAGCACTCCTCGACGGATCGCCCTTCCTTGATGCACCGGCGGTCGGTCATCAGCTCCTGCGACCCGAAAAAACCGCCCGAAATACTCTGGATTTCCGCTGGCGACTTAAAGGAGAAGGACAGCATCAGATAGAACGGGAGAATGACGACGATCGCGCCGATCAGCAGCACCGCATGCTTTCCAAATTCGCCGAACCATCTGGAGTGCTTCATCATGAATAGTGCACCCTTCTGTTCACGAAGTAGACCTGCGTCAGCGTCAGCGCGAGAACGAAGCCAAGGAAAATGATCGTGATTGCCGAGCCGACCCCGATCAGGTTCTGTTGAATGCCCTTTTCGAACATGGCGTAGATCATCAGGTAGGTGGACTTGCTGGGCCCGCCGCGGGTGAGCGCCTCGACCGTGTCGAAAACCTGAAACGAACGGATGGATGTGATGGTGACGACGAAGACATGGGTCGGACCGAGCATCGGCCATGTGACCAGCCAGAACCGCTCCCAGGCGCTATCCGC
Source organism: Hyphomicrobiaceae bacterium (assembly GCA_028066055.1). Taxonomy (GTDB): domain Bacteria; phylum Pseudomonadota; class Alphaproteobacteria; order Rhizobiales; family Methyloligellaceae; genus UBA2767. Next base: position 109,945 of record JALCBY010000002.1, read on the forward strand.
TCCGTCCATTTCCGATGCCTGATAGAGCTCGCGCGGAACCGCCGTAAGTCCGGCAAGATAGAGCACCATGTTGAACCCGAATGCCTGCCAGATACCGATGAATGCTATGGTCCCGAGCGCGTATTTCTTGTCGCCGAGCCACAACGGAAAATCTTCGGCGCAACCATGCCCGTACCAGCTGGTTGCGGGGTCGAGCCCAAGCCACAATCCAGTCAGCAGGCTGTAGACCCAGCCAACGTCGCAGCCGCTCCGCAAGGTCTCGTTCACGACCCCCACGATGGGATCGAGCGTGAACTCCCAAACGAAAGCCATCGCCAGCAACGTCGCCATAACGGGCAAGAAGAAAACCGCCTTGTACAACTCACCGCCAAAACGCAGCGACGAGATCAGAAGTGCTGAACCAAGGCCCAGCAGCACTGAAATGGGCACCACGATCAACACGTAGGTGAGCGACGCGATGAACATCTTTTTGTAGCTCGAACGGTTCGCGAGCGCTTCGTAGTTTTCCGCACCGACCCAGTTGAAACCGGGATCACCGAGGCTGTAGTCGGTGAATGAAAGCGTAGCCGCGACGAACACCGGCGCGATCAGCAAAAGGAACATCAGAATGATCGCCGGCGTGACAAACCAGATCGGGGCGCGCGATTGAACCATTACGCCACCTTCCTCGATCTCTGTTTGCTCACAAGCGGAAGACGCTGGCCATTTGTGCCGAATGCCATGGCCCTGCCGCGTTCCCTGCCAACCCACACGGTGTCGCCGACGGAAAGGTCATGGGCTTCCTGCGGGCTCGCGCGCACGACGATACGGTGCTCGCCGCCCATCAGCGTGACATGCAGAAATACATCCGAGCCGAGGTTTTCCGCATGCACCAGAAGACCTTCGAAATTGCCATTGGCCTTCTTGGATCGCAGCTCCAGATGCTCCGGCCGAATGCCTATCGAGACATTTCCGTCGACGGGCGTCCGAAGCCGCCGCGCCAGGCGGGCATCCAGACATTCGACTCCCCCCGCGCTGTCCCCTGAACCGGGAAGGATGTTGATCTTCGGGCTGCCGATGAATTCAGCGACACGGATGTCCTGAGGGTCCTCATAGACGTCATCGGGCGGACCGATTTGCAGGATTTCCCCGTCCATCATGACCGCCATGCGATCAGACATGGTCAATGCTTCGGCCTGATCGTGCGTCACGTAAATGAAAGTCGCCGCCAGGGTCCGATGCAGCTCGGCGAGTTCCGCGCGCATATGCACGCGAAGGCCGGCATCGAGATTGGACAAGGGCTCATCCATGAGGAACGCGGCGGGCTGGCGCACCATCGCCCGGCCCAATGCCACACGCTGGCGCTGACCGCCTGAGAGCTGGCCCGGCTTGCGGTCGAGCAAAGGTTCGATCTTGAGGGTCTCGGCCGTCTCACGGACGATCTCGCCTATCGCTTTCGTCTTCTGCGCCCGCCCCGGCACCAGGGCGCCCAGTAATGGCAGCCGTTCCCAAAAATTCAGATCGCGCAGCTTGAGTGGTGTTGCGAGGTTCTGCCAGACGTTGAGGTGGGGATAGAGGGCGTAAGACTGGAAGACCATCGCCAGATCGCGCCTGCTTGGCCGCAAGGCGTTGACCAACCTGTCATCGATGAGAACATCGCCGCTCGTTTGGCTCTCAAGTCCGGCGATAATTCTCAAGGTCGTGGATTTGCCGCACCCGGAAGGACCGACAAGGGTCAGAAACTCTCCATCCGGTATATCGAGATCAATACCCTTGAGGATGTCCAGTTCACCAAATTTTTTGGTGATGCCGCGGACGGTGATGCGCGCCAACTTTCAAGATCCCCCAAATCACGTTCACTGGCGCATCATAGGAGTTGTTATTATCATCAATAAAATAGATAATTGTTATTCGAAACCTCGGAAAAATTTATGTCCTTCTCATTGCGTCAGCTGAAGTATCTCGTCGCCGTTGCCGACTCCGGAAGCATCACCGCGGCGTCCACGGAACTCGGCATATCTCAACCCGCGATCAGTGCGGCAATCAGGGAGCTTGAGGCTGAATTCGGCCTCACTCTTTTTGCAAGACAGCGCGCCAAGAAGGTTGCCCTTACGCCATCGGGCCGCCGGGCGGTTTCCGAGGCACGGGTTCTCCTGGCTGACGCCGAGCGGCTTGGTGATAATGTGCGGGGACTTGGCACTGTCCTCAGCGGTACGCTCAGGGTCGGGTGCTTCCGTCCGACGGCTCCGTTCATCATGCCGATCGCCTTTCGCGGCATGCGGAAAACACATCCCGAGGTAACGCTCAGGATACAGGAAGCCGACCTGGCGGACGTTGCCAACCTGTTGCTCGAAGGCACGGTTGATGCGGCATTGACCTATGACATGCACCTGGACAGCGATCTCGAATTCGATCCGCTTATCACCGTTCGCCCTTATGCGCTGCTCGCACATGACGACCCCATCGCCCGGCATTCGGAGGTGCGTCTGAGACAGTTGCTCGAGCGTGAAATGGTGACGCTCGACCTTCCCTTCACACAGGATTTCTTTCTCAGTCTGTTTTATGCGCGCGGCCTCAGGCCGAACATCGGTCTACGCACCAAGTCCTATGAAATGGCACGCAGCATGGTTGGAACCGGACGATACTTCACGCTCCTCATCATGAAGCCCGTGGTGGATCGCACCTATGACGGAACCCGTCTTGTCTGCCGGCCGATCAAGGACAACATTCCCATGCCGCGTTTCGGATTGGCCTTGCCCAAAGCTGCAATGCAAACACGCCTGACCGACGCGTTCTGCGATGTGTGCCGGCAATTCCTCAAAACCGAGGATCTCGCTGGCAAGTTCTTTGTTCGCTAGACGATATTTTTGGTGTTCGCGGCAGATGGCGTCGTCGCGGGGGCTTGTACAGCTTCGCTCGCGCATCGGCAGTGAGACGGCCAAGCCGCACGCATGGTCGCCCCTCCCTGTCGTTTACTGCCGGGAATGTCAGTCCTTCAGGTCTTCGGGAACCTTGCCGCCATTTTCCGCGAGTTTGGTCATGACCTGTTTATGCAGCCAGATGTTCATGGACGCGGAATCGTTCATGTCGCCCGAATAGTTCAGTTCCTGCGCGAGTTCTTTGCGCGCCGAGAGACTGCTGTCGAGGTCGAGCAGCTTCATAAGGTCGACAATGGACGTTTTCCAGTTGAGTTTCTGACCCGCCTTTGCCGCAAGGCCGTCCAGAATCGCTTCGACGTCGACGTCCCCGCCCGGCGCTGCCGCCTCCGCAGTATCTCCGCCGGACGCTTCCTGCGGCGACGCTTCGGCCGACTTGCCGAAAATGGCCGACATGATGTCTCCAAAAATGCTCATGTGGTTCCTCCACGACATTCAGTTGATCAGTATACGCATTTCACCACGCCTGGCGCGCACAGGATAGAGGTTCTGTGATCTAGATCATGAATGCCGCGTCGAACCCCGGCTAGCATTGTCCGGTTTCAGGCGTGTGCTGCCGGCGATTGGCTATCCGCACGTCGGAGACGGAAATCAACAAAATGCGCGGGGGGGGGTATCCATCGCTGGACGTTCGCGCAGTTCAACCAGCACAACGGCTCCGAACCAACAGACGGCGCAAATACCATCGGGAGCATTTCTGCGACCAACTGAGCGTGCACGGTGTGCAGTCGGTATCGGGGGCCTGGGGAATTGAAATAATGAGAACCAGAATAACCAACCAAATTCTGTCACTGTTCCTTGGCGCGAGCGCCTTGCTCGGGCTTTGCCTGAGCGCATCCGCCGACGACAATACGGGCAGCATCATGGCCCGCGTCGGCGTTACGGTCGTTCATCCGGACTCAAGCGCGGATGTCTTTGCCGGCGGTGCGCGCATTGCGGGCGCCGATGCGGAAGTCAGCACAGAAGCCGTACCGTCTCTGACCCTTGCTTATTTCCTCACCAACAATGTGGCGGTCGAATTGTTCTGCTGTTTCGCCAAGCACGAAGTTGGCGGAAAAGGTGCGCTCAACGGCGTCGACCTCGGCGATACCTGGATTTTCCCGCCCGCGCTGACGCTGCAATACCATTTTGACAACGAGCGTGGTTTCAAACCCTATGTCGGCGTCGGCGTCCAGTATATCGCCTTCTTCGACGAGGGCCGAGGCTCCCTCGCCGGCAATCCCCGCCTCGACCTCGACAATGCGTTCGGTTTTACCCTGCAGGCGGGTGTCGATGTTGAGATCGGCAATGGCTGGTATCTCAACGGGGATGTGAAGAGGACCTTTCTCGATACCGACGCAAGCTGGCAGGGGACGAACATCACTGCGGACGTGGACCTTGATCCCTGGCTCTTCACTGCCGCGCTCGGCCGCCGCTTCAATCTGTTCGGACCTGCGCCCATCGCTCCCGTATCCTACAAATAGGATACGGCACACAAATTCGGCCGTGATTACGGAACGATCAGACGGCCCTGCTACCTGACGGGGCCGTTACTTTCCGACATGCGACAGGGGCCCGGAAACGCCAGTGCCTCACTTCCAGTGCGGTGGATAGGCGTTGCCGTATCCCTCAATCGCTTCGATACGCTTGGCCCATTTGTCGAGATTGGGTGTGTGTGCCCCCAATGGATAGACGCCAAGCTCGAGCGGCGCAGCTTCCTCGCGCGCGGAGGCGCGGCAGAGTTGCATCACTACGGGAAAGGCAACGAAATCTGCAGCACTTGCGGTATCGCCGGCAAACCATGGACCGGATGCAACCCGGGCATCGAGCAATGCAAGCTCATCACGCACGCATGTCGCCGCTTCAACGATCTGCTCCCTGAACGCCTCGCCCTTGCCACGGAACAACGGACGGGAGATATCCCCGACCGGATTTCGAAGGTTCCCGTCACATTCCGATATGATCTGCCAGATCTGCGCCGTTTCGGCCGGTGATCGCCCGAACAACGCAGGCTCCGGCGCGATTCCATCCAGATAGGCGAGAATGGCGAGCGTCTCGCAGACCGTGTTGCCCTCATGAACCAGTACGGGCACCTGTCCACGCGGGTTGATCTTCAGGAACTCGGGTGACTTCTGTTCACGCTTGGCGTTGTCGAGACGTCGCGGCGTATACGCAACGCCCTTGAATTCCAGCGCGAGCATGACCGTCCAGCAGGGCGGTGAACCGGAAATGAAATAGAGATCACACGCGCTCATGGGCCATTCATACGCCAAGCAATGGTTGAACCTGCCCACCAGCATATGCCCTCAACAGGCTCGATCGGCAAGTCCCGAACGTCTCCCTGCAGCAACCACCAGCGACTTGGTTGCGTAAACCCGCAACTTCAGGCCACAAATGCATAAACGCAAATATGAAATTGGTTTTCAGCGCGGTTCGAGCGAAGATACGGGCTCGGACAACCTGATCCCCGGGGTCACAATAGCAACCCAAAAGGGGCATACGATGCAGCGTGCATTGGGATTTCTGTTTGTCGGTCTGGCGATTGCAGGCACGATTGCGCAGATGATGATTGGCCTGCACACCTACGTGGGCGATGCCCTGCAGGCAACCCTGGGCCCATATGTAACCGACACGTTTCACTCCCCTGTCGGCGGAGCTGTGGTCTACGGGTTTTTCTATTTCGTCGGTGCGTGTGGTCTGGTCATGCTGGCAACCGCAAATCGTGCACGCAAGTAAAGTGCGCTCTGATAATGGCGTTGTCGTACAAACGGACCCATATATCGGAAGCCACGCAAGGAAGAGCGCCCGTCTGATCATGCTCAAGAAAGCAGATAGCCCGTTGCCCGAGATCGCCGTCCATGACGTGGGCGAAGACTGGCCGGTTGAAACGCTTGAACGTGCGCTCGACGAAACCCACGCGCTACTGGACGAGGCCGCTGCCGATTATCCGACAATCGCACTGAAAATCGGCGACGACATCTCGCGCCGCTGGCTTGAGCGGGCGCAAAATCCGTATCTGGGCGAACTGGATCGTATTTCGGCCCTCATTGGACGTCCGGGTGCTTACTATTTCAATGCGAGCTACGAGTGGACCTGCAGCACGAATGCCGGTGCGGCACCGGACGGCCGCTCGGCGCGCCTCATGCGCGTGCTCGACTGGCAAACGCCGGGGCTCGGCAGGCACGTCATCGCGGCACGCATCGCGGGCGAAGCGGGACCCTGGATATCGATGACCTGGCCGGGTTATACGGGCGTCCTGCAGGCCATGGCTCCCGGCCGTTTTGCCGCGGCCATCAATCAGGCGCCAATGGCGCGGTCGGTCGGCCTGCTGCCACTGGACTGGATGATGAACCGGGCGGGCATCTGGAAAAGCGCGGAGCCGACACCCGAACATCTTCTCAGGCGGGTTTTTGAAACCGCCCTGGACTACACGGAAGCAAAGCGAGTGCTGACCGACACGCCCCTATGCGTTGGAGCCATCTATACGCTCTGCGGCGTAAGCCCCGGCGAAGCCTGTGTCATCGAGCGAACGGAAACCGAAGCGTATGTTGTCGAAGGCCCGGCCAGCGCGGCCAATGCCTGGCAAAATCCTGCCTGGGGCGGTCGTGTACGCGGTGAAAACAATCAATCCCGATATGAGATGATGACGGCACAGGAACGCCGTCTTGATGATTTTTCGTGGCTCCAGCCGCCGGTCAGAAATGACCTGACGCGCCTGGCAATGGTCGCCGATCCGGCTCGGGGGCAAATGATCGCGCAGGGCTACGAGGCAGAAGGACCCGTCACGCGCGTCCTTTCTCTGGAAACCGAAACGGCGTGAGCATCCGCCTCACGGCAACCATCATGTGATATCGGATCGCGACGAGGCGCTGCCGAGGTCGCTCTCATCCTGCGCAAAAAGTTCCTTGAGTTCGTCGGACCGCTCCCTCGCCCGTTCCTGGAGTTTTTGCTCATCGGTAAAATGCTCGTAGTCGTCATACAAATGCCTGCGGTCGAGTTCGCGGAACGTATCAACGGTGTGCTCGACATCCTGCTCGGGATATCCCAGACCGCGCAAAACTTCGCGGGTGATGTCGAGGGACGACAGGAAGGTTTCGCGCCGAATGGTTTCGATCCCCAGATCCATGAGCTGATGCACATGGTTCCGGTTGCGCGCCCGCGCATAAATGGGCACATCGGGAAAATGACGGCGGACCAGTTGCGCCGTTTTCAGCGAAATGTCGACGTCGCCGATTGCAAGAACAAAAGCCCGTGCCTTGTCCAGTTGCGCGGCTTCCAGGATGCTCAGGCGCGTCGCATCGCCATAATAGGCCTTGCCACCGAACTTGGTTACGAGATCGATTTGTTCAGGCGAGCCATCGAGAGCGGTAAACGGAATGCCGCGCGCCTGCAGAATCCGGGCGACGATCTGTCCGATACGTCCAAAGCCGGCGATGACCACGTGTCCCTGTTCTTCGGGTATCTCGTCAAAGGGCCGTCCGTCCGGCTGTCCCGCGCGCGTGAGTAAATCATCCGCGAGCAGCAACAACGGCGTTGCCAGCATGGAGAGCGTGACGATCACCGTAAGCAGCTCCGCAAGATCCCGGCCAATGACATTTTCGCCCAGGGCAGTGGTGAAGATGACGAATGCAAACTCCCCACCCTGCGATACCGCAAGAGCGAGACGGCGTGCGCCCGCGTTGTCGAGGCCGTGCCAGCGCCCAAGGACATAAAGTACTATGGCCTTGATGAAGAGCAGGCCCACCACGCAGGCCATCACAAGTCCGAACTTGTCAATGAGGAGCTGAAGGTTGAGCGCCATGCCGACCGCGGTGAAGAACAGCCCGAGCAGAAGGCCTTCGAATGGCGCAATATCGGCTTCGATCTGGTGGCGATACGGAGAGTCCGCGAGCAACGCACCGGCGAGAAAAGCCCCGAGCGCCGCCGACAGGCCGGCGACTTCCATCAGCAACACGACACCGACAACCGTCAACAGGGCGCTGGCCGTCATCGCCTCGCGGACACCGGTTTGCGCGACGAGCCGGTAAATCCTCGACAATGCATAACGGCCCATGACGACAACGACCCAGATCGCACCGACGGCGTAGACGATTTTCATCAGGGAAATGCCCTCGTCCGTCCCACCGGCTCCAAGCAGCGGCACCATCGCAATGAGGGGGATGGCGGCAATATCCTGGAACAGAAGAACCGAGAACGCGGCGCGTCCATGGCGCAATCTCAATTCACCCTTCTCTTCCAGAACTTGCAGGACGAAGGCGGTCGACGAGAGCGCGAGCGCGACACCAATGAGCATGGCGTCATCCCACGGCACGCCCATCAACGCGATTGCGGGCGTCAGCAACACGGCGGAAATCACCACCTGGCTGCCACCCAGGCCGAATACCGACCCGCGCATTGTCCATAATCTCTTGGGTTTGAGCTCCAGGCCGATCAAAAACAGAAGAAGTGCCACGCCGTATTCGGCAATGTGAAGGATACTCTCCACCTGGTAGACCGCGTAAACGAAACCGAGGCCGAAAGGCCCGATCAGGACGCCCGCGGCCAGATAGCCGATAACCGAGCTGATATTCAGTTTCTTTGCGATCGGTGCGGCAATTGCCGCTGCCGCAAGAAACACCGCAGCCTGAATGAGGAAATTGCCTGTCATCGCATTTGCGTCCCGCTGCTCCTACGCCTTAACGGCGCTGGAAAAGGCTAACAATGCGATGGTTTTAGAGAGCGCGGCGAGTCGCAGCAACCGCTGCCCGGTTACGCCCCGGCAAAATCTCAGGTAGGAGCCGCGCAAGGTTCAATTGCTGACAGCCGGCAGGAACAAATAGAAAAAGAACAACAGAAGCACACCGACAATGCTGAACCAGAGATTCCGGCTCACCAGCCCGATCACCAACGACCCGGCGGCAATGAGGGCGATGATCGAAATGTGGTAACCAGCGATCGATACATCGCCCAATAGGGAATTGATGAGTTCCTGCATCCGTCCCTTTTATCACAGTCTGAGACTGCGGAAAGCGTTCCGCAGGCACATGTGCAATTCCAATTTCGATGTGTACTGACAAATTGAAGGCGGTTACGCGCGCAGGTGAATGCACGTTCGAACGGATATCCGCGCAATTGCCCGCAAGGCGCATTGACCTGCCCGAAGATTTCCCCAAATGCGGTGATATTGTGCAGCGCACAAAACTGCCCCAATTCATCCCCATATGACCCTTCGTCACGATTGGAGGCGACAATGGCAATGGTCAGATTGTCACCGGATCGCGAGAAAGGATCATGGACAACGAAACGACGATGCCGCATTCCGCTGGAAGCTTTCCGCTGCCTCGCGGGCGCTTTGGAACTTCGCGAGACGCCAATCACGGCTGGTCCGCGCTGATCCGGCGCATCGGATCCCCGACCGAGTCACGCAGGTTCAGCCAGCAATTGAACCTCGCGCTGCAGGGAGGGGGCGCACACGGCGCGTTCACGTGGGGCGTCATCGATGCCCTGCTGGAACGAGGCGTCACCGGGTTCGATGGCATCAGCGGAACAAGCGCGGGTGCGGTCAATGCCGTCGCGCTGGCAGCCGGCCTCATGGAAGGCGGCGCGGACGGCGCACGGCAACTGCTCAGCGATATGTGGAGCACAATCAGCCGTTCCGGAGCGCCGGATTCACATCCGGCTTCCCCCCTGTCCTATGCGCCAACCGCAAAACTGTCCGGCGCGCTGATGAAGCATGGGCTGGAACGTATCAGTTCCAGCTGGTCTCCCTATGACCTCAACCCGCTGAACCTCAATCCGTTGCGCGACATTCTGCTCGCCAAAATCGATTTCGAAAAATTGAAACGTGAATCGCCTGTTCGCCTGTTTGTTGCGGCAACTGAGGTCGGCACCGGTCGCGGGCGCGTGTTTCGGACCCACGAGATCACCGCAAACGCCGTCGTCGCGTCCGCCTGTTTACCGAATCTGTTTCCGGCGGTACGCATCGGGCGTTTTTAATACTGGGATGGTGCTTTTTCGGCCAACCCGGACCTGACAACCCTGATATCCGAAACCGGGTGTGACGACACACTGCTTGTTCAGATTAGCCCGGACCGGGATCCCGGCCTGCCGGCGACGCATCAAGAGATTTCCGGCAACATCGGGCGGCTGACCTTCAATCAACCCCTGCGCTCGCAGATCGAGCAGATCGAGGCTTATCGGCGTGTTCCGCGTGTGCCGTTCCTCGCCGATCAAACCGCCCGGCGTATGGGACGTCATCGCTTTCATCTGATAGACGGCAGTCCGCACATCCTTAAACTCGCGCGCGGGACGAAACTCCGGCCGGACTGGCAAATGATCGAGGGCCTGCGCGACGATGGCCGGCAAACCACGCATGAATGGCTCACGACGCACTTACGAAGCGTCGGCAAACGCGCATCCGCCGATCTTTATGCAAAGTTTTTCTCCGACAGGGTTCCATTCGACTGAGCCCGCCAGCGCCTGACAAACTGCCGGAAACACCTCAATTCAAACGCAAAATATGCGGATCACGGATCGCGCCAGTTAACACGCTGCGGATCAGCACATGTTCCCGCCGATCAAGCTATCGCTCTGGCATATGGGACGGATCATCATTACACTGAACCTTGCAAAAACAGAACGAGGTGTGGATGCAGAGCTGAAGGCGGGCGCGCCCGTTTTGTCGCTCACACTCCCAATCGGCTCCATCGCGCTTCCTTCAGAATGATAAGAACAGGGCCGCAAAGGCCCACCAAAGGGAGGTTTGGTATGAAACGAGTCAGTCTTCTCGCCGCGCTCGCGTTTGGCGCAACCATCGCATTATCCGCATCATCTTCAGACACTGTATTCGCAAAGGACAAGGTGAAAGTCGGATTTGTCGGTCCACTGACCGGTGGCGTTTCGGCGAACGGTATCGGTGGCCGCAATTCCGCCGATCTTGCTGTGCGTCTGCGTAACAAGGATCCAAAGGCGAAATACGAATACGAACTCATCGTTCAGGACGACGAATGCAAGCCGAATATCGGTGTGCAGGCCGCGACCAAGGTCGCAGCGGACAAGAAGGTGGTCGCCGCCGCGACCCACTATTGCTCGGCAGTCGCGATTGCCACCGTCGACACCTACCACAAGTTCGGTCTGCCGGTTGTCGTCTGGGGAGCGGTGCTTCCCGCGATCACCTACGGCAACGACTATAAAGAAGTGCATCGCGTCAACGGTACCATGATCAACCAGAACCAGACCGCTGCAAAATTCATGCGCGATCTGGGTTACAAGACATGGGCGGTCATTCACGACACCACCGACTATGGCAAAGGCCACAACAAATTCTTCAGCGAGAACTTGAAAAAGAATGGCGGGGAAATCCTGGCCACATTCGGCGTCACAGCCGATCAGCAGGACTTCACGGCCGAACTTACCAAGATCAAGGAACTCAACCCGGACGTCATTTACTTCGGCGGCCTGACGCCCATCGGCGTCCGCGTCCGTGCGCAGATGGACAAGCTCGGCGTCGACTCGCTGTTCCAGGGAACGTCGGGCATCGTTTCAGACGCTTTCATCAAGGGCGCTGGTGATCTCGGCGAAGGCATTGTCGCATTCCGCGAAGGTGCGCCGACCGCGAAACTGCCCGGCGGGAAATTCTTCCTCGAAAAATATGGCGCGGAAAAATACGATAATCCACCCGAGGCTTACGGCGCATTCGCATTTGCGGCGATGAACCTCATCCTCGACACCATCGAGAAAGAAGGCCCGGACCGCAAGAAGGTCCGCGCCGCGCTGAACGGGACCAAGGGCCGCGATTCCATCGTTGGTGAGATTTCCTTCGACGATCACGGCCAGAATACGGTTGCACTGATCACAAAGTATGTGATCCAGGACGGCAAGTGGACCGTCTGGGAAGATAGTGAATATGCGTCCGGCAAGCGCAAACTTGCACGGCAGAAATAACGCACACAGATACCGGACCGGTGGTGCGCCGCGCGGCCGCCGGTCCGGCCAATAACAATAAGAAAATCGCGGTTGGGGGGCACCCGCATGGATATCGGATTCCTTGCGCAATATCTTATGAATGGCTTGATGCTGGGTATGATTTATGCCCTCGTCGCGGTCGGGTTTACGCTCTTTTTCGGTGTGCTCGACGTCATCAAATTCTCCCATGGGGACGTGCTGACAGTTGGGGCATTTGCCGGACTGGCCACCTTTCTTGGGCTTGAAGCGGCGGGCATTTCCCATCCGGCCATCCAGATTCTCATCGTCGTCATCGTGTCGATTGTTCTGATCGCCGCGCTCGGAGCGGTTATCGCGCGCACCATCGTGCTGCCCATTCGCTCCGCGCCGCCCCTCAACACGCTGCTCATAACGCTGATGCTGGGCACCGTGCTTCGCGAGGCAGTCCGTCTTTTCTATCCGCAAGGCGCAAACCCGCAGCCCTTCCCGGCCCTGCTGCCGACAAACTCTCTCACCCTGGGCAATTTCAATCTGCGCCTGGACAACGTCATCATGTTGGTTGCCGGCGTCGCGGTCATCGTGGGGACGCAGCTTCTTCTGAACCGGACCAAGCTCGGCCTCGCCATCCGCGCCGTCGCGCAGGATGAAGAGACCGCGCGGACCATGGGTGTGAATTTCACGCTGATTGTCCTGATCACGTTTGCGCTTGGCTCCGGGCTCGCAGCCTTTGCTGGCCTGATGAACGGCCTCTATTACAACGAGATCAACTTCGGAATGGGTCTTCTGCTCGGCGCCATCGGCTTTTCTTCAGCCATCGTCGGCGGATTGGGCAATATTTACGGCGCCATCCTCGGTGGCTTCCTTTTTGCCGGCCTGCAGACGATCGGCGCGGTCGCCCTGCCCTTTGCCAGCGCATACAAGGACGTCTTTGCATTCGGCGTGATCATCGCCATCATGGCGTGGCGCCCGACCGGCCTGATCCAGGAAAAGATCTCCGAGCGGGTGTGAACCATGAATTCCGGTGAAAAACAGACCCCAGCAACACTCTGGCCGGCGCTTGCCGGCACGGCTCTCACAATCGTCTATGTCATTTTACTTCTTAAAGTGGAGTCGCAGACGGAAGTCATCGGCCTGCTGGTCGTCGGTGCCCTGGCAATCCTGGCCACGTCCTGGTCAGGCCATCTCGCGCGCGCCGGACAGGCGCTCACCCATCACGAAAGCATCCTTCACCTGCTGGTCATTTTCGGTGCACTCGTGATCATCGGCTTTTTCCGCGAGGATCACTTCACGCTGCTTCTGCTCACAACGGTGATGCTCTATGTGCTTGCCACCCTCGGTCTCAATCTCCAGTTCGGCTACGCGGGCGTGCTCAATTTCGCCGGTGCTTCCTTCTTCGGCATTGGTGGCTATACGGCGGCGGTGCTCGGCGCCCATACGCCGGTTCCCGACCTGCTGATCATTCTCGCCGGCGGCGTGATGGCGGCCCTTATCGGTTCGATTTTGCTGCTGCCGGTGCTGCGCACGCGCGGGCACTACGCGGCGGTGGTAACGATCGCCTTCGCCTTGCTGTTCAAGGTCTTCCTGGAGGTCAACGATATTCTCGGCGGCCCGCAGGGCCTGCAGGTGCCCGGAATGGAAATGTTCGGGTGGAAATTCAACAATAACATCGAGATCGGCGCGCTGGAGCTGTCATTCTACGTCAACTATCTGATCGTCATTCTCCTCGTCCTCATTGCGGCATTTGCCCTGGTGCGGCGGCTGGAGCGGTCCTGGGTGGGTCTCAACCTCGATGCGCTGCGTCTCGACGAAACGGCGGCGACCTGTTTCGGCCTCAACATCGTGCGCTGGAAGGTCACCGCGTTCCTGCTCGGGAACTTCCTAATCGGCATTGCCGGAGCCCTTTCCGGCATGGTCATCGGGTTCGTCGCACCGACAAGCTTCACGTTCGCCGACTCCCTTATTCTCGTGTCGATCGTTCTGCTCGGCGGTATCGGCAATGTCTGGGGCCTGGTTCTCGCGACCGCCATCGTCGTCATCATTCCGGAGAAGCTGCAGGCCATCCAGGAATACCGGTTCCTTCTCTATGCAGCGATGGTGATGCTGATGCTGCTGTTCCGGCCCGAAGGACTTCTTCCCCGTCCCGTCCGGCATTACTTCCCCGGCTGGAGGCCAAAATGAACGCAGCCCGAAAGACAAAGCGCGCGCGCGCAGGCAGCCCTGCGGCGGCAAGAAAGAAGAAGGCCGAGGCAGCCGTCATGATGTCTGCCGAAAAGCTGACCAAGCGGTTCGGCGGGGTCGTCGCCCTCGACAGTCTGGAGCTGGAGTTGCGGCAAGGCGAGATCCTTGGCCTTATCGGGCCGAACGGATCGGGCAAGACCACGTTCTTTAACGTTGTGACGGGAATCTACCCGGCGAATGACGGGCATGTCCGTTTTGATGGCGCCGACATTACCAACGCATCGCCGCAGTCGGTCTACCATGCCGGTATCGCCCGCACATTCCAGCGCTCACGCCTGTCGCTTCCCTTGTCGATCTTCGACAACATCATGATCGGCAATCACGCACGGCTGAACCAGGGGCTCTGGTTCAACCTGATATCCCGTGCTGCTTTCAAACAGGAATTCGAAGAGAGTTTCGAAACGGCGCGCGAACTCGTCCACATCTTCGACGCCCCTCTCGCAGATCGCATGTTCGATCCGGTTGCGGGGCTTCCGATGATCGACCGGCGGCGCATCGAGATCTGCCGCGCGCTGATCAGCCAGCCCAAGCTACTCCTCCTCGACGAGCCGTCGGCCGGGATGACCCATGAGGAAACAGCACAACTCATGGACGATATTCTTGAAGTGCGCGGGCGTATGGAAGGGTTGAGCATCATCATCGTCGAGCACGAAATGGGGGTGATCGAACGCATTACCGAACGTTGCGTCGTGCTCAACTTTGGCCGCAAGATCGCCGAGGGTACGTTCAAACAGATCTCGAATGACCGCGAGGTGCAGGAAGCCTATCTGGGGATCGAATGAGTAAGGCAGATACATCGGGTTTGCAGGTTTCGGACGTCTACACCGCCTACGACAAGGCGGATGTGCTCGAGGGGGTCAACCTTGAGGCGAAACCGGGAAAGATCACATGCCTTCTGGGATCGAACGGTTCCGGCAAGTCTACCCTGATCCGTTCCATCCTCGGGCTGACGCCGCCGAACCGGGGCAACATCACATTTGAGGGGATCGAACTGCGCGGCCTGCCGACCCATAAGGTCATCGCGACCGGGATATCCTGCATTCCGGAAGGACGTCAGGTCTTCCCGAAACTGACCGTGGAGGAAAATCTCCGCATTGGCGCCTACCAGGAAGATTCCGCTGGCGAAATCCAGCGGCGTTTCGACGAAGTCTACGAGACATTTCCGCGCCTTGCCGACCGCAAGGCACAGCTTGCGGGCACGATGTCCGGCGGTGAACAGGCGATGGTGTCCATCGGACGCGGCCTGATGCGAGCGCCAAAACTCCTGTTGATCGATGAACCGTCCCTCGGGTTGGCTCCTCTGCTGGTCAAAGAGAATTTCAACATCATCCGGCGCATCAATCAGCAGGGCATCACGGTCTTTCTGGTCGAGCAAAACGTCCATCAGACGCTGGCCATCTCGGACTACGGCTATGTCCTCTCGAAGGGACGTGTGGTCGCCTCGGGCACACCGAAACAACTGTCGAAGACAAAAGAGGTTCACGAAGCCTACTTTGGTTAAGCGGCGGCGCGGAACTCAGTCCGACGCTATCGCACATTCATGACCGACGATGTCGCGCCGCCGTGCGACGGCTCCTGACGATTGGGCCTGACTGCACATACGGACAAGCATGCCCGCCTGCCTTATCCGCCACGATACAATGGATCGTCCCACCGATGGCGACGAGAAGCCCTTTCCTGGCATAATGATCCGAAGCTGAAATGACCACGTATTCAGGGCTCATAACACGCACTGAACACTACGATGCTCAGGAAAGATATCCTCAAGCCCTTCTCTCTCGACCACACAAGAGAAGAGGAATTTGCCAAATTCGAGCAGCTCGCTGAGGAGTGGTGGCGGCCCGACGGCGCATTCAAGGTCGTGCACCAGTTCAACCGGGCGCGTGTCGAATATCTGACGGAACTCCTGCCGCGCGCTTTTGCACTGGCACCCACCCCCGACCGCCCGCTCAGCGGTCTTCGCATTGTGGATGTCGGCTGTGGTGCGGGGTTGGCTGCCGAACCCCTGGCGCACGCCGGCGCCGAGGTCGTCGGCATCGATCCTGTGGCGCGGAATATCGAGATTGCCCGCTGGCATATGAAGGAAACGGGCGCGGACATCGATTATCGCAACATGTTGCCGGAAGAGTTTGCAAAAACGGGCAAACAGTTCGATGTGGTTCTTTCACTGGAAGTGGTCGAGCATGTTGCCGACGTGTCACTGTTTCTTACCTCATGCGCGCAACTCGTGGCACCGGGAGGCCTGCTTGTCCTGGCCACGTTGAATAGGACCCTGAAGTCTTTTGTCTTCGCGATCGTCGGTGCGGAATATGTCCTGCGGCTTCTTCCGCGCGGCACTCATGACTGGCGAAAGTTCCTGTCTCCCGACGAGATTTCCAGGCAACTGGAGCCGAACGGGATGCAGGAATTCGAAAAGACCGGTATGAGCTTCAATCCGCTGCGCCGCACATTCCGCTGCAGCAGCGATGTCAGCGTCAACTATGTACAAGTCTTTCGGCGGCCTGCATCTCCAGACAGTCCTCAATCACGCTCCTGATACGGGGCGAGCGCACCCTGATCGGCGTGGAGAACCATCCGGCCAGGTTTCCGTTCGGCGCAATCACGTATTTGTAGAAATTCCATTTGGGCACAGCATGTTTGCCCGCGACCTTTGCAATCTGCTGGAAAAACGGATGCATCTCCTGCCCCCTCACGGCCACCTTCTCCGTTAAAGGAATTGTGATGTTCAGCTCCGACCGATAGATGTCATGCACGATCTCGTCGTCACAGGGCTCCTGTCGTCCGAAGTCGTTCGACGGGACCGCCAGAACGACAAGTCCCCGCGTGCCGAGGTCGCTGTGAAGAGACTGGAGGTCTGCGAACTGAGCCCGGAAGCCGCATCGCGACGCAGTGTTCACCACAAGAACGGTCTTGCCCGTCATCGCAGACAGCGAAACCGGTGCCCCGCCTATCCGCGTGAAGGCCGCGTCGCCAAGCCGTGTATCCCCGCATGCCGGATCGAAAACCGCCTGCTTCGGGGCAAACAGCAGTGACAAAGCTGAAAAAACTGAACCTGACATGTCAATTCGTCTTTTTGCGTCTGCCGGTCTTGCGGCACGATTGTTTCATAAGCTTTTCATAATGCCGCAACCCCGCGATATCAGATCAATTGTTTTCCAAATTTGACGGTATTTTGTTGTGCTGACAGTCGGGTTACGGTCCGGACAGCCTGCCAGATCAGTCTTTGCAAATCCTGGGCTTTCCGAAAGGAGCACATTTCCCTTCAGGTTCCCCCCGACGTCCGGAGAAAGCACATGCATATCGGTTTGATCGGTGGTATCGGCCCGTCCGCCACCGAGTTTTACTATCGCGGCCTAACGAGAGCTCATGCGTCGGCACAGAAACGCATGGAGCTGACCATCGTTCATGCGGACATGGGTGACCTGCTTCACAACGCGACCCATGGTGCGAAGACCGAACAGGCCCGGATCTATCTGGAACTTGTGAAGCGCCTGGAAGCCGCCGGCGCCGAGGCCGTGGCGATAACTTCCATGGGCGGCCATTTTTGCGTGCGGGAACTGGAGGAGATTTCACCGCTACCGGTGATCAATGCCATCCCTGTGCTGGACCAGTATCTTGCCGAAAACGGTATCAAACGCGCCGGTCTCATCGGGACGCGCTTCGTCATGGAGACAGGCGTTTACGGAGGTGTTTCGGCAGCCGAGTTTGCTCTTCCGCCGGGCGACGATCGGCCCCGCGTCCACGACACCTATATCGCAATTGCGTCGTCCGGTTCGGCAACCGATGAACAGCGGGCCTATCTGTTCGAGATCGGAAAAAAGCTCTGCAGCGAGCAAGGCGCGGAAACGGTCATTCTCGGCGGCACCGATCTGTTTCTGGCTTTCGAGGGGCAGGACTGCGGATTTCCGGTCATCGATGCGGCGGAGGTGCATATTGCGGCGCTCTATCGGGCGTCGGTCGGAAGCGCATGATCTCCGTTTTGGCTCACGTCCGGAGCGACCCGCATCGGATGCGATGCCTCGCACAACCATGCTATAATCCGGTTTTGATCAGGGAGAGCGTCATGTCCCGCGTATCGCAGTTGGCAGCTTGTGTTTTCGCCTGGGCCCTGCTGGGCACGGTATCCACATCGGCGGATCCGAACTACGGATATCAGCGTGGCAACCCTTACCCCTATCCGCCTGTCTACGCGCCACCCGCCTATCCCGCACCCGCTCAGCCGCAGGTGACCATCCCGCAAGGGTCGCCTGTAACCGTCGTCGTGGCGCCCAATGCGCGGATCATCACCACGGCTCCGCCGAACGCCACGCTGCCGGCGGGGTGGGTATGGGCACGCCCGGCAAACTGCGGCGAGTACAGATACTGGAACGGGACGGAATGTCTCGACGCGCGCGATTATCCGCCTGACCTGAGTGCTCGTTAAAACGATCTGGTCTTGAAGCACCAGACGGCAACAGGCTTACCGCCCTCATAACAGCGTCTGCCCGAAAACCGGAGAACCTCATGGGCTCTTCTATCCGCCCTTTCGAAGTCGCGATCCCCGACAAAACGCTGGAGTGCATCCGCAGCAGAGTTGCGGCCTACCCCTGGGACGACATGCCTGCACTCGACGGATGGGAGCTCGGCGCAAATCTCGACTATATGAAGGCGCTTTGTGCCTATTGGCTGGAGGAATTCGATTGGCGGGCGCAGGAAACAGCGATCAATCGTTTCGACCACTTCATCGCGCCGGTCGATGGTCTCGATATTCATTTCATTCACGAAAGAGGCAGCGGTCCGGCGCCAAGACCGCTGTTGATCAGCCACGGCTGGCCGGGGTCGGTCGTTGAATTTCTGCATGTCATCGAGCCGCTGGCACACCCCGAGCGCTTCGGCGGCAGCGCGGAGGACGCGTTCGACGTCATTGCGCCGTCACTGCCGGGCTTCGGTTTTTCGGGCAAACCGGAGCGGCCCATCGGCCCGCGCGAAATGGCAGGGCTGTTCGCAAAGCTGATGACCGACACCCTCGGTTACGAAAAATATATCGCCCAGGGCGGTGATTGGGGTGGCGCCGTATCAAGCTGGCTGGGATACGAGCACGCACCCGCATGCCGCGCGATACACCTGAACATAATGACCATGCGTCACCCGGACGGGCCGCAGGGAGTTGAAGAGGAAGAATGGGCCTCACGTTTCGCCAGGGACCAGCAAATCCAGGACGGCTACCGCACCCAGCAAGCGACCAAGCCGCAAAGCCTGAGCTATGCGATGATGGACAGCCCCGTGGGCGTCGCGGCCTGGATCGTCGAGAAATTCGAGGGTTGGTCGGATACCCGGGGCGGCGATATCGAGACAGTGCACAGCAAGGACGCGTTGCTGACCAACATCATGGTCTATCTGGTGACAGGCACCTTCGCGACGGCAAGCTGGATTTATGCCGGGCGGCGCGCGGAAGGCGGCCGGTTGCTGTCGCCGGAAGGGCGGCGTGTCGAGGTTCCGACGGCCTGCGCCCTCTTCCCTGAAGAGCTGCTTGAATGGCCACCACGCAGCTATGTCGAGCGTGTCTACAACGTCACTCGATGGACCGAGTTCGCCAAAGGCGGTCATTTCGCGGCAATGGAACAACCCAACGTCCTGATCGACGATATCCGCAGCTTCGCCCGCAGCTTGACGTAGAGCCGGTCCCGGTCCAGGACGTGCCACACCGGGCGTGCGACACGCGGGATTTACGTCCTTAATGGCACCAATTATTGTCGGCCCGCTTTGGCGCGCGAATCGCAATCATTCAGGACATGTTTCAATGCATCGGGTCGGCATCATTCCCTTCGAAACCAAAAAGAAGGCCATCGCGATCCTGTTCGTCACCTCGCAGACGCGCGGGCGATGGATTCTGCCCAAGGGCCTTGCCAAGAAGAACGAGACCCATGCCGAAACCTGCCGCCGCGAAGGCTTCGAAGAGGCCGGCATTCGGGGCATCGTTCTGGAAAATTATCCGCTCACCGTCCTGATCGGCAAGAAGGCAGGCGGCACGATGGAGCAGGTCCCGGTCACCTATTATCCGTTTCTCGTGGAGAAACAGGAAGACAAATGGCCCGACCAGAAACGCCGCGAACGCCACTGGGCGCTTATCGAAGACGCACCGAAGGTAACCTATCGGGAAGATTTTCTCGGTTTGATCAGGCAGTTTCAGGCGCTCACGCCCTGGATCAGGGAATTTGCAAAACAACATAAATCGTAGCTGCCAATGCAGCCGCCGCGGGCACGGTCACGACCCATGCGGCGGCAATGGATAACGCAAACCGCCTGCGTACCAGACGCCGCTTGCCCCGCGCATTCCGGCTGTTGAAGGCCTCTTCGGCGGTTGCGTTGAGCTTGTGTCCCGGACGTAACTGACGGCGGTTCGGGTTTTCCAGGAATTCGCGCAAGAATCCAACGCCGAATACTGCGCCGACGGCAATGTGGGTTGAACTCACAGGCAGACCGAGCGTGGTCGCGATCAGGACGGTGATCGCTGACGATAACGCGACGCAATAAGCGCGCGGCGAATTGAGGCGGGTGATCTTTTCGCCGACAACAGCGATGAGTTTGGGACCGAACAGGCCAAGACCCAGCGCAATGCCGAAGGCGCCGATAACCATGACCCAGAGGGGAATGCTGACCTTGCTGGCAATCTCCGACTGATCCCCGATCGTCGACACGATCGCGGCCAACGGCCCCACCGCATTGGCAACGTCGTTTGCACCATGCGCGAATGACAGCAGCGCCGCCCCGGCGATAAGCGGCAGATCGAAGAGACTATTTATGTCGCGTTGTTCATTACTCAGGCTCCTGATGCGCCGCGCAATGTATGGACGCGACAGCACCAGGGCCGCGATGAAGGACAGTCCGGCGAATGCGATGATCTCGATGGTAGACGGTTTCCATATCTTCTTCAGCCCCTTCAACGCCATATATGCGGCGAATGCGCTCGCCATCACGGCAATGAGCAACGGGACCCACTTCAATGCCGCCTCAAGCCGGTTTTCCGCATCCATCACCCTCGTCTTGATCAGCGCCAGAAGCATGGCCGCGATGGCCGCGCCGAACAGAGGCGATATCACCCAGCTCGCCGCAATTTTTGCCATCGTCGCCCAGTTCACCAGGTCAATACCGGCAGCCGCGACCCCGGCACCGAGCACACCGCCGACAATGGCGTGCGTCGTCGAAACGGGAGCGCTGAGCATTGTCGCCAGATTGATCCACAGCGCAGCGGCCAGAAGGGCACTGAGCATGAGGTAGCGGAAATTCTCCACGCTGACTCTATCGCCGGGTGCGATGATCCCCTTGGCAACGGTTTTCACCACGTCGCCGCCCGCGAGCAAGGCACCGGCGCTTTCGCACACCGCAGCAATAGCCACGGCGGCCATCACCGTCAGAACCTTGCCTCCGACCGCCGGCCCCATATTATTGGCGACATCGTTCGCACCGATGTTCAACGCCATGTAACCGCCGATCACCGCGGCACTGACGATGATCAGCGACTCTTCGCCGACACCGGTGTAACCGGCGCCGACCATCAAGGCGACGAATGCGAGAAACAGCAACGAAAGGCCGACCGGTACGATAGTACCGCGGACAACCAGGACCTGCGCCTGGCTGAAACCGAAGCGCCTCAGGTCATTGATGTATCGGTTTTCCGGTTTTTTGGCGGGTGCTTTCACAGGATGAACCAGATCGTGAAAATCAGCAGTTCGGCAGCTGGTGGGAAAAATGCCGCAAACGAAGAATCAGCTACTGATTTGAGCAGTTATGACAGATTCATGACAGTGCCGGCGTGCAAGCCTGTGGAAACCGGCGCGGTGTCGTCTCGCCGACTTTGGTCTTCAGACTGGCGAACGTGAAGATCCCAGGGCTCTGATTGGCGTTCCTGCGGTTTTTGAGAGAAAGGTTTACCGGCTCTCCATCTGGGCATAGTGCTTGGTGAAACCGGTAAGCGGCAACGGCACGGTTATGTCCTTCTTCTGTAGGTTTTGGAATATTGCCTTTAACTGCTTACCTTTTTTCATTCCAGCCAACATCTGAGCGGAGAGCGGTCCGCTGGCGAAACAGCCATTCTGGTTGCAGGTCTGCAGAACCATGGCCTGGGGCGTGTTTTCATCGATTTGCAGCCGCACACCCGCCGGAAGGAACAATCCGAACGGTGTCTGAACGAGAAGGGATGGCTTCTTGGTCTGTGCCGGCAATGTCACTGTGACCCTGAGAAGCAGTTTACGGTTCTCCTTGAGTACCACGGCGCGCGACATCTGGCAGTTGAACCCGCGGCCTCCGGCCGCATTCTGACACTGAATATTCCAATCCGCCCTCTGCGCCGGTGCCGCGGCCTGAGTGGCGGACGGTTGTGCGCCGGGTGCAGGATTGACTCTGGGTGCTGCTGCGGGATTGCGTTGGGGCGCTTGTGCGGGGACGCGTTTCTGCACCTGCGTGGGGCTGGTACTCCAGTTGGGCGTTTGCGCCAATGCCGACCATCCGATCACGGCGATGACCGCCCAAATTCCCAAACCCGCAACGGCGCAGATCGTCCCGACGCCAACCACATTCCTCAACGCCGCTGGCGTCCACTCCATACTTTTCAACATTTACGCACCCACAATAGACTCAACACGGCCAGACAACAGGATTGTCGGCTTACACTGGTTTACGGGCACGCTGACCGAATAGCACGGACTTGGCGTCCTTGTCCTTGCGCAAATCCCATTTCGCCCGCTCGTCCATCCCGACTTCCACAGCCCGCGCGACGGCCGGACGGTTTTGAATCCGCTCGTACCAATCCTTCAGATAGGAAAACTCGTCCAGATCCTGACCCTGACGTTCATACGGACGCACCCACGGATAGGCCGCCATGTCGGCAATGGAATAGTCGCCGGCGAGAAACTCGCTGTCCTTGAGCTGAATGTTCATGACACCATAAAGCCGGTTCACCTCGTCGGTATAGCGGTCGACCGAATATTCGTGTTTCTCGTCCGCATACTGGCGGAAATGATGAGCCTGGCCGGCCATGGGGCCGAGGCCCGCTTTCTGCCAGAAGAGCCATTCTTCCACTTTCACCCGGGCACGCTCTTCCTGCGGATAGAACTGGCCGGTCTTGCGCCCGAGATATTGGAGGATCGCTCCGGACTCGAATATCGAAATCGGTTCGCCGCCGGGTCCGTCATGGTCGACGATCGCCGGCATACGATTGTTCGGCGCAATCTTCAGGAACTCTTCGTCAAATTGGTCGCCACGACCGATATTGATGTATTTCACATTGTAGGGAAGACCCGTCTCCTCCAGGAAAATGGTGATCTTGAAGCCGTTCGGGGTCGGCCAGTAATAAAGGTCAATCATTGCGATAACTCTCACATCTAAAAGGTCGGTTGAGGGGGGTAAAACTATTGGCGTGCTCCGCGCCCGCCGCCTAGGGCAGCAAAACGGTCGATCCGGTGGTCTTGCGGCCCTCGAGATCCTTGTGAGCCTGGATTGCATCGGATAACGGATATGTCTGGTTGATCTCGATCTTCACGTCGCCGGATTTGACCACGTCGAACAACGCGCCGGAAAGCTCTTCCAGGTCGGCCCGATCGGCAATATGGGTGAACAGCGTCGGGCGCGTCGCGTATAGCGAGCCTTTCTGCGCCAGAAGCCCCAGATTGATATCGGGCAACGGACCAGACGCCTGACCGAAGGTCGCCCAAAGGCCAAATTTCTTGAGACAATCGAGCGATGCGGGAAACGTATCCTTGCCGATGGAATCGTAAACCACGTCGCAGCCCTTGCCGCCGGTCAGCTCTTTGACACGCTCGACAAAATCTTCTTCCTGATAATTGATCGTATGTGTGCAGCCGAACGATTGTGCGAGTTCGGCTTTCTCCGCCGACCCCACCGTGCCGATCATTGTGGCACCAAGCTTCTTCGCCCACTGACAGACAATCAGGCCGACGCCGCCCGCAGCAGCGTGGAAAAGGAAGGTCGTTTCCGGTGTCACTTTATAAGTACGCAGGAGCAGATAGGCCGCCGTCATGCCCTTGAGCATCATTGCCGCACCTGTCCTGTCATCGATGCCATCCGGCAGGACAACCAGCCGGTCGGCAGGAACGATGCGCTCCTCTGCGTAGGACCCGATGGCGCCGCAATATGCGACCCGATCTCCGGCTTTGACGTGGGTTACGCCCTCGCCAACCGCCACCACCTCGCCGGCCCCTTCCATGCCCGGTGTGAACGGCATCTTGTCCTGGGGGTATGTGCCCATGCGGAAATAGACATCGATGTAATTCAGACCGACGGCCGTCTGCTTGAGACGCGCTTCACCCGCTCCCGGCTCGCCGACCTCGACCTCCTCCCACTTCATGACCTCCGGGCCGCCGGTCTCGTGAATCTGAATTGCGTGTGTCATGGAACTCATACCCTCTCTTGAACTGGCTTTGCCGCCGACATTAGCAGCATTGACGGCGTGTGGCGCAAGCCTCGTGCGTCATGAGCCGAAAAACTCCTTTGCTTCGCGTCGGATCGGTAAGCAAGCAAGAATTGGAGGGTGTCTAGCCCGCCCGCGGTACGCCTGAGAGCGATCAGCTTTCTGCGACGTCGAGCTTCTCGCGCAGGAGCTGATTGACCATCTGCGGGTTGGCCTTGCCGCCGGTTTTCTGCATCACCTGGCCGACAAACCATCCGAGCGTCTGCGGCTTGGCCTTGACCTGCTCGACCTGTTTCGGATTGGCGGCGACCACTTCGTCCACCACCTTCTCGATTTCGCCCGTATCGGTCACCTGTTTCAGGCCACGTTCCTCGACAAGCTTTTCCGGGTTACCACCCGTTTCCCACACGAGGTCATAGAGGTCCTTGGCAATCTTGCCGGAGATGGTTCCCTCCGCCGTCATTTTCAGAATTGCCGTGTTGGCCTTGGCGGAAACCGGGGCATCTTCAAACGCGATGCCTTCCTTGTTGATGCGCCCAAGATGCTGGTTCAGCACCCAGTTGACGGCCGCAGCCGGTTCTGCACCTAGCCCGACCATTTGCTCGAAGTAGTCGGCACGTTCCTTTTCCGCTACTAGCACCTCGGCATCGTAATGCTGCAGGTTCCAGTCCTTCATGAAGCGCGCCTTCTTCTGATCCGGAAGTTCCGGCAGGTGCGCGGCGAGGTCGTCCACATAGGCCTGGGTGAATTCCAGCGGCAGTAAATCGGGATCAGGGAAATAGCGATAGTCATGCGCCTCTTCCTTGGTGCGCATGGAACGCGTTTCGCCGGTCTTGGGATCGAACAGGCGTGTCTCCTGCTCGATTTCGCCGCCGTCTTCGATGATCTCGATCTGGCGCCGGGCTTCATATTCGATGGCCTGGCCGATGAAACGGATCGAATTCACGTTCTTGATTTCACAGCGTGTACCCAGATCCTCACCCGGACGCCGTACCGAAACGTTGACGTCGGCACGCAGCGACCCTTCCTCCATGTTGCCGTCGCAGGTGCCGAGATAGCGCAAGATCGAGCGCAGCTTGGAGACATAGGCCTGCGCCTGCGCCGATGATCTGATGTCCGGCTTCGAGACGATCTCCATGAGGGCCACGCCCGACCGGTTCAGGTCCACGTAGGACGATTTCGGATCCTGGTCGTGCAGGCTCTTACCCGCATCCTGCTCCAGATGCAGGCGCTCGATGCCGACACGGATTTCTTTGCCATCATCCATGTCCAGCGCGACTTCGCCCTCGCCGACAATCGGCTGGGTGAATTGGGAAATCTGATAGCCCTGCGGCAGGTCAGGGTAGAAATAATTCTTCCGGTCGAATACCGAAACCAGATTGATCTTCGCGTTGAGTCCGAGGCCCGTTCGTACGGCCTGCGCCACACATTCCTGGTTGATGACCGGGAGCATGCCGGGCATGGCGGCATCGACAAGGCTCACCTGCGCGTTCGGCTCCGCTCCAAATTCGGTTGACGCTCCGGAAAACAATTTGGCTTTCGACGTTACCTGCGCATGGACTTCCATGCCGATGACCATTTCCCAGTCACCGGTGGACGAATTGATCAGATGCGCGGGCGCGCCCTCATTCGCCATCGGAGCCCTCACGCAACTTCTCTTCCTCATACTGGATGAACCAGCCGATCATCTGCCGCCACAGCGCTTCGGCCAGTTCCGGCGGCAGCCCTTTTTCCTCCGCCTGCGCCCGCACCTTGTCGACGACCTGCTGGATACGCCAGGGCACCACCGCATCTTCCGGCGCGTCCTTGAGTTGCCACGCCCGGTCCACATAAGTGAACCGTTCCGCGATCAACTCCACCAGCACCCGGTCAATCCGGTCGATCTCAACGCGGACCTGGTCCATGTTCTCGCAGTCCTGTGCCTTGCGTGGTGACATTTTTTCCCTTTTCCCGTTCAATCCGTTGGTGCCCAGGCGTTCTGCCAGTTCTGATCGTCGTCGACGATAAGCGCCTCGGCCTCGATCTCCACCAGCCACGCCGGATCAAGCAGACCGGAGACGACGACCATCGTTGCCGCGGGCCGGATTTCGCCGAAAACCTCGCCATGGGCGTTCCCGACCTCTTCCCACAGCGCGGCGTCGGTAATGAACATCCGGGTGCGCACAACATGCCTCATCTCCGCACCCGTTTCCTTCAGTGCGGCGGCAATGATGTCCAGGCAGCGGCGCGTTTGCGCACCGGCGTCGCCAGCACCGACATTCTTACCGTCGGCGCTGACCGGAGCCGTTCCACTGACGAACACCATGTTTCCGACACGCACGGCGCGCGAAAAGCCGATAGGCTTCTCGTAAGGACTTCCGGAAGACACCCGTTGACGATCGGCACTCATGACACACTCCACCAGTCTTCCGGTTCCGGGAGCTTGCCCGCTGCCTGCTCGATCACATGCCCCACGCGGAACAGCATTTCCTCGTCAAATGCCTTGGAGATGAGCTGCAGTCCGAGTGGCGTTCCTTCGCCGGAAATCCCTGCTGGGATCGAAATACCGGGCAGGCCGGACATGTTGGCGGGAACCGTGAAGATATCGTTCAGATACATCTCGATCGGATCGCCGGACTTCTCGCCGAGCGCAAATGCCGGCCCCGGTGTCGCCGGGGTCAGCAGGACGTCGACATCTTCAAAAACCTGCTCGAAATCGCGCTTGATGAGCGTGCGCACACGCTGCGCCTTGAGATAATAGGCGTCGTAATATCCGGCCGACAGAACATAGGTACCAATGAGCACGCGGCGCTTCACTTCCGCGCCGAACCCGGCGGCCCGCGTCTTCTCATACATGTCGATGATGTCGTCACCCTCGACCCGCAACCCGTAGCGCACGCCGTCGTAACGCGCGAGGTTCGAGGAGGCTTCTGCCGGCGCAACGATATAGTAAGCGGGCAGCGCGTATTTGGTGTGCGGCAGGCTCACATCGGCCAATTCAGCGCCTGCGTCCTTGAGCCATGCAATGCCCTGATGCCACAGGGTTTCGATCTCCTTTGGCATCCCCTCCATGCTGTATTCTTTCGGGATGCCGACTTTCAAACCCTTGATGCTCTGGCCCACGGCCGCTTCATAGTCGGGCACGGCCACGTTGACGCTGGTGGTGTCTTTTTCATCGTAGCCGGCCATCGCGCCCAGCATGATCGCGGAATCGCGCACGCTCCGCGTGATCGGGCCTGCTTGGTCGAGCGACGAAGCAAACGCAACCGTGCCCCAGCGCGAGCACCGCCCGTATGTCGGCTTGAGGCCGACCGTTCCGGTCAGCGATGCGGGCTGGCGGATCGAACCGCCGGTGTCGGTCGCCGTCGCACCCTGACACATATAGGCCGCAACCGCGCTGGCCGAGCCGCCCGAAGACCCTCCGGGCACGAGCTTCGCGTCGCTGCCGTCTCTGCGCCACGGATTGATGACCGGGTCGTAACAGCTCGTCTCGTTGGACGACCCCATGGCGAACTCGTCGCAATTGAGTTTGCCGAGCATGACCGCGCCGGCATCCCAGAGGTTCTGCGTCACCGTAGATTCGTAGCCGGGCTCAAACCCGTCCAGAATGTGGGAACAGGCCGTCGTCCGCACGCCCTTGGTGCAGAACAGATCCTTGATGCCGAGCGGAATCCCCTCCATGGGTCTCGTGTCGCCCTTGGCAATCCGCTCATCGCTCGCGCGCGCCTCGTCCAGCGCGTGCTCCTGCGTTGGCAGAATGAATGCGTTGAGCGCCGCGTTGCCCGTCTCGATGGCATCGAGATGGGCCTGAGCCAACTCCTCGGCGGAAAACGCCTTCGCCGTCAGCGCCTCGCGCGTTTCCGCGATGGTCAGACGTGTCGGATCACTCACCGGACTACTCCACCACCTTGGGCACGACGAAGAAATTGTCCGTGCTCTCCGGCGCGTTCTTGACGATTTCCTCAGGGTAACCGCCGTCGGTCACCTCGTCCTTACGCATATGGATCTGCATATCCGTGACACAGGTCATGGGCTCAACGCCGTCCGTATCGACTTCGCTCAACTGTTCGACCCATCCGAGAATTCCGGTGAGTTCGTTCTCGAGTGTTTTCGCTTCCGCGTCGCTGACCTTGATGCGGGCAAGGCGGGCGATATGGCGCACCGTCGCATCGTCGATTTTCATGGAACCGCCTTCGCTC
This sequence comes from Hyphomicrobiaceae bacterium, assembly GCA_028066055.1. GTDB lineage: Bacteria > Pseudomonadota > Alphaproteobacteria > Rhizobiales > Methyloligellaceae > UBA2767. Next base: position 138,582 of record JALCBY010000002.1, read on the forward strand.
TTGAAACTCTGGTTTGAGGGTGCACTCATAGCCCGCACATTGACCCCGCGCAACACAGGCGACACGAGAAGAACCCATGACCGAGCTGAGCAACGCCAACAAACGGTTCATAGAAGGCGCCAAGGCACGCGGTGTCGACGTCACCGTCCGCGTGATGGACAACAGCACGCGGACCGCCGAAGACGCCGCAAAGGCATGCGGCTGCACCGTAGACCGCATCGTCAAATCACTCGTTTTTCAGGGTGCCGATACAGGGAACCCCTATCTCCTTCTTGTATCCGGTCCGAACCGGGTGAACGAGAAAGGCGTTGCGGCAATTATCGGTGAAGAACTTGAAAGACCGGATGCGGATTTCGTGCGCGAGACCACCGGCTATTCCATCGGCGGCATTCCACCGCTTGCTCATACGACACCGCTGGCGACCTATATGGATAAGGACCTCCTGGCCTTCGAGACGGTCTGGGCCGCGGCGGGCACGCCTAAGGCGGTGTTCGAGGTCGACCCCGCCCGGCTCAGAGAAACCACGGGGGCGGAAGTCATTGACGTAACGGAATAAGCATATCACGGCATTCCACACTCTGGAGGCCATCGAAAGCAAAAGAAGGAGCGCGCAATGACTTCAGATTATCCCCGGGACATGATCGGATATGGCGCGAACCCGCCCGATCCACGATGGCCGGGTAACGCGCGTCTGGCGGTCAATTTCGTGCTCAACTACGAGGAAGGTTCCGAGGAGTCGATCCTGGATGGCGAGCAGCAAACCGAGACCGGGTTAACCGAGAACGCAAGCGTGGTGTTTCCGCCCGGCATGCGGAACCTCGGCGCTGAGTCGATGTTCGAATATGGCAGCCGTGCGGGTTTCTGGCGGTTGATGCGGCTGTTTTCGGCACATGACATGCCGGTCACGATCTACGGTTGCGCCCTGGCGTTGGAGCGCAATCCGGACGCGATCGAGGCGATCAAGACAGCCGGGCACGACGTCTGCAGTCACGGCTGGCGCTGGGTCAAACACTATGAGCTCGATCTGGAGACCGAACGCGACCACATCCGGCGCGCCGTCGCGTCCATTGAGCGGGCCTTCGGCGAGCGTCCGCTCGGCTGGTACTGCCGGTATGCGCCGAGCGAAAACACGCGGCGGTTGCTGATTGAGGAAGGCGGCTTTCTCTACGATTCCGATTCCTATGCCGATGACCTGCCTTTCTGGACCGACGTGGACGGCAAGGCGCATCTGATCGTGCCATATACCCTGACCAACAACGATGTGTTGTTCATGCGCGGGTCTCTCGCAACGGCGGATGATTATTTTCAATACATCAAGGACGGGTTCGACATGCTCTACGATGAAGGCGCGACTGCGCCCAAGATGATGTCGGTCGGTCTGCATAACCGCATCATCGGTCATCCCGCGCGGGCCGTAGGATTGGCGCGGTTGCTCGATTACATCTCCGGGTTCGACGACGTTTGGGTCTGCCGACGCGCCGATATTGCGCGGCACTGGATTGAGCAGCATCCGTTTCAAAAATGATCAAGCCGTCCACACGTATGGTGGACGGCCCGCAAGACAGGAGAGGTGCTGTCTTGTGATGGTGTTGAGACGAACCGCCGGCGCGGAGGCCGTCAGCCCGCCTCAACTCCCAATGCATTCCTTGCGGACTGCTTAGTTACCGGTCAGAGACTGGATGTACCAGAAGTTGTCTGCCTTGGTCATGGCATAGGCCGCATTGGTCGTAACAAACGCGGCGGCAGTCAGAGCAAACGTTGTGATAGCGGTTTTCATGAGATCTACTCCTTCAGTCCTTCTCATTCACATCGCCGGCTCAAGGCGGTTGGGAGGAGCCCGCCGGCTTGTCCCAACATTTGGTGCGCGCGCCGGGATTGAGAAGGAAATCTCGCAGGCGTGTGATCTTTGTTGTCCGCCTCTGGCGTTGCAGCGAAAATGCCCCTCTCGCCACAACAAGCCGGATCGCGATTCCGCGCTTCCGCTACAGGAAATTATATCGTGTTATCAGGGTATTAGAGGTTCCGCAGCACGCAAACCCAACTCACGCAACGCCAGTCACGCTGTTTTGCGCGCGGCAGATGAAACCGTTTGGCGTCCTGGTTCGTTCGTGCGCGGTTCGGCCCGGATTAAGGAAAGTCCGTTAATCCGATCTCAGATCCCTTCAGGCACTGGATGGCCGGCATCCTGCAGTTTTTTGCGGAGCCTGCCGAACAGAGCGTCCAGTTCCCTTGTGTCATCGGCGTCCATGGCCGGCCCCGGTGCGCGGGCAATCGGACAGGAGAGCGCTCCAAACCGCTTCAACGTCTCTTTCCTGAGCGCCAGACCGAAGCCGAACTGCTGTTCGTGCCGGATCACCGGCAGGTAGAGATCGAACAAGTCTTCGGCCTCCTCGGTCTTGCCCTCCACGAACAGCTCGTAGACCTGCACCAGCGCGCCGATGAAGGCGAACCCGGTCATGATGCCGTCACCGCCGCGATGCAGCTCCTGCGGGACGTACAACCCGCCATTGCCCGTCAGGATCGACACGCGGCGCACGCCCTGGGTCTCCGGTGCATTGCGCAGGGCCGTGAGCTTGCGGTGGCCGGGGCAGTCCTCATGCTTGAACATCTTGATGCGCGGATGATCGGTGATGAGCTTGTTGACGACGCTGTTGGAGAAATAGACTGTCGTCGTCGGCGGATAGTCCTGCAGGCAAACGGGAATGTCGTCGTCGAGCTTGGACATCACCTTCTCGAAATAGGCCAGTATCTGATCGTCCGTCTTCAGGCCGCCGATGCCGGCAATCATCACGCCGGCAGCACCGGCATCCATGGAAGCCTTGGACAGCGCCGCCAGATTATCGATACCGGGATTGGACACGCCCACCAGGACCGGAACGCGGCCATTCACGCGAGAGATGTAGCGCTGCATCAGTTGTGTTTGCTCGGAGTCGGTCAGTTTCGGTGCTTCGCCCATGACGCCCAAAACCGTCATGCCGTGTATGCCCTGGCCGATATAAAACTCCGTCAGACTGTCCACACTGTCCAAATCCACCGCACCGGACTCGGTGAACGGCGTCGCGGCGATGACGTAGACGCCCTTTGCCGACTCATCAAGAAGTTTGGTTGCCATGTTCCCGTCTCGCTCCCTGCTTTGAAGTCTTTTTCTTTCAGACCGATCCGCCGCAACCGGCAGACCCGTGATTTCATTCTGATCTATCACAGGTGCGCACAGATACAGCACCTTCGGATTGGAAGGAAAATCCACGGTAAGCTGCATATCGAACCAGCGATGGATATTGGCTTCTGATCCGAAGCCAGCTCAGGAAATTGCAATACTATGCGTCCACGGACCTTCTTTTGCCCCCTTGTCACCAGCGCCAGGGAGCAAGGATGCCCAGCGGGCCCAGACCACCGCCACCGCCTTGCCGGGGAGCCCGCTGCTGTTGCTGGCGTTGGGCCACGGGAATCTCCGCGCCGCAAAACTGCTGGGAGCCATACCCGCCCGCAAGCGGCCAGTTTTCGACGACCTTCACTTTCGTGCCGATGCGTGTCTGAGTCGAAAGATGCATGACGTGTTCATTCATCATCCGGAAACAGCCTGACGAGGCGGCGTGGCCAATGGTTCTAATGTTGTTGGTGCCATGGATCCGATAGAGGCTTGAGCCCAGATAGAGGGCTCGGGCGCCGAGCGGATTATCAACTCCGCCCGTCATTTTGCGGGGAAGCCCGGGCTGGCGCTTCAGCATCTCGGGCGGCGGAATCCAGTCCGGCCAGTCGACCACGCGGCTGATCTTTTCCGTGCCGGTCCAGGTGAAGCCCAGCCGACCGATTGAAATCGGATACTCATAAGCCGTGGTCGGCGACAAAGTGTAATAGAGCTTGCACCGCCGGTTGACGATGATCACGGTGCCGGCCGCTTCCTTGTTGGGAAAGTTGACAACTCCGGGAGCCTTCGGCAGGACCTGCGGGCGTGCCCCGCCGGACATGAGAGCCGGGTATTGGCGCGGACGATAAGTCCTCCTGGCGGGGAGCTGTTGTGGGGCCTCCGATCCAGACACAGGGTAGCCGCCGTCATCTCCGAAATTGTACGGCTCTGCGAACGTGTCGCTGGTCGGGACAAATGCAAGAACACTGAACAGCAGGAGCTGGACCAGGATCTTCGGCAGATCGAGAGACCGGTTTCGTCCCGCCGGTCTCGCAAAGTGTCGACCATAACGGTCGCTCACGGAAAACAGGTTGATGTTAGAAACCCGTGACCAAAACCGCATCTGCGTCTTTATCGCAACCAAACCGCAAAGCCCTCCCTACAATCCGTGAATTCCCTTGCCCGCCGCCCATTCTCCCAGCGATAGGCAACACCAATTCAAAGCCATTGACGCGTATACTGTTCCATATAGTGCCGCCAAAACATTTTCCTGTCACTTTTTCAAAAAAACGAAGTGGCATTAATGCACTAACGTAACCGGTCCAATGTAGCTGATGCCCCCTGGCACCTTGCGGACAGTGTTTGCGAGCCAGAGGCAGGCCTTCTTCTAACCCTAGGGAAACAAACAAGAAGATTGACAGCGTATGGATCAGGGTGGCGTTTTCGGTCTAGAATGCTCTTATCATTTGGGGTGCGCAAACATGATTGGAGCAATGATTTATCTACCGAAAACCCGGGTTCACACAGCATATGCCGCTTGTGTCTCGGGCGCACTGATCGTTGGTTTTGCGCAAGGAGCGCTTGCGCAGTCAGGCAGGTATGAAACGCCGCCGAGTTTTTCCGCGGCCCGCGTTTTGACGCCCGAGCTTCAACAGGGCCCCCATCACCGCATTGTTGATCCCGTGCGGAATGACGGCTTTCTCAACACCTACCGGATGACGACGAGCTTCGGCGAGTATGACGTTGTCGGGACAGACCTTCTGAAAGTGCGCGTGCGGGAGACGGAAGCCGCATCGAAACTGGCCGAGAAGAGTTCTGGCGGGCAGATACTCAAGTCGGCGGGGAAAACAGCCACGAAGCCTCTGGAAACGGGAAAGGGACTGGTCACCAAACCGGGTGAAACCATCAAGGGCGCCGTACGCGGTGTCGGCCGGTTCTTTGGCAGGGTCGGTGCGGGAATGGATGCGAAGGACCCGCAGCGCGAGAGCCTCGTGGGCTCACTAACAGGGGCGGGCGAGACGAAACGGCACCTCGCCTATCAGCTCGGCGTTGATCCCTATACCCGCTTCCCGCCATTGAAGAACGAACTGTCGCGGCTCTCGTCAGCCGGAGCGCTCGGCGGCACGGCCGCCGGCGTCGGACTGGCCTTCGTCCCCGGTGGGGCCGGTGTTGCGATCAGCGTCGGCAGTCAGACGGATAACCTGCGTTCGCTTCTGAGAGACAAGACAGCGGCCGAACTGGAGCAGTTGGGCCGAACGGAGCTGGCCGCGATGGGCGTACCGCAGGCGACCACCGACGCCTTCTACCGCAACCAGTTCATGACCCCGACCGACAAGGCCATTATCGTCGGGGCGCTCAAGTCCCTGGGCAGCGCGCAAAACCGGTTCTTCTTCGTCGCGCGGGCCGCACGGGCTGAATCCGAACGCGCCGCCTTTTCGCTCACGCGGCGCATCATTCTGACAAGCGCTTATCAGAAGAAGGTTTCGCCCGTTCAGGAATTTGTCTCCATGGGCGACGTACCGATGGTGCGAACGGCGAAGGGGCTCGTGGGAATTTTCCCTGTCGACTATCTGAGCTGGACGAAACAATTTGCCGACATGGCACACAGCGCAAATGACAAAAGGCGCGCTGTCGCCAGGGGGACGCCCATCGAATTCTGGATCACGGGCAAGGCGTCTCCCCGAACGGCAAGAGAGCTGAAGAGCATGGGGTGGCGCCTCATCGAGAACGCGGATCAACGTCTGGGCAGTTGAACAGCGCGGTCGCCCGCACGGCGTATCCGCTTGTGGCACTTCGCGCACTTTTGTGGGGCGCCAGGTGAGTGTCCACTTCTGAGCAGGAGTGGACTGGCACCGTATTGAGGATTGCGCATGAACAACGGCACGGAAACCCTCACTGGTACCAACCCGACTTTTCCTGACTAATATGGTCAGAAATCTCTTGAGGCATTCCTTCTTTGAACTCTGCGTTTTTCAAATCGATAACGACATAAGGGGGTGGTTCAAAGTTGCGGCAGTCAACATGCCCGAAAAACTTTGCGCCTTTCATATAGAGGCCAGATGTTATTTTCGCGCTTTCGAAATTTACATTTTTTCCGAAACGAGTGTCTCCTGCGAATAGGCCACAAAGGCGGGTCCCATTGAAGTTTACGTCGTCCTCAAAGTTTGTGTCATTCAGGTTTAATCTTTCAATGCTCGCACCAGAAAAGTCAGCACGACTAAAAAATTTCGCACCATTGAAGTGAGCATCAAATGGCCCGGCGACCATGCTGAAGTTTGCTGCTCCTTGGAATTCTGCGCCAGCGCAGCTAAGTATCGTAAAGAATCCACCTTCATCGATTTCCGATCCTGGGATGAAGTCGCACGCCGCAAGGTTCACGTCCCCCAAAAACTGACATCCACGAAAATTAGCGACAATGAACCGATAACCACGAAAGTCTACATCCTCTTCAAAAACGTGACCTGAGAAGTCGGCAATAGCATCCTCGTTCCAAGCAATTCGCTCCGGTCCTGGTTCGTATGTATCTTTCGTAATGAATTTTCCCTGCCAGAGATCCCTCTCGATAAGATCCCTACGCTGCATCAATATCGAGTGAATTCGTTTGTTCCAGTCCCTCTTTCCCTTATTGAATAGTGAAATCGTTTCGGTTGGTGTCATGTGGATATCCTGAACCCAAAGAAAGATGTGGTGGTGAAATATTGGCCGCTATAAGCCGGGTTCATTGGCAGTTAATGCGCCAATTCGATTTCGTAAAGCAACATTTAGTACCCGACTATATTTGAACTCGCACACCCTGAAGAATGCCCGCTCATCGCATCGCATTCCACAGCCTGGAAGCAATTTATCACCGTCACTTGCAGATCGGTAATTTGCGGGGCGGCCCTTTCGGAAGTGCGTCCCGCCATTCATTGATGATCGGCTGAAGGGTTTCCTTGGGCCAGAATTTGGGAGCGCCGATGGCCTTCAGGCAGGCGGCGTTCCAATACAGCCCGGCGCTCGACAGGGATTTCTTCTCCTTCACCGCTTTCGCAACGGCGTCGATGTCGCCACCTTCGGGGTAGATGTAGAGCGTTGTTGGATTGTCCTCCACCATCGCGATAATTCGCTTGGATTCCGAGGGCGACCAGGTCGTGCACCCGTTGCTGCGGCCGCTGGTGTAATTCACCAGCTTTCCATAAGGAACGTATCCATCCTCGTCCGCATATTCACTCTTCGGGTTCTTGTAGCGGCACCGCTTTCTCAATCCGACCGCCTGATGGCCGCCGATGGCCCGCTCCCAGGCGTTCGCGGTGTCGCCCTCTCCGACAAACGGCAGGAACGCGCGAACGAACGGTGTCTTCTTGCCTGACAGGCGATAATACCCTTTAAACGACTCCCTCGTTTCGGCCGTCATATAGACGCCGCCCGCGGTGAGGTTCGAGCCCTCCGCGTTGCTGAAATTCTTCGCGCATGTCCGGCCGTTCGAGAAATTCGCGCGCCGCAACTTGCGCCCATTGCCATAACCTGAAGAAATCGCGCGAAACGACTTGTCTGCTTCGCAGATGATGTAAAAACGGCGTCCCAATCGGCCACCGCGCAATGAGCTGGGGCGCGTTGCGTCCATGGCAAAGTAACAGGGGTTCTCGACCGCGCCTTCATCGACCTTTCTCTGGTAAAGCGCGCGCGCCCTCTCCAAAACCACTGGTGCGATCCGGCCATCGCCCGTGCCGACATGCGCCTGCAGCCACTTCGGAATATCCGGAGTTTGCTCCGTCGCCAGCAACAGATGAGGACTGGACAAGGACATAAGGGCCGTAACGGCCATCGTCAGAAGAAGCGATCTCAACGGCAACGGATGATTCTCCTGTTAAGGAATTTTGATCACGGGCGGAGCATAAGTGACTCAGGCAAAAAGGGCCATGCCGCGAGAGCGAGTTCAAGCCCCAAAATGTAAGCATTCAAATGCGCGCCCCATCGGGAACCCGGTGTCATCAAGTGCCGAGCAACGTTCTCTGACGGCCGCCTCATCTCAAAACTTGGTCCCAATAGTATCCGGAAAATGGCACTTTTCACGGCACCAAAATAGCACCTATTTTGACGCCCTGTTTTGTCTCTAGTCGTCACGGAGCGAATGTGCCTACGAACTCTCTCGGCCAGCCGATTGGTGAACCCGTCCCTGACTGGCGGCCCGTTTCGCCGCCGCCTCGCACGCCGATGGAAGGCACGTTCTGCCGTGTCGAACCGCTCGATATCGATGCGCATGGAAGCGACCTGTTCAAGGCGTTCCGCATGGACACGGACGACAGGAACTGGACCTATCTAGGCTATGGGCCTTTCGAGACCGAGGCTGGTCTCCGTGACTGGATGGCCACATCCTGCCTTGGAGACGATCCGTTCTTTCACGCGATTGTGGACAATGAGACGAACAAGGCCGTCGGGGTTGCGAGCTATCTCCGTATCGAGCCTGCAGTCGGCGTCATCGAAACCGGGCATATTCACTATTCCCCGCTGTTGCAGCGCCGGCCCGCCGCAACCGAAACCATGTTCTTGATGATGCGCCGCGTCTTTTCCGAACTTGGCTACCGGCGCTATGAATGGAAATGTGATGCCCTGAACGCGCCGTCACGGCATGCAGCCGAACGGCTCGGTTTTCGCTTCGAAGGGATCTTCCGCCAGGCAACGGTTTACAAGGGCCGCAATCGGGATAGCGCATGGTATTCCATTCTCGATTCCGAATGGCCCATGCTCGAACATGCCTTTTGCCAATGGCTCGATCCTGCAAATTTCGATGAGCGCGGGCAGCAGAATGCCGGTCTCGCGTCATTCATGGAATATATGGAACGGGCTGAACCGGCGTAGCCCAAACATACTCGCTCAGCGCGCCTCGCAACTTGGCGGAGCGACCGGCACCCGCCCGGCCCGACACGATGCGGTCAAATGCGTGAGGCCGGCGTATCAGGCACCACTTGCCGACCGTCACGTCATCCCGTGAATGGAGCAGGTGTCTTTTAGAACTCGATCGCTTCACCGACCTTCGCCACCACAACATTCTGCCCCTTGGCTTCGGCAATGAATTTGTCGGGCGTTTGATCGATGATGGGGAATGTGCCGTAGTGAATGGGGATAACCGTATCGAATTTGAAGTACTTCTCGCATGCCATCGCCGCCGTGCGTGCGCCCATGGTGAAGCGGTCGCCGATCGGAACGAGGCCGATCTTGGGCTCGAAGATTTCGTTCACCAGCGCCATCTCGCTCAGAATCTCGGTATCGCCCATATGATAGATGGTCGGTCCGTCCTTGGGTCGAATGACGAGCCCACAGGGATTGCCGAGATAAACCGGCACACCGTCGACCATGGTGCTGGAGGAATGAAATGCCTGAACGAAACTCACGTCGAAATCACCGCAGTCGATGGTTCCTCCCGGATTTCCCGGCTCCATTTTCTCGACGCCCTTGCCGGCGAGATACATGATGAGTTCGAAAACACCGATCACCGTTGCGTTGGTGTGTTTGTAAATGTCGACCGTATCGCCAACGTGATCGTCGTGGCCGTGGGTCAGGGCGATGTGGGTCGCGCCATCGCGCGCCTGTTCGATCGTCATGCCGCTTTCCTCAAACACGCCATTGCCCGTCAGGAACGGGTCGACAAGCAGCACGCTCGATCCCGTCTCGATGCGAAACGCCGAATGCCCAAGCCAGGTCAGTTTCATAAGTCCCTCCAATACGATGCAGACTGGTTGTCATTGTCTTCGAACTGACTTCCAGTATAAAGCCGCTGACGGCCCCAACAACCATCTCGGGACCTCAAATCGCGCGACCCGGATGCGCGGCTCTTGGACGGAACGGCATGGCCGAAACACAATCACTGACGCTGGAAGACCTCGCCGAACTCGTACCCGCGGGAACCCGCCTGCTCGGCCTTGATCTCGGAACGAAGACGATCGGACTGGCCCTGTCCGATACCTCTTTGAGCGTCGCCACACCGCACGACACGATCCAGCGGAAGAAATTCACAAAAGATGTCAATTTGCTCATGGAGCACATCGAGAAGCATGATGTATCCGCCCTCATTATCGGTTTGCCGCTGAACCTCGATGGGACCGAGGGACCACGCAGCCAGGCAACCCGCGCCTTCGTCCGGAACTTGGCGCAGCATACCGATCTGCCCGTTGTGTACTGGGACGAGCGCCTGTCGACGGTTGCGGCGGAGCGCACGTTGCTGGAGGCTGATACCAGCCGAAAGCGGCGCGCCGAGGTTATCGACAAGATGGCGGCGGCCTTCATCCTACAGGGCGCGCTTGACAGGCTCACTAACATCGCCGCGGCGAAACAGACCTGAGTGGAATTGAACATGCCCGGACTGACACCATTCGATGTCGTGGCAGTGGCCTGGTTCTTTTTACTGACATGCGGCTACGGCTACGCCACCAACAAAGGCTCGCTATCGGATAGCGGCCTTGTCCGCGCCATCAATCAGCGGCGTGAAGAATGGATGGTCAACATGGCCCAGCGGGAAAACCGCATGGTCGACGTCCAGGTGCTGGCCAACCTTGCGCGCGGAAATTCCTTCTTTGCCTCAACTTCGGTGCTTATCACCGGCGCGCTTGCCGCCCTGTTTGGAAGCGTGGAAGAACTGCAGCTGCTGGCCGCCAAATTTCCCTTCCTGCGCGTCACGACTGTCTTCATGTGGCAGCTCAAGACGCTGTTCCTGATGGGCATCTTCATCTACGCGTTCTTCAAGTTCGCCTGGGCGTACCGGCTTGCCCACTATACGGGCATCATGATCGGCGCCACGCCCATTGCCACGGCGAAGAACAAGAAACAATGCGCCGACCACGCCGCGCGGGCGGCCGATCTGGCGGGAACCGTAGGCCGTCATGCGAACGCCGGCCTTCGCGCCTATTACTTCGGCATTGCAACGCTCGGCTGGTTCATCCACCCGCTGGTCTTCATGATCACGATACTTGCGGTTATCCTGGTCGTGTATCGCCGGGAGTATCGTTCGCGGGCTCTGGCGGTGATTTCCAGTACGCCGGGCCGTCAGACGCATTTGGACAAGAATTGACGGACCGGCCGGTTCCTTGATGGCAGCTCGTGCAATCCGCTCACCCCACCTGCCTGAACAAGCCGTCCTGGTAAAATGTCTCTCCCCACAGCGGGTGCCGAAATGCCAGGATGTAACGGAATACGCCGTTGCCTTCATCGCGATGCTCCGCAAACAGCCGGCCGGGCGTCAGGATTGCCGGTATGCGAATTGCTAGGAAACGGAAACGCAATATGTAGGCGTCGCTCTCGAAGAACAAACTCTTGCCCTGCGACCAGACGCGCATTTTCATAGCCAGCAACTTCTCGCCTTCTGTACCGACCGCATCCAGCATTCCGAGTTTCGGATCGACGATTTTTGTGGTCTGCACCATCTGTCGCGTCCCGTCCGCAAAAATAAACTCACGATGCCAGCACCGCAGGCCGTTCGCCGTGGGAGCGACGCGGACACGCACCTTGACCTGCTCGCCTTGCGCTCTGACCAGCGGACCACCGAACAGGCGGCTGAGTTGAGCAAAGACCCAGCCGGTCCGCGAACGTCGCACGCAACCGGTTCCCTCAAATACCGTATCGGCAGGCGAGGTCAGCAACCGGTCCATACGCGCACGGACGTCCGGATAGACGTCCTGCCATCGGCCTTCAACGACTGAGCGAAAATCATTATGCAATCCACCACTGCGCGGCGGTTTCAGCGTGATTGTATCAGTTGCTGTAAGAGCGTTCATATGCCCCCCCAATAGCGAAGACCTATACAGGCCTATGCCTCGTTGCTCAGAAGGTTGGTGATGAAATATTCAGCACTTTTCTTAACCGCAAACCGCTGAAGCGGTTCGAAGTACCAGACAGGATCGATCATCCGGTCAAATGCAATCTTCAAGGTGACTCTGGTTTGCGCATTGCCGACAGGCTCCAGCATCAGCTCGGTTCCATGGAGCTTCATATAGTTCGCGATATAGCTGGTATCCTCGATTGTCGTCGTCAGATGATGATCGTCCACCTTTTCCAACGTGACGCGAATGTCTCCGCGGTGTGTGTTTGTCGCGAACCAGCGATGATATTCGAACTGGTATGTGCGGACTTCGCCCTCGCCCAATCGAACCGTTCCGATCTTTTTCGGCATGGGAAAGATTGAGATCAGCCAGTGACGGTCCCCTTTCGGCGTCGGAGGCTTCGCAAGCCTCCGCTTGATTGTCTCCACGTCGCTCTGGACCAACCGGGTGTATGAAACCTCGTTGTACCGATTGAACGTCGTCGCGTCCGTCACGCCCTCAAGCGCAATAAAGGCCACACAAACCGGAATTATGTGCGCATTGATGGATCCGCTACCATAACGATGCTTCAGATACTGGGAGAGAAAAGCCAAAAAAACGCCAACAAAGAAGATTGGCATGAACATTATGACGCAAACATACCCCTCCATCAGAATGAGCGAAGATGCGAACATCACAATCATGCTGAGCCGCACATTGTTCCAGAAACGCCCTCTCCACGTCGTGCCGTCGGCCTGCGGCATGAAATAATAGATCATGAGGGACAGAAGGAACGGCCAACCGATATAGAGCAGCCCGCTGTGGAAGGTCTTTGTGAATACAAGACCGCGTATCGCAATAACGGAAACCCCGATTGCGATAAGAGTGCGCAACACAGACGTGGCACGGTCGGATTTTCCTGAATCAGTCATGAGCCCTCACTCATGATTTCGTTGGTGGCGCACAATTTCATGTGCCAATTCCAGTATGAGAAAACCTGATCACCGTATCGCTCTTTCCTTGTGCCATTGGCCGACCAGCACTTTTCTTGTGGTCCTCGGAACTGCTCAGATTCACAATAATTTTGTCTGATCCGTAATTTCTGTTATTACAGAAATATACGAATATCTAAATTGATATGCAAGCATTTTTTTCGACGGATTAGCATTAGCTATGCAGAAACCTATACGCGGGCGAAGTTAATTGGTGGCGATAGCCGGACATCCGCCAGTAACCCGGGGTAAGCGGATACGATGAACTTGCATCGTTACAGTCGAAGCATTCCGACAATTGAAAGTCATTGCGGCAAGCCGCGCTAACCGGGAAGCGCGCGCCCCAGGATTTCCTCCGGGTCTCCCGCCAGTTTGACCGATCCGTATAACGGATCGTCTGCTTCGGCATCGCGGGCGGAGAGATAGGCATCAGCCGTGTTTTCAGGCGCATGCGTGACCATCAGTGTCGCAATCGCAAGATCCGCGAGCAATCCGGCAAGGATACGGCCATTTCCTTCAAGGGTATCTGGCCGGGAAACAAGATCCTTGAACCGGGCAAGCTGGGCACGCACACGGCGTTCGCCGCCCGGCGCATCCGCAAATTCCCCCAACACCAGTTCCACGCTTTCAGGCAACCGTTTTAGGACACGCAGGACGTCGAGGCACATCACGTTGCCCGACCCCTCCCAGATCGCGTTTACCGGCACCTCACGATAGAGCCGCGCCAGCGGCGAGGCGTCTTCCACGTAACCGATGCCGCCGAGGCACTCCATTGCCTCGTAGGCGAATGTCGGCGCCATCTTGCACACCCAGTATTTCACGACAGGCGTCATCAGCCGCCGGAACGCAGCCTCCTGTTCGTTCTGCACGCCGTCATAGGAGCGCGCCAGGCGCATCACCAGCATGGTCGCCGCTTCGCTGTGCAGAGCCATATGCGCAAGGACGCGGGCCATCAGCGGCTGCTCGACCAGCTTCTTGCCGAACACGGCGCGATGGCGGCAATGGTGGATCGCATCGGCCAGCGCGAAGCGCATGAGACCGGCGGACGACACAGCACAATCGAGCCGCGTCAGCGTGACCATCCCCAGGATGGTGCGGACGCCGCGCCCTTCACGGCCGACAAGCCAGCCCTGCGCATCGTGAAACTCCGCTTCCGATGAGGCGTTGGATCTGTTGCCGAGCTTATCTTTCAGCCTTATGAAGTCGATCGCATTGGGAGAACCGTCGGGCAGAAAGCGCGGCATCAGGAAACAGGACAGCCCGCCCGACGCCTGCGCGAGCACCAGGAACGCGTCACTCATCGGCGCGGACATGAAATATTTGTGTCCGGTAATGGCGTAGAGCGTGCCCGGACCGCCGCCTTCAAGCGGAACCGCCTTGGTGAGATTGGACCGCACGTCCGTCCCCCCCTGCATCTCCGTCATGCCCATGCCGAGCGTTACGGATGACTTGCCGGCCACCGGAACAAACGCCGGATCATACAGCCGGGTGAGGATTTTCGGCAGCCATGCCTCCAGGATTTCAGGCTGACGCTGCAATACCGCAACACCGGCGTGGGTCATGGTCACAGGGCAGCAATGGCCTGCTTCCATCTGTGCCGCCATGAAGAAGGCCGCCGCACGGGCGACATGCGCACCCGGCTTGGGCGCCACGCCCTCTACAAGCTGTTGCCACGTCGAACAATGCAACCCGGCCCGCATGCTGATTGCCATCAATTCGTGATAGGCTGGATCGTAGGTGACGATCCCGTTTCCTACACCCCCGTGAGACATATCCTGATCGAGGACCGGCAGATGTGTATTGGCCCGTATGCCGCGTTCCAGATTCTCTGCCGAACCGGCAATAGCGCCGAATTCGCGCAAACCATCCTCGGCTGACGCCGCACCTTCGCGCATCGCCGATGCCTGGAGAACAAGGTCGGTTTCGTAGAGGTTTACGTCCGCAAATGCCGGACTTTGATTGAGATTTTTCGGGGTTTGGGGCGTGAACCGGTGCATTTGCGCCTCCCATCCGCTAACCACACTCTAACATGGGTTCAACTGGTGCTTGCTGTATATCGGGACTCGGCCTATAGAGTTCGCTTTAATGAGCATCGCGGCCGCCCCAACAAGCTTTTTCTTTCCGCACCGCCATCTTCTTGGAATTGAAGGTCTGACGCCTGCGGAAATCGAGGGACTCCTCGATCTTGCTGATGATGCGGTTGAACTCAGCCGCCAGGTCAGCAAGAAACAGGACAGCCTGCGCGGCCGCACCCAAATCAACCTGTTTTTCGAAGCCTCCACGCGCACGCAGAGCTCCTTCGAGCTTGCCGGCAAGCGCCTCGGTGCGGATGTCATGAACATGTCAGTCGGCTCGTCCTCCATCAAGAAGGGTGAGACGGTGATCGACACGGCCATGACGCTGAACGCCATGCGCCCCGATATTCTCGTGGTTCGTCATTTTGCCGCCGGCGCCGTCGAACTGCTGTCGCAGAAAGTAAGCTGTTCGGTGATCAATGCCGGTGACGGCAGCCACGAACATCCCACCCAGGCCCTGCTCGATGCGCTCACGATCCGCCGCAACAAGGGCCGCATTGCCGGGCTGACCGTTGCAATCTGCGGCGACGTTCTGCATTCGCGCGTCGCGCGGTCGAATATCATTCTGCTCAATGCCCTGGGGGCCCGGGTCAGGATCATCGCACCGTCCACGCTCCTGCCGCCCTTTGCCGAGCGACTGGGTGCAGAGGTTTTCACATCCATGGAGGACGGCCTCGACGGTGCGGATATCATCATGATGCTGCGGTTGCAGCTTGAGCGCATGTCAGGCTCCTTTGTACCGAGCGTGCGCGAATATTTCCGCTTCTTCGGTCTCGACCACGACAAGCTGAAACTCGCGAAGCCGGACGCGCTGGTAATGCATCCCGGACCCATGAACCGCGGCGTGGAGATCGACTCTGCCGTCGCCGACGACAACCGCAGCGTCATTTCCGAACAGGTGGAGATGGGGGTCGCGGTGCGCATGGCCGTGTTGCAGGCCCTCGCCCAGCATCTGCCGAACCAGTAATGCGATGACAAAACCGCATCTCGCCAAACGCAAAAAGAAGAAAATCGGGTCCAAGCCCGGCGACAAGATCGCACTCATCAACGCGCGGCTTCTCGATCCCGAATCCGGGTTAGATGAAGAAGGCGGATTGACGATCAAGAAAGGCAAAATCGCCGAAATGGGGCCTGATCTGCGGCGGAACGCGCCTGATGGCTTCGAGGTAATCGACTGCGGAGGACACATTCTGTGTCCGGGCCTCATCGACATGCTGGTCTATACGGGCGAGCCCGGGTTCGAACATCGCGAAACGCTCGCCACGGCAAGCCGCGCAGCCGCTGTCGGCGGGGTGACGACCATCATCTGCATGCCGGACACCGACCCCGTGATCGACGATATGGCGCTCGTCGATTTCGTTGAGCGGCGCGCGCGCGATACGGCAATCGTCAATGTGCATCCGATGGCCGCCGCGACGCGTGGCCTTGAGGGAAAGGAAATGACGGAGATCGGCCTGTTGCAGGAAGCCGGCGCCGTCGCCTTCACCAACGGCGCAAGCAGCGTCGCCAACGCCCGGGTCATGCGGCGCACGCTGGATTACGCCAAGGATTTCGACGCCCTGATCGTACACAGCATCGAAGACCCGGAACTGGCCGGTTCGGGCGTCATGAATGAGGGTGAAGTTTCCAGCCGCCTGGGCATGCCCGGAATCCCGTCTTCTGCCGAAGTCATCATGCTGCAGCGGGATATGGAGCTCGCCGAGCTCACCGGCGCGCGCTACCACGCGGCGCAGATTTCGACCGCCAGTTCGCTGCGCGTCATTCGCCGCGCCAAGGGACAAGGCCTGCGCGTGAGCTGCGGAATATCGGTCAACCACCTGACGCTGAACGAGAATGACATCGGCCCCTACCGGACATTCCTCAAAGTCCGTCCACCTCTGCGCCGCGAGGAGGATCGGCTGGCCATGGTCGAAGGTCTGGTATCGGGCGATATCGATGTCATCGTTTCGGGCCACAATCCCAAGGATGCCGACGTCAAGCGCAGACCCTTCGCCGAAGCGGAGGACGGTGCAATTGGCCTTGAGACCTTGCTGCCGGCCGCGCTCCGCCTGTTTCATGGTGGAGATATCGAACTCGGCCCCCTGCTGCGCGCCATGACGACCAAACCGGCAGATCTCCTCGGCCTTCCCGCGGGACGGTTGAGAAAAGGCGCACCCGCCGATCTCATTGTGGTGGATCTGGAAACGCCCTGGGTGGTCGATCCGGAACTCCTCCAATCGAAATCGAAGAACACGCCGTTCGACGAAAGCCAGCTCCAGGGCCGCGTCCTGCGCACCCTCGTGAACGGGAACACCGTTTATACCTTGAACGACCAGGACTGAGCGCTTGCGATGCGCATGCCGGTCCGCGCACAATAAGGTCGAAACTGGGGGAATCACGTCATGCCGGACCCGATCGATTGGGGACTAGCACTTCCTTACTATCTCGCAGCCTTGGCTCTTGGATATCTTCTTGGTTCCATTCCGTTTGGCCTGATCTTTACGCGCCTGGCCGGAACGGACGATATCCGGACAATCGGCTCTAAAAACATCGGTGCGACCAATGTCTTGCGAACAGGGCGCAAAGGCCTGGCCGCGCTGACTTTGGCTGCTGACATACTCAAAGGGACGGCAGCTGTCCTGATCGGCCTCAGATGGGGTCCGGATACGGCGATTCTGGCGGGCTTCGGCGCATTTATCGGCCACATTGCGCCCGTTTGGCTCAAATTCCGGGGCGGAAAGGCCGTGGCCACCTATATCGGTGTTCTGCTCGGGCTGTACTGGCCGGCGGCAGTGGCGTTCTGCGCCATCTGGCTGCTGGTCGCGGGAGTAAGCCGCTATTCTTCGCTTGCCGCGCTGGTCGCATCCGCCGCAACGCCGGCGGTATTGGCTTATTTCGGCCAATGGCAGGCATCCGAATTGTTCGTTGTCATGTCGATCCTCGTTTACATCCGCCACTGGTCCAACATCCGCAGGCTCGTTTCAGGCACCGAGTCAAAGATTGGCCATCCGGGATGACGTCATCAGCGGCATGAGCGATGCGCGCAAGCAGATGCTGAGCGATGAAGAACGCCTGAACTGGCTGAGGCTCATCCGCAGCGACAATGTAGGACCCGTGACGTTTCACGATCTGTTGAACCATTTCGGAAATGCGTCAGACGCCATTGACGCTCTCCCTGACCTTTCCAGCCGCGGCGGACGGCGCAGGTTTTCCGTCTATCCGGCAGAGAAGGCTCAATCGGAGCTGGAAGAGGCAACGCGCTGGGGGGCGTCGCTGGCGGCGCACGGCGAACCGGCCTACCCGTCCCGGCTTGCGCGTATCGACGCACCGCCTCCCCTCATTTACGTGAAAGGAGAAACCGGCCTCCTCGCAAAGCCAATCGTCGCGATCGTCGGTGCGCGCAACGCCTCCGCCATCGGGCAAAAGTTCACGCGAACGATCGCGAGAGACCTCGGCGCACAAGGCTTCGTAATTGCATCCGGCCTGGCCCGCGGCATCGACACGGCAGCGCATATTGCCGCGCTCGACGCCGGCACTGTCAGCGTATTGGCTGGCGGCATCAACTCTATCTATCCGCCGGAAAACGAAGAATTGCATCAGAAAATCGGCACACAAGGCGTTCTTGTGAGCGAAATGCCGTTCGGCTACAGACAGCGGGGGCAGGATTTTCCACGACGGAACCGCATCATCGCAGGGGTTTGCGCGGGCGTCATTGTTGTCGAAGCGGCCAAGCGTTCCGGATCGCTGATTACTGCGCGGCTGGCCGGAGAAATGGGACGAGAGGTCTTTGCGGTACCGGGCAACCCTCTCGATCCACGCGCCGCAGGCGCTAACGCACTCTTGCGGGATGGCGCTGGGCTGGCGGTTTGTGCCGATGACGTCATTCAGACCCTCAAACCGATTCTCGGACAGGAATTTGCCGGAGGGCCTGCGCCTATGCCGAATCGTGAAGACTTGCCTCCGACACCCGCCGAAATCGATGAACCGGACCGCGCGCAAGTTCTGTCCGCCCTTGGAACATCACCGGTTGATATCGACGAATTGGTCCGGGCGACAAACCTGTCCGTACGCCAGGTGCAGATTGCGCTCCTCGAACTCGACCTCGCGGGACGGCTCCAGCGTCACGGGAACCAGATGGTTTCGCTGGCAGGCGGCGAAGGCGCGGATTGACGCTACAATTTCAGGTGAAATGTGGAACCAAGATTGGTTCAGCTCTTGACCTTTAAACAAGAACCCCCATTTGCGTGCGCGTGTGGGTCATCTTCGACGAATAGATGTATCAAGAATGCGTGGGCCCGATTGACAGCGATGACGCGATTCACCATTTTTCAGTCGCCTATGCAGCAAGTCCCTTGCGTCTTTGCGGGAAAGTGGTCTAGGGACGCAAACTTCAAACTTCGGTATTTCCGGAAACACAAAACATGAATGTCGTCATTGTCGAGTCTGCGGCGAAGGCCAAGACAATCAACAAATATCTTGGCTCGGGATACAAAGTGCTGGCTTCCTATGGTCACGTTCGCGACCTGCCGGCGAAAGACGGGTCGGTGAACCCCGACTCCAATTTCGACATGCAATGGGAAGTCGATGCGAAATCGGCGAAACTGCTCAATGAAATCGCCAAGGCGGTGAAGGGCGCGGACAAGCTCATCCTCGCCACCGACCCGGACCGCGAAGGTGAAGCCATTTCCTGGCATTTGTTGCAGGTGCTTGAAAACAAGAAGGCGCTCAAGGGCGTCGACGTGGAACGCGTCGTCTTCAATGCGGTGACCAAACAAGCGGTGACCGACGCCATGGCGCATCCCCGCACCATCGATTCACCGTTGGTGGACGCCTATCTGGCACGGCGCGCACTGGATTATCTCGTCGGCTTCACCCTGTCGCCCGTGTTGTGGCGCAAATTGCCGGGCGCGCGCTCGGCGGGACGTGTGCAATCGGTGGTCCTGCGCCTCGTCTGCGACCGGGAAATGGAGATCGAGCTCTTCAAGTCGCGTGAGTACTGGTCGATCGAGGCGGGATTGGCGAATGCGGCAGGCGAACAATTTTCCGCACGCCTGGTTTCCGTCGGTGGAACCAAGCTCGACCGTTTCGATATTCCCGACGAAGCCACGGCGACAAAATACAAGGCCGGTCTCGAAGGCGGCAGCTACGCCATCGCTTCGGTGGAGAGCAAAGCGCAGAAGCGCAATCCCTCGCCGCCATTCACCACATCGACGCTGCAACAGGAAGCCTCCCGCAAACTCGGCTTCAGCGCACGGCACACCATGCAGGTCGCGCAGCGTCTTTACGAAGGTATCGACATCAACGGCACGACCCAAGGTCTGATCACCTATATGCGAACAGACGGCGTGCAGATGGATCCTGAAGCGATCACCGCCTGCCGCGACATGGTGCAGGACACGTTCGGGTCGACCTACCTGCCGGGCTCGCCGCGCGAATACAAGACCAAGGCGAAGAACGCACAGGAAGCCCATGAAGCAATCCGCCCGGTCGACTTCACGAAGGATCCCAAGAGCATCGCCGACATGCTCGAGCCGGACCAGGCAAAGCTCTACCGGCTGGTCTGGCAGCGTGCGGTTGCCAGTCAGATGTCCAGCGCGGAGCTGGAACGCACAGTCGCCGAGATCGAAGTGCAAGGCAGCGACGGAACGGTCTACGGCCTCAGGGCGAACGGCTCGGTCGTAAAGTTCGACGGCTTTCTGAAGCTCTATGAGGAAGGCAAGGACGACAATAGCGATAACGATGGCGACCGGCGTCTGCCCGCCCTCGCGCGCGGCGATGCGCCCGATCTTCAGTCGGTCGAAGCCAAACAGCATTTCACCGAACCGCCCCCGCGCTACACCGAGGCAACGCTGATCAAGAAGATGGAGGAGTTGGGCATTGGCCGTCCCTCCACCTATACCTCGACCTTGAATGTTCTGCGCGACCGGGAATATGTACGGCTCGACAAGAAACGGCTGATCCCGGAAGACAAGGGCCGTCTGGTCATCGCCTTCCTCGAAGGCTTCTTCAAGCGCTATGTGGAGTTCGACTTCACCGCCGATCTGGAGGAAAAGCTCGACCGGATTTCCGCAGGCGAACTCGAATGGAAGGACGTCCTGCAGGACTTCTGGCGGGATTTCTTCGCCGCGGTAAACGAGATCAAGGACCTGCGTATTTCAGAGGTGCTCGAAGCGCTGAATGAAATGCTCGGCCCGCACATCTTCCCGCCCGGTGACGATCCTGACGCCGACCCGCGCAAATGTCCCACCTGTGAAGATGGCCGTCTTAGCCTGAAGACCGGCAAGTTCGGTGCATTTGTCGGATGTTCCAACTATCCCGACTGCCGTTTCACCCGCCAGCTCGCGGAGAGTACCGAAGAAGCCGCAAAGACGCCCACGGGCGAGGGTAAACTGCTCGGTCAGGATCCGGAAACCGGGCTCGACGTGACGTTGCGGTCCGGCCGTTTTGGACCCTATGTCCAGCTCGGCGACGCCGATGGCGACGAGAAGCCGAAACGGGCGTCGGTTCCCAAGACATTCGATCTCGACACCGTTGATCTGGAACGCGCGCTCGCGCTTCTTTCGCTGCCGCGCGAGGTAGGCCTCCATCCCGAAACGAAAAAGCCGATCCTCGCTGGAATTGGGCGCTATGGTCCGTTCGTGCAGCATGACGGCGTATACGCCAACCTGGACAGCCCGGAAGAGGTCTTCGAAGTCGGCATCAACCGCGCCGTCACCGCCCTTGCAGAGAAAAAGACCAAACGGGCACCGCGTCAGGCGACGGTCCTGAAGGATCTCGGCGAACATCCGGAGCTTGGCGGTCCCATCCAGGTGCTCGACGGGCGCTATGGTCCCTATGTGAAGCACGGCAAGGTGAATGCAACCCTGCCGAAATCGCTTGAGCCGAAAGAGGTTACGGTGGATCAGGCCGTAACCCTGATCGCGGAGCGTGCGGCAAAGGGCAAAGGCGGATCGAAACGGAAGAAGAAAGCCCCAGCCAAAGAGGCCACGCCGTAGGCGCTGGCTGATCAGGGCGTGCCCCGCAAGAAAGCCACCAAAAAAACCCGCGCCAAAGGCGCACGACGCACCTCCCGCGCCCTCCCAACCAAGGACGATATCCTCGCATTTATCCAGGATGGCGGTGCGGATACGGGCAAGCGCGAGATTGCGCGGGCCTTCGGCGTCAAGGGTGCGGATCGGATCGAGCTCAAGCGATTGCTGCGCGAAATGGCCGATGAAGGGCTCATTCGCCGTGGCCGGAAGAAAATAACGAGGGTCGGCGATCTGCCCTCCGTGACCGTCATCGAAATCGTCACGCGCGATGAAGATGGAGAGTTCATCGCGCTTCCCGCACGCTGGGACGACGAGGACACACCTCCTCCCCGCATTCTGGTTCCGACGCGGGCGAGGGAAACCGGACCCACGCCCGGAATCGGCGACCGGGTCCTTGCGCGCCTGAAACCGCTTGACGACGATTATGCCGATGTCCGCTACACGGCCAGCATCATAAAGCGCCTGCCGCGCGAGCCGATCAGGCTTCTGGGGATCTTCCGGAAACTCGGCGGCGGCGGCGGGGTCATCGATCCCATCGACCGCAAGCAGCTTCGCGAATGGTCCGTTCGCGACGGCGAAACGGAAGGAGCCGAGGATGGCGACCTCGTACGTTTCGAAATTGAAAAGAGCCGCCGTTACGGTGCATCGCGGGCGCGCGTCGTGGAACGCCACGGCAATCCGGATGCGGAAGCTGCCATCAGCCTGATTGCCCTGCACGCACTGGGCATTCCGGACGAATTTCCGGAAGCCGTGATTGAAGAGGCGGAGGCGCTTGAAGCCCCAACGCTTAAAAACCGGGAAGACCTTCGCGATATCCCTTTCGTGACCATCGATCCGCCCGATGCACGCGATCATGACGACGCGGTGTGGGCCGCGCCGGATGACGACCCGAAGAATCCGGGAGGATGGGTCGTGCGCGTGGCTATCGCCGATGTTGCGCACTTTGTCCGAAGCACGAGCGGTCTCGACGATGAAGCCCGCCGGCGCGGAAATTCCGTCTACTTTCCCGATCGTGTGGTTCCGATGCTGCCGGAGCGCATTTCGAGCGATCTTTGCTCGCTACGCGAGAGCGAAGAACGCGCCTGCATGTGCGTGGCGATGGTGTTCGATGAAACCGGTAACAAACTGTCGCATTCGTTCTCGCGCGCATTGATGAGATCGCGTGCACGTCTCAGTTACGCCCAGGCACAAAATGCGATCGACGGCTCCGCGGACGAAAAGACGGCGCCGCTCGCCGATAGTATTCTGAAACCCCTTTGGGGTGCGTATAACGCACTCAAACACGCACGCGACCGGCGCGCACCGCTCGATCTCGATCTGCCCGAACGCAAGGTGCTTCTCGGGCCCGACGGGCATGTGGAATCGATTGTCGTTCCTCCGCGCCTGGAGGCTCACCGCCTGATCGAGGAATTCATGATCCAGGCTAATGTCTCGGCGGCGGAAACACTCGAAGCGCGCCGCACACCGCTGATTTACCGGGTGCATGACGCACCGTCGCCTGAGAAGATCGTGGCGCTGACGGATTTTCTGAAAACTCTCAATATCAGCCTGCCGAAGGCCGGACGGCTCAAACCGGAACAGTTCAATCGTATCCTTGCCCGTGCGCGTCAGGAGGACATTGGCGAGCTTGTGAGCGAAGTGGTTTTACGGTCACAGGCCCAGGCCGAATACAGCGCCGCCAATTTCGGGCATTTCGGCCTCAACCTGCGCCGCTACGCGCACTTCACTTCGCCTATCCGCCGTTACGCCGACCTTATTGTACATCGCGCCCTGATCCGCGCATTGGATCTTGGCAAGGACGGGCTTACGGATGCTGAAATCGGCGCGCTCGACGACACGGCTCAGGTGATTTCCGATTTCGAACGGCGCGCCATATCCGCAGAGCGGCAGACAGTCGACCGGCTCATTGCCAATTTCCTTGCCGACCGGATCGGCGCCGATTTCGCGGCACGAGTCACAGGTATCGTCAGGACGGGATTGTTTGTACGACTGGCGGAGACCGGCGCCGACGGCTTTGTCTCCGCCTCGTCCATCGACGGTGACTATTTCCAGCATGACGAACGCCGCCAGGCCCTGGTCGGGCGACGCACCGGCCAATCCTTCACATTGGGCGATTCCGTCTCCGTGCGGCTGATTGAAGCAGTTCCAAGTGCAGGCGCCCTTCGGTTTGAAATGTTAAGTGATGGAGCGTATATGCCGGGAAGACCCAGCGCCGAACCAAAGCCCTCCCGCCGCAAGACGACGGGGAAAAGCAGGGCCGCACGGCGCCGCCGGCGCAGGAGCAACTAGAAATGGGCGTAGAGTACGTCGACAATCCACCCCGCAACCTGATGCAATCGCTTCTGCGCGGCATCCGCCGACGTTGTCCAAGTTGCGGCGTCGGCTCACTCTTCACCAGATATCTGAAGGTTGCGCACACCTGCGGCCATTGCGGCGAAGAACTGCACCATCATCGCGCCGACGATGCACCGCCCTATTTCACCATCCTGATCAACGGCCACATCATTGTTCCGCTGGTTTTGGGCATCGAACTGGCTTACCAGCCGCCCTTCTGGCTTCAGGCCGTCGTCTGGCTGCCGATCACTGTTCTGACCGCGATCGCGGCGTTGCCGGTCGTGAAAGGCGCGCTCGTCAACTATCAATGGGCACTCTACATGCATGGCTTCGACCCAAAGGACCGCGAAGACATCGCCGGCGATGCCGCAACCGGTCCGTAACCGTATTTCTCTTCAAACGCTGACCGGCAGCACGTGTCCGGCCATATGACGATGCAGGAATTCCTCCCGTGTCGGAGCGTTTTGATTCCAATCAATGCAATCTCTCTTGATTTGTGCTCTGGGATGTCGCCAAGTTCAATTGCGTGCAAAATGGCGGGAGGAAGCGATGTCACAGCAGGATCAGGCGGGCTCACAGGTCAATTCAGGGCCACAGGTTGCGCAACCGACAAAGACAGCGCAGGACACTCCAGACACGCACATCCACCCCCGGGAAACAGACGGCAAGACCCAGGAACGAACGACCGAACCGCAAATCTCACCCGTTTCGGCTTCCTCCCCGACTGCCGCCAACGCACCCAAGTCACTGCCGGCCGAAGGCGATCAAGTGAGCAAGGGAGGCGTCCTCCATGCACTTGCCCAAATGCGTCATGACCCCGAGGCCGTGCGCCGTGCATTCGAGACTGGTTCATATCCCTATAAAACAAAAATCAAGAGATCGGCATATGAGTCACACAAGGCCGAGCTTCAGGTCGAACTTCTCAAGGTTCAGAACTGGGTGCAGAAAACCGGCGAACGTATTGTCCTGTTGTTCGAAGGGCGCGACGCAGCCGGTAAAGGCGGCACCATCAAGCGTTTCATGGAACACCTCAATCCGCGGGGCGCGCGGGTTGTCGCGCTGCCCAAACCGGGAGAGCGTGAGCGCACCCTGTGGTTCTTCCAGCGCTATATCGAACATCTGCCGGCAGCGGGTGAAATCGTGCTGTTCGACCGCTCCTGGTACAATCGGGCCGGGGTCGAGAGGGTAATGGGGTTTTGTCCGCCCAACGAGTATCTTGAGTTCATGCGCCAGTGCCCCGAGTTGGAACGCATGCTGGTTCGCAGCGGCATCCGCCTTTTCAAATACTATTTTTCCGTCACACGCGATGAACAACATCGCCGCTTCAAGTCACGGGAAATGGACCCGCTCAAGCGCTGGAAGTTGTCTCCGGTGGACCGCGCGTCGATTGACAAGTGGGATGACTACACCGAAGCGAAAGAGGCGATGTTTTTCTATACGGACACGGCCGATGCACCGTGGATCATCGTCAAGTCCGATGACAAGAAACGTGCACGCCTCAATTGCATGCAGCATTTCCTCGCCTCGCTGCCATATCCTGACAAGGATCATCACATCGTAAAAGGCCCCGACCCGCTTATTGTCGGGTCATCCGACCATGTGATCGGGCGAACGCAACATATCCTCGACAGGACCGTACATCCGGACCTGCGCCGTTCCAGATAGCATGGATCCATCCCGCACCGGTGTTCGGGTCTGGGCATGGAGTTGTCGTAAAACGCCGGGGTCGCCTAAATGCCGTTTGAACTCATGAAACGGTCCGTTCACCGCAATAGCCGAATTGGGCCCGGATGATACGCCCCCTGCCCCCAGGATGCTTGACTTCCCGGGCTTTCCGGGTAGGTTCCTGCTCAATTCTCTAAAGAGACTCCGAAGGACATTCGAGATGGCCAAGGCAGCATCATTGAAAATCAAGCTCGAGAGCACGGCCGGCACGGGCTACTACTATGTGACGAAAAAGAACTCGCGCACGCAGACCGAAAAACTCACCATGAAGAAGTATGACCCGGTTGCGCGCAAGCATGTCGAGTTCAAGGAAACCAAGATCAAATAGCATCATGACGCGCGGCATTCGTCTGCGCGGTTCCCACACATCTCACTTTGCGGCGAAGTGCTCCGTTAGAGGCCAGCCCCGCAACCATTCGGTAGCGGGGTAGATCCGAATTGGTCAACAGGGCTGGCCAACAAGCCAAATGGACCAAAGAGGGCCTTGGTCATCTGACTTGGTGGCCGGCCGGCAAACGGCGTTTACGAGGAGGCCACTCATACCGCCTACCGGCCAGCCAAACCCCACGGACCCAGGAGATGCGGCGGACCTGAGCACTCCGCAGGGTTATCTTTTTTGGGGCGACGGTTCGCTGAAGGATGCACCAGTCAATTCAGATTGGAGTGGCGATCCCTCTTTCCATAAACGCCTCCCCGTTTTTCAACGCAGACTGGACGCCAACCATAGCGTAACCTGCGCCCCGCCAAAATCAATCGATCTCACCCTGCCATTAAACGAAAAGCCCTGTCAAAGTAAAGTGTTAACCTTAAATTCTCACACGTCACGTGAGCGCGAACCTGACGCGAAGTCCGCAGTTATCCACAGTCTTTGAAGGGGTTAGCGCAATGAGTGCGCCTGAACGAATTGCGCGCCCGTCAGGCCGCGTCGGCAACAACGCGGTTCCGGCCGTCCCGTTTCGCGCAATAGAGCGCCTGATCCGCGCGTTTCAGAATTGCATCGGGCGTGTCTTCCAGGCTCTCCAGAGACGCAACGCCAACGCTTGCGGTGACATTGATCTGCGCGCCGTCCGGCAGCTCGAACGGCACCGCGGCGATGCACTGGCGCAACCGTTCACCGACCATATATGCCTTGGCAAGGTCGGTATCCGGCATCATGACGACGAACTCCTCGCCGCCCAGCCGACACGCCATGTCAATTCCGCGCGTGTTCTTGCGCATGCGTACCGCAAACTCTTTCAGAACTTCGTCACCCGCGTCGTGCCCGTGCGTGTCATTCACGGATTTGAAATAGTCGATGTCGGCAACCATCATCGACAATGGCTTTCCGCGTTGCACCGCCTCATCGAACAGCGTCTTCAGGTGGGTTACCATGTAACGGCGGTTGTAAAGGCCGGTCAACGAATCCGTAACGGCCAACTCTACGCTCTCCTCCAGTCGGCTGCGCAAGCGGTCGGAATAGCGTTTGCGCTTGACCTGGGTCCGGACGCGGGCAAGCAACTCATTCTTTTCAATGGGACGAACCAGATAGTCGTTCACGCCCATATCCAGTCCGCGCAACAGACGCGCATCCTCTCCAGGTTCTGTCAGGATCAGGATCGGCAGATGACGGGTACGGTCGAGCGAGCGCACCTGTGAACACAACCTGAGGCCGTCTGTTTCGGCAAGGTTCAGGCTCACAACGAGAAGGTCATAGTCACCGTCAGGCAGCATCAGTATCGCCTGCTGGGGATCGGTTTGCAGCTCGACATTCTGTTCACGCCCCAGCGTTTCCATGATGCGGTCGGCCGAACGGGGGCTGTCTTCGACGAGAAGAACCTTGCCGCCAAGTCCGGCGCTTTTATCCCCTGCAAGCTCGTCCGTTCCCATGCCCATCTGCTCGCTGGTCGACGCCCGCATGAGCATTTCGTCGGTCAGCGTCTTGAGCCGTGAGAGGTTCTTGACGCGCGTAATGAGCGCGATGTCATCGACAGGCTTGGTCAGAAAATCATCCGCTCCGGCCTCCAGACCCTGCACACGGTCCGAAGGCTGATCGAGGGCCGTGACCATTATGACCGGAATGTAATGGGTGTTCGGATCGGCCTTGAGACGCCGGCAAACCTCGAAGCCGTCCATTCCCGGCATCATAACATCGAGCAGGACCACATCCGGGGCATCGCTCGCGCAAATCTCAAGCGCTTCCGTGCCCGAACGCGCCGTCAGTGTTTCGAAATATTCGACCGTCAGGCGCGCTTCCAGAAGCTTCACATTCGCTTCAATGTCGTCGACGATGAGAACTCGGGCTGTCATGGCGTGATCTCAATCTCCCGAGCGGTTACGCATCACCGATAAATTCGCGCACCGTGTCCATGAAACTGGTGACAGATATGGGTTTGGAGATATAGGCCTCACACCCGCCTTCACGGATCCGTTCCTCGTCGCCCTTCATTGCAAATGCGGTCACGGCGACGACGGGAATGTCGCGCAGCGCGTCGTCTTCCTTGAGCCACTTGGTAACCTCGAGCCCCGACACCTCGGGAAGCTGAATATCCATCAGAATGAGGTCCGGATGGTGCTCGCGCGCGAGCTCAAGCGCCTGCAAGCCTTCGCGGGTCTGCAACGTCTGATAACCATGCGCGTCCAACAGATCGTGGAACAGCTTCATGTTGAGATCGTTGTCTTCGACAATCAGAACTGTTTTCGTCATGGGCCCGGCCATCGTCGAATCGCTGACCTCATAATCGGACATGCCGCCGGAATATTCCATGCCATCCAAACCGCCGAAGCGGTCCCCTGAGTCTGGCAGCTTGACGCCGCATCCCTTGAATTATTGTCATCATTGGACCGGAAAACCCGTAATTAAGTCTTAAAGCTCCGACACATTTCCTTGCAAAAGCGGTGCATTGGCCCAAATTATTGACACCGATGAGAAAACAATCACCGCTTTCCGCCGAAACGGCGCAGGATATCGCCGTGCAGGGACTGACCTTCATCGCCGGTGACCCGGCCATATTATCCAGATTCCTGGGTGCGACCGGCTGGACCGCGGAAAGCCTTCATTCCCCGGAAACACGCGAGAGTATCCCACTCGCCGCACTCGAGTTTCTGATGAGCGCGGAAGACCTGCTTCTGACGTTCGCCGCGAATGCGGGCCTCGACCCCTCCGAGGTAAGCCGCGCACACCATGCCCTGCAAAATCCCTCAGACCGGGCATGATGGGCGATGGAGAAAGCTGACCGCACCGCCGCGTACCGCCCGCGTGTCGGGATTGATCTTGGCGGCACCAAGATTGCCGGCATCGTGATCGGCGATGACGGGAAAACCATAGCGGAAGCGCGCTGCAACACTCCCAAAGGAGACTATCAGCAGACAATCAGCGCCATCTCGGCCCTCGCGACGGAATTGACCGCACAATCCTATCGCGGTGCGAGCGTCGGCATCGGGATACCCGGTTCGATCTCACCCGCGACCGGACGCGTCCAGAATGCAAACTCGACATGGCTGAACGGCAGGCCGTTTAAAGAGGATATCGAGGCTGCGCTGGAACGTTCCGTCCGGATTGCAAACGACGCCAATTGTTTCGCTCTCTCCGAAGCGGCCGATGGCGCTGCAGCAGGCTGCAAAAGCATGTTTGGAGTCATTCTCGGGACGGGATGCGGGGGTGGCCTCGTGATTGACGGACGCATTGTCGACGGTCCACGCGGCATCGGAGGCGAATGGGGGCACAATCCGCTTCCCTGGCCGGATGCGGACGAATATCCGGGACCGCTCTGCTGGTGTGGGCGGCACGGATGCCTGGAAATGTGGGTCTCCGGCCCCGGGCTCACGGACGATCATCGCAGGTCGTTTTCCGAAGAGTTGCCGGCGGAGGTCATTGCCAGCAAGGCGCACGACGGACACCCCGAGGCCGCTCAAACACTCGCCCGGCACGCCTCAAGATTGGCACGTGGTCTCGCCGGGATCATCAACGTGTTCGATCCGGAGCGGATCGTTATCGGCGGAGGCCTGTCAAACATGGCCCATCTGTATGAAGACCTGCCTGATCTCATCGCCCCGCACATTTTCAGTGACAACAAGCGGGTACTGGTGGTGCCACCCGCCCACGGGCCGGAGAGCGGCGCACGTGGCGCCGCCTGGCTATGGGAACCGATATCCGGGCAGGACAGCGCAGCCGATACCTGACTGTAGGGCTTTTACTCGCACCCGTGCGACGGCATGAGCTCAAGCGAACTCAAATTGCCCTTGATCGCGAAGTCTCCATAATCGATCACGAGGTCCCGACTGATTCCGTTCTCGTAAAAACGGAAGCCGAGCTGATAAACCGGCGTCTCGCCGTCCTCTTCGCTGTCGAAGTAGCTGATCGATACGGGCCACGAGCTGAGCTTCTCCAGCGCCTCGTCGTTCTTCACGCGATTTTCGGGCTGTTTCGCTCCAGGTTTTACCGGCTTGCCGATGAAGGCCGTTGTCGAATAGACCTTGTCGCCCTTCCCGGAACCATCATAGACGCGCGCCTGGAGGATGGACTTCCCCCTTTTTGCCGCTTCCAGGATGGCTATGGAATGCTGCGTGGGAAACAGCACCGGACCCGACACCTTGATTTCCTTCGGTTTCGGCGCGTTGACATGAACGTCAACGTCACTCTCGGCAGCCTCGCGTTCCGCGTCGCCGCTGGTGGTTTCTTCGAGTTTCTCTCCGCGATACTGGCTCGAATTGAAGCGGAACCGCTTGCCGCGCCCCTCTTCCCAGGTCGACGACCGCAAATCGGTGGTACTGGATCGACCGGTCTCTCCCACGATGCGCGTCACCAGACGCATATTCATCGTAAATCCATCGCACCCCGAACCGGCAAATTCAAAGACCATTCTGCCGCGCACGCCCGACACACCGGTTGCAGGACGGCTCTGGTCGAGCGTCATTTCGTATACAGCGCGATGCGGAACCAGATTGGTGGCGCTACCCGGCGCCAGAGCAAACGATGGATCGCCACATGCGCAAATCGCCAGCGTGCCCAGCAACACGGGCTTTAAGATTGTTTTTTTCAGATTCATTGTGACCCGACTTTTCGGCTCGTCCCCAACCCACTCGATCCCTCAGGATCGGCGATTCAGACACTATTGCTAAAGATTACGGCCAAAAATGCGCTTCTTTCGCATGTTGTGCAACGCAGAAATGACGATAATCTAAACGCCGCTGCAGCAATGACTCGCCGCGCACGGTCGAACCGGCTAAAACCTCCGCTCATACATCGTCCAAGAAGACCTGAGGGAGAGACCATATAATGACTGGCGTAATAGAAGCGAGGCTCAAGGATCTTGGAGTCGAATTGCCCGATGCGGCAGCACCTGCCGCGAACTATGTTCCTTTTCATCTTTCCGGAAACCAGCTGTTCGTATCCGGTCAGCTGCCACTGATCGCAGGCGGACCGGACTTCAAGGGCAAGCTCGGCGCGGATATTGAAATTGAAACGGCACAGCAGGCCGCACGCGCCTGCGCCATCAATATTCTGGCACAGGCAAAAGCGGCTCTGGGTGACCTGGACCGGATCACGCAAATTCTGCGGCTTGGCGCGTTCGTGAACTCAGCGCCGGATTTCACCGATCACCCGAAAGTCGTGAACGGCGCATCCGACTTTCTCGTCGAAGTTCTGGGCGACAAGGGCCGGCATACGCGATTTGCGGTTGGCGTCGCCGCGCTGCCGCTCGGCGTTTCCGTAGAGATCGACGCATTGTTGGCGGTCGAATAGGTATCCGTGAGCGATCTCGACTGGCTGGTCCAACCGATAGCGCATCGCGGTCTGCACAATGTATCGGAGGGCATCGTTGAAAACACGCCCTCCGCCATTCAGGCCGCCATCGATGCCGGATACGCCGTCGAGGTTGATATACAGCCGGCAGGCGACGGCAAGGCTGTCGTCTTTCACGATGCCGCTCTTGACCGGCTGACGCGAGATAGCGGGAACGTTGCCGACAAAAATACCGACGACCTGAAGCGCATCCGGTTCAAGGACACCAATGACCGGATGCAAACCCTTCCCGAGCTGCTCGAGCAGGTTTCAGACCGGGTCCCCCTGATACTGGAGATCAAGAGCAACTGGGGCGCGCGCGGTCCTTTCGAACGAACCGTTGCGCGGGACCTCGACCGGTACCAGGGCAACGTGGCCGTGATGTCATTCGATCCCAACGTCACCGCCGCGTTCGCGTCGGCGGCGCCGGAGCGTCCGCGCGGACTGATCGCTTGCGCATTTCGCAATCCACACTACTGGGGTCACATCCCGCCGCTTCGCCGGTTTCTCATGCGCCATCTGTTGTCCGGGTTCATCGCCAAGCCACACTTCATCGCCTATGATATCGAGGCGCTGCCGGCCCTTGCGCCGTGGGTCTGGAGAAATGTGATACGCCGTCCGCTTCTGACATGGACGGTGCGGGACAAGGCCCAGCGCGAACGGGCGGCAAGCCACGCCGACGCCATGATCTTTGAAGGCTTCCGGCCCTGAGCGGTTTGGAGCGAACGGTTTTGAATGGGTGACGCTGAACAGGTCCTCGTCCGGGTAGAACCGGATATCACCACTCTTGATGCCACGCAGTGGGATGCCTGCGCCAATCCTTCCGGGCCGCAAGGCGAAGCGGCGCGCCCGTATAACCCCTTCATAAGTCATGCGTTTCTCGCCGCGCTCGAAGAAAGCCGTTCAGCCTCCGCTGAGACGGGATGGGCACCGCGTCACCTCGTGCTGGATGACGGGTGTGGCGGCATGCTGGCATGCATGCCCTGCTACCTGAAATCTCACAGTCAGGGTGAATATGTGTTTGACTATGGCTGGGCCGACGCGTTCGAACGCGCCGGAGGGCGGTATTATCCCAAGCTTCAGGCGGCGGTTCCCTTCACGCCGGTAACGGGCCGAAGGCTGCTGGTTCCGGACGTTGCGCAAGCCGAGGAGCGGGAGACCTATCTTCTCAACGCCGCGGCCACGCTGCTCGACCGGCAGGGGGCATCGTCGCTTCATCTCACATTCCTGACGCAAGGCGAATGGGAACGCGCAGGGACTCTTGGACTGCTGCGGCGGACGGACCAGCAGTTTCACTGGCAAAATCAGGGTTACGGCACCTTCGACGACTTCCTTTGCGCCCTCACCTCACGCAAACGCAAACTGATCCGGCGCGAGCGCCGCGACGCCTGCAAGGATGAAATCGTGATCCGCCATTATACCGGCAGCGAGATCACCGAGGCGCACTGGGACGCGTTCTTCTCCTTCTATCTCGATACCGGCTCACGCAAATGGGGCCAGCCCTACCTGAACAGGGCGTTCTTCAGCCTGATCGGCCAGACGATGGCCGACCGGATCCTTCTCATCATGTGCGAGCGGAACGGCCAGCCCATCGCCGGCGCGCTGAACTTCATCGGCGACGACACGCTCTACGGCCGCTATTGGGGCTGTATCGAGGATCACCGGTTCCTGCATTTCGAAGCCTGTTACTATCAAGCCATCGAATTCGCCATTGCACACGGATTGTCATGCGTGGAAGCGGGAGCCCAGGGCCCGCACAAACTTGCGCGCGGCTACGTGCCGCAAACCACCTACAGCGCCCACCTCATCGCCGATCCTTCGTTACGGTCCGCGGTCGCGCGATTCCTTGCCCAGGAGCGCCGGTATGTGGAGATGGAAAACGAGGAACTGACCTGCCACGCGCCCTACCGTCGCACCTCCGGCATGGAAGATGACAACGATGCTTGACCTGCGCCCGGAGACTTGAGAAACAGGCGCAAACTGAAGCGGTTCGGAACCCGCCGGGCGAGGCAAGGGACGATCATGACCTACGATGACAGCAACGTATTTGCGAAAATCCTCCGCGGGGAGCTGCCCTGCCACAAGGTTTACGAGGACGACAAAACCTTCGCATTCATGGACATCATGCCGCGTGCCCACGGACACACGCTGGTCATTCCCAAGAGCGCGGCAACGGACCTTATTGATGTCTCTCCGGAAACGCTTTGCGATACCGTCCGCACCGTGCAGCGCATCGCTCCGGCAATCCGCGACTCAATGGAAGCGGATGGCCTGCTGATACAGCAATTCAACGGGGCGGCGGCAGGACAGACCGTCTTCCATGTCCATTTTCACATCATCCCGCGCTTCGAGGGCGTTGCATTGCTGCCCCACGCCGGCGATATGGGGGACCCGGAAGTGCTCGCGGTCAATGCCGAGAAAATCAGGCAGGCAATCGAAGCCGCGTAAGAGAAGCAGTCCTCCGTGGTACAAACCGGCGCCTTCGCCGCGCGGATACGGGGATGTTGCTTTTAGACTGAAGGGGATGAATTGCTAAACTGAGGCGGATGGACTGCGTTCTTTCCCGGCTATCTTTCGAGACACGCCTCCAATTGCGCCAGCGCCCGTCTCAATCTGCTTTTTACGGTCCCCAGCGGCATGTTCGTCACACGCGATAACTCCGGGTTTGTCAGCCCCTTGTAATAGGCGAGCAAAATGAGCCACCGATGTTCGTATCGCAACTCCTGCAAACAACGCAGGATCGATTGCTTGTCGACAATCCGCGCCTCGGCCATATCGGAGTTCGATCCACTAAGATCTTCGATATGGCCCTTACGCTCCACCTCATAACGTCGCCTGTGCCGCCGCAGATAATCGATGGCTTTGTTGCGTGCCAATGAATTCATCCACGCGATGGGGCTGCCGGACGTCTCGGAATAGAGATGAGCCTTCTGCCAGATCGTGAGGAACACCTCCTGCAGGACTTCCTCAGCAACCGCTTGTTCGCAGATGATCTTGCGGGAGACAGCCAACAATCTTGCGTGCATTATATGGTGGAGCTTCGCGAACGCTCCACGATTGCCGTTCGCTTTGGCTGTAAGCAGCGCGACAAGCTGATGACGCAGGCCGTTAACGTCGTGTCCGAACAGTTGAATGCTCGCACGTTGGTCTGGATGGGACACGACTTTGCAACGAACTCCTCTCTTGATGATCAGTTCCGGTTGCGGCGCCGTCAGATGCCCTGCGGGACGCGACCATGGTCAAGCCACAGTCATCTTTGCGTGCGCCATGTCTCTCAGCACCCGATTTTCCATTTCGGCATCTTGAATCATCGCCTGAACAAGATCGCCAATACTGACGATGCCGAAAAGGACATCGTCCTCTTTCACCAGGAGATGGCGAATACGCCGCCTGGTCATCACGCCCATGGCGTGGCGCAGATCATCATCGGGCGAACAGACCGGTACGGGCGTTTCCATCACGTCGGCAGCCGTGAACTTGAGAGCGTCTTCGCAATGATCGGCAATTGCCCGGATGATTTCACGGACGGTGACGATGCCGAGCGGGCGCCGGCCGGTATCAATGACGATCACCGCCGTAAAGTCCAGTCGGGAAAACAGCTGTGCGATCATGCCAATACCGGCAACGCACGATACGGTTTTGACGTCGTGCCCCTTATGCCTGAGAACATCCTGGATTTTCATTTCGCGCTCCTTTCCCTTCGCTCCACACAGGCATCGATCAGACGACGTGAGGCAGGCCAAAGGCCGCAACCACGTGCGGATGTGACGTGGTCACGATGGGCTTCTTGATCCGAACGGAAAGGGACAACACACATCAGCCGGAAGTGTAATCGAATAGGCCGTTCAGCCTACTCAACTGGGGTGACAATCCCGACTTCTGCTCCTTTCTTGCCAGTTGAGGCTCTTCTGGCACCCATCATGACCACAATGAATTCGATGCATGGAGCAGCCGAAAGGATACACATCCCTCAATAGCCGAACTGTGAGCACGCGAGCCGGAGCACCGGAGTAGATGAGTTTTTAGAGGTAATCCGCCAGATCGCGTATGGGCCGAGCCTGAAGTAACTCATGATGACGAAGAGGTGATCAGCCCCGCCGCGCATTGAGAATCGCGCGCACGACCCTCTCCGGCGGGCTTGATGGCTGCAATACCTCCTGCTCTGAAAAAGCGGCCTTTCCGAGCAGGACGGTCATTTCGTAGTCCTCGAGATAGGTCCGGCATTCGCGGCACAGTGTGATGTGCAGGCGAAACCGCCGCCGCTCGCCCGGCGGCAACGAGCGCTCGACATAATCGTGCATGGATGAATCGAATTCCTGGCACGTCATCATCAATGGGATGTTGCGCATCATCGCGCCCTTCAGAGCGCGCATGAAACGCGAGCATGGATTCTTCACGGTTTTCTCGTCACTCCCAAAACTGGCTCCAGCAAACTCTTCAACGCGGCCCGGGCACGATGAAGCCTGGCCTTCAGCGTTCCTTCGGTCACATTGAGCAACGCAGCGGCTTCCACGGTGCTCAGTTCTTCGATGTCCCTGAGCAGCAATACGATACGAAGATTTTCCGGAAGTTCTTCAATTTTGCGTTTCACCAGGTCGTGTATCTCGGTGCTTTCAAAGATTTCCGCAGGCGTTGCCACCATCGACCAGGACGCCTTGATACGACAGCCGAATTCATCGAACTTGGGGAGCAAATCGTCGATCGGATATTCGTCCCTTTGTTGACGGGAGCGAATTTTCATCAAAGCCGTGCTCACCAAAATCCGATAAAGCCACGACTTGAGCTTGGAGCGTCCTTCAAAGGTTTCAATCTTGTCAAACGCCCTCATGAACGCCTCCTGGACGCAATCTTCGGCCAAGGCTTCGTCCATCATGTAGCGCCGGGCAACGGAGAGCATCCAACCCGAATTTGCCCAGACAAATTCTTCCGCCGCACGCTCCTCTCCTTGCTTCAGACGAAATAGCAGTTCTTCCTCGGAGGGCACTGTCCTTATCCGCGCTATCTCAATTCAGGATGTTTCTCCCAAACTAGTTCCTCTTGACGGGCAGGACAGGTGCATTCCCGAAGGATTGAAAACTCCGGCTCTGATTGTGATCACAATTGAACAAACGTCACTGGCCCGATGCATGTTCTGGAACTCGCGGCGCGTGGCTGTTCCATGCCTTAGCGGGATCGCATGGACGAACGAATCATTCCGGCCCGACCTGTTTGATCTGAAACGTCGTTTCGCCGTCTTTCCTGGAACTATAGGAAACGCGCACGCTTTTGGCGCCCTTGCAGTTGGTGAGCCGCCATTCTTCTTCCCACGCCAGCCCACCCTTGATACTCACTTTCGAGAGCGTATGGGTATCGAGAATGCGAATGCTGTCCTTGCCACTGCAGCCCGAACGAATCGCCAGGACGCGCTCCACGGGTATCAGCGTCTTCACGACATCGCGCTGCAGAACCACGTCAAACCGGCTGAGCGCATTGCCTGCCACAAGCGGCAAAAAGAGCAACTTCTTTTCGATATAGAGAACCAGAACCGCCCGTTCGACCGGTTTTCCACAACCCGTCACCTTGAGGACTTCCATCCACTGGGGCGGTATGCCGAGCCGTGCAAACCTGGTCGGGATCTGGGGTCTGCCCGCGTTGAGCCGCTCCACCTTCTCAGGCGTCGCGCATGCACCGATCCGGGCTTCATACTGCATTACTTCCTCGGCCAACTGGTCAAAATATCCATGCCCGTTGACGAATTTCCGGAAGGGTTCTCCGTTGATGTGCTCCGGCGGTTCGCCCGGACGGTGTTCCTGCGCAAACACGGTCGTAGCCAGGCTCGCTACAGCAAGCACTCCGACGAAAATCGTGATTGCGTGGCCCATCGGCATATGACCTCTGGCAGTGGCCAATTCTCATGAACAGCCGGATGAAACACCGGACCGGACAGCGATCGGGCACTACGTGATCATGGTTTCCATTGCCCGGCCCCGACTAAGGATCGGGGCGGGCCGGTTACGCGCACGCAGACAACTTACTTCGCGGGAAGAGGCACTTTGGGCACAGGGCTCGAGCCGCCGGAATTGGGCGGTTTCGGATTCGATTTGCCCGGCTTGGACTTGGCCACGGCCTTGCGTTTCGGCTTCGATGCCTTCTTCGGTTTCGCCTTGCGCGGCCCGCCCTTGCCGCCATCGCCGGCGCGCTTCGGACGACCCTTCGCATCCGCTTCGCTCAGATATTCGAAACCCAGAACTTTGGTGCCGTCCTTGTCCTCGACAACGACGCGCACGACGCCGCCGCCCTTGAGCTTGCCGAACAGCAGTTCGTCCGCCAAAGGCCGCTTGATATGCTCCTGAATGACGCGGGCAAGCGGGCGGGCGCCGAACTTTTCGTCATACCCCTTAGTCGCGAGCCACTTGTTCGCCTCTTCGGTCAGCTCGATCGTGACGTTGCGGTCGTCGAGCTGGGCCTCCAACTCGAAAACGAACTTGTCGACAACTTTGGAGATCACCTCCGGCGGCAGGTTCGAGAAAGCGATCGTCGCGTCGAGACGATTGCGGAATTCGGGCGTGAACATGCGGTTGATCGCTTCTTCATCGTCCCCTTCCCGCTTGGACCGGTTAAACCCGATCGGCGGCTTGGCAAGATCCGCCGCGCCCGCATTGGTCGTCATGATCAGGATGACGTTACGGAAATCGACCTTCTTGCCGTTGTGATCGGTCAGCTTGCCGTGATCCATCACCTGCAAAAGGATATTGAACAGATCCATATGCGCTTTCTCGATCTCGTCGAGCAGAAGCACGCAGTGCGGGTGCTGGTCGACACCGTCCGTCAACAGCCCGCCCTGATCGAACCCGACATACCCCGGAGGCGCACCGATCAAACGGGACACGGTATGGCGCTCCATGTATTCCGACATGTCGAAGCGCAACAATTCGACGCCGAGCAACAAGGCCAGCTGCTTTGCGACCTCGGTCTTGCCGACACCGGTCGGCCCGGAGAACAGATAGCAGCCAATGGGCTTTTCAGGCTCGCGCAGTCCGGCGCGTGAAAGCTTGATCGCCGCAGACAATGCAGTGATGGCCTGGTTCTGGCCGAACACCACGCGTTTCAGGTCCCGCTCCAGATTGTTCAGCACCTCGAAGTCGGACTTGGTGATGGTCTTGGGCGGTATCCGCGCCATGGTGGCGACCGTCGCTTCGATCTCCTTGACGCCGATCGTCTTGCGGCGGCGGCTCTCCGGAACGAGCATCTGTGACGCGCCGGTTTCGTCGATCACGTCAATCGCCTTGTCCGGGAGACGGCGGTCATGGATGTATTTCGCCGAAAGCTCGACAGCGGATTTCAGCGCCTGATTGGTGTAGCGGATCTTGTGGAACTCCTCGAAGTAAGGCTTCAGCCCCTTGAGGATCGCAATCGTGTCTTCGATGCTCGGTTCCTGAAGGTCGATCTTCTGGAAGCGGCGGACCAGCGCCCGGTCCTTCTCGAAGTGCTGGCGATATTCCTTGTATGTCGTCGACCCGATGCAGCGCAGCGTGCCGCTCTGCAGCGCGGGCTTGAGCAGGTTTGACGCATCCATCGCGCCCCCGGAGGTGGCGCCTGCGCCAATCACCGTGTGGATTTCGTCAATGAACATGATGGCGCCCGGATAGGCCTCGATCTCTCGGACCACCGCCTTCAGACGTTCCTCGAAATCGCCGCGATAGCGTGTGCCCGCGAGCAGCGCACCCATATCGAGCTGGAAGATCGTCGCGCTTTCAAGCACATCGGGCACCTCGCCGCGCACGATCCGGCGCGCCAGCCCTTCCGCAACAGCCGTCTTGCCCACGCCGGGCTCGCCAACGAACAACGGATTATTCTTCTGGCGCCGGCACAGCACCTGGATGGTGCGGTGAATTTCCGCGTCGCGCCCGATCAGCGGGTCGATACGCCCGTCACGCGCCTTTTCATTCAGATTGACGCAGTAGACATCGAGGGCATCGGCCCGGCGCTTCTTGTCGTCCGCACCGTCCATGGTCGCGGCATCCTCGTCGACCCCCCGGACCTCGCGCGGTTCCGACATGCTGGTGCGTTTGGCGATCCCGTGACTGATATAGTTGACCGCGTCGAAACGGGTCATGTCCTGCTCCTGCAGGAAGAACGCCGCGTGGCTCTCACGCTCGGCAAAAATGGCGACGAGCACATTGGCGCCCGTCACTTCTTCGCGGCCCGACGACTGGACATGCACAACGGCACGGTGGATCACCCGCTGGAAACCCGCAGTCGGCTGCGCTTCCGAACTGTCATTGATGATCAGTCCCTCGAGCTCGTTGTCGATATAGTCCACGAGCTTGTCGCGCAGCTCGTCGAGATCGACATCGCAGGCGCGCATCACGGCTGAGGCATCGCTGTCGTCGAGCAGCGCGAGCAGCAGATGCTCCAGCGTCGCATATTCGTGGCTGCGCTCGTTGGCATACTCCAGCGCGCGGTGCAGCGCCTGTTCAAGACTGGACGAAAATGACGTCACGGGTCGGCCTCACTCCTTTTCCATCGTGCATTGCAGCGGGTGCTCGTTCTGCCGGGAGAAATTCATCACCTGGGCAACCTTGGTCTCCGCCACCTCGTAGGTGTAGACACCACATACCCCAACACCCTTTTGGTGAACATGCAACATGATACGCGTCGCGTCATCGCGCGTTTTGTTGAAGAAGCGTTCCAGGATATAGACGACGAATTCCATCGGCGTGTAATCATCGTTCAACAAGAGAACCTTGTAGAGGCTCGGCTTCTTTGTCTTGGGCTTGGTTTCGGTGACGACACCCGTTCCACCATCGACCGGCCGCTTGTTGGAATCTTTTTCCGACATCTCAAGAGTCTCGCTTCCGGTCCTTCCCACCGCTCTTTCGAAGATCTCAAAGACCGCTTCTTTACGTCACGCAGCAAACTTCGGCACACACGCACAACCGCATTTTAGCGGAAGCTGCGCCCCGCCTGCAAATCACTCCACATTGATATATGTAGCGTCATGATCATATGCGACCCAAATGTGACATGAGTCGCAACATGACAAAAAAAGACCCGGCGGAACGCCGGGTCAGATCTTGGAAGGAGGACTTTACGTCCAGAAGTCTGAGGCGCGTTACGCCTTCTTGGTAAATGCAGTCTCGACGGGCTTGTAAGCTTCCTTGGCGAGGTCGACATACATCTCGCCGAGCTTCGTCACCTGGGAAACATAATCCTCATAGGCCTTCTTGGCATATGTGGTCTGAACTTCGATCGCCTGCTCGACGGACTTCACGCCGATCAGCTTCTCGTAAGCCGCGGTGCTGTCCTCGATTGCCTTCTTGGTGTAGTCGGTCACCTCGGTGGCAATGGCCTGCACACCCTTGTTGAACTCGCCGAAAGTCTTGACGGCAACGTCAAAATTCTGCTGACCCGCTTTTTGGATGTCCTCAAAGCCTTTCATGTCCATCTCCATTGGTCTCATCTCCATTTTCTAATTGGGAGGCCCGCACCGCATTTGTTTGGCTTGCGGAACCGCGTGTATCTTGCAACGCACAATTTGATATATGCGCTGCACAATTTTTGTCAATATATTTTTTGCACTGCACAATAAAAATGCTACAACTGCCGAATTAACCAGTTGGTAACACCCGGAGCCCTACGCTTGGCGGGTTGGACGCTTGCTGGTGGAGGCGTTCTGTGACCGGGCGAAATCCGTACCGGTCCAGCATAACGTATTAGGGGTTCGAGGCTTCGGCTTCGTGGGTCATTGTGGGTAGGTGCTTGCGGCTGCGCCGGTCGTGGACTCGGCGCTGGACGACGATCATTCTTCTGTGCCTTGTCACGGTTGTGGCACTGTCGGCCGGCCGGTCCGGCAGCGCGAACGCTGCGTCATATGCGGCCATGGTCGTCGACGGTCACACAGGCAAGATCCTGTATTCACGTCAGGGCGACGCCACACGATACCCGGCATCTCTTACAAAAATCATGACGTTGTTCCTGCTGTTCGATTATATCGAGGCCGGAAAGTTCAAAGAGACGTCGAAACTCAAGGTCAGCAAGACCGCGGCCAAACAACCGCCGTCAAAAATCGGCGTGAAGCCGGGACAAACCATCTATGTCCGCGACGCAATCAAGGCACTGGTGACGAAATCGGCGAATGACGTCGCGGTGGTCGTTGCGGAAAATATTGCAGGGACAGAAGCAAACTTCGCCAAGCTCATGACCGCAAAGGCGCGGGCAATCGGCATGAAAAAGACCGTGTTCAAAAACGCATCCGGCCTGCCGAACAAGCATCAGGTGACAACCGCACGTGACATGATCACGCTCGCCAACCGGCTGATGTTCGATCACCCCGAGCGGTATCGATACTTCAGCCACAAATACTTCAAATATCGCGGCAAAAAATACCGGAACCATAACCGGCTCCTGTTCGACTACAAGGGAACGGACGGCATCAAGACCGGCTACACCCGCGCCTCGGGCTTCAATCTGCTGGCCAACGTCCGGCGCGGCAAAAAGCATCTGATAGCCGTGGTGTTCGGAGGCAAGACATCGAAACGGCGCAACGCAAACATGCGCGCCATTCTTAACAAGTCGTTCCCGCGTGCGACAGCCAGGCTGCCGAAAAAATATCAGAAGAAAAAACAGCCTGTCATGGCGACCGCAGCGCCAACTTTTCCAGTCGTGCCGGCCACACCTGCCGAAAAGCCGTATGCGCTCGCACAAGGGTCAGCTCAAAGCAGTCCCATACCGCCTTCACCGACCCCGAAGCCCGCACCGCTACAAAACGACACCGGAGAGCGGCCCCAGAAAAAGGGCCGCTATCACATTCAGGTTGGTGCCTATTCCAACCGCGACGACGCCATGGAACGGCTGGCGTCCATTCAGACCAAGGCAGGAGATGTCATTCGCGGCCATCCGCCGCTGACCACCGCGCTCGTGGAACCCAAACGCAGCCTGTATCGCGCCCGTTTTGCCGGTTTCACGCGCAGCGCCGCCCTTACCGCCTGCGCGCGGCTGAAAAAACGCGCCATCACCTGTGTCGTGATGTCGGCCGAGTAGCCCGATTCACACCGTTACGATCCAAGCAGCAAGTCCTTCGCCTGGTTGATCTTGGCCGCGAAATAGGTCGAGCCGCCATGATCGGGATGCATTTTCTTCATCAGGTTCCTGTGCGCCCGTCGGATGTCCGATTTGCTTGCGCCGGGTTCCAGTCCGAGGATCTCATAAGCCTCGTCCGTGCTCATCGGACCATCGGCCTGGCCCGTGCCCTGGTCTGAGGAGCGGCTCTGGCCGGCTTGAGCATGCCAGTCGGGAAAACGGCGATCGAGATAGGCTTCTATGAGCTGAGCCGCTTGTGGATCGGATGTCCTGCATTCTCCCAGGAGTGCGAGAAGTTCAGGCTCGTCGAGCGAAGACAATGGATGCGACGCGAACCTTCCCTTGAGCACCGTGCCTTCCATGTCGCCGGTATCGTGATCGAGCTCCATCTCGATGTTCTGCGTGCGCACGCGCGAAGTTTGACCTGCACTCTTTCGCGCGCTGCCTGGAAACGGACTGAAACCACCCGCACCGGAGAAGTTCCGCCCCAGGAGCGACATTGCCACGATACCCAGTGGAACGGCGAAGACGAACCGACCGGTCACCGCGAAAAATGCGGCCAGCAGGAGCGCGCTGAGCCCCGCGATCTTGCGCAGCGTTCGCGCCAGATCCTTCGGATTGGCATTGAGAAAGGCGCGCAGCCCCACAATCACCAGGACAACAATCACAATGCCAATGAGGAGATACTGCATACGATTTTTACGCGCGCGGCCTTAGCTCAGTTGCTCCAGCAATGCACGCGCACCGCCTCCCGCGCCACTATAGTTTTCAAGTGCCTTGCGGCCACCGGCGGCATATACGGCGACCGCTGAAAGAAGATCTTTCAGTTGCGAGGCGGAGCCCGCGTCGAACCGGCAGAATGCGCCACCCGTCAGGCGTGCGATTTCACGAAATGCCATTTCCGCTCCGGGTTCGCGACCCTCCTGAAAAAGGAAAACCGGCATTCCCAGCAGCCCGAGTTCTCCGGCGATTGCCGCGAGATCGTCGACATTCTCCTCCATGCAGTCGCCCACATACACCATAGCGTTGACTTTGGTCTTGTTCGTTTCCTTGCGCGCGTGTTTGAGCACCCGCTCTATTTGCGTGTGGCCGCCACGGCAGGAGACCTGCGTCATCAAGCCGGCCAGCGCTTCGGGGTCCTTGACCCACTTGCTCGCCCGGCACTCGCCGAATCCGCGAAAGTACAAAAGCTGTACGTCAAGTCCGCCGACCGCTTTCACCGCGGCAAACATATTGGCCTGAAGTCCAAGCGCCATGTCCCAGGTCGGCTGACGGCTCATGGTGGCGTCCATGGCGAAGATCAGACGGCCGCGCGCACCGCTGGCCTGCGTCGTCTCCAGCGACTTCACCTTGTTGAGAAACGCATCAATTTCCGAAGCGCTGGACTGCGCCTCCGGCAGGGTGTCCGGCCGGTCGGCTTCGGTGACGCTCCGGTTCTTGTGCTCTGTCTTGTCGTTGGCCATAACTTGCCGCCTCATACGTCAATCGATTTTCCAGATTCTGAAAAACGATTGCGGCGAAACAGTATAATCCCTTTCTATAACGCGCTTTCAAATAAATGGGCGTAAAAGCGGCTCGCATCAACCGAAGCGATCAACATGACGCAGGAAACGATCAGAACCGTCCAGACCGTATCGGAGCTCCGCAAAGCTGTCGGGACGTGGCGCTCAGCCAACCGGAAGGTTGTTCTGGTTCCGACAATGGGCGCGCTTCACGAAGGTCATCTTTCACTCGTCCGCCTCGCGAAAGAGACCGGCGAGCGCGTTGTCGTCTCGATATTCGTCAATCCCGCGCAGTTCGCACCCAACGAGGATTTCGACAGTTACCCGCGAACTTTCGAGGATGACCTTGAACAGCTTGCGAAACTGAAG
This sequence comes from Hyphomicrobiaceae bacterium, assembly GCA_028066055.1. Taxonomy (GTDB): domain Bacteria; phylum Pseudomonadota; class Alphaproteobacteria; order Rhizobiales; family Methyloligellaceae; genus UBA2767. The sequence continues at coordinate 183,306 of JALCBY010000002.1, forward strand.
GTTGACCTCGTGTTCGCACCGCCGCGCGACGAGGTCTATCCGGATGATTTTTCCACGCACGTCACGGTCGCCGGCCTGAGCGAAGGGCTGTGCGGTGCGTCGCGTCCGCATTTCTTCGGCGGCGTCGCCACCGTCGTCGCCAAGCTGCTCAACCAGTGCCGGCCCGATGTCGCGATCTTCGGCGAAAAGGATTATCAGCAACTGCTTGTCATTCGCCGCATGGCACGCGATCTCGATACGGGCGCGGAGGTCGTCGGCGGACCGATAGTTCGCGAGAGCGACGGTCTCGCCATGTCGTCGCGTAACGCATACCTGACCCCCGACGAGCGCAAACATGCTCCAGAGCTGTACGGAACACTTAAGGACATCGCCGCGGGCTTGGCTACCGGCGCGATGGTGGCGCCTTTGCTGGAGAAGGGCCGTGAGCGATTGAGCGGTGCGGGATTCGATGTCGATTATCTCGAGGTGCGCAATGCCGACACGCTGCAACCGATTGAAGGACATGTCCGGGAGCCGGCACGCGTCTTCGGGGCGGCCATGCTCGGAAAAACACGGCTTATCGACAATGTTGCGGTTCCAGGTTCGGGCGTGCAGGCTCGCGCTATATGAGCCCGAGCTCGAGCAACTCGGACCGCATTTCCGGAGACAACCGGTCCATGTCTTCCGTCAGTGACCCCAGATCTTTCGGAATATCTTCCGCGTGCAAATACCGCCATCCCTGAAACGCCCGCCTCGGACGGGGCCGCGTCGGCACCAGCTTCGAATCGAGAACGATATCGCAACGCCGAATGCCGTCGTCACCTCTCACCTCACGCAGATCAACGATCTGCTGGCGCACCTGAACGACGCCTTTGATGACCCAGTAGAGCGAGCCGCCATCCAGCACGTCGTCACGCCGGCGCGGCATCTGCCGGGTCCGGTGAAACAGCTCCGGCTTTTGGCCGTCCTTCTTCTGTTGCGCCAGACGAAAGGCCTGGCGTTCCTGTAAATGCGCAACGCTGTCAATGCCCACGCACAGTTTGATGAGATGGACGCTCACCTGTTTCCTGTCCTTGGTGCCCGTTTCGCTTCACACTCCCGCGGCAAACCTGCGGGCGATCACTCCTGTAACCATGCCTCCCTTGGTACAAACTGAGAGCGGATTGAGCAAACGGGACCGGCAAACTTCCCACAGCATCCTCACAAGCGGGCGCAAACGAGACATCTTCTGTTGTGCAAACGGACAACTCCTGTGCCGGATGCTCCGTGAACCTACGCTTTCCCTAAGCGGCCGTATTCGCTATATCCCTCAACCAGAAGATGTCCTGCGCAACGCGCGCCCCGTGAGACCGTAATGGCCCAACCACAACTTGATCAACTGCTCCGCGCCGCCGCCGGCGGCGATCAGGATGCATTCAAGGCCATTTATGACGCAACAAGTGCGAAACTGTTTGGCGTTGCTGTTCGTATCCTGAAAAGAAGCGATCTGGCGGAAGATGTGATTCAGGACGCTTATTTGAAGATCTGGGACGCAGCACCGAGCTACAGCCCCGATATCGGCTCGCCGATGAGTTGGATGGTGGCGATTACGCGAAACCGCGCCATCGACGTGTTGCGCAAGCGTACCGAGATCGGAGTCGACGATCAGAGCGAGGTTATTGAACAGGAAGACGAGACACCCGATCCATACGAATTGACGGCGCAAAGCCGGGATTTGAAGGCATTGCTGGGCTGTATGGAGATGCTTAATCCCGATCAAAGACAATGCCTGCTGTTGGCCTATTATTACGGCTATACGCATGAGGAAATCTCCGACCGCATGTCGACACCGGTCGGTACGGTCAAAAGCTGGATCAGACGGTCTCTCGCACGTGTGAAGAAATGCTTGGATAATGGCTAAGCGCGATCTCGACATATTTGCGGGCGAATACGCCCTTGGCACCCTTGACGCCGAAGAGCGCGCCGAGGCGGAACGTCTGTTGCAATCGGACGCCGGGTTCGCGCGCCATGTACGTGATTGGGAGCGGCGGCTCTCACCGCTTTCGGAAGCCGGTGAAGCGGTTCAGCCACCCGCGTCCGCATGGGGGCGCATTGCTTCTGCGATTTCGACAGGCACCGTTGCGGCAAGCAATCCCTTGTCCGAACTCGCCGGTCAACTGGTCGAACTGAAGCGAAGCCTTTCGATATGGCGTTACGCAACGATGACCGCCATGGCGGCGGCTCTCGCCCTTGCCGTCGTGTGGCTCGGCGGGCTCCAGTCGCCGTTTCAGCCACCCGCCGCACCGGAAGAACGCTACGTCGCTATGCTGAAGAGCGATGACGGCAAGATGGGTTTCGTGGTCACGATGAATATGGATGGCAAGCAGTTTGCCATCAAACCGGTTGCGGCCAAACAGCCGGAGGGGCACAGCTACGAGCTTTGGGCCATCATGAAGGACAAGAAACAGCCGATGACCCTCGGCCTTGTCCAAACCAGTGCATACGCCATGATGGACGCGCCGCCGGTGCTCGACAGCAAGGAACTCGACAAGGGCGTTGAGCTTGCCATCAGCATGGAGCCGATGGGCGGTGCGCCCAAAGGCCAGCCCATGGGGCCGGTCATGTATGCCGGGCTGCTGGTCAAGGCGACTCCCTAATCTCCGCTCCAGGCACTAAGAAGGCGGAATGACCAGTACATACCGCCTGTCGCTCGCGCTGCCGGTAACGTTCGCATTGCTGTGGGCGTCGTCTTATGTGACCTCGCGCATCGGCCTCGACGATATCTCTCCGCTCCTGTTCGTCGCCATACGCCTTGTGATGGCCGCGCCGGTCATGTTGCTGCTCTGTGTGACGATCATGCGTGAAGCCGTTCCAGCAATCGGGCACTGGCCGCATCTGCTGGTCGGGGGCGCTCTGGTTCACGGCGTCACGCTCTGCGCCGCGCACGTCGCCCTTCAGACGCTGGACGCCGCGCCGCTTGCGCTGGTCCACGCCTTTCACCCTGTCCTCACAGCAGCGCTCGCGGTTCCGCTTCTGAAGGAACGGTTCACTGCACGTCAATGGATCGGCATGGGCCTCGGGCTCATCGGCGTCCTTCTCGTCTTCCCATTGGCCACCGCGGACAGCAAAGTCGTTGCAATGGTTCTATTGAGCCTGTTCGGCCTCACCGGCGGCACGCTTTACCTGAAACGATTCTCGCCGCAGGTGGGGCCCTTTTCAGCAACCGCGGTGCAGTTCGTCGGCGGCGCCGTCCTTTCAGTATTGGCTGTCGTGCTTCTCGAGAATCCGGTTGCCGACTGGACGCCTTCACTGATTGCCGTAATGGCTTGGAATACCGCTCTGATTTCGATTGTCGGGATGACGATCTACAGCTTGATGCTGATGCGAGGCGAAGCCGGACGCGCGGCTTCGGCGTTCTTTATCGTGCCGGGGTCAGCCGCGCTCATGGGCTGGATCTTCCTCAACCAAACCCTGAGCGTGATCGGCTTGGCCGGTCTTCTTCTAGCAAGTTTTGGCGTTTGGCTCGTGTGGCGGCGGCAGGCCTAGAATAGGATGCCACCTCTTGCGCTATTCCGGCATCTCAACGGGACCGTTTGCCTTTTTCCATCCTGAAAAGCCGGATTCGATATGTGCCGCGGGCTTCAATCCCATCCGTTGCGCAACCTCCGTGGCGAGCGCGGAACGCCATCCGGAAGCGCAGTGGAAGACGAACTTCTTATCTGCCGCGAAGATGTCTTTGTGATACGGGCTCGCCGGATCGATCCAGAATTCGAGCATACCGCGCGGGCAATGAAACGAGCCGGGAATCCTGCCGTCACGGTGCAACTCGCGAACATCCCTGATGTCCACGATAACCACATTGTCGTCGCCATGCATCGCGATCGCATCTTCGGCAGAGATTTCCTCGATGACCTTCTTTGCGTCTTCAACCAGCTGCTTGACCGGGGTCGTGATGTCCTGCGGCATACCGCGATGTCTCCTCTACAACTGCTTCTGCTCAGGGGCGGGAAACGGCACCTGTGTCCGGCCTGTTAGCCAATACACCAGAAGTCCGATCCATTCGCGCATGGCCAGATCCATTCTGCGCCAGCCTTCCGACGGTCGGTGAAAGAACAACCAGATATCGGTCTTGCCGCGCGTTCGATAATCGACTGGCCAGGGTTCGACCTTCACACCTGCCGTACGGAAGACGCCGATGGCGCGCGGCATGTGGCTCGCCGACGTAATCAGCAGCCAGCGCTCATTCTTGTCCTTGCCCATGAGCTCGGCGCTGTATTTCGCGTTCTGAAACGTATTCTTGGCCCGAGTCTCAAGCACAAACCGGTCAGGCTGGATACCGAGGCTCTGGAGAAGATCTGCCGCCCCCTCAGCTTCGCTCTCCTTAGCCTTGAGGAAGGCGCTCGACTCACCCGTCAGCACGATCTTTGCGTTCGGGAACCGCCTCGCCAGGGCCGCCGCCTCGACAAGACGCTCGCCCGCCTCGTTGAGCGTGATGACGTTTCGGCTTCCTGACACCGACATGTTCTGGACGCCGCCTAGGACGATGATCCCGTCGACCGGCCCGCCACCAGTCAGGTCGGTTCGCGAAAACCGTTCTTCAAGCGGCAGAATGAGCGCGTGCCCGGCCGGCGAAAGCCCGATCACCACAAGCAGGATACCTGCCAGCAATACAATCCTGCGCCCGGCGCGAGCCCAACGGCTCCACAGCATCGCCGTGCCGACCAGAAGCAGAATGAGCACCGCGCTGGAGGGCTGGAGCACGTACCAGAGGATTTTTGAAAGATAGAAGAACACGATGCAGGCACACTCTCACGATGGATAGGTTGCTGTCCTTGTTTTTTATCAAACTTCCGATGAGCAGCGTTAGGCCCGTTCGCGTGCGCGTTTCTCGGCCTCGCGCTTCAGCATCCGGTTCATGGCGACAAAGCCTGTCTCGAGGGCCTTTTGCTGACGCCGGTACATTGCCTGGCCGAGAGGTCCCTTGAAAGCCTCAAAATTTTCGAAGCGGCATCGGCCAACATCCTCCGGCACAACACGAAAACCGTGCTCGGTATCAAACAGGCCCATGAATTTCCTGAGCCGCCACCGGAACTCGCGCCCGTCATCGACATCCACGATTTCAGGTTCAAAGGACGCCGGTTTGCCGCCCGGCGCCGCGATGGTCACGCGGATCGAATTTCCAGGCGCCAGACCGCCAGCCACTTTCATGACCGGGTTCCAATCTGCCCAGCCGTCCAGATCGCTGATCACCTCCCAGACGACTTCGGCAGGCGCACCAATTCCAATTTCCGTGTGCAAAGTCTTCAAAACGTCGCGCTCCGTTTGTGACTCACGGCGCAGATGGTACTCCGCGCCGTCCGGCAGCACAGTAGCGCCAGCGCCTTTCCTCCACAACTTCAGCCCGTTCGAAGTCAGAGTTTTCCAAGTGCATCGCGCCACGCGCGCAGTTGCAGAACCCGGGACGCCTTGAGCTTGATCGTGCAGGCCGGACCGGCAAAATCCGCCATATCCTTTGCAAAGAACGCGTAGGGAAGCCGGCAGTCATCGGACTGGTAGCGGACCCACAAGGACTGCGAATTCTGCAGAGCCTCGCGCTGCTCTGCCGTAAGCAATTTTTTCAGCAGACCGTATTCCTTCTGGACAAGCTGGCTCCACAGCACGAACTCGCGCTCGTCGCACTCCATCTGGTCTTCGCGATAGGCGTTGTCGGACTTTGCCTTGCACGGCCCCGTCACCCGACCGATACAAGCGCGGCCATCTCGCCCCGATGCGCGTTCGCCGTCGACGCATGTTGAAATGATGGCATTTGTCGTATCGGGGTCGGCGCCGGCGGCGGGATTTTGCCAGGCAACGAACAGGACCACCATCACCAAGGAAACGGCACGGGAAAACCGGAGGCATCCGCAAATCGCGCGCTTCATATGTTTCAGTGTCATGGGTCGCTCCTGCGCCGGTCGTGGATCGGGCATCACTATACGGTCAGGCCACAGACCTTCCTCAATCACGACATGTTCAATCCTGCTTGAACGTGAATTGCGACGCGGGCGCTATCGATATTCCGGGTTGGGATGGTCGAACCTGCAACCCGCATCCCATTCCGAGCGTTGATTGCCGTGTGCGGGAATACCGCCTTCATCGCGCAGGATGCGTGCGAGATGCATCAGGTTCCATGTCATGAATGTCGTGTTGCGCTGAGTAAAGTCATTCTCCGGTCCGCCCGATCCGGGATCGAGATAAGACGGTCCCGGTCCCGCTTCCCCCAGCCAGCCGGCATCGGCTTGAGGGGGAATGACGCATCCAAGATGGGAGAGCGAGTACAGGATGTTCATGGAACAATGCTTCGCGCCGTCCTCATTGCCCGTGATCAGGCATCCGCCAACCTTGCCGTAGTAGGCGTATTGCCCCTTTTCGTTAAGGTCGCCGGACGATGCATAAAGCCGCTCGATCACCTGCGTGCAGACAGACGACTTCTCTCCGAGCCATATGGGCGACCCGATGATCAGAATGTCGGCGGCCTTGACTTTCTCATAGATCTCCGGCCAATCGTCCGTCGCCCATCCATGCTCCTTCATGTCCGGATAGACGCCGAATGCGAGGTCGTAGTCGACCGGCCGGATGTCCGTCGTTTCGACGCCGTTTTTCTCGAGTATCGCCTTCGACACCTCGATCAGGCCGTTTGTGTGCGACAGCTCGGGCGATTTCTTGAGCGTGCAATTCAGAAAAAGGGCCTTGAGCCCGGAAAAATCCCATTTCGACTGGCTGCAGAGGGATTCCTGTTTTTCACTCAGTGTCATAGGCGACATCCTTTCGTCCGGATTCAAACCACGGAAGCATAATTCGACAATGTGTCGGCACTATTCGGAGCCGCGGGGCGTTCCGGCGTTCACACCAGCCAGATCGCGGCAAGCCCCAGAAACGCGAAAAAGCCGACCACATCAGTAACGGTTGTAACAAAGGCTCCGGATGCGACAGCCGGATCGATATCCAGCGCATCGAGAGCCATGGGAATGAGGATGCCGAACAGGCCCGCCACAATGAGATTGATGATCATGGCGGTGCCGATCACAAGACCCAGCGTGTCGCTGCCGAACCAGAAGAACGCGACGGCTCCCATGATCACGGCGAACAGCAACCCGTTGAGCAGTCCGACCAGCGTCTCGCGCAGGATCACGCGCATCGCGTTGACACGACCCAGCTCCCGGGTGGCGAGAGCCCGCACGGCGACCGTCATGGATTGCGTGCCGGCGTTGCCGCCCATGGACGCGACGATCGGCATCAGGATCGCGAGTGCAACCATCTGTTTGAGCGTCGCGCCGAACAGGCTGATCACCCATGACGCCAGAACGGCCGTCCCCAGATTGACCGTCAGCCAGACGAAACGGTTTCGCGTGGTGCGCAACACCGTGTCGGATATGGATTCGTCGCCCACGCCACCGAGCCGGTGGATATCCTCCTCCGCCTCCTCCGTGATGACTTCCATGATGTCGTCGGCGGTGATTACGCCGAGAAGCCGTCCGTCATCGTCCACGACCGGGGCGGAAATCAAATCATACCGCTCGAATTCGAGCGCAACCTCCTCCTGATCCTCTTCCGCCGTGACCTGGTGCAGGTCTTCATCGGCAATGTCCTTGATGGCCACAGGCCGCTTGGTTCTCAGAATCCTGTCCAACGGCACCCGGCCCACGAGATGGTGCGCCGGGTCCACCACCCAGATGAAGGAAAAGGTGTTGGGCAGGTCCTCGTCTTCGCGCATATAATCGATGGTCTGGCCCACCGACCAGAAGGGCGGAACGGAGATGTAATCCGTCTGCATGAGACGGCCCGCGGAATCTTCGGGGAAGTCGAGCGCGCGCTGGAGGACCACGCGTTCCGGGCGCGGCAGTTTCGCGAGGATTTCGCTCTGCTCGCTCTCGTCCAGGTCCTCAAGCAGATAAACCGCGTCGTCCGATTCGAGCTCGCGCACCGCTTCGGCGACCTGTTCGTTCGGCATCGCCTCCAGAACCTGATCGCGGACGGGCTCTTCCAGTTCGCTCAGGGTCTCCGGACTGAAATCCTCACCCAGCGCATCAATCAGCTGCTCGCGCTGTTCCTGGCGGAGAAGCTCGATGAGATCCGCGAGATCGGCTTCGTGGATATTTCCGGCGAGTTTGCGAACCTCGTCGGCCTTGCCCGCATCCAGCGCATCCTCGACCGCATGAACGAACTCTGGAAGGAGCGCGCCTTCCTCGTCGCGAATTTCCATTTCCGCTGCAGCATTTTGCGTCATTCAGATCCAGGATCCTGTTTCTAACGGTTAAGTGTTGCAGAAGCGAAACAGTTACAAAGGATTCGTCACGTACCCGCGGAACGTGGCCGTATTAACTCTTGTTTTCGTAATTTCTCCAGTCAAAATATTTCCTTCAGTTTGCGTATCCCGGCCACCAGGGGGGTGTAATGCGTTATAGGGTGGCTAGCTTTTCCATGTGTGCGCTTGCGTTTCTGAGCGTACATCCTGCAACTGCTAGCGAATGTGTTTACGGCGGGAACGTTCTCGGCGTCTCACGCGTGCTTCATGTCGATACATCCGACGGCCCGCAGTTCGGCACGTTGCAGTATGAGCAAACCCTCGACCTTGAGCCGAACGAAGTCGTCCTGACATTCGACGACGGCCCTCACCCCTATACGACCCAACGGGTGCTTGAGGCCCTGGCAAAGGAATGTGTGAAAGCCACCTTCTTTCCCGTCGGTGCGCACGCGGAGAGGCATCCAGAGATCCTTCAGTCCATCGCCGATGAAGGCCACACCATCGGCGCCCACACATGGTCGCACCGGAATATCAGGCGCCTTTCAAAGGCACACGCGGCAAAACAGATCGAAAGAGGATTTCGTGCGGTCAGCGCCGCCGTGGATATCCAGATTGCACCTTTCTTCCGATTTCCCGGCCTGAACGACAGCAAGGCGATGAGCACTTACGCCGGGCGGCAGGGATACGCCGTGTTTTCCATCGACGTGAATTCTGATGACTGGCGCGGGATCGGCCCGCGGACGATCATCCGCCGGACGATGGCAAGGCTTAAGCGCCAGAAAGGTGGAATCATCCTGTTCCACGACACCAAGTATGCTACGGCGGCAGCGCTTCCGGCTTTCCTCAAGCTGCTGAAACGGGATGGCTACAGGATCGTTCACATCGTGCCGAAGCAGACCTACGATTCGCTGCTGAGCGCGAAAGCAGGGCGACCCGAAGCAGCCACGCTCGCCGACCTTGCCGGTCCGGGCAAGCCCGAGAGCAACAACAAAGTCCGTACGGTTCAGCGCTAGACGGTCCCATCCGCGCAACATTTTCACGGCGGTTCAAACCAGAATTTTGGGAAATGGTGCGGCCGAGAGGAATCGAACCTCCACGGGCAAAGCCCACAGCGCCCTCAACGCTGCGCGTCTACCAGTTCCGCCACGGCCGCACTGGTTGAAGCTCGCCGTCGGCGAGCCGCCGTCCCATGTAGCAAACCACGCCTGAGCGAGCAAGCACCACTACACCCGCTTCCGATTCGCCGAACGGGGAGATTCTTCAGGAGTTCTTGGCTGCGATCTTACTGGTGATGGTCACGGCGATCTTGTCGCCCTTCACGACAACGTCGCCGGTTGCAATTGGCGTGTTGTTGGCGAGAATCTGAACCTGCTCGTTGGCAAGGGTTTCAAGCTCGATAACGGCGCCCCGCCCCATTTTGAGCAGGTGATTCACCGGCATCGTCGAATCGCCGAGCACGACGGTTAGTTCTATCGGTACGGTATTGATTGAATCCATTGCGCGTCACAAACTCTTCTTTGCCTGCCTGTCTGTGCACAGGTGAGCTGACGCGAAGCACAAAACGGCTCGTCCTGATAACATCCACTTTTCACGATTGAGGTTACTGCTTGGTAAAGCCGCAAAAAATTTGTTCCGGGACTGCGATGCCCGGGTCCGGCGCTTCGGCCGTGGAATGGCGGAGTGCCCGAACACCCGTCGGATATGCAGATGCGGTTTCCGACATGGAGCAGCGTGTCGCGGCCATACGGTCGAAAACAGCCGATGAATGCGTCTGGCTGCTGGAGCATCCGCCCCTCTACACCGCCGGAACGAGCGCGGCACCGTCCGATCTCCTGACCCCGGACCGTTTTCCGGTGATTGCGACGGGCCGCGGCGGCCAATACACCTATCACGGACCCGGACAGCGTGTTGCCTATGTCATGCTGGACCTTGCCGGAAGGGGTAAGGACATACGCGCATATGTGTGCGAGCTGGAAGACTGGATTATCGCCTCGCTGGCGCGATTCGGCATAAGCGGCGAACGCCGCGAGGGACGCGTCGGCGTGTGGGTCTCGCGTCCGGACAAGGGACCGGACCGCGAAGACAAGATTGCCGCGGTCGGTGTGCGCGTGCGCCGCTGGGTCACGTTTCACGGAATCAGCCTCAATGTGAACCCGGACCTTGAGCACTATTCAGGCATCGTCCCCTGCGGGATAAACGAGCACGGCGTCACCAGCCTGGCGGACCTGGGCGTTTGCGTCGATATGCGCGAGGTCGACGCAGTTCTGCGTACCGAATTCGAGGCCAGGTTTGGCTCCGTTCGATTGGACGACGCTATCTCGAACGCCTGACTCGGAATCCCCGCTGCACGTCATGTGTATGCGGTTGAGCCTTGATAGCGGCGACATCCGCCAGAGGCGGCCCTTCCTCGCACCGGCGCAGCATTTCCTGGATCTTGTAATCAGGACCGGAGAATACCGCCTGCACCGTGCCGTCGCGCCGGTTCTGAACCCAACCGTCGAGATCCAGCTCCCGCGCATTTTCAACCGTCCAGCCACGGAACCACACACCCTGCACACGTCCCTCGATCAAAACTTTGATCGTCGAAATCTGATGATAGGGATTGCGCTCGCCGCGTGGGATCATTCTGCCTCGGATTTTACGCCTTCACCGTGCGCGTCCGCACCCGTGTCCTGTTCGCCACCATCCGGTCATGCAGATCGGAAATGATGCCGCTGCCGGTGCGTTCACATATGAACGGAAAGACCGCATGCAGCAAGCAACAGATCCCACCGACAAACATCTGAGCCGAGAAAGAGGCTGCAGACGCCATATGCTCGAAATAAGATTCCCCGACCGAATTGGGATGCTCTGTGAACTTCTTCATGGCCATCGCTCCTGAGTAACTGTTGTGTCAGGGAAGGTAACGCAGGACCTTTGGAAAGTGATTTTTATTTTTCTATTCTCTGAGCGATTTATAGCACAATATCGCGTATTTTTATCGAAATATAGCATGTTATTGCGCTTTCTATTGTTTTATTAGAATTAATGAATTCCTACTAACGCAGGAATCGAACAGGACGCGCGGCACGCCTGACCGGCACCCTTTTCTCTCCGATTACCCCATTTGGCAACCAGGATTTCAACTCATCGATATAGGCCGGCGGCAACTCAAACGCCTCTGCACCGGGCAAAACCGCCGTCATCATGTAACGAACGCGCGCCCGGCCATCGTAGCTCCGCGTCCCCACATAGGTGATCGCCGAAGCGCGGCTCCCGCACGGCATTTCGATCCCCACGTGGCGCCGTAGATAGTTGCCCCACGCAACGCCTTCGAACTTGTCCAGTATATGGAAATGCGCCGGCGTACATCGCCACAGAACGCCGTGAACGATGGCACCCCTGTTCGGCCTGATCGCAGCGGAACCGCGTGTATTGGCATGAAAACGCCAGTCATGGAGCACGGCGCGCCCCACGGCACGCGCACCGGGACACCGAAAGGCCATCTGCGCCGCACACATGTTCGAACCGTAGGCGAAGTAGAGGCGCATCGTGTCTCACTCAGCTTTCGAGAACATTGCCGTCGTAGGCCACGAGCTCGACCGTATTGCCTTCCGGATCACGCACAAAGACACCGCGCCAGCCGATCCACACCCGAACTCCTGGATACGGCAGTCGACGTCATGCTCCTCGTACCAGCGAATGGCTGCGTCCTGCTCCTCCCGCGCAACGGTCAACGCGAAATGATGCAATGACGTTTCCGATGCATCACGATCGGCCCAGCCGGGCCTCGTCGCGACATCGGTCTCATCCTGAAACAGCGCCAGAACCGCAGTGTGTCCCGCATATCCGTCGGCGATACGGAAGAAAACGATTGCGTTGTTGTTCCGGCGGCTCAATATCTCGAGACCGATGATATCCCGATAAAATGCGACCATCGCATCCATATCGCGAACCCGTATCGCAATCTCGCCAAGGGCCCGGACGGCAAATCCCCGTTCGCCCATCGCCCTACTCGAATTCCATGATTACGGCATCGACGGCAAGGCTGTCTCCAGCCCCGGCGTGGATATTCGTCACCGTCACGTCCCGCTCCGCGCGCAGAATATTCTCCATCTTCATCGCCTCGACGACACACAGAGCCTCGCCGGCCTTGACCGACTGCCCCTCCTCGACATGCATTGCAACCACCAGACCCGGCATCGGGCAAAGAAGCTGCTTCGATGTGTCCGGCGCCTCCTTGACCGGCATGAGCGCCGCAAGCTCGGCCTCGCGCGGGGTATAGACGAAGGCTGGAACATGGATGCCACGATAGGAGAGGTCATATCCATTCAGTATCGGCCGTACCTGCACCGTCGTGCCCACGCCATTGATCTCACCACTCCAGAGCGGTTCCCCAAACCACCAGTCGGAAACGAGCACGGCTTTCTCGATTTCCGCTCCGGTATCGTCGAGCAAGACAACCTCGATATCCTCGCCGAACCCGCCCGCGACATTGGCCGTGCTGACGACATCTCCCAGATGCACCACGCGCTGCGCGGAAAACCGCACGCTGTCACCGCCCATCTGGTCAGTGATTTCGCGGCGGCGCTGATTGCCGAGATGATCGATCGCAGCCGCGACCATGGTCAGCGTCTTCGCCTCCTCCTGGTCAGGTGCGCGCGGCTTGAAGCCGTCCGGATACTCCTCGGCAAGGAATCCGGTCGTCAGTTCGCCGCTGCGCCAGCGCGGATGCTGCATGAGCGACGACAGAAACGGAATATTGTGCTGGATACCGTCGATGTAGAAAGCATCGAGGGCGCGGATCATGTGATCCGTGGCGGCGTCGCGATCCGGTCCGTGGGTGATCAGTTTGGCGATCATCGGATCATAGTAGATGGAGATTTCGCCGCCTTCGGCAACGCCCGTGTCGTTGCGGATCGTGAGCCCGTAATAGGTTCCCTCCCGTGGCGGCCGATAGGCGGTCAAACGCCCGGTCGACGGCAGGAAGTTGCGAAACGGATCCTCCGCATAAACGCGGGATTCGATCGCCCAGCCATTAAGCGTAATATCCTCCTGCTTCACCTTCAGTTTTTCACCAGCGGCCACCCGGATCATCTGTTCGACCAGATCGATGCCGGTGACGAGTTCGGTGACCGGATGCTCCACCTGAAGCCGGGTGTTCATTTCAAGAAAATAGAAATTCTTGTCCTTGTCGGCGACGAACTCGACGGTTCCCGCGCTTGCGTAATCGACCGCCTGCGCAAGCGCCACCGCCTGCCGCCCCATCTCCGCGCGGGTAGCCTCGTCAAGCAGAGGGCTCGGCGCCTCTTCGATGACCTTCTGGTTGCGGCGCTGGATGGAACATTCACGCTCGCCGAGATAGATGACATTGCCATGTGTATCGGCCATCACCTGGATCTCGATATGACGCGGCTCCTCGATGAATTTCTCGATGAATATCCGGTCATCGCCGAAGCTCGACTTCGCTTCCGATTTCGACAGTGCGAAACCGTCCGCCACCTCGTTCTTGGAATAGGCGATGCGCATGCCCTTGCCACCACCGCCGGCAGATGCCTTGATCATCACCGGATAACCGATTTCAGCGGCTATTTTTTCCGCTTCCTTGGCGTCCTTGATAACGCCGAGGTGGCCGGGCACCGTGCTGACTTTTGCTTTCGCTGCAAATTTCTTGGACGCGATCTTGTCGCCCATGACCTTGATGGCCTTCTCGGGCGGTCCGATAAAGGTGATCTTGGCTTTCGCAAGGGCCCTTGCAAACTCGGCGTTTTCGGAAAGAAATCCGTATCCCGGATGGATGGCCTCCGCGCCCGTTTCCTTGGCTGCGGCGATAATGTTCTTGATGACCAGATAGGATTCCGCCGCCGGTGCCGGACCGATGAGGACGGCCTCGTCCGCCATGTCCACATACACGGCGTCCCGGTCGGCCTCGGAATATACTGCAACGGTCTTGATACCCATCTTCCGGGCGGTCTTGATGACACGGCAGGCGATCTCACCGCGGTTGGCAATCAGGATTTTCTTGAACATGAGCCGTGCGCCACCCCCTCTGTTTGCCCACCGCGACAGGGTTCACCCCCACCCGTCACGCTGCATGGCGCTAAAACGTATAGCCGAATTTCGCAATCTCCGGTGCGTACCATTCCGCCATCATATCGCGCGTATGATCGGTAAAAAATTGCCTGTAAGTCGCGTCGCCTTTCTTTTTCGAGACGTTTGCCTTGGGTAGCGTTATTTTCTCTTTTATACCAATATCTTGCAAGGCTTTCTGAAAGTCCCTTTCGACATTTTCATAGAGCCCGACGAAATCGACCGCAATATCCCCGTCTATGGCATAAATATCGTAATTACCGACGTAAGCTTTTTCCTTGCGCTTCAGAAACTGCTCGAAACTCTGCGGGTTATCCTTGCCTCTCGTCTTATAAAAATAGAACGAGACCTGCCGGTCCCAGGGATTCCGCTCAAAGGCGAATTTGTAATAGCTGTTCCAGACGTCTTCGCCGACATATTTGCGCACGCGCCATCCGGGCATATGCTCGTAGTAACCGACGGTGGGGTGATAATAGCGCTCCGGCCGTCCGAGAATACGCCGCCAGAGCGTACGCTTGGGCACGTCGGGATGGTCGAGCCGATAGTTCTGTCCGCCCACGCCCTGCTCGCGCTGACTTTCCAGGTCGGGCCGCGCCGGTGTGATGATGTCGTCCGGCCCAAGCAGCTGCGACAGCGCGATTTCCATGCTGGAACTCGCGGTCTTGATGGTCTTCAGATAGATGAACCTATGCTTGTGGGAAACGATCACCGCTGCGCAACCAACGCTCTCAACACGCGTCAGTAATCCTGGCCGTCCGCATCGGTGCGGAACTGGGTCAGGATCGAATTGCGAACGCCTGATCCCGGAGGAAGGAGCTCGCGCCCATGCCAGCTCGTTTTTTCCGGAAGCCGGTTGATGACAAACGCCATGCCGCTGTTGGGACGGTAGGGGAAGCGTTTCACTTCCTCGAACTTGTTCCCAAACAACCGCTTGTGAAGTGGGTTTTTGACGTAGAGTGAGGTGCCCAGCGATTCCTGGCTCATGTCGCGCGGCAGATAATACATCATGGTGACAATCCGGCTTTCACCATCGGGATGCGGCTTGATGCGATACTCATCCGTGTCGCGGAACAACACGCCGCGCGGATAACCCGTGAGGTCGGGTACATCGTCCCGGTCGACCTTGAACCGGTAGGCGATATCCTTCCACAGCTTGGCAAAAACCGCCCGTTTGACCTGCTCCGACAGAATGACATTCGTCATCATGGTCCAGAATTCACGCTGCTCGTCCGCAAGCGGCTCCAGCCCTTCCTTCGACAGGAACATGCGGTCTCGCGTGCTCTCACCGTTGGCCCGCGACCAGGCCTTCAGATTCAGGGCGTGATACTCTTCCGGACTCGGCAGACGTTGGAGGATTTCCTCATAGAAATCATCCGGGAAGACGTTTTCAAAGTAGCAATGGCTGAACGGCTCATCCTCGGCCTCGCACGCGTCGATTGACGCGACCACCTGATCGAGCACTTTCTCTCCGCGGCCTGTCAGCTTCGTGGGATGCGGACTTGTCGATTCTGCGGTCGCCAAACTCATTTGAGGTCCCTGCCCGTGATTCCGGTAACTTCACCCATGTTCGCGCTAATAAGCTGCCAGTGCGGCGCGGATGTCAATGCGGTCGTTTGGCAGCGCCAACGGCAATCTGTCGCGCCTCAATCACTCAGCGCAGCTTCACCGCCGTGCCGTTGCACGACACCATGAGCATGGAGTTGGTTTCCCCCAGGCTTTCATAGTCGATATCGACCCCGATGACCGCATTCGCGCCAAGTTCGCGCGCTTCCTCGACCATATCTTCGGTTGCCATATGCCGTCCGTCGCGCAGAACTTTCTGGTAACCGCCGGCGCGCCCACCGACAATATCGCGGATCGATGCGAACCAGTCCCGGACAATATTCGCGCCGAGCACACATTCGCCGGCAACAGGGCCCAGATATTCGACGATCTCGCGGCCCTCCACGGACGGCGTGGTAGTGACGAGCATTGGCAACTCTCCTTGATTTGTGAAAGTTCGATCAGGCCTTGCGCGCCACCATATCGATCTCGACCAGTGCGTCGACGGCGAGGCCCGACACGCCGACGCAGGTTCGCGCCGGCAGGCGGCCTTCGGGAAAATAAGAGCGGTAGGTGTCGTTCATAACCGCATAGTCACGGTTGAATTCAGTGAGGTATACCCGCGCCTGGACCACGTGAGAAAGATCGAGCCCGGCTCCGGCCAGCACAATGATGAGGTTGTCCATCACGCGCCTGGTCTGGGCCTCGATGCCCTCGGGCAAGGGTTTATCCGGATTGTCGGGAAATGTCGGCATCTGCCCGGTGAGGAAATACCACCCGTCGACTTCAACGATATGGGAAAAGGGCGCGACCGGCTGCGGCGCACCATCGATCATGCGAAAGGACGGTTCGGACATGGAGACTGCTCTTTCCTGTTCAGGATTCCATAGAAAGCCGGGTGGCCCGGGCGCTCGCACGTTCGCCGAAGCAGCGATCCCAGTCAACCAGGTCCGGATACTCTTCGAGTAAAGACAACCCCTCGTCCACCATCCGGAACAGAGCTACCATGCTCAGGACAGATCGATGCCTTTTTGCCGTAACTCCTCAAGGGCGGTCGCTGATTTTCCGACATCGCTCATGCCCATGGCATCGAGCACCGGTTCCGCCTTCAGGAACTGGATTTCGGAATATTGAACGATCTGGAACATGTTGCCCCATGGATCCCAAAAGGTGTTGCCGCCCTCGCTCAGAAACTTGGCCCCGGCTGCCTGCGCCGCCGCAAGCGCCTTTGCCTGATCGTCTACGACAAGACCGAAGTGGCGCTCACTGTCCTGTTCCGTCTTGCCCGTCGCCGCGATCGCCAGAAACTGATCGCCGAAGTCGATGAAGGCCATGTGTCCCCCGCGGCCGCGAAGTTTCACGTCGAAAATCTTGCCGTAGAACTCAAGTGCTTCGTCGATGTCGCCCACTTCGAGCGCAATATGGTTGAAACCGAGCGCGCGCGCCGGGGACGGCGATGTGTCGGTGCTCATGGGTCTCGCTCCTCAACTCCCGTACTTCTCGCGCATCCACGCCACCGACTTCGTGATCAACTCTTCCAGAACGCCCAGATCCACATCTTCCAGTTTGTTGATGTAGAGGCAGGCCTTGCCGGTCTTGTGTTTGCCGAGCCGCGCCATGATATCATCGAACTGGCCGTAACCCGGCATGATGTAGAGCGTCAGGGCAGATTTGCGCGGCGAAAAGCCGGTCAGAAACCACCTCAAATCCCTGCCCGTGGTGTTGGTGTAGGAATAACCGCCGAAACCGACGATGCTCTCGCCCCACATCTTGCCCTTCTCGCCGGTGATCCGCTCCATCATCTCGTTGACGACAAGCGCATCCGCCTTGCGCTTTTCATGATCCACGCCATCGAGGAATTTTTTGACGGACGCGCCGGTTGGCTTGGTCTTGAGTTCGGACATGGTGGTACGTTTACAAAGGAATATTCCCGTGTTTTTTCCACGGGTTCTCGACCTTCTTTGACGCCAGCATCTTAAGCGCGCGGGTAACCCGCTTGCGGGTGTTGTGCGGCTGGATCACCTCGTCGATATAGCCCCGCTCCGCGGCGATGAACGGATTGGCGAAGCGGTCCTCATATTCGGTGATACGCTTGGCGATCTTCTTCTCGTTGCCGAGTTCCGAGCGGTAGAGGATTTCCGCCGCGCCCTTCGGCCCCATAACGGCAATCTCCGCGGACGGCCAGGCATAGTTGATGTCGGCCCGAATGTGTTTCGACGCCATGACGTCATAGGCGCCGCCATAAGCCTTGCGCGTGATCACGCTCACCAGCGGCACGGTCGCCTCGGAATAGGCATAGAGAAGCTTGGCGCCATGCTTGATCAGGCCGCCATACTCCTGCGCCGTGCCCGGAAGGAAGCCCGGCACGTCGACGAAGGTGACGATCGGAATGCTGTAGCAATCGCAGAAGCGCACGAAGCGGGCCGCCTTTCGCGAGGCATCGCTGTCGAGTACACCGGCGAGCACCATCGGCTGATTGGCAACGATACCAACAGTGTGGCCTTCCATGCGGGCAAAACCGGTGACAATGTTGCCGGCGAACGCCTCCTGGATCTCGAAGAAGTCACCCTCATCCACGACCTTATGAATCAGCTCGGTCATGTCATAGGGCTGGTTGGGATTGTCGGGAATGAGCGTATCCAGCGACATCTCAACGCGGTCCGCCCTGTCGCGCGTCGGCAGGACGGGCACATCGGAGATGTTGCTGGAGGGCAGAAAATCCATCAGCCGCCGGATCTGCAGCAGCAGTTCCACGTCGTTCTCATAGGCACCGTCGGCAATGGAGGATTTGGCGGTGTGGACGCTCGCCCCGCCGAGCTCTTCCGCCGTCACTTCCTCGTTCGTGACCGTCTTCACCACGTCGGGACCGGTGACGAACATGTAGCTCGTGTCCTTCACCATGAAGATGAAGTCCGTCATTGCCGGGGAATAGACGTCACCACCCGCGCACGGCCCCATGATGATGGAAATTTGCGGGATGACGCCCGAAGCCTGCACGTTGCGCCAGAACACCTCGCCGTAACCGCCAAGCGCATCGACGCCCTCCTGGATACGCGCGCCACCTGCGTCGAACACGCCGATGATCGGCGCGCGGTTGCGCAGCGCCATATCCTGAACCTTGTTGATCTTCTCCGCATGAGTGCGCGAGAGCGAGCCACCGAAAACGGTGAAATCCTTGGCGAACAGATAGACGACCCGGCCGTTGATCGTGCCCCAGCCGGTGACCACGCCGTCGCCCGGAATCTTCTGGGTCTCCATGCCGAAATCGGTGCAGCGGTGTTCGACATACATATCGAACTCCTCAAACGAACCCTCGTCGAGCAGCAGCTCGATGCGCTCACGCGCGGTCAGCTTGCCGCGCGCATGCTGGGCATCGATCCGCTTCTGCCCGCCGCCGAGACGCGCCACCGCGCGCCGCTGTTCCAGTTCCTCGATAATGTCTTTCATGAAATGCCCCATCCCCTGCATGAACGGCGGTGACAACGTCACATTACCGTCGTGAATAACACGGGGAAAGGCGCGAACAAATGCGGGTTTTTATCCGCAAGCGCTTGGGCTCGACAGAGCGCAGTTTGACAGTCAGCGTGCTGAGGCGACGACCTTGCACTCTTTCGGAACTTCAAACGTGACTGGCGCACCTTCGTCGCTACCGTCACTGAAACCCGATTGGCGCTTAGACGCGCAAATGAACTCGCGCTTCAACGCCTCGTAGTTTTTGGGGTAGTTCGGCTTTATCGCTGCCGAAACGGGACGATCACGGACCGACTTCGCGTATGCGCTTCCATAGGCTTGAACAAGAATCTTTTCAGATATGAGCGTTGCGAGGTCCTGTTCGACATCAATCGGATTCTGGGCAGCCGCAATAATGGCTCCCGAAATCCCATTCAGTGCGCGCTTGTTTGCAACAGTCGTGTTGAATGTTGCCACAAGGTTTCCAGTCGCCTTGTCGAAAATTCGCGTATTTGCACTCATGTGATTTTGATCACCGACCATCACCGACATAAACGGATTTTTGAGATGGAGGTTCATCAGCGTCACCTCCATAACTTTCTCCTGGCCCACCTCCGAATAGCGCCGCGCCTGCCTTAACGTCTTGTAGCGCACGTCCTCCGCCAAATTGACCGTTCCGACATCAGCTTTCGCCTTCAAGACCTTCACTTGAGATATTTGGAACTGTTGCGGGCTTTTCACTGCTGCCGTTGTTTGACAGCCGGCCACAATGAGTGACGCGAAAGCGCACAAGAAAACTGACTGAATAATCCGGAAATACACGACAAAGCCCCCCAGCGATTGTCTGTTTCGCGGGAAATTAGCGATATCCAGCCAGTGGACGCAAATTAATTCTTGATTTCTCAAAGTATTTCTTCCGCAAACGGTTGCATTTATTGATATATGCAACCTATGCGGAAATATCGATCACATTAGATATGAAAGGTGCGGATCTGTTTAGACCGTTATTGCACGCCCAAGGTGCTCAAAAACCCTACATCGGCGTCGAACTCGGCACGCCTGAGCATGCGGCGCACCTTGGCTTCCGCATCCTCGCCCCACTGGGAGATTTGCCAGTCCTCGTCCACATGTGCGGCCTGCCAGACGGCGTCCGGGTCGAGATGACCGCGTGCGTGAGCGAGAGCCAACAGAGCCGAGCCCGTCAAGGTTGTCATCGTGTGTAACGGTGTGAGAGCGTAGAAATCATGGGCAGACAACGCACTACGCACCGCCGCGAGCGCGTTTTCGCTCTGCGCCACGTGCGCGATGCCCGTACTGACCGAAAACGGCGCGTCCAGTTTGTTCTTGGTCCATTCCAAGACCGGGTCCCAGTGCTCTGCCTGGCTGGCAACCAGGCCTGCCGGTGTTTCCGCCCGATAGCAAAGCAGATCGCTCCCCGCATACTCGACGATCTCGGCAACGATTTCATCTTCGCGTCCACGCACGCGGTCAATCGCAGTGTTTGCACGCTTGGTCATCGGCATGGATGATGGATCAATCCGATCGCCCTGCGCCTCCCATTCTGCCGCGATCTCACCAGCCAATTCTTCAGACGCGACCGCCAGCTCGTTCCGCGCCGGTGTACGGACCGGCTTACCATCGAGGGAGATGGCAAAACCGTCCGTGCCCGGAGCCACGGCGACGTTTGTGTAGAACCGTTTGGGCAGTGGATTGGCGCTCAACACACTTACTCCGCTGCCTGCTTGCCGTAATGCGCGTGCAGAAGCGTCATGAGCTGTGGATAGTCATGCACAATGGGATGCGCACCATCCGCGTCCAGCTGTTCATGCGGGTGATACCCCCACGAAACGCCGATGCCGGCCACACCGGCATTGCGCGCCATCTCCATGTCGAAGGTGGTATCGCCAACCATCACCGTAAGCGCCTTCTCCGCACCCGTTTCTTCCAGTGCGCGCTCGATCATGCGCGGGTGCGGCTTTGAGGGCGCATCGTCAGCCGTCTGGATCGTTTCGAAATATCCAACGAGTTCAAAGCGCTCCAGCACGCGTGCAACACCGCGCTGCGACTTACCGGTCGCGATACCAAGCACGAACCTTTCATCCTTCGCCAAGGCGGTCACACAGTCATGCGCGCCGTCATACATCGGCTCCCAATGGTTTGGATCCTTGCGCAGCTCGCCGAATGCATTCCTGTAGCCATCGGTAATCTTAAGGACGGTCGCCTCATCCGCACCGCTCGTCAGCCGCCAGATGGCCTCCGGCAGAGACAAACCGACAACCCCCAGTATGGCGTCGCGCGGCGGCAGCGGTTGTTGCGCGGCATCGAATGCCTGCTCCATGGCTGCGACGATGAGATGCTGGCTGTCGACCAACGTCCCGTCGCAATCGAATATGACAAGATAGCGCGTCACGCTTTAAACCACCTCCTCGAATTCGGCCATGGAGCGGTCTGGCTCGAAGCCCAACAGCTTCCAGGTCTTCAGCATGTGCTCCGGAAGCGGCGCGGTTACATGGAGCCGACCGCCGGACGGGTTCGGAATGTCGATTTCACGCGCGTGGAGATGCAGCAGGTTATCGATCTCTCCACCCGAAACAGGATCACTGCTGCCATACTTCCCGTCACCAACAATCGGATGCCCGACCGCCGCCATATGCACGCGCAATTGATGTGTCCGTCCGGTGACTGGCCACAAAGCCACCCAGCTCAACTTCCGGCCGGCGGACTCAAGCACCGCGTAACGGGTCACTGCACGCTGTGCGTCTGAATCACCCTCTTCACACACACGAACGCGTTCCGACCCCGGCTTGCCCCTCTTGGCGAGCGGGAGGGAGATTTCGCCGCGCGCAGGCGCCGGCACGCCCTCGACCAGAGCCCAATAGGTCTTGACCGCCTCGCGCCCCTTGAGGGCATCACCGAGTGCGGCCGCCGCCCGTCTGTCGCGGGCAAGCAGCAGCACACCGCTCGTATCCTTGTCGAGCCGGTGCACGAGCCTCGGGCGTTCGCTTGCCTTGAATTTGAGGCCGTCCAGAAGGCCGTCGACGTGGCGCTCTGTCTTGCTGCCGCCCTGCACGGCCAATCCCGGCGGCTTGTTCAGCGCCAACACGTGCCCGTCCTTGTGAATCACGAGGCCCTGCACGAAACGGATATCATCCTTTGTGATCGCAGTGGCTGCCTTGCCGGAAACCGGCCGTTCCACCTTCAACGGCGGCACGCGCACACTCTGACCTTCCTCCAACCGCAGGTTCGCCTTTGCCCGCCCCCCATCGACACGTATCTGGCCCGACCGCAGAAGCTTCTGGAGCTGGCCGTGTTTCAAATCCGGGTAACGCGTCCGGAACCAGCGATCGAGCCGCATGCCCGCTTCATCCGGACTCACATCAACGGTCTCGACAGCGCTCATTGAAAGGCGGTCCGCGCAATACTGAGGCCTGCAAACAGGGCGAGGATGGAAAGGCCCACGGACGACCCGAGATAGATCATGGCAAGCCCGTAATCCTTGCGCTCCATAAGGAAGGCAAAGTCGAGCGAGAAGGCCGAGAAGGTCGTAAACCCTCCAAGGATGCCGACTGTGAGGAAAGCACGCATCTCATTTGAAACCGAATAGCGCAGCGCAAGCGCCGCAATCAAAGCGCCCATAATGAAGGATCCGACGACATTGACGATCAATGTTCCCCAGGGGAATCCGGTACCGATGAAGCGGGTCGCTCCCACGCCCACCAGATAGCGGCCAACCGCTCCGAACGCCCCGCCGAGCGCAACCACGATCACCATTTTCATGTACCCTGCTCCCGCGCCGATCGCAATTTGCGCCAGGCTGCAAGCCGCTCCGATATGTCGCGTTCCAGCCCGCGATCCGTCGGATTATAGAATTCGCCGCGCTTTAGACCGTCCGGGAAGTAGTTCTGTCCGGAAACGCCGTCGGGCGCGTCGTGATCATACTCATAGCCCGAACCGTAACCTTCCGCCTTCATGAGGTCGGTCGGCGCGTTGAGGATGTGTTTCGGTGGCGGCAAGGAGCCTTCCTCGCGCGCCATCCACGATGCAGATTTGAAGGCGACATAGGCCGCGTTCGATTTTGGCGCGACGGCGAGATAAACGGCTGTCTGCGCCAATGCGAGTTCGCCTTCCGGGCTGCCGAGGAAATGATATGCGTCCTTGGCGGCGTTGGCCTGCACCAAGGCCTGCGGATCGGCCATCCCGATATCCTCGATGGCCATGCGCACAAGACGCCGGGCGATATAGAGCGGATCCTCGCCGCCCGCCAGCATGCGGGCAAGCCAGTAGAGCGCTGCATCGGGATCGGACCCGCGCACGGACTTGTGCAATGCGCTGATGAGGTTGTAATGACCGTCCTGGCCCTTGTCGTATAGCGGCGCACGGCGCTGCACCAAACCGGTCATGGCCTCCACGTCAAGCAGCTGTTCGCCGATCGAAGTCGCAAGGAATATCTCCTCAGCCATGTTCAGCATGGCCCGCCCGTCACCGTCGGCCATGGTCTTAAGCGCCTCACGGGCCTCTGGCTCCAGCGGCAGATCACGCCCCTCCAGCGCCTCTGCGCGGTGCAGAAGCACCTCCAGCGCGTCGGCTTCGAGACGATTGAGGGTCAATACGCTGGAGCGCGAAAGCAGCGCGGAATTCAACTCGAAGGATGGGTTTTCCGTCGTCGCGCCGATGAGGACGATGGTTCCATCTTCCATGACGGGAAGGAAGGAATCCTGCTGCGCGCGGTTGAAGCGGTGGACCTCGTCGACGAAAAGAACCGTTCCCACGCCGTCGCGCCGCCGCGTCCGTGCATCATCGAACACCTTGCGCAGATCCTGCACCCCGGAATGAATTGCGGAGAGTTGCTCGAAATGGAACTTTGTGTGCTCTGCAAGCAATCTTGCGATCGTGGTCTTGCCCGTGCCCGGCGGCCCCCAAAAAACGACCGACGTCAGACGGCCGGCGTCGATCATGCGCGAGAGAATGCCGTCCGGACCGAGCAGATGATCCTGACCGACCACGTCTTTGAGGGAGGCCGGCCGCAACCGGTCGGCGAGAGGCCGCGGACTGTCCGCATCAAGACCGCCGGCCTCGAACAAAGTGGCAGGGTTGGATGCAGACATGTTAGCTCCTAACCACCGATGACCACCTCGAGCAGGCGTCCTCCGCGCTTCAGACTGACATGCCAGCGCCGCGCCTGAAGCTGCACAACATCCGCCAATTGCCGGACCGACTCGATGCGCTCTCCGTTCAAGGCAACGATGATGTCATTCGGCTTGAGGAACCGGGTATTGCCCGCCGGCGTGCCCCGGCGCACCTTAAGAACCACGACGCCGTAAGCGTCTTCATCGATGGACAGTTCCTCCGTCAGCGCGGGTGACAGATTGGCAACGCGCGCTCCAGCAAAAGGATTTCGGCCGCCGATCTCGGTTTCGTTGCGCGCGGGCACTTCGGGCGCCTCTTCGAGCGGCACGGCGATCTGAACCTTCCGACCTTTGCGTACCACAACCAGAGGTACCGAACCGCCGATCGGACGCGTCGAAAAGCGGTACCGGAAGGCCTGCGGATCGGCGACAGCCTTGTCGCTCACCTGGACGATAACATCACCGGGCCGCAACTTCGCTTTATGCGCCGGGCTGCTCTTGCGGACCTGTTGCACCAAAGCGCCCGCCGGACGATCGAGCCCCAGCGAATCCGCGATATCCGGCGTCACATTCTGAAGCTTTGCACCGAACCAGGGCCGTTTCACCGTTTTCCCGCGCAGCGCCGACAGAACGACCTGCCGGACCATGTTCGAGGGGATCGCGAAGCCGATACCATGAGAACCACCCGTGCGGGAATAGATCGCGGTATTCACGCCGACAAGACGGCCTTCCATGTCGACCAGCGCACCGCCGGAATTGCCCGGATTGATGGCCGCATCGGTCTGGATGAAAAATTTGTAGTCGGACACCCCCACTTGCGTGCGTGCCAGCGCCGATACGATCCCGCTCGTGACGGTCTGTCCCACACCGAACGGATTGCCGATGGCCAGGACAATATCTCCGACTTCCAGTCCTTCAGAGTCTTCAAAATTGAGATAAGGGAACGTGACGCCCGGGGCCTCGAGGCGCAGGACGGCCAGGTCCGTGCGTTCGTCCTTCAGGATTACCTTCGCCGGATATTCACGTTTATCCGACAAGGCAATTTTGATCTCCGCCTCGCCGCGCGCCTTGATGACGTGGTGGTTCGTAACGATGACGCCGTCCGGACTGACGATCACGCCGGAACCCAGCGAACTCTCGACCCGCTCACGCGGCATGCCAAATCCACCGCCGAAGAAACGGCGAAAAAATGGATCATCGAAAAAGGGTGATGAACGAACCTGTACCTTGCGCCGCACATACACATTGACAACGGCCGGTGCAGCCCGTTTGACCACAGGCGCGTATGACAGGCGGATTTGAGCCTTGCTCGTCGGCGCCTGGCGTTGCTGGGCCGCAGCCATGCCGTGTACACCGATGGCGGTCGCCACGAAAAGCACGACAGCGGTACAAATGGTTTTGGCGGCAAGTGTGTTCAACGACCGGTCCTCGATTCACTGACTGCAATCATATATTGCTTTTCGCCATTCGCATCAAAGGCGCTGGCGCTGCGTGCAATCCGCAAATCGGCCTGAACCCAGACGAAAAAGGGCGGCACACGCCGCCCTCCGCAATCTCACAAAAAGAATGCCTGCAATTATGCGGCGGCCGGTTCCTCGACAGGTTCATCGTCGGTGAACTGGGTGGGACCGGAATCCTGTCCCCGGGCATCCTCGTCACGGTCGACAAACTCGATCACGGCCATGGGTGCTGAATCGCCGTAGCGGTATCCCGCCTTCAGAACGCGCGTATAACCGCCCGAACGCTCCTTGTAGCGCGGCCCCAAAACCTCGAACAGCTTCTTGACCATCGCTTCGTCGCGGACACGCGACACGGCAAGACGGCGCGAATGCAGATTGCCGCGCTTGGCAAGCGTAATCAGGCGATCCGCAAATTTGCGAAGTTCCTTGGCCTTGGGCAGCGTGGTCACAACCTGCTCGTGCTTGATCAGCGCGGCCGCCATATTGGCAAACAGCGCACGGCGGTGGCTTGATGTCCGGTTCAGCCGGCGACCGGCTCGGCGATGACGCATCTTTCTACTCTCCTCCGCGAAAGTCCTCGTAAGGGATACGCGGGCCTAATAGTGGTCCTCGAAGCGCTTCGCCAGTTCCTCGATATTCTCTGGCGGCCAGTTCGGCACTTCCATGCCGAGATGCAGGCCCATGCCGGCAAGCACTTCCTTGATTTCGTTCAGCGACTTACGGCCGAAATTCGGTGTCCGGAGCATCTCCGCCTCCGTCTTCTGGATCAAATCGCCAATGTAAACAATATTGTCGTTTTTCAAGCAGTTGGCCGAACGCACGGACAGTTCGAGTTCGTCAACCTTCTTCAAAAGCGCAGCGCTGAATTCGAGCTCCGGCTGGCGTTCCTCGACCGTCTCCTTCTCGGGCTCCTCGAAGTTCACGAAGATGCTGAGCTGGTCCTGCAGAATGCGCGCGGCGAGCGCCACCGCATCGTCGGGATTGACCGAACCGTCGGTCTCGACGTCCATGATCAGCTTGTCATAGTCGAGAATCTGGCCTTCACGCGTGTTCTCAACACGATACGACACCTTGCGGACCGGGCTGAACAGGCTGTCCACGGGAATGAGGCCGATCGGCGCATCGTCGGGACGGTTGCGGTCCGCAGCGACGTACCCCTTGCCGACATCGGTCACAAATTCCATGCGGATGGATGCGCCCTCGTCCAGCGTGCAGATCACGTGATCAGGGTTCAGGATGTCGACGTCCGCCGTGCCTTCGATGTCACCTGCGGTGGCGACGGCCGGGCCTTCCTTCTTTAGAACCAGCCGTTTCGGACCCTCGGAATGCTGGCGCAGCGCGATTTCCTTGATGTTGAGGACGATGTTCGTGACATCCTCACGCACACCGGCAATCGACGAGAATTCATGCAGAACACCGTCAATCTGAACCGACGTGATGGCGCTGCCCTGCAGCGAAGACAGCAACACGCGCCGCAGCGCATTGCCGAGTGTCAGTCCAAATCCGCGCTCAAGCGGCTCGGCGATAACGACCGCCGTCCGCTGCGGGTCACGCCCTGCTGTAATGTTCAGCTTTGTGGGCTTGATCAGATCTTGCCAGTTTTTCTGAAGCACCTAAGCACCCTTTTCGTTTTGTGTCCCATGCCGGGAGGAGAAGGAGACACGAAATACAGTCGATCATCGAAACGCTGCGCCGCCGTGTTTGTGCAACGCCTGCGTATTGCGTTAAACGCGCCGCCGCTTGCGTGGACGGCATCCATTGTGCGGGATCGGCGTCACATCGCGGATTGACGTGATTGTAAATCCGGCGGCCTGCAGAGCCCGAAGTGCCGACTCACGGCCCGAACCGGGTCCGCGAACCTCGACTTCCAGGTTCTTCATGCCGTGTTCCATCGCCTTCTTGCCCGCATCCTCGGCCGCCATCTGCGCAGCGAAGGGCGTGGACTTGCGCGATCCCTTGAACCCCTGAGCACCCGCCGAAGACCAGGAAATCGTATTTCCCTGCGCATCGGTGATGGTGATCATCGTGTTGTTGAACGTCGCGCTGACATGAGCCACACCGGATGTGATGTTTTTCTTTTCCCGGCGTTTGACGCGCGTTTTGTCCTTAGCCATTCTTCAGCCTCTCACTCAGGCCCGCTCGCTGCACTGTCCGTGGGCGAAACCGAACCTCCTGGAACCTCGATCTATTGTTTCTTGCCCGCGATCGGCTTGGCCGGTCCTTTGCGGGTGCGGGCATTGGTGTGGGTGCGCTGACCGCGCACGGGCAATCCACGGCGATGACGAAGGCCGCGATAGCACCCCAGATCCATCAGCCGTTTGATGTTCATAGCCACTTCACGCCGCAAGTCGCCCTCGACCATATAGTCGTGGTCGATCAGTTCACGGATCTGAATGACTTCCTGTTCGGAAAGTTCATTCACCCTGCGCTCGCGCGGAATAGATGCCTTTTCGCAGATTTCCTTTGCGAAATGCCGGCCAATACCATGGATATAGGTCAGTGCAATCTCGACACGCTTGTTGGTCGGGATGTTTACACCTGCAATTCGGGCCACTGTTCAATCTCCCGTAAACGCTGCGCGCGACGGACGTAAGTTGTTGAATCGGAACATCAATTTATCAAACACAACAAACCGGTCGCCGGGGTCTGCCGCGATCCCCGGATCCGATTTGTTTATCCAGCACAGGATGGGTGGTTTCTAGCGGATTCCCGCCAATTTCGTCAACCCGTAAACTGCTGAAATCGCTCGCATTGCGCCCGATCTACAGTCCGTTCAGCGCCTCCTCGATTTGTCTCCTGACGTCCGCGATGTCCTGCGATCCGTCAACGGTTCTCATGCGGCTGGTTCCGCTGTAATAGTCAATCAACGGAACCGTTTGTGAGTGATAAACCTTCAACCGGCTTCTCACTGTTTCCTCGCTGTCATCCTCGCGCCGTGTGAACTCTGTGCTTCCGCACTTGTCGCACACGCCGTCCTGCTCCGGGCGCCGAAAGATTTCGTGATACCCCTCGCCGCATTTGGCGCAGGTGAAACGGCCCGTAATCCTTCCGACCAGCAATTCATCGTCCACCTTGATCTCGATAACGGCATCCAGCGCCTTGTCCTTACCCTTTAACAGAGCATCAAGCGCCTCGGCTTGGGCAACCGTTCGCGGAAAGCCGTCGAGGATGAAGCCATTTGCGCAATCCGGCTCATCGACTCGATCTGAAATCAATCCGATCACGATGTCATCCGACACAAGCTGGCCCGTCTCCATTGCTTCCTTCACCTGCTTGCCGATTTCCGTTTCGGCTGCCACCGCCGCGCGAAGCATGTCGCCTGTCGAGAGTTGAACCAGACCGCGCGCCTCTGCCAGCATTCTTGCCTGAGTGCCCTTCCCGGCGCCCGGCGGTCCGAACACGACCAGGTTCATCCGCGCCGCGAGCCTCTCAGTTTGGCCTTCTTGATCAGCCCTTCATACTGGTGAGCGAGCAAATGGCTCTGAACCTGGGCAACGGTATCCATGGTGACCGAAACCACAATCAGCAGCGACGTACCGCCGAAGTAGAATGGAACGGCCGCGTAGGAAATCAGGAATTCCGGCAGCACGCAGACCAAAGCGAGATACGCTGCGCCGACCACCGTGATCCGCGTCAGCACGTAATCGATATACTCCGCCGTGCGCTCGCCCGGACGGATGCCCGGAATGAACCCGCCATACTTCTTCAGATTGTCCGCAGTGTCCTTCGGGTTGAAGACGACAGCGGTGTAGAAGAAGGCGAAGAACACGATCATGATCACGTAAAGCACGATATAAAGCGGCTGGCCGTGACCGACGAGCGCCGTAATCGCCGTCAGCCACTCAGGGCCTCCGGACGAGAAGTTCGCGACCGTGACCGGCAGCAGCAACAGCGACGATGCAAAAATCGGCGGAATAACACCGGCGGTGTTCAGCTTGAGCGGCAGGTGCGAAGAATCGCCCTGGAACATGCGATTGCCCATCTGACGCTTCGGATACTGGACCAGCAGCCGCCGCTGAGCACGTTCCATGAACACGATAAACGCGATCACGAGAATGGACATCACGACGATACCGAGAATGAGCACCGTGGACAGCGCACCCTGGCGGCCAAGCTCGAACGTGCCAACAATGGCTGAGGGAAGTTCGGCGACAATTCCGGCGAAGATGATCAGGGAGATGCCGTTGCCAACACCTCGCGCGGTGATCTGCTCGCCGAGCCACATGAGGAACACGGTTCCGCCAACAAGCGTGATAACGGTTGTCAGGCGGAAGAACAGACCCGGATCTGTTACGACATTTCCGGCCCCCTCCAGGCCGACGGCTATGCCGTAACCCTGCAGCGCGGCCAGGAAGACCGTCCCGTAGCGGGTATACTGGTTTATCTGCTTGCGGCCCTGTTCGCCTTCCTTTTTCAGCTGTTCCAGATGCGGTGAGACCGTCGTCAACAACTGTATGATGATCGATGCCGAGATGTACGGCATGATGTTGAGGGCAAAGATCGCCATGCGGCCGACCGCACCTCCGGCGAACATGTTGAACATGCCAAGGATTCCACCTTGCTGCTGGCGGAAGATGTCCGCCAACGCCTGCGGATCGATACCCGGAATGGGGATATATGTGCCGAGCCGGTAAATCAGCAGGGCGCCGAGCGTAAACCAGATTCGCTTCTTAAGTTCGGTTGCCTTTGAAAAGGCCGCGAAATTCAAATTGGAAACGAGTTGTTCTGCAGCAGATGCCATCTTGGTCCTCCTGCGGTACCGGCCGGGTCAAACGCCCCATAACCTGTCCCGCACAGGGGTTTAAGAATCTTTCTTCTTCGTCTTGGCTGACGATTTTGCCGAAGATTTGGCAGACGTCTTCGCTGCCGCTTTACTGCTCGCTGACTTGCTTTCCGTTTTCGCTGGTGGCTTCGCTTTCGCAGCTGCGGGTTTCTTGCTGTCCGATTTCGCGGATTTATCTGCCGCCGCCTTAGGTTTTTCCTCGTCAGCCGCAGGCTTGGATTTCGAAGCACGCTTCGGCAATTCGACGATCGTAACCGATCCGCCGGCCTTCTCAACCGACTTTACCGCACCGGCGGATGCACCGGTCACCTCAATGTTCAACTTTGCCTTCAACTCTCCTTGACCCAGAAGCCGCACACCATCCTTGACGCGGCGAATGATCCCGGCTGCAGCCAATGCATCAACCGTGACCGTCTTCTTCGGGTCGAGAGTCTTCTTGTCGACCGCCGCTTGCAGCCGGCCGACATTCACCTCGTTAAAATCCTTGGCGAACAGATTGTGGAAACCCCGCTTGGGCAGGCGGCGGTGTATGGGCATTTGCCCGCCTTCAAACCCCTTGATCGCCACGCCTGAACGGGATTTCTGTCCCTTATGCCCCCGTCCGGCGGTCTTACCCTTGCCGGAGCCTATTCCGCGACCGACACGCTTGCGTGCACGCGTCGCCCCGGGATTGTCTCTAAGCTCATTCAATCGCATGGGTTCAATTCCTTAAGCCTTGTCCTCGACAACGCGCACCAGGTGGTGGACCTTGTCGATCATTCCGCGCACCGCGGGCGTGTCGGCGAGCGTGCGCCGCCGCCCCACCTTGTTCAAACCGAGGCCGATAAGCGTCGCGCGCTGATCGCCAGGCCGGCGGATCGCACTTCCAATCTGCTCCACCGTCACGGTTTTTCCGGACTTTTTCTCTGCCATCTTTCCCGGTTCCTAAAAGTCTGTCGGCGCCTATGCTTCTGCGGCGGCCTCTTGTGAATCAATTCCGTCGCGGCGGCGCGCAACAATCTCGCTCGCCTTTTTGCCGCGCCTTGCCGCAACACCACGCGGGCTGTCCTGCTCCTTCAATGCTTCAAACGCCGCCCGCACCATATTGTACGGGTTGGAACTGCCAAGCGACTTGGCAACGACGTCCTGCACACCGAGTGTTTCGAAAACGGCGCGGATGGGTCCACCCGCGATGATCCCCGTTCCCGGAGGTGCCGCCCTCAATACGACCCGGCCCGCACCATGGCGGCCAGCCACGTCGTGATGCAGGGTACGCCCCTCGCGCAACGGCACGCGAACAAGGTTGTTCTTTGCGGATTCCGCGGCTTTGCGAATAGCCTCCGGCACTTCCCGCGCCTTGCCATGGCCGAAACCGACCCGGCCCTTTTGATCACCAACGACCACCAGGGCGGCAAAGCCAAAACGACGGCCGCCTTTCACAACCTTGGCGACGCGATTGATGTGGACCAGCTTGTCTACGAATTCGCTTTCGCGTTCGTCGCGATCACGATCGCGCTGGCGTCCACGTGATTGTCCCGACTTTCGTCCCACTTCCTGCGTTCCTTTTCACTATAGGATCTTCAGAATTTCAGCCCGCCTTCACGCGCGCCGTCAGCCAGGGCTTTCACCCGGCCATGATAGATGTATCCGCCGCGATCAAAGATGACGTCCTTGATCCCGGCCTTGACCGCGCGCTCGGCAATCAATTTGCCGACGGCCTGCGCAGCACCGATATCACCCCCCTTGGGAAGCGATTTGCGCAAGTCCTTTTCAATGCTCGACGCTGCGGCAACAGTCTTGCCTTGCGTGTCGTCAATGACCTGCGCATAAATGTGTTTCGAGGACCGGAACACGGAAAGCCGGGGCCGCCCCTGCGATACGCGCCGCAACGACCGCCTGACACGGTTTGCGCGTTTGCCGAAATTTTTTCTGGAATCGCTCATATCCGGCTCCGCTATTTCTTCTTGCCTTCTTTGCGGAAGACATATTCACCCGCATATCTGATGCCCTTGCCCTTGTAAGGCTCAGGCGGCCGAAACCGACGGATTTCGGCGGCAACCTGTCCGACCTTTTGCTTGTCAATTCCGCTCACGACGATCTCCGTCTGGGACGGGCACTTGATTTCAATCCCCTCGGGGATCGGATACTTCACGTCGTGGCTAAGGCCGAGTTGCAACTGCAGTGTCTTGCCCTGAAGCTGCGCGCGATAACCGACGCCGATGATCTCGAGCGACTTCTCGAACCCGTCCGTAACGCCCGCCACCAGATTGGCAACCTGCGTACGCGACATTCCCCACATGGAGCGCGCCCGCTTGCTTTCGCTCCGCGGGGACAGCTTGATGCCGTCATCGGTCATCTGCACCTCGACGTCATCGACGAGGATTGCGGAAAGTTCACCCTTCGGACCTTTCACCGAGACACTCTGACCCTCGATACTGGCGTTCACGCCATCAGGTACGGAAACCGCTTTTGCTCCTGTCCGGGACATGGCTTAAACCCTTGCTTTCTCTCTGGCAGGCATCCGGCCGCTGCGGCCTAGAATACGCTGCACAAAACCTCACCGCCCACATTTTCCGCGCGGGCCTTTGCATCGGACATCACGCCCTTCGGCGTCGACAGAATCGTGACGCCCAGACCGTTTGCAACGGTCGGGATGTCGCGAACGGACGAGTATACGCGCCGTCCGGGCGTCGAGACACGCTGCAGCTCCTTGATCACCGGCTTGCCGTCATAATATTTCAGCTCGATCTCGAACTCTGCCTTGCCGCCCTGATATTCGATCTGCGAATAGCCGCGGATAAACCCTTCCTCCTGCAAAACATCGAGGACACGCCCTCTGAGCTTCGAGGCCGGCGTCGCGACTTTTGCCTTGCTCCGCATCTGTGCGTTGCGGATCCGGGTCAGCATATCCCCCAATGGGTCAGTCATCGTCATGGACGCGCTCTCCTACCAGCTCGACTTGATCATGCCAGGGATCAATCCCTGCGAAGCCAATTCACGCAGCGAAATTCGGGACATCTTCAACTTGCGGTAATAGCCGCGCGGACGGCCTGTTACGTCGCAACGGTTGCGAATGCGCGTCGCGGAAGAATTGCGGGGAAGCTGCGCCAGCTTCAGGCGCGCCGCAAAACGCTCCTCGGCAGGGAGTTCGCGATTGCTCGCAATCTCTTTCAGGCGCGCGCGGCGGCCGTCATACTTCGCAGCCATCCTGCGCCGCTTCTTGTTCCGCTCAACCGAGCTTCTTTTGGCCATACTGTCTTCTCCTTGCGTCCGGTCCTGTATCCTTGTCCCTAGGTCCGGAACGGGAAATTGAATCCTTTGAGCAGCGATCGTGCCTCGTCGTCCGTCGGCGCCGTCGTACACACCACGATGTCCATTCCCCAGATATCGGAAACCTTGTCGTAGTCGATTTCCGGAAAAACGATGTGCTCCTTGATGCCGAGCGCAAAATTGCCGCGCCCGTCGAAACTCTTCGGGCTCAGACCGCGGAAATCGCGAACGCGCGGCAGGGCAATCGTGACCAGCCGGTCCACGAACTCGTACATCCGGTCCTTGCGCAGGGTCACCTTGGCACCGACGGGCATGCCCTCGCGAAGCTTGAACGTCGCGATTGACTTGCGCGCCTTGGCGATAACCGGCTTCTGACCGGCGATCAGCGCAAGATCGTCGGCTGCCGCCTGAACCTTCTTGGAATCGGCAACGCCTTCTCCGATGCCCATATTCAGCACGATCTTGTCGAGCCGCGGAACCTGCATCGGGTTCGCGTAATTGAATTCCTTCTTCAGTTCTTCCCGAAGCGCATCTTCGTAATGACGCTTGAGGCGCGGCACATATCCGTCAGCCATCGATCACCTCCCCGGAACGGCGCGCGAAACGCACCTTCCGGCCATCCTTTAAAATCTTGTATCCGACCCGGGTCGGCTTGCCGTCCTTCGGATCCTCCAGCGCGACATTCGAAATGTGGATCGGTGCTTCACGCGTCACGATGCCGCCATCCTGCTGCGGCGTCTGCTTCTGGTGCCGCTTGATCATGTTCACGCCCTGAACCAGAACGCGGTTCTCCTTCGGAATCACCTTCAGGACTTCGCCATTCTTGTCCTTGTCCCTGCCGGCGATAACCACGACATGATCGCCTTTTCTGATCTTCAGCTTGGCCATGTTCACAGCACCTCCGGTGCCAAAGACACGATTTTCATCTGCTTGCGGGCGCGTAGCTCGCGGGTCACGGGCCCGAAAATGCGCGTTCCGATCGGCTCGCCCTGGTTGTTCACCAGCACTGCCGCATTGCGGTCAAAGCGGATGAGGCTGCCGTCCTGGCGCCGCACGCCCTTAGCCGTGCGAACGACAACCGCGCGCATGACATCACCCTTCTTGACGCGGCCGCGCGGGATCGCCTCCTTCACGGACACCACGATGATGTCCCCGATCGAGGCATATTTGCGCTTCGAACCGCCCAGCACCTTGATGCACTGAACCCGGCGTGCGCCGGAATTGTCGGCGACATCGAGATTTGTCTGCATCTGGATCATGGCACTCGCCCTTTATTCTGTTGGCGTTCCACGAACGCCGCCGCCGGCCCGCATACCGTGATGCCGGTCTCTGGTTCCTGTACCTCGTCAGCCCGTTACAAGCGTCCAGCGCTTGTTCTTGGATATGGGCGGACATTCCTCAATGCGCACCTTGTCGCCGGTCTTGGCCGAATTCGACTCGTCATGCGCGTGATACTTCTTGCTGCGCCGAACCGTCTTTTTATAGAGCGGATGCGTAAAACGCCGCTCGACACGCACGACAATCGTCTTGTCGTTGGCATCGCTGATGACGGTGCCCTGGAGAACTCGCTTTGGCATAGGTTCTTATCCTTTGTCGGCCGCGTTCGCTTCCTCGGCCCGCTTTGCATGACCGATGGTCTTGATCCGCGCTATGTCACGGCGGACCTGACGTATCCGCGCCGTATTCTCAAGCTGGCCGCTTGCCGTCTGAAAGCGCAGGTTGAACTGCTCCTTCTTCAGCTTCTCCAGCTCGTCGTCGAGCTGATCCGGCGTCATTGCCTGCAAATCACTTGCCTTCATCATTCTTACCTCAGCCGACTGCCCCTAGGCGTCGGTCGCACGCATCACAACCTTGGTCTTCAACGGCAGCTTTGCCGCCGCCAGCCGCAGCGCTTCGCGGGCGACCGCGTCCGAAACGCCGTCAATCTCGAACATGATGCGTCCGGGCTTGACCTTGGCGCACCAGAATTCCGGCGTGCCCTTACCCTTACCCATGCGCACCTCGGTCGGCTTTTTCGAAACCGGCACGTCCGGGAATATGCGGATCCAAACGCGGCCCGCGCGTTTCATGTGACGGGTCATCGCCCGCCGCGCAGCCTCGATCTGCCGCGCCGTCACGCGCGAAGGCGCCTGCGCCTTCAGCCCGTATGACCCGAAGTTCAGCGACCAGCCGCCTTTGGCCACGCCCTTGATCCGGCCCTTCTGCATCTTGCGAAACTTTGTCCGCTTGGGTTGCAGCATTGTTCAGATTCCTTGTTCTCGTCGCTTCGATCAGGCCGGCGCC
The DNA here is from genome assembly GCA_028066055.1 of Hyphomicrobiaceae bacterium. Lineage (GTDB taxonomy): Bacteria > Pseudomonadota > Alphaproteobacteria > Rhizobiales > Methyloligellaceae > UBA2767. The sequence continues at coordinate 219,510 of JALCBY010000002.1, forward strand.
TTCGCGCCTTTGCCCTCATTGCGCATCCGTCCGCTTTCCTGGGCATCGATGGCGCGGCGTTCCTGCGCCATGGGATCATGCTCCATGATCTCGCCCTTGAAGACCCAGACCTTGATGCCGATGATGCCGTATGCCGTCCGACCCAATGCCGTGCCATAGTCGATGTCGGCGCGCAGCGTATGAAGCGGAACACGGCCCTCGCGGTACCATTCCATACGGGCGATCTCCGCACCGCCCAGCCGTCCCGCGCAGTTGATCCGGATACCGAGCGCGCCAAGCCGCATGGCGGACTGGACAGCGCGCTTCATGGCACGGCGGAACGCCACCCGGCGCTCCAACTGCTGTGCAATGCCTTCGGCAATCAACGTGGCGTCGATTTCAGGCTTGCGAACCTCGACGATGTTGAGCTGTACGTCGGACTCCGTCATGGACGAAAGTTCCTGGCGCAGCTTCTCGATGTCCGACCCCTTCTTGCCGATCAGAATGCCCGGTCGTGCGGTGTGCACCGTAATCCGGCACTTCTTGTGCGGACGCTCGATGACGACCTTGGAGATGCCGGCCTGGCTGCGTGCCTTGAGCACGTGGTCGCGGATGCGGATGTCTTCATGCAGGAGCTGTCCATACTCGCCCTTGTCCGCATACCAACGCGAATCCCAGGTCCGGTTGATCCCGAGCCTCAGACCGATCGGATTTACCTTCTGGCCCATCAGGCGGCCTCCTCAACTTGCTTGACCACCACGGTCAGCTGTGAAAACGGTTTCAAGATCCGGCCGACGCGGCCTCGTGCACGCGGTTTCCAGCGCTTCATCACGAGGTTCTTGCCAACGTAGGCCTGCGACACAACGAGTGAGTCCACATCGAGGTCGTGATTATTCTCTGCATTCGCAATTGCCGATTGCAGCGTCTTCTTTACTTCCTGCGCAATGCGCCGGCGCGAAAAGGTGAGCTCGGCCAGCGCCGTCTCCACCTTCTTGCCGCGAATAAGCTGCGCGACGAGGTTGAGCTTCTGCGGAGAGACGCGCATCAGGCGCGTCACGGCCTTTGCCTCGTTTTCCGGCAATACGCGTTCGCGTTTGCTCTTACCCATCGCTCAAATCCTCCTGGCCTTCTTGTCGGCCGCATGCCCGTAATAGGTGCGGGTGGGCGCGAATTCACCGAACTTGTGGCCAACCATGTCTTCCGTCACCAGGACCGGCACATGTTTCTGCCCGTTGTGGACCCCGAACGTCAGCCCGACGAACTGCGGCAGGATCGTCGAACGCCTGCTCCAGATCTTGATGACTGCGTTGGATCCGCTTGAACGCGCAGCTTCCGCTTTCTTGAGCAGATAGCCGTCGACAAACGGGCCTTTCCAAACCGAACGTGACACCGGCGATCTCCTATCTCTTCTTCCGCAGATGGCGGCTGCGGATAATGTATTTGTCGGTACGGCGGTTCGAACGGGTGCGCTTGCCCTTGGTGGGCTTGCCCCACGGCGTCACCGGGTGACGCCCGCCCGAGGTCCGGCCCTCACCACCACCATGGGGATGGTCGACCGGGTTCATGGCGACGCCGCGCACCTGAGGGCGCTTGCCGCGCCAGCGTTTGCGGCCCGCCTTGCCGAGTTTGATATTGGCATTGTCGGGATTTGAAACCGCACCGACCGTCGCCATGCATTCCGCACGCACCATGCGCGTTTCGCCAGAGTTGAGGCGCAGGATGGCGTATCCGGCATCGCGACCGACGAGCTGAACATAGGTTCCGGCCGCGCGCGCGATCTGTCCGCCCTTGCCGCGCTTCATCTCCACATTGTGGACGATCGTGCCGATGGGTGTGTTGGCGAGCGGCATCGCGTTGCCCGGCTTCACGTCCACCTGGTTTCCGGAAATGACCTTGTCGCCGACAGAAATGCGCTGTGGCGCCAGAATGTAGTTCTGGGTGCCGTCTTCATAGCGCAGAAGCGCGATGAAAGCCGAGCGGTTCGGATCGTACTCGATCCGTTCAACCGTCGCTTCCATATCCACCTTTGTCCGCTTGAAATCGACGACACGGTAAAGCCGCTTGTGACCGCCACCTCGCCGCCTCGCCGTGATACGGCCAACATTGTTGCGACCGCCCTTCTGGCTCAGCCCTTCGGTCAGGGTCTTGACCGGTGCGCCCTTCCAGAGGTGGCTCCGGTCCACAAGGACGAGGTTCCGCTGACCCGGCGTAATGGATTTGAACGTTTTCAGTGCCATGGGATCTCTTCCACCTACAGTCCGGTCGTCACGTCGATGCTCTGGCCGTCCTCAAGCGTGACGATGGCCTTTTTGACGTCCGAGCGCTTCCCGAGAATACCCTTGAAGCGCTTGATTTTCCCCTTTCGGTTCAGCGTATTGACCGCCTTGACCTTCACATTGAACAGCTGTTCGACGGCCGACTTGATTTCCGGCTTCGTCGCCGTGCGGCGCACATTGAAGACCACCTGATTGTGCTCCGACACCATCGTCGATTTTTCGGTGATGGCCGGGCTGAGTATCACGTCATATGCTTCAAGCCGGTTCATTTGAAACGCGCCTCCAGTGCCTCGACTGCAGCCTTGGTCAGGACCAGTTTGTCGCGGCGCAGGATGTCGTAGACGTTGATGCCCTGGACGGGCAGAACGTCGATGCCGACGATATTGCGTGCTGCAAGCGAAAACTTCTCATCGACTTCGGCGCCATCCACGATCAGGGCGGACGCAAGACCCAGCTTGTCGAACTTCTTCCTCAGCGCTCCCGTCTTGGCTTCCTTCAACGAGGCGTTGTCGAGAACGACAATCTCGTCCGACTTTGCCTTGGCTGAAAGGGCATGACGCAACGCTAGAGCCCGAATTTTTTTCGGCAGCGAGATCGAGTGATCACGTGGCTTGGGGCCGAACTGCTTTCCACCGCCGCGGAACAGATTGACCTTCCGCGTGCTGTGGCGCGCGCGGCCTGAACCTTTCTGGCGCATGATCTTCGCCGTGCTGCCGACAATCTCGGAGCGGCCTTTGACGGACACCGTGCCGGCACGCCGCTTGGCGAGTTGATAGCGAACCATGCGATGCAGGATATCGGCGCGCGGTTCCAGACCGAAAACGCTATCCGGCAAATCGACGGTTCCGGCCTTCTTCGCCTCCAGTGTGGTTACGTCGGCCTTCATTTGTCCTGACCCTCTTCCTTGCCGCCTGCATCTCCATCACCGGCAGCATCAGCTTCGGGTGCATCCGGTGCGTCCTTCTCAGGCGCCGCTTCCGCAGCCGGTGCTTCCGCGTTTTCCTCAACAGGTGCGTCCGCACTCTCTGCCGCCTCGGGTGCCTCTGCCGCAGTGTCGTCGTCGGCCTTCGGCTTCGCATCTCCGCCCTGGCCGCCACGGAACGCACCGGGCACCGGCGCTTCTTCAGGCAAAGCCTTCTTGACGGCATCGCGCAGCAGAACCCAACCGCCCTTCGCGCCCGGCACCGCGCCACGCACCATGATCAGGCCGCGCTCGACGTCCGTCTTGACCACCTTCAGGTTGAGCGTCGTCACCCGCTCATTGCCCATCTGGCCGGCCATCTTCTTGCCCTTGAACACCTTGCCCGGGTCCTGGCACTGTCCGGTCGAGCCGTGGCTGCGGTGACTGATGGACACACCATGCGAGGCGCGCAAACCGCCAAATCCGTGCCGTTTCATCGCACCGGCAAAGCCCTTGCCGATGCTGACACCACTCGCATCCACAAACTGCCCTTCGACGAAATGGTCCGCGGTAATCTCCGCGCCGACATCGATGAGGTTCTCCGGGCTGACACGAAACTCGGCAACGCGCCGTTTCGGCTCAACCTTGGCAACCGCGAAATGTCCGCGCTCGGCACGCGACACATTCTTGACCTTGGCCGTTCCCGCACCGAGCTGAACAGCGGTATATCCGTTCTTCTCCTCGGTCCGGTGACCGAGCACCTGACAATTGTTGAGCTGAAGCACAGTCACGGGAATATGCTCCCCGGCCTCGGTAAAGAGGCGGGTCATTCCCATTTTGCGTGCTATCACGCCTGAGCGCATTGCTTCATTCTCCAAGTGACGCCGATAACCCGGCGCTACAGTTTGATTTCCACGTCCACACCTGCGGCCAGATCGAGCTTCATCAGCGCGTCCACCGTCTGCGGGGTCGGGTCCACGATATCCAGCAGTCGCTTGTGCGTGCGCATCTCGAACTGCTCGCGGCTCTTCTTGTTGACATGCGGCGAACGGTTCACCGTGAACTTCTCAATCCGGGTTGGTAGCGGAATCGGTCCGCGCACCTCAGCGCCCGTGCGTTTCGCCGTATTGACGATTTCCTTCGTCGACACATCGAGAACGCGATGATCAAACGCTTTAAGCCGAATGCGTATGTTCTGGCTTTGCATGTCCTGTGTACCTCAAGAAAAACCGGCCTTTTTGTATTGGGGCCGGTTTTTTGTGTGGTTTCCTATTCGATGATGCCGGCTACGACACCCGCACCAACCGTGCGGCCGCCCTCGCGGATCGCGAAGCGAAGATGCTCCTCCATCGCAATCGGCACAATCAACTCAACTTCCATCTCGCAGTTGTCACCGGGCATCACCATCTCCGTCCCATCCGGCAACGTCACAACACCCGTCACATCCGTCGTGCGGAAGTAAAACTGCGGACGGTATTTGGTGAAGAACGGCGTGTGACGGCCACCCTCCTCCTTCGTCAGAATGTACGCCTCAGCCTTGAACTTCGTGTGCGGCGTAACAGAACCCGGCTTGCACAGAACCTGACCCCGCTCAACCTCCTCACGCTTCGTACCGCGCAGCAGGACACCGACATTGTCACCAGCCTCGCCCTGGTCCAGAAGCTTGCGGAACATCTCAACGCCCGTGCACGTCGTCTTCTGCGTCTCCTTGATGCCGACAATCTCAATCTCGTCGCCGACATTCACAATCCCGCGCTCAATACGACCCGTCACAACCGTGCCACGGCCCGAAATCGAAAACACGTCCTCAATCGGCATCAGGAACGGCAAATCCTTCGGACGGTCAGGCTGGGGAACATACTCGTCAACAGCCGCCATCAGCTCCATGATCGAGTTCTTCCCGATCTCCTCATCCCGGCCCTCAAGAGCCGCCAAAGCAGACCCCTTCACAATCGGAATGTCGTCACCCGGGAACTCATAGGAACTCAACAGCTCGCGGATCTCCATCTCCACAAGCTCAAGCAGCTCCTCGTCGTCAACCTGGTCAACCTTGTTCATGTAAACGACCAGAGCCGGAACACCCACCTGGCGCGCCAGGAGAATATGCTCGCGCGTCTGCGGCATCGGACCGTCGGCCGCAGAGACAACCAGAATGCCGCCGTCCATCTGCGCAGCACCCGTGATCATGTTCTTCACATAGTCCGCGTGACCGGGGCAATCCACATGCGCGTAGTGACGGTTCGCAGTCTCATACTCAACATGCGCCGTCGAAATCGTGATCCCGCGCTCCTTCTCCTCAGGCGCCTTGTCAATCTCGTCAAACGCAACCGCGTCACCGCCAGACGCCTCACCCAAAACCTTCGTAATCGCCGCCGTCAACGTCGTCTTCCCGTGGTCAACATGACCAATCGTCCCAATGTTGCAATGCGGCTTCGTACGCTCAAATTTCTCCTTAGCCATCGTGTCACTCCGATTTCTGGTCAGCTAATACGTTCCAATCACGATCCATGCGCGCCTAGGCGAACTTGGCTTGCACTTCCTCGGCCACCGCTTGCGGCACCTGGGCATAATGATCGAATTGCATGGTGAACTGGGCCCGGCCCTGGCTCATGGACCGTAGCGTGTTCACATATCCAAACATGTTGGCGAGCGGCACCTTGGCGTTGATCACCGCCGCGTTGCCGCGCATTTCCTGTCCCTGCACCTGTCCGCGCCGGCTGGTCAGGTCGCCGATGATGCCGCCGACATATTCCTCCGGCGTCACCACTTCCACTTTCATGAGCGGCTCCAGCAGGATCGGCCCCGCCTTCAGCGCCGCCTCGCGGAATGCCGCCCGCGACGCGATCTCGAACGCCATGACGCTTGAGTCGACCTCGTGATAGGCGCCGTCCGTAAGGGTCACCTTGATGTCGAGCATCGGGAACCCGGCGAGAATACCGTGATCCAGAACGCTGCGAATGCCTTTCTCGACGCCCGGAATGTATTCCTTCGGCACGTTGCCGCCGACAATCTTGCTGTCGAATTCAAAGCCGGATCCGGCTTCGCCAGGATCGACGTCAAGCTTGATACGGGCAAACTGCCCCGAACCGCCGGTCTGCTTTTTGTGGGTGTAATCGACGTTGGTCGCTTTGGTAATCGTCTCGCGATAGGCCACCTGTGGCGCGCCAACATTGGCCTCCACCTTGAACTCACGCTTCATGCGGTCGACGAGAATGTCGAGATGAAGCTCGCCCATGCCGCGAATAAGTGTCTGTCCCGATTCCTGATCCACCGATACGCGGAAGGACGGGTCTTCCTGGGCCAGACGGTTAAGCGCGGTGGCGAGTTTTTCCTGATCGCCCTTGGTCTTGGGCTCGACGGCCACCTCGATGACCGGCTCCGGAAACTCCATGCGCTCCAGAATGACCGGCGAATCCACCTGACACAGCGTATCGCCCGTGGTCACGTCCTTGAGACCCGCGAGCGCGACGATGTCGCCGGCATAGGCTTCCTTGATGTCCTCACGCGAATTGGAGTGCATGAGCAACATACGCCCGATGCGCTCTTTCTTTTCCTTCACCGTATTGAGGACCTGCTGGCCGGCTTCGAGTTTGCCGGAATAGATGCGCGCAAAGGTCAGCGAACCGACGAAGGGATCGTTCATGATCTTGAAGGCCAGCAGTGAGAGCGGCTCATCGTCGGAAGACTTGCGCACCGTCTCGTCGCCGGACTTCACATCGATACCCTTGATCGGTGGCACGTCGATCGGCGACGGCAGAAAGTCGACAACGCCATCGAGAAGCGGTTGAACGCCCTTGTTTTTGAAGGCCGATCCGCAGAAGATCGGCACGAAGGCATTTTCGCAGGTGCCCTTGCGGATCAGCTTCTTGAACGTCTCTTCGTCGGGCTCGTTGCCCTCCAGATACGCCTCCATCGCAGCTTCGTCCTGCTCGACGGCAAGCTCGATGAGCTTCTCGCGATATTCGCTCGCCTGATCGGCAAGGTCGGCGGGAATGTCCTCTTCGTGGAACTTGGCGCCGAGCGTCTCTTCGTCCCAGACCACCGCTTTCATCTTGATGAGGTCCACGACGCCGGCGAACTTGCTCTCCGCGCCGATGGGAAGCTGAACGACCGCGGGAACCGCTCCAAGACGATCCTCGATCATCTCGACCGACTTGAAGAAATCGGCGCCGATCTTATCCATCTTGTTGACGAAGATCATGCGCGGCACTTCATACTTGTCCGCCTGCCGCCAGACCGTCTCGGTCTGCGGCTCGACACCGGCATTGGCATCAAGGAGTGCGACCGCACCGTCGAGCACGCGAAGCGACCGCTCGACCTCGATGGTGAAGTCCACGTGGCCCGGCGTGTCGATGATGTTAACGCGCTTGTCGTTCCAGTAGGTCGTGGTGGCAGCCGACGTAATCGTGATGCCGCGTTCCTGTTCCTGCTCCATCCAGTCCATGGTCGCCGCACCGTCATGAACCTCGCCGATGCGATGGCTCTTGCCGGTGTAATAAAGGATGCGCTCGGTGGTGGTGGTTTTGCCGGCATCGATATGGGCCATGATGCCGATATTGCGATAGTCGTCGATGGGGGTTGTGCGTGCCATGGTTTCAGTCTCGTCTACTTCCGTCCGTTACCACCGGTAATGCGAGAAGGCGCGGTTGGCCTCCGCCATGCGGTGCGTGTCTTCACGTTTTTTGACTGCCGTCCCCCGATTATTCGCAGCATCGAGCAATTCGCCCGAAAGCCGCTCGACCATTGTATTTTCTCCCCGCGCGCGCGCCGCCGCGATGATCCAGCGAATTGCGAGTGCTTGGCGGCGGTCGGACCGCACTTCAACGGGAACCTGATATGTCGCGCCACCGACGCGCCGGGAGCGAACCTCCAGCGTCGGCATGACATTCTCAAGCGCCTGATGGAACATTTCGAGCGGGTTCTGCTTGGCCTTCCCCTCGATCACGTCGAGGGCGCCATAGACAATCCGCTCCGCAGCCGATTTCTTGCCGTCCTTCATCACCGAATTCATGAACTTCGTCAGAATGACGTCGCCGAATTTCGGATCGGGAATGATTTCTCGTTTTTCAGCTCTGTGCCGGCGGGACATGTCGTCGTGCTTCCTTGATCTCGTATCGCTTCGGTTCGCCCAAGCCTACTTCGGCCGCTTCGCGCCGTATTTGGACCGGCGCTGACGCCTGTCCGAGACGCCCTGCGTATCAAGCACACCGCGAATGATGTGATAGCGAACGCCCGGCAGGTCCTTCACGCGGCCACCGCGGATCAGCACCACCGAATGTTCCTGCAGGTTGTGGCCCTCACCGGGAATGTAGCTCGTGACTTCGAATCCGTTCGTCAGGCGAACGCGGGCCACCTTGCGGAGCGCGGAGTTCGGCTTCTTCGGCGTCGTCGTGTAAACGCGGGTACACACACCGCGTTTCTGCGGGCATGCCTCCATCGCCGGAACCTTGTTGCGCTTCAGCTGCGCCTGTCGCGGCTTGCGAATAAGCTGTTGTATCGTCGGCATAGTGCGCCTTTTCAATCCGTGCCTTCTCAAAGCGAAGGCGTGTCTTCAATCATTTTTCGCGGTTCGTGACGCCTGCCCACCCTCGGCTGGCCTCATGCACCAAAAGCCGAGACGACCACGCATGCGTCGCTCAGCGCTTTGAAAAACCAGAGGATCTTTCGGCGTTCAAATCGTCCGAAGATCATGTCCCAGTTTTGATCAGCTTTGTTTGACGGCAGCGTTTAGATGGCACCCGACGCAGAAACGAGTCTCCAGGCGAAGCACCTACCGCCTGCCGCAAAGTTGGCGCAACATACTTATGCGCCCCATGTCCGTCAACAGCTAATTCGTGGAATTTTTGTAAGAATCCCTGTGGGTTGCGGCAGGCGCATCCGACCCTGCCTCCTTGCCGTCATTCCCGCACCAATGAGACTGCGTCCGCCTTCGACGTCAGCTGCGCTGCCAAACCGGTTTCAGAAGAAAATCCGTTGACATTTATTCAAAATAACTACAAAACTAGTTATATCGTAATTATTGCAACCAAGAGTGATCCGTATGGACGAAATTGAAGCGGCCCAAGGCCTGTCGGCCCTTGGAAACAAGACACGCCTGTCGGTTTTCCGCCTTCTGGTACGCGCCGGGCGAGATGGAACGCCTGTCGGCCATATCGGCCGCAATCTCGGCATTCCATTGTCGACACTTGCGCATCACCTCGACCGGTTGTCACGCGCCGGTCTGGTCGATCAGCAAAAATCCGGGCGGGAAGTCATTTGTACCGCCAATTACAAGGCGCTCCTGGCGCTCACCAACTACCTGACCGAGAAATGCTGTGAGGGTCTTCCCGACGACTCATTCGCCAGCACAATCGTCCAGTCACCGGAGCTTGCAGAGTCATGAGCAGAGCAGAAGTCATTTCGACGATCCGGCAGCGCCTCCCGTCCTTCTCCTTTGACGGCGCATGGACCGCTACGGGACTTATCCTTCTGGCGCTCGCGCTGTTCGACGCCAAACAGTTTCCCGCTTCAATCGAGTTTCTGCTGACGCAGATTATTCATGTCCTGCCCTTCCTCGCACTGGCGATCGGTCTGGCGGCTTATGCCAAGGCGAGCAGCGCCGACCGGCTTATCGCCCATGCGTTTTCAGGTCATGTGGTTTTGATGATCATCATGGCCGCGTTGCTCGGCGGCCTTTCGCCTTTCTGTTCATGTGGAGTCATTCCGCTGATTGCCGCGCTTTTGACAATGGGTGTTCCACTGCCTGCCGTCATGGCCTTCTGGCTCTCGTCTCCTCTCATGGATCCATCCATGTTTTTCCTAACCGTGGGCACGCTCGGCCTGACATTCGCGCTCGCAAAGACCGCCGCCGCCGTGGGCGTGGGCCTGATGGGCGGATTCGCCGTTCTCGCATTGGGCCGGTCTGCGGTTTTTGCCAATCCACTGAAGCCTGGTATCGGCGACGGCGGATGCGGCGCATCGGCCGTCCGCGAAACAAAACCGATCCACTGGAAGTTCTGGCACGAGAAGGATCGTTCCCTCGCATTCGTCCAGGAACTTTCCCGCAGCTTCCTCTTCCTGAGCAAATGGCTGGTGCTCGCGTTTCTCCTTGAAAGCCTGATGATCGCCTACGTCCCTGGAGAATGGATCGCCCAATCGCTTGGCCATAGCGGAATCGGCGGGATTGCCATTGCTGCTCTCGTCGGGGTACCGGCCTATCTCAACGGCTATGCCGCACTGCCGCTCATGTCGGGGCTGGTCGATGCCGGCATGGACCCGGGCGCGGCCATGGCGTTTCTGATTGCCGGCGGAGTCAGTTCCTTCCCCGCCGCCATTGCCGTCTTCGCGCTGGTCAAGCTTCCCGTATTCCTGAGCTATCTGCTTCTGGCATTCGCCGGTGCGGTGCTCTCCGGAGCTCTGTTCAGTTTGATTGTCTGAGTCTGCGGTCCGGCATCACGAAACAAAAAAGGCCGCCCCGGAGGGCGGCCTTTTGCATTTGATTCTGATCCGGATAGGGCGCCTATTCGGCAGGCGCCTCGGTTTCCGCCGCGCCTTCTTCGATAAGCGCCGGTGCTTCTCCACCCTGCTCCGCCATCCGCTCCGCCGCGATACGGGCACGCTCTTCGAGAATGAGCTCGTCGCGATGTGCGGCAACGCGCTGCAGGTCGTTCAGCATGCCGCCGGTTCCGGCCGGGATCAGGCGACCAACGATCACATTTTCCTTCAGGCCCTCCAATGTATCCACCTTGCCGTTGACCGACGCTTCGGTCAGGACACGGGTGGTTTCCTGGAACGACGCCGCGGAAATGAAGCTGCGCGTCTGCAGGCTCGCCTTGGTGATGCCCAGCAGCACAGGCGTTGCCTTTGCAGGCTTGCCGCCCTCGGCCTTGACCTCTTCATTGCGCTCATCGAAATCGATCCGGTCGATCTGCTCTCCCTTGAGGAAGCCGGTATCGCCGATCTCGTCGATCTCGACCTTCTGCAGCATCTGCCGGACGATTACCTCGATATGCTTGTCGTTGATGGTCACGCCCTGCAGCCGGTAGACCTCCTGAATCTCATTTACGAGGTAGGCCGCCAGCTCTTCCACGCCCTTAATGGCGAGAATGTCATGGGGTGCGGGATGGCCGTCGAGCAGGAATTCGCCCTTCTCGATACGGTCGCCCTCCTGAACCGCCAGATGCCGGCCCTTCGGAATGAGATATTCCGAAGGGTCCGCCTTCTCATCATCGGGAATAATGGCGATCCTGCGCTTGTTCTTGTAGTCGCGTCCGAACTCCACCGTTCCGCTGATTTCCGCAATGATTGCGTGGTCCTTCGGACGACGCGCCTCGAACAGCTCGGCAACGCGCGGCAGACCACCCGTGATGTCGCGTGTCTTGGCGCTTTCCAGCGGAATACGCGCCAGCACGTCACCGGCGATCACCTTCTGCCCCGGATCGACCGAAAGAATGGCATCGACCGAAAGCAGATAGCGGGCCTCACCACCGCGGGCCAGCTTGATGGGTTTGCCCTTCGCATCCTTGACGACCACCGCAGGCTTCAGGTTTTCGCCACGGGTGCTGGCACGCCAGTCGACGACGACACGGTTCGTGATACCCGTCGACTCGTCGGTCTTCTCGTTAACCGAAACCGCATCCACCAGGTCTTCGAACTCCACGACGCCGTCCGTCTCGGTGAGGATCGGGCGGGTATAGGGATCCCACTCGGCCAGGCGCTGACCACGTTTGATCTTGTCGCCTTCATCGACGCGCAGTTGCGAACCATAGGCGATGCGGTGCACAGCCCGTTCATTCCCGTCGGCATCGATCACGGCAACCGACATGTTGCGGCTCATGGCGACGAGGCGGCCTTGCGAGTCCTTCTCGACGCTCCGGTTCTGGATCTTGATCGTGCCTTCGAAATTGGACTCCACAAATGACTGATCGACAACCTGTGCCGTACCGCCGATGTGGAATGTCCGCATGGTGAGCTGGGTTCCCGGCTCGCCGATCGACTGCGCGGCGATAACACCGACAGCTTCGCCCATGTTCACAGGCGTGCCGCGCGCCAGGTCACGGCCATAGCATTTACAGCACACGCCATTGCTGGCTTCGCAAGTGAGCACCGACCGGATCTTGATTTCCGGAACCTGGGCTTCTTCGATCTTCTCGACGTGAATCTCCTCAATAAGCTGGCCTTCCTTGAGGATCACTTCGCCCGAAGACGTGTCCACGACCTTTTGCGCCGTGGTTCGTCCAAGGACACGATCACCAAGTGTGACCACCACTTCGCCGGAATCGATGACCGGCTGCAGCGTAATGCCGTTTTTGGTGCCGCAGTCATCCTCGTTGATGATGCAGTCCTGTGCGACGTCGACAAGCCGCCGCGTCAGATAACCGGAGTTGGCGGTCTTGAGCGCGGTATCGGCAAGGCCCTTTCGCGCGCCATGGGTCGAGTTGAAGTATTCAAGCACCGACAATCCCTCCTTGAAGTTGGAGATAATCGGCGTCTCGATGATTTCACCCGACGGCTTCGCCATCAGACCACGCATACCGGCCAGCTGCTTCATCTGTGCAGCCGAACCACGCGCGCCGGAATGCGCCATCATGTAGATGGAGTTGATGGGATCTTCACGTCCGGTCTTCTTGTCGTGAGAGACGGCGGAAATGTGATCCATCATCTCGTCCGCGACGCGATCGGTGCACTTGGCCCAGGCATCGACAACCTTGTTGTATTTCTCACCCTGGGTGATCAGGCCGTCGTAATACTGCTGCTCATACTCGCTGACGAGCGAGCGGGTTTCATCGACAAGTTTGTCCTTGTTGTCGGGAACAACCATGTCGTCCTTACCGAACGAGATGCCCGCACGACACGCGTTGCTGAAGCCGAGACCCATGACGCGGTCACAGAAAATGACCGTCTCCTTCTGGCCGCAATGGCGGTAAACCACGTCGATCATGTGAGAAATTTCGCGCTTTGTAAGGGGGCGATTCACGAGATCGAAGGTCACACCAGGGCGGCGCGGCAACAACTCACCGATCAACATGCGGCCGGGGGTCGTGTCGTGCACTTCGCTGACCGGCTCGCCCTTCTCGTCGACGGTGTCGAAGCGGCCTTTGATTTTCGTGTGAAGCGTCAACACATTGTTGTCCAGCGCATGCTGGATTTCGTCGACATTGCCGAAGGCCATGCCCTCGCCCGGCTCTCCCTCCATCATCAGGCTCATATAATAGAGACCCAGAACGATATCCTGGGACGGCACGATGATCGGCGTGCCGTTGGCCGGATGCAGGATATTGTTGGTCGACATCATCAGCACGCGCGCTTCGAGCTGCGCTTCCAGCGACAACGGCACGTGTACGGCCATCTGGTCGCCGTCGAAGTCGGCGTTGAACGCCGCGCAGACGAGCGGATGCAATTGAATCGCCTTGCCCTCGATGAGGACCGGTTCGAAAGCCTGGATGCCAAGACGATGCAACGTCGGCGCGCGGTTCAGCAGCACTGGATGCTCGCGGATCACTTCGTCGAGAATGTCCCAGACCTCGGACTTCTCGCGCTCGACCAGCTTTTTCGCCTGCTTGACGGTTGCAGAGAGACCCTTCGCCTCGAGCCGCGAGTAGATGAACGGCTTGAACAGCTCGAGCGCCATCTTTTTCGGCAACCCGCATTGGTGAAGCATGAGTTCCGGACCGACCACAATGACGGAACGGCCCGAATAGTCGACGCGCTTGCCAAGCAGGTTCTGCCGGAAACGGCCCTGCTTGCCCTTGAGCATGTCGGCAAGAGATTTCAACGGACGCTTGTTGGCACCCGTAATGACACGACCGCGGCGACCGTTGTCGAACAGAGCGTCGACCGCTTCCTGAAGCATGCGCTTCTCGTTGCGGATGATGATGTCCGGCGCACGCAGGTCCATCAGCCGCTTCAGGCGGTTGTTCCGGTTGATCACGCGGCGATAGAGATCATTGAGGTCCGAGGTCGCAAACCGTCCGCCATCGAGCGGCACCAGCGGGCGCAGCTCCGGCGGAATGACCGGCACAACCGTCAGGATCATCCACTCCGGCCGATTGCCGGAGTTGATCAACGCCTCGATAACTTTCAGCCGCTTGCCGAGCTTTTTCGGCTTGAGCTCGGTTGTCGCCTCGGCGATTTCGACACGCAGATCTTCGGCAATCTTTTCAAGATCGAGATTGACCAGCAGCTCGCGGATCGCCTCCGCGCCGATGCCGGCGGTGAAGCTGTCCTCGCCGAACTCGTCCTGTGCCTGCAGATATTCCTCCTCGGAGAGGAGCTGGCGTTCCTGCAGCGTCGTCAGCCCCGGCTCGACCACGATGTAATTCTCGAAATAGAGAACGCGCTCGAGATCCTTGAGCGTCATGTCGAGCAGCAGGCCGATGCGGCTCGGAAGTGATTTCAGGAACCAGATATGGGCAACGGGCGCTGCAAGCTCGATGTGCCCCATACGCTCACGCCGCACCTTTGCAAGGGTGACTTCAACGCCGCATTTCTCGCAGATGACACCCTTGTACTTCATGCGCTTGTATTTGCCGCACAAGCACTCATAGTCCTTCACGGGACCGAAGATGCGGGCGCAGAAGAGACCATCACGTTCCGGCTTGAAGGTCCGGTAGTTGATCGTCTCCGGTTTTTTGATCTCACCAAACGACCACGACAGAATCTTTTCAGGGCTCGCGATTGAAATCCTGATCTGGTCGAACGTCTGGGTCTGCGTCTGGGGATTGAAAAGGTTCACGACCTCTTGGTTCATCCGTTCATCTCCCATTTGGCGGCTTGGTTGGGGCCCGCCATGAAAATCTTAGTTACGCGCACTCCGCGCGAATTCCCGCCGCCGCCCGGAGGCGACGGCGTACAAGCATGTTTACTCGGCTGCCTCCTGCGGCGGCAGCTTCGGATTGTTCCGTGCAGCTTCCTGAGCCGCACGTGACTGCATAAGCTCGACATTAAGGCCGAGCGCGCGCATCTCTTTCACGAGCACGTTGAACGATTCGGGTATGCCCGCCTCGAACGTGTCGTCACCGCGCACGATCGCCTCATACACCTTGGTTCGTCCGGCCACGTCATCCGACTTGATGGTCAGCATTTCCTGCAACGTGTATGCCGCACCATAAGCTTCGAGCGCCCAAACCTCCATCTCGCCGAACCGCTGGCCGCCGAACTGAGCCTTACCGCCCAGCGGCTGCTGCGTCACAAGACTGTATGGACCGATCGAGCGGGCATGGATCTTGTCGTCGACAAGATGATGGAGTTTCAGCATATAGATATAGCCGACCGTCACCTTGCGGTCGAACTCGTCGCCCGTCCGGCCATCGAAGAGTGTGACCTGCCCGCTTGAATCCAGCCCGGCACCCTGCAGCATCTCGATGATGTCTGCCTCGTGCGCACCGTCGAATACCGGCGTCGCGACCGGCACGCCGGTCCGAAGCCCTTCACTCAGGTCCACCACGCCATCGTTGGTCAGCGACGCGACGGACTTGTCCTCCGCATAGACCGACTTCAGCAGATCCTTGAGTTCCTTGATCTTGTTCGACTCGTAATACGCCTCGAGCGCTTCCCCGATCTTCGTGCCCAGCCCGCGGCATGCCCACCCGAGATGGGTTTCGAGAATCTGTCCGACATTCATGCGGCTGGGAACACCAAGCGGGTTCAGCACGATATCCACCGACGTGCCGTCATCAAGATACGGCATGTCTTCAATCGGCACGATCCTAGAGATTACGCCCTTGTTGCCGTGCCGGCCGGCCATCTTGTCACCCGGCTGCAGCTTGCGTTTCACGGCGACGAAGACCTTGACCATCTTCATCACGCCCGGCGGCAGTTCATCACCGCGCTGCAATTTGTCGACCTTGTCGACGAAACGCTGCTCGAGCTGCTTCTTGGCAAACTCATACTGTTTGCCGATCGCCTCGACTTCCTCAAGCGCCTTGGCGTTCTTCGGCGCGATCTCCCACCACTGGCTGCGCGGAATATCGTCAAGCATGGCTTCGGTGACCTTGGCGTCCTTCTTGACGCCTTTCGGTCCCTTTGCAACCTGCTTTCCGAGAAGCGACTCGTGCAGGCGCCCGTAGACGTTGCGGTCGAGGATCGCGAGTTCGTCGTCACGGTCCTTGGCGAGACGCTCGATCTCCTCCCGCTCGATCGCCATGGCGCGTTCGTCCTTTTCGATCCCGTGGCGGTTGAACACCCGCACCTCGACCACCGTACCGGTGACACCGGGCGGCAGCTTCAGGGACGTGTCACGGACATCGGACGCCTTTTCGCCAAAGATCGCGCGCAGAAGTTTTTCTTCCGGCGTCATCGGGCTTTCACCCTTCGGTGTGATCTTGCCGACGAGGATATCGCCTGGGTTCACTTCCGCGCCGATATAGACGATGCCGGCCTCGTCGAGATTCCGGAGCGCTTCTTCCGAAACATTTGGAATGTCGCGCGTGATTTCCTCCGGCCCAAGCTTCGTGTCGCGCGCCATCACCTCGAATTCCTCGATGTGAATGGACGTGAAGACGTCGTCGCGGACGACGCGTTCGGAAATCAGGATGGAGTCTTCGAAGTTGTACCCCATCCACGGCATGAAGGCGACGAGCACGTTGCGTCCGAGCGCCAGCTCACCGAGATCAGTGGAGGGTCCGTCGGCGACAATCTCGCCTGCCTGAATGCGATCACCCACGCGGACCAGCGGACGCTGGTTGATGCAGGTGTTCTGGTTCGAGCGCTGGAACTTGCGCAGATTGTAAATGTCGACGCCGGATTTCGACGGATCGGTTTCCTCCGTCGCGCGGATGACGATACGCGTGGCGTCAACCTGGTCGACAACGCCTGTACGCCGCGCGGCAATGGCCGCACCGCTGTCACGCGCCACGACAGACTCCATGCCGGTGCCGACGAGCGGCGCTTCCGCCGTGATCAGCGGAACCGCTTGGCGCTGCATGTTCGAACCCATCAGCGCGCGGTTGGCGTCGTCATTCTCAAGGAACGGAATGAGCGCCGCGGCGACCGAAACCAGCTGCTTCGGCGACACGTCCATGAACTCCACGCGATCCGACGGCACCAGATGCGCGTCACCGGCATAGCGGCAGTTGATCATGTCATTCACGAACGCCCCGTTCGGCGCGATCTTCGCGTTTGCCTGGGCGATGTGATAACGCGTCTCCTCCATCGCGGAGAGATACACGACGTCGTTCGTCACCTTGCCCTTCTCGACCTTGCGATACGGGCTTTCGATGAAACCGTATTTGTTCACGCGCGCATAGGTCGCGAGCGAGTTGATCAGGCCGATGTTGGGCCCTTCCGGCGTTTCAATGGGGCAGATGCGGCCATAGTGCGTCGGGTGCACGTCGCGCACCTCAAAGCCCGCGCGCTCGCGCGTCAGACCGCCCGGCCCAAGCGCCGACAGGCGCCGCTTGTGCGTAATCTCCGACAGCGGGTTGGTCTGGTCCATGAACTGCGACAGCTGCGAAGAACCGAAGAATTCCCGCACCGCGGCGGCAGCCGGCTTGGCGTTGATGAGGTCCTGCGGCATCACCGTGTCGATGTCGACCGAACTCATGCGCTCCTTGATCGCGCGCTCCATGCGCAGCAGACCGATGCGATACTGGTTCTCCATCAGTTCGCCGACAGAGCGCACCCGGCGGTTGCCGAGATGGTCGATATCATCAATCTCGCCCTTGCCGTCGCGCAGATCCACCAGCGTCTTAATAACGGCAAGAATGTCTTCCTTGCGCAACGTGCGAACGGTGTCCGGGCATTCGAGGTCCAGGCGCATGTTCATCTTCACGCGGCCGACGGCTGAAAGGTCGTAGCGCTCGGAATCAAAGAACAAACCGTCAAACAGGGTCTGCGCCGTTTCCGGCGTCGGCGGCTCCCCCGGACGCATGACGCGATACAGGTCGAGCAACGCATCCTCATGGCCCGAGTTCTTGTCGGCCATCAAGGTATTGCGGATGAACGATCCGATGTTGACGTCGTCGATATCGAGGATCGGGAATTGCTTGATTCCCGCTTCGCGAATCTTCTCGACAAATTCTTCCGTGATTTCCTCGCCGGCCTCACCGTAAATTTCGCCGGTCTTCATGTTGACTAGGTCTTCCGCCAAATAGCGGTTGATCAGGTCCTCATCCGAAATCAGGAGTTCCTTGACGCCTTCCGACGCAACCTTGTTGGCGAGACGCGCGGTGATTTTCCGCCCGGCCT
This sequence comes from Hyphomicrobiaceae bacterium, assembly GCA_028066055.1. Classification (GTDB taxonomy): domain Bacteria; phylum Pseudomonadota; class Alphaproteobacteria; order Rhizobiales; family Methyloligellaceae; genus UBA2767. Next base: position 237,831 of record JALCBY010000002.1, read on the forward strand.
CGATCACGACTTTTCGCGACTTCGCATCGACCAGATCCGTCTGCGCCTTCAGGCCGCGGAAACGATCAGGTTTGAAGGGCATCTTCCAGCCGTCCTTGTCAGCCTTGAGAACGAGCGAATCATAGAAGGTCGACAGGATGCCTTCATCGTCGAGCCCAAGCGCATAAAGTAGGGTGGTGACCGGAAGCTTGCGCCGGCGGTCGATGCGCACATAAACGAGGTCCTTGGCATCGAACTCGAAGTCGAGCCAGGATCCGCGATAGGGAATGATACGTGCCGCAAACAGCAGCTTGCCTGACGAGTGGGTCTTGCCGCGGTCATGGTCGAAGAAGACGCCCGGCGAACGGTGCATCTGCGAGACGATGACGCGCTCCGTTCCGTTGATGACGAAGGTGCCGTTCGACGTCATGAACGGCATATCGCCCATATAGACATCCTGTTCCTTGATGTCCTTGACCGAACGCGCGCCGGTTTCCTCGTTCACATCGAAAACGATCAGCCGCAGCGTCACTTTCAGCGGCGCGGCAAACGTCATGCCACGCTGCTGACACTCTTCAACGTCATACTTCGGATCCTCGAATTCGTACCTAACGAACTCGAGCTGGGCGCGCTCGGAGAAATCCGTGATCGGGAAAACAGATTTGAAAACAGCCTGAAGACCTTCGTCGGGGCGACCGCCTTCGGGGTCCTCGACGATCAGGAACTGATCGTAGGAGTGTTTCTGCACCTCGATCAGGTTGGGCATCGCTGCCACTTCCTGAATGCTTCCAAATTGCTTCCTTACGCGTCTGCGACCCGCAAAGTTGTGCTCCGACATGGGGGCTCCTCATCTCGCTCGGTGACGGCTCGCGCAAACGCCGGATGAGCGCTTGCGGGAAACGTCGCCATTCTCATCTCCCGCCGATGGAACGTCCGGACCGGCTGACATGCCGGTCCGGCGTCCCAATCAGCAAACCGTTACTTGAGTTCCGCGGTCGCGCCCGCTTCCTCAAGCTTCTTCTTGAGCTCTTCGGCCTCTTCCTTAGCCACGCCTTCCTTGACCGGCTTCGGCGCACCTTCGACGAGATCCTTGGCTTCCTTCAGGCCAAGCCCCGTGATTGTCCGCACCTCCTTGATGACATTGATCTTCTTGTCACCAACCGCCGCCAGAATGACGTCGAACTCGGTTTTCTCTTCAGCCGCACCCGCGTCGCCGCCAGCGGCACCGGCCGCAGCGGCAACGGCAACGGGTGCCGCGGCCGATACGCCCCATTTTTCCTCAAGCAATTTTGCAAGATCGGCTGCTTCGAGCACTGTCAGCTCCGACAGCTGATCTGCAATTTTTTCCAAGTCTGCCATACTCTTAGTCCTTTTAGGTTTGAACCTGGTTCAGTAGCGAGTGGATTCGCTTACGCCGCTTCACCTTGACTGGCCTTCGCCGAAATTACGCGCGCCAACTGACCTGCCGGAGCAGATACCACCTGGGCGATTTTGCCCGCGGGTGCCTGCAACAGGCCAACCAGCTTGCCGCGCAGTTCATCGAGCGAGGGCAGGCTTGCCAGCGATTTCACGCCGTTGGGGTCCAAAGCGGTCGCGCCCATGGTGCCGCCAAGGATCACGAGATTTTCGTTCTCCTTTGCAAAATTGACGGCAACTTTCGGTGCGGCCACGGGATCATCGGAATAGGTAATGCAGGTCGGACCTGCGAACAATTCCGCGATACCGTCGACTTCGGTCCCTTCGAGCGCGAGTTTCGCAAGGCGGTTTTTCGCAACCTTGACCTGCGCACCGGCCTCGCGGGCACGGCGCCTCAAATCGGTCATTTCAGAGACCGACAGGCCAGAGTAATGGGCAACGACAATGACGCCCGTGTTGGAAAACACCTCGTGAAGCGCGGCAACGACTTCACTTTTCTGCGCTCTATCCAACTGCTCTCTCCAGTTGTGCAGGTCCGAACAACATGCAGGACCTGCGCTTCACTCTGCCACTGATGACGCCTCTGGCCGGCAGCCGAGACACCCCAATGGCGCTCGTTTGCCTGTCCGCCCCGGGCCCAAACCAATCCGGGCGCGGCGCGTCTTACGAGGTTCAAACCAAAGCCGGAACACATCCGGCGTTTAGCTCGTCTCCCGTCTCATGCAGGCCCGCCTCGTACTTTCGGAGCAACAGCCCCTGGCATACGGACGCGGCTTAAACTGCACTTCGCAGCACCCGCAATCTCGGACAGGTCCGGTCCGAAGCAGGAATGTCCTCTCTTCAGACCCTTTCCCGGCGGCGCTGAACGCACCGCCAAAACTCAAAAGCCTCCTTACCCCGGCATGACGCTCGAGGGTTCAATCTTTACGCCCGGTCCCATCGTCGAACTGATGGCGACGCGCTTGACGAAGGTTCCCTTGGCACCCGACGGTTTCGCCTTGGCCACCGCATCGGTAAAAGCCTTGATATTCTCGATCAGCGCATCTTCCGAAAAGCTCGCCTTGCCGACCCCGGCATGAAGAATTCCGGCCTTTTCGACACGGAACTCCACGGCACCGCCCTTGGCCCCCTTCACGGCATCGGTGACGTCCGCCGTAACCGTACCCACCTTCGGGTTCGGCATGAGGTTGCGAGGACCGAGCACCTTACCCAGCTTGCCGACGAGCGGCATCATGTCCGGTGTTGCGATGCAGCGGTCGAAATCGATCTTGCCCTTCTGCACGTCTTCGGCCAGTTCCTCGGCACCGACGATATCGGCACCGGCTTTCTTGGCCTCTTCCGCCTTGTCGCCTTTCGCAAACACCGCAACGCGAATGGAACGGCCGGAACCGTTTGGAAGATTGACGACACCGCGCACCATCTGGTCCGCGTGGCGCGGGTCCACCCCCAGATTCATGGCGATCTCGACAGTCTCGTCGAATTTTGTCTTCGCGTTTTCCTTGACCAGCTTGACCGCTTCCTCAAGCGCATATGCGGTGTTGCGGTCAACGGATTCGCGCGACTTACGCATACGTTTTCCTTCGTGTGCCATTGCCGCTACTCCTGAACCTGAAGACCCATCGAACGCGCCGAACCGGCGATGATCTTCATCGCCTGCTCCACCGTATTCGCATTCAGGTCCTGCATCTTGGCCTCAGCGATTTCCTTGAGCTGGGCCTGGTTTACCGTGCCTGCAACTTCCAGACCCGGCGTCTGCGATCCCTTGTTCAGCCGTGCCGCCTTCTTGAGAAAATAAGATGCTGGCGGCGTCTTGGTTTCGAAGGTGAACGACTTATCCTGGTAGATCGTTATGATCGTCGGGATCGGCGCACCGGGATCCATGTTCTGGCTCGCCGCGTTGAACGCCTTGCAGAACTCCATGATGTTCAGGCCGCGCTGGCCCAGCGCAGGACCGATCGGAGGCGACGGATTCGCCTGCCCCGCAGGGACCTGCAACTTGAGATATCCTTCAATCTTCTTTGCCATTTCTCTTCCCTACTCGAGCCGTTTAACGGCATCCATTACAAGGGTTTGTGGTCGCGAGTTCACAGGACATGGCAGCGTCCTGATCGCCCTCCCACACAACCGGTCAGAGCTTTTCGACCTGACCGTATTCAAGTTCGACCGGCGTCGCCCGGCCGAAGATCGACACGGCCACCTTGAGCCGTGCGCGTTCCTCGTCGACTTCCTCGACGAGACCGTTGAACGATGCGAACGGCCCATCCGCCACGCGCACCTGTTCACCAACTTCAAACGCCACGGACGGCTTCGGCCGCTCCACGCCTTCCTGAACCTGCTGCAGGATGCGCATGGCTTCGTCTTCCGAGATCGGGATCGGCTTCTTGTCCGTCCCGAGGAAACCCGTCACCTTCGGCGTATTCTTGACCAGATGATACGTCTGGTCGTTCATGTCCATTTTCACGAGCACATAACCGGGAAAGAACTTCCGCTCCGCATTGACTTTCCGGCCGCGGCGCATCTCCACGACTTCCTCCATCGGCACCAGCACTTCCTCGAACTTGTCGTCAAGCCCGGCCGCGACGGCGCGCTCCTTGATGGAACCGGCCACCTTGCGCTCGAAGTTCGAGTAGGCGTGTACGATGTACCACTGTTTTGTCATTGCTTCGCTCTTGCCGCCGCCTCCACTCGAATTATCCGCGGCCCAACACCGCGCTCACGATCATGTTCAGGACCGTATCGGCGGCAAGGAAGAACAGCGCCGCGAAGAACACCATCACCATCACCATGATGGTGGTGATGATCGTCTCCTTGCGCGTCGGCCATGTCACTTTCGACGTTTCCGACCGGACCTGTTCAATAAACTCAATCGGGTTTGTCTTCGCCATTTCCGTTTGTCGTCCCGTACCTGCTTGTCCCGGCACTTCCGGAACTCGTTCCTACCCTTTACTTTATCGTTGCGCCGGAGCGGACCGCCCCTTGGCAGGAGTGGAGGGACTCGAACCCCCAACCCCCGGTTTTGGAGACCGGTGCTCTAGCCAATTGAGCTACACTCCTATTGTCCCAACTATAGGCCTCACTTGAACCACACATTCGCATCGTCCGGCCTTTTTGTATTGGGGCCGGTTTTTTGTGTGGTTTCCTATTCGATGATGCCGGCTACGACACCCGCACCAACCGTGCGGCCGCCCTCGCGGATCGCGAAGCGAAGATGCTCCTCCATCGCAATCGGCACAATCAACTCAACTTCCATCTCGCAGTTGTCACCGGGCATCACCATCTCCGTCCCATCCGGCAACGTCACAACACCCGTCACATCCGTCGTGCGGAAGTAAAACTGCGGACGGTATTTGGTGAAGAACGGCGTGTGACGGCCACCCTCCTCCTTCGTCAGAATGTACGCCTCAGCCTTGAACTTCGTGTGCGGCGTAACAGAACCCGGCTTGCACAGAACCTGACCCCGCTCAACCTCCTCACGCTTCGTACCGCGCAGCAGGACACCGACATTGTCACCAGCCTCGCCCTGGTCCAGAAGCTTGCGGAACATCTCAACGCCCGTGCACGTCGTCTTCTGCGTCTCCTTGATGCCGACAATCTCAATCTCGTCGCCGACATTCACAATCCCGCGCTCAATACGACCCGTCACAACCGTGCCACGGCCCGAAATCGAAAACACGTCCTCAATCGGCATCAGGAACGGCAAATCCTTCGGACGGTCAGGCTGGGGAACATACTCGTCAACAGCCGCCATCAGCTCCATGATCGAGTTCTTCCCGATCTCCTCATCCCGGCCCTCAAGAGCCGCCAAAGCAGACCCCTTCACAATCGGAATGTCGTCACCCGGGAACTCATAGGAACTCAACAGCTCGCGGATCTCCATCTCCACAAGCTCAAGCAGCTCCTCGTCGTCAACCTGGTCAACCTTGTTCATGTAAACGACCAGAGCCGGAACACCCACCTGGCGCGCCAGGAGAATATGCTCGCGCGTCTGCGGCATCGGACCGTCGGCCGCAGAGACAACCAGAATGCCGCCGTCCATCTGCGCAGCACCCGTGATCATGTTCTTCACATAGTCCGCGTGACCGGGGCAATCCACATGCGCGTAGTGACGGTTCGCAGTCTCATACTCAACATGCGCCGTCGAAATCGTGATCCCGCGCTCCTTCTCCTCAGGCGCCTTGTCAATCTCGTCAAACGCAACCGCGTCACCGCCAGACGCCTCACCCAAAACCTTCGTAATCGCCGCCGTCAACGTCGTCTTCCCGTGGTCAACATGACCAATCGTCCCAATGTTGCAATGCGGCTTCGTACGCTCAAATTTCTCCTTAGCCATCGTGTCTTGTCTCTTTAGTAGCTGCGGTTGTCCGTTCTGTCTGCGATAAGGCTCGTTTCGTCGGTTGGAGCGGGTGAAGGGAATCGAACCCTCGTCGTCAGCTTGGAAGGCTGCTGCTCTACCATTGAGCTACACCCGC
>JALCBY010000111.1 GCA_028066055.1 Hyphomicrobiaceae bacterium
CCCGGCGGCGGCCTGCATAATACTCGAGGACCTCTCCGGGCTGGCATGGCCCCGTCGCGCAAGATGCGCCGGCGTTCTGGTTTGACGTGGCCTGCGGCATCCTGCCGGGCATTGCGGATGTTACGTTCCCAAAACAACGGGCGTTCGCCGGACGTCACGCCGTATGTCTGACGACGTACTTGCCGTTGGCAAGCTCCTTGTGGATATCCCACCCCTCGTTCATGTACGCTATAAGCTCGTCGTCATCCTTGGCGATCCTGAGCGCGGAGCCAGAGGCATCCGCGGGCTTGGCCGGCGGGGCGTCCGTCGGCTTGGCGGCCGGTACGCCAGAGGGCCTGCCCGGCCGGACATCTGCCGGCGGGGGATCCTGGGGGGCATCCGCGGCCTTTTCCGGCGGGACGTCCGCGGGCTTGGTTTCCGTCGGGGCCTCCTCGGGCTTGGCGTCTGGTGCGTCCGCGGGCTTGGCCTCAGGCGCGGCCTCCCCGGGCCTGACGGCCCCCTGGATCGCCGCAGGCGCCGGCGCCCCGGCCCCGGGGACCCTTGGGGATCCGCCCGCGACAAAGTCCTCCTTTAACATGTCGGATATGTCGACCCCCTGGATCTTTGCCTGCTTCTTCCACTGGTTGAGGAGGTTGTCCTTCCTGTCATCGGGGTTTTCGTCGTTGCTGGGGTGCAGAAAGTACTGGCTGTTCTCGTAAGACCGCCTCATGTCGTCGAGCATCTGCCCGGTCAGCCGCCCCTTGTTGGTAGTATACCTTGCCTCGATGTCGCCCTTGTGGCCCATGAAGAACTGCCTGTACGCGTGTGTCATGTACCCGTTGCTCTCGGCCAGGAGCAGCTGCGTGTCAAAGTACCCGCGCAGCGCATAGACCCTCATCGGGAGGATCGCCTTGACGATGTCCACGACGGCCCCCGTTATCGTGCAGGTGCGCACGAACGGGCTGTTCCTCTGCATGATACGGCGCCTCCCCTCCCAGCCCGGGTGGGACCGGATCAGGGGCGACTCGGGGACCAGGATCTCCCCGGAGGCCGCCCTCTCCCGGAGGTAGCCGAGGACGGCCTCGCAGCCGACACCGGACAGGAACGTGACGTACTTTGAGCCTGCCTTGCTGAGGGTGCTCCTGACCACCACCATGGCGGGCGTGGTGCTAAAGTGGGGCCTGTTGCCGTCGAGCACCAGCTCCGGAAAGTCGCCGAGCAGGAGCCCGTCGGACCCGTTGGCGTTGCCCATGACCTGCGGCCTGATCCCCGAGAACGCCATCATGGATATCACGGCCCTGCCGCGGGGGTTGGCCATGGAGAGCATCTGTTTTATGTGGATCGGCTCCGGGTTCGGCTCGTTGGCAAGCGTCCTTGATGCCCGGGCCTTGTTGAAGCGGATCTTTATCCTCGAGTCGACCCTGTGGTAGTTCAGCCACGACTTTACCGCCTTTGCCATGCACTCCATGTATCCCGGCGTGTACTGGCAGTCCTCCATCCAGTCAATATAGTCCATCAGCATGTCCTCGGCCTTTTTGGTGTCCTTTTTGGCGATCTCCGCGAACTCCTTCGGGGACACGTTGTTCTTGTGGCAGAACAGGTTTATCCTGCGCAGCATGCTTATCGACGTGATCACGCTGGAGCGATTCATGTTCTCGTACCAGCGCCTGACGTCGTCGTCCTTTAGCAGGTCCTTTGCGGGGGCGGCCACTATGCGTACAGACTTCCATCTGATTAAAAGGGCCCCGGTGCGCGGATCCCGCAGTCTCTCTCGGGTTCCGGCGTCCTCCGGCCCCGCTCCCGGTTCTGTGCTCGTGCTTGGCGCAAAATCCTCCGCAGTGTCAATGGATACCGCATATTCCGTCGACTCTACGGTGCGCGCCTTTTTCGGTTCCGCGGCAGAGTTGCGCGGGCTATGTGCATTATGCGACGTGCTTGCCACGCGTGATTTTCCACCAGAACGCCTGCGCGCCCTCTTTTTACCACCCTTAACGCCCTTTTTTGGACCAGAAGTTGGGTCCCTAGGCGCAGTCTTGTGGGGGATTCGCGCTCTAGAACCGACGTTAGAAAATGGACCGGAGGGGATTCGAACCCCTGATCCGATGCATGCCATGCACCTATC
>JALCBY010000039.1:0-17097 GCA_028066055.1 Hyphomicrobiaceae bacterium
ACCGAAGATGTCGAGCAAACGTCACAAGCCCGAGGAGATCGTCGCCAAGCTGCGCTAGTGTCTGACGTCACCGGCTGTTCTCCAATCAACTCCAGCTCGAGGCCGCTCGTGCCGGAGAAGGATATTCGCTACTGCCCTGTTTTTTGGTAGATCCGGCAGAGGGTATAGTACGAGTCCCGGACACACCCGTCCTGCCAGGGAAATCGATTTGGGTCCTTCTTCACCGTGATTTGAGAAAAGTCGCCCGTATTCGCGCCTTTGTGGACTTCATCATTCCGGCAATCCGAAAACACAGACCGCTGATCGAAGGACATGGTCCTGACGGCACCGGTTAACCCGCCGCCCTCAACTCAATTCATTTTCAAAAGTCAGTACACCGTTGAGAAAGCGAACAATACCGCACGGTTGCCCGCGAAAATCTTCAATAGGGAGATTGCACCAATATCTGTGAAAAATCTCGAGACTGATTGATTTGTCTAGGTAATATTCACCAACAAGATCGCATCTTGCCGGACTGGCATCTGCTGAAAGTGAATGTGCAAATTGTTGGCCCGAAATTCGCGATCATGTCTGCGCCCTTGCAGGCCGACTAGCTCTCGTGCGTTGGACGGATCCGTTTCAGGAAATCCCACACAGGCAAAGCCGCCAATCCGCCCACGGCACCGGCTGCATAGCTAGGCAACGCAAACCCCATTATGGCCTGCCAGAGCAGGCCAGCGAGATAGCTTGTCAGCAACATGACCCCAAGCGTCAGCAACAAACGTTGCCAGAACGGCATAAGAAGTCTCATCGGACTGATACCCGGTCACTCTTGTTTCAATCATTATGCGTTGTGAGCGGAGCGACGCCCACGAATATTTTTTTTTGGTTCTCCGGCGCCAATCAAAACGTCGTCGAAGGCACGCGATTCCCAGACGATTGGAACCGTTCCATTCTTACACGTGCTGCACTGTGTACCGCCGCCGCATTCCCGCGGAAATCTGCCATAAATGACTTATGCATGACCTCAACCACAGGTTGAATCTATTGGTTAAGCAAACTGAGGTTGCAATCGGTTCAGGAGCTGTTTACACTGCACAATGAACGGAGGGTAGTATTTATGTTTATCCGTGTCATTAGCACAGTATTTGTCGCTCTTGGCATCGCATTACCCCTGTCATCAAATCCATCTGCTTCCGAAAATACTAAGTGCAAAACTTACACTGGTCTTCCTGAAGGTAATGGTGAGACGGCCGGCATGGTCTTCGTTCCCGGCGGTGCATTCCGGATGGGATCAAATGACCAAAGGCCCGAGGAGCGGCATGCCCACAGTGTCCGTGTCGACGGGTTCTGGATTGACCAGCATGAAGTGACCAATGCACAGTTTCGCGAATTTGTGGAGGCTACGGGCCATGTGACGCTGGCGGAGCGCGGCCTCGATCCCCAATCCCGGCCGGGCATGCCAAAACTCCTGCTCGAGCCGGGCGCCATCGTTTTCGTCAAACCGACCGCATTGCGTCCCGGTGCGCGGCTCAGCCGGTGGTGGCAATATGTGAAAGGCGCAAACTGGCGCCAGCCGACTGGTCCAGAGAGCTCAATCGAGGGTAAGGACAACCACCCGGTCGTACACATCGCTTATGAAGACGCATTGGCCTACGCCAAATGGCGCGGTCGCAGCCTGCCCACGGAAGCCCAGTGGGAGTTTGCGGCGCTGGGTGGCCGCCCCGCATCGGACGACTGGTCAAAACCTTTCGACAAACACGGCAACCCTATCGCCAACACCTGGCAGGGCATCTTTCCGGTTCTGAACACCAATGACGACGGTTATGAAACGACGGCTCCGGTGGGATGCTTCCCGGCGAATGGTTACGGCCTGAGCGACATGCTTGGCAATGTCTGGGAGTGGACCCGTGACTGGTACCGGCGGGGCCACACGTTTGAGGCTGCGCAAAATCCAATCGGTCCTGCCCTCCACCTCATCCGGCTCGTCCCGGGCCAGTCGCCGCGGCGCGTGATCAAGGGCGGGTCCTATCTGTGTGCATCGAATTTTTGCTCGCGCTACCGCCCCTCGGCGCGCCAGCCGCAGGAGGTCGATCTGGGCGCGGCGCATGTCGGGTTCCGAACGATTCTGAATCGCCCCCTCAAGGAGGCTCAGAAATAGAGGCCGCGGAAGACGGTCGACGCATTGTGTTGCAGTTCATGTTGTCAAACGCGGAGGTAGAGACATGAAAGACGCCCGAAGCTCGGCCGGTTTCGTCATGATTTTCTGCACAGCGATGTTGCTGGCAGTGTTGACGATCGCTCCCGGCGCATATGCACAGGACAAGAAGCCCAATATCCTGGTGATCTGGGGCGATGATATCGGCGGCTTTAATGTGAGCGCCTACAACCGCGGCATGATGGGGTACCGGACCCCCAACATCGATCGTGTTGCCAAAGAAGGTGCGCTCTTCACCGACTGGTACGGCCAGCAAAGCTGTACGGCCGGGCGCGCCGCCTTCATCACGGGCCAGTCCCCGATCAGGACCGGGTTGACTAAGGTGGGGCTTCCGGGTGCGCCGGAAGGCATGAAACCCGAAGATCCGACCATCGCCACCCTGCTCAAGCCGCTTGGTTATGTGACGGGCCAGTTCGGCAAGAACCACCTCGGTGACCGCGACGAAATGTTGCCGACGTTGCACGGGTTCGACGAGTTCTTCGGCAATCTTTACCACCTGAATGCTGAAGAAGAGCCGGAAAACGTCAACTACCCGAAAGACCCACAATTCAAGAAGAAATTCGGTCCTCGCGGCGTCATCCATTCCAAGGCCACGGATGACGGCAAGCAAACCATCAAGGATACCGGCCCCCTGACGAAAAAGCGCATGGAAACGGTCGACGAGGAGACCACCAAGGCAGCACTCGGATTCATGGAAAAGGCGCACAAGGACGGCAAGCCGTTCTTCATCTGGTGGAATTCCACCCGTATGCACATCTTCACCCACCTCAAGGCCGCCTCGCAAGGCAAGACGGGCTACGGGATCTACGCCGATGGCATGGCGGAGCATGACGGCATGGTTGGCCAGCTTCTCGACAAGCTGAAGGAGCTTGGCATCGAGGACAACACCATCGTCATGTACTCCACCGACAACGGCGCCGAAACGTTCACCTGGCCCGATGGCGGCACGACCATGTTCAAGGGTGAGAAGAATACCCAGTGGGAAGGCGGTTTCCGCGTACCGACGCTGATCAGGTGGCCCGGGGTGATCAAGCCCGGCACCGTCATAAACAACCTCGCCGCCCACGAGGACATGATGACCACACTGCTTGCCGCCGTCGGCCAGCCCAACATCGCGGCGGAACTCAAGAAGGGCAAGAAAATCGGGAATCGGACCTACAAGGTGCACCTCGACGGCCACAATCTCATGCCGGCCCTGAAGGGTGAAGGCAAATGGCCGCGCGAAGATTTCATCTACTGGACCGATGACGGAGACGTTGCAGCCATTCGCTACAAGGACTGGAAAATCACGTTCCTGAAGCAGAATGCGGAAGGCTACAAGGTCTGGACCACACCGTTCGAGGTCCTGCGGGCGCCATCACTGACCAATCTGCGCATGGACCCGTTCGAGCGCGCCGAGGCCGAGGACGCGATGGGTTACCAACGCTGGTGGGCTGAGCACATGTTCGCCTTCGCACCTGCGGGGACGTATGTCGCGCGGTGGCTGCAGAGCTTCAAGGAATTTCCGCCCCGACAGAAACCGGGAAGCTTCAACCTCGACCGCGTCATGGAAAAAGTGACGGCCGGTTCACAAGGCAACCAATGAAAATGCCGGCATCGCAAATCAATCCGATCAGCCGAGCAGAGGCCAACCTAATTTTTTTAAGTGAGGATAAAGCCATGAGAAAGGGATCAAATCTGATCAGTTATGCAATTGCGTTCGTTGCATTGACGATTGTCGCCGTGTCTGCACCGGCGCCAATCGCCTCAGCCCAGGACAAGAAGCCCAATATCCTGGTGATCTGGGGCGATGATATCGGGCAATCCAATATCAGCGCCTACACCTTCGGCCTGATGGGCTATCGGACCCCCAACATCGACCGCATCGCAAAGGAAGGCATGATGTTCACCGACTATTACGGCGAACAGTCCTGCACGGCCGGTCGGTCATCTTACATCATGGGACAAAGCGTTTTCCGGACCGGCCTTTCCAAGGTCGGCCTGCCTGGCGCGGACCAGGGAATGCGCAAGGAAGATCCAACAATTGCTGGTTTGCTCAAGGCGCAAGGTTATGTCACCGGGCAGTTCGGCAAAAACCACCTTGGCGACAAGGATGAACATCTTCCGACAAACCACGGCTTCGACGAGTTCCTTGGAAATCTCTATCACCTGAACGCGGAGGAAGAACCGGAGAACGAGGACTACCCAAAGGATCCGAAGTTCCGCGAGCGTTTCGGCCCGCGCGGTGTGATCAAGTCATCCGCTGATGGCAAGATCGAGGATACGGGCGCGCTGACGAAGAAACGCATGGAAACGGTTGATGATGAGACCGTGGATGCCGCCCTGAATTTCATCGATCGGGCACATAAGTCCGGCAAACCTTTCTATGTCTGGTGGAATGGCACCCGGATGCACTTCCGAACGCACGTCAAGGACTCGCTACGTGGCATCTCGGGCCAGGACGAGTATTCCGATGGCATGGTTGAGCATGACCGTCATGTCGGCAAGCTCCTCAAGAAGCTCGACGAACTTGGTATTACCGACAACACCATCGTGCATTACTCGACTGACAATGGTCCCCACATGAATACCTGGCCGGATGCCGCCATGACCCCGTTCTTCGGCGAGAAGAACACGAACTGGGAAGGTGGCTGGCGCGTACCCTCGATGGTACGTTGGCCCGGCAAGATCAAGGCCGGCAGCGTCTCCAACGAGATCATGCATCACATGGATTGGCTGCCGACGTATCTGGCAGCTGCCGGTGACTCGGACATCAAGCAAAAGCTCCTTAAGGGTGGGGTGAGAGCGATCGGCCGCGAGTACAAGGTCCATCTCGATGGCTACAACTTCCTGCCCTACCTGACCGGCAAAGAGGAGAACGGGCCACGCAAGGAGATCTTCTACTTCTCCGATGAAGGCGACCTCACGGCCCTGCGTTACAACGACTGGAAGGCGATCTTCCTGGAGCAGAAGGCCTACACAACGTTACGCGCCTGGGTCGAGCCGTGGACACCGCTTCGTGTACCGCTGATCGTCAACCTGCGGCGCGACCCCTATGAGCGGGCCTACCGGACTTCCAACACTTACTACGACTGGCTCCTAGACCGCGCCTATCTGCTGGTGCCTGCCCAAGCCTATGTGGCGAACTTCCTCAAGAGCTTCGAGAAGTACCCGCCACGGCAAAAGGCTGCCAGTTTCTCCATCGACCAGGTGATGGAGAAGATGAAATCGAACATCGGGTCTCAATAGGCAGTGCTGTTGCGATGTGACAGCACCACGGCCCGCGCCGCCATGTGCGGCGCGGGCGGCAAATCGAGTATCGAGCCGCAAGATACGCAATGACAGTTTACGACCAGATCCTTGATCTCAAAGCGCGCATGCAGCGATCGATCATCGGTCAGGAAGAGGTGGTTGAACGGCTGATCATCGGTCTCCTCGCAGACGGCAACCTTCTCGTTGAGGGCTTGCCCGGCCTGGCGAAGACGCGCGCCATCAAGAGCCTGGCGGCCAACCTCGCCGCCGACTTCAGCCGTATCCAGTTTACGCCGGACCTGCTTCCCGCTGACGTCACCGGCACGGAGATCTACTACTCCGCCGGCGGTAAAGGACAATTCAGGTTTCAGCCGGGTCCCATCTTCGGAAACATCATACTCGCCGACGAAATCAATCGTGCGCCTGCCAAGGTGCAGGCGGCATTGCTGGAAGCAATGGAAGAACGACAGGTGACGGTTGCCGGCACCACACACAAGATGCCTGACCTGTTCATGGTCATGGCGACCCAGAATCCCATCGAACAGGAAGGAACCTACCCCCTGCCCGAGGCGCAGATGGACCGGTTTCTGATGCACGTCATGATCGGCTACGGAACGGAAGAAGCCGAAGGTCAGATCATTCGTCTTGTACGCGGCGAGTCCAGTCCCGTGAAGTCGACAAAGAAGAAGAAAGAGACGCCGGTTTCGCAGAAAGCCATCTTCGACGCGCGGAAGGAAATCGCAAAGATCCATTCAACCGAGGCGATCGAGACTTACATCGTCGATCTGGTTTTCGCCACCAGATTTCCGGAACGTTACTCGGATGAGCTCGCCGGCTGGATCGAAGTGGGTGCCAGTCCGCGTGGGGCGATCGGGCTGGACAAATGCGCCCGCGTCCATGCCTGGCTGCGGGGAAACGATTACGTCTCGCCCGACGACATCCGCGCCATCGTGCACAACGTCCTCCGGCACCGTCTTATTCCCAGCTATGAGGCCAATGCCGACGGCATTACGCCGGATCACATCATCAAGGAAATCGTTGCCAAAGTTGCGGTGCCGTAACCCAGAGACCAACGCATGACACAAGGCGTTTATGCAGATCTTGAAAGTCTGATTGCCCTGAGACATCAGAGCCAGGGCTTCTCGTTTTTGCCGCGCCAGCCAATTCACAGTCTGCTTGCCGGTCAGAAGGCATCGCGCCTGCGCGGCCGGGGACTGAATTTCGAGGAGATCAGGAACTACCTGCCGGGCGACGACATTCGCAACATCGACTGGAAAGTGACCGCCCGCATGCGGGCGCCGCATATGCGGGTCTATACGGAAGAACGTGATCGCCCGGTGCTTCTGGTTGTCGATCAACGCTTGAACATGTTCTTCGGCAGCCAGCGTTCCATGAAGTCGGTAACCGCCGCTGAAACGGCCGCGCTCGGAGCGTGGCGTGTCCTCGGCGTGGGTGACCGGGTCGGTGCAATTGTCTTCAACGATACAGAGACAGCGGAGGTTCGGCCGCATCGCAGCGCACGAACCGTCATGCGCATCCTCGGCGCGATCGTCGCGCAAAACGGCACGCTGCGATCCGACGGTTCCGGTGTTTCCCGTCCGGAATGCTTGAACGAGACCCTGGAACGCGCCTGCCGGCTGGTCAAGCATGACGCGCTGGTTTGCATCATCAGCGACTTCGATGGCGCCGACGAACATACAAAACACCTGATAACGCGGCTTGGACGTCACAACGATATCCTCGCAGGGCTGGTTTACGATCCGCTGGAAGCCGAACTTCCTGATCTGGGACCCCTGGTTGTCGGCGATGGCGAACTGCAGGTGGAAGTCGACACCGGCAATGCGAATTTGCGCAAGCGTTTCGCCGACATATTTTCGGAGCGGCTCGCAGAAATTCGGCAGTTTCTCCTTAGGCGCGAGATTCCGGTGCTCCCACTGCATACCGGACTGCCGGTTCCCGAGCAGGTCCGCAAGTTGCTCGGTCACCGGCCGCTGAGAGGTAGCCGATGACAGACCAAACCAACACCGCTCCCTCGTCTGCCGAACTATTCGGTTCCAACCGAATGTGGGGCCTCAAGGAGCTTCCGCTCCCCGAGCCGGTAAGCTGGTGGCCGCAGACAGCTGGCTGGTACATCCTCGCCGTCATCATCCTGGCCGCAGCCATATGGCTCGGATTGCACCTGCGAGATCGCTACAGACATAATGCCTACCGCCGGTCTGGCCTCGCCGAGCTGCAGGCCATGAGCGCCGACCCGACCTCGCTCACAGCGCTGCCGTTTCTCCTGCGCAAATCGGCTTTGGCAGCATCCACGCGCGATGACGTGGCCAGTCTAAGGGGTAACGACTGGGTTCAATGGCTGAACCGGAGTGCCGGACGCGAATTGTTCGCCGAAGACGATGGAAGGATCTTGGACCGACTGGCGTATGCCAACGAGCCGACTGCCCGGCTGGATGCGGCGACGGCGCAACATCTGCTCGACGCCAGCACAGCGTGGATGAGGTATCACCATGCTGCAGTTTGATTTTCCATGGGCATTTGCGCTGCTCCCGCTGCCTGCACTGGTGTACTGGCTGACGCCGGAGTTCCGCGACAGGGGCGAAGCTCTGCGCGCACCGTTCTTCGCACGCCTTGTCGAAATCACCGGGCGGCAGCCGCAGTCGGGCGCAGTTGTTCTGCAGAAGAACTGGATACAGCGGACCAACGGATTGCTGACGTGGCTGCTGGTCGTCGTCGCGCTGGCACGCCCCGTCTGGGCCGGTGAGCCGATCGTCCAGGAAAAGGCCGCGCGCGACATGATGCTGATCGTCGATCTGTCGGGCTCGATGGATGAGCAGGACTTCGCGAATGCCTCCGGAGAGAAGATCACCCGTCTTGATGCGGTGAAACTGGTCCTGCGCGATTTCATCGCCCGCCGCAAAGGCGATCGCCTCGGGTTGGCGGTCTTCGGCGACGCGGCATTTCCGCAAGCGACGTTTACAGAAGATCATCCGACGATCCTGCAACTCCTGGAAGAGCTACAGACCGGAATGGCGGGGCCAAAGACGGTGATCGGTGATGCCATTGGCCTTGCAATCCGGTTGTTCGACGCCAGCTCGACACAGAACAAGGTCGTCATATTGCTGACGGACGGCAATGACACCGGGAGCCAGATGCCCGTGGCCCGGGCCGCATCAATCGCGGCAGAGGAAGGCATCACCATCCACACCATTGCCATGGGTGATCCGACAACCGTAGGGGAACAGGAGCTCGACCTCGAAACCTTGCAGACCATCTCCAAGACGACCGGAGGCGGGTTCTTTCTCGCCCTTGACCGCGGTGAACTTGAGAAAATCTATGCCGAGTTGGACAAGCTTGAACCGGTGAAACTCGACACACTGAGCTACAGACCCAAACGCCCGCTGTTTCATTATCCGCTTGCTGCATTGGTCGTCTGCAACATGCTGCTCGCAGGCGTGATGCTTACCGGAGCGCGGCGGCGGGAGGGTGCCCATGCCTGATACCGGTCTTGAGCAGTTTCATTTCCTGCGGCCTGTCTGGTTGCTCGTCATCCCGCTCGCGATCTGGCTCCATCTTCGGTTGCGGCGTAACTTCAGCGCGGCTCTCATGTGGAAGTCGGTCATCGCGCCGCATTTGCTCGAAAGCCTGACCGTTGGGGGCAAAGGGGCGAAAAGGCTCAGGCCTTATCAGCTCATGACTGCGGCGCTTGTGCTGGCTTCCATTGCGCTTGCCGGACCAACGTGGCAGCGCGAAATCACGCCTTTCACCGAGGATCGCGCGCCACTCGTCGTGGCGCTTGAGTTGACGCCGACAATGCTTGGCGCCGACCAGCCGCCAAGCCGGCTGGAACGCGCCAAGCAGAAGCTGCGGGACCTGCTCGAACGCAGGAAAGGCGCCCGGACTTCAGTTGTTGGCTATGCCGGCAGCGCCCATGCCGTGCTGCCGCTGACCGACGACGCCGGACTGATTGAGGTTTATCTTGAATCCCTGACACCCGACCTGATGCCGCGCGAAGGCGACGATGCGACGACCGCGCTCGCCCTTGCGCAATCCATGTTGGCCCGGGAAGACGCGATAGGCACCATCCTTTTCATGACGGACGGCATAGACCGGACCCACGCCCCACGTTTCGCCGAGCACGCCGACGCGCATGAAGACCAACTGTTGTTTCTCGCGTTCGGGACCACCGCCGGAGGTCCTGTCGTGCAAAGCGGGAATAGTGCGGCGTCTTTCGGCCTGGTGGACGGGAAAGCCCCAGGCGTGGACATGGCCGGTATCAACGCGGTTGCGGCAGCAGCAGGAGGCAGCGCCTCCCGGGCGACGCCGGACGTCGCAGATATCGATGCCTTGTCGCGGCAAATCCGGAGCCACCTGGTGAATACCATTCAGCAGGACGAAAACCTGCAGTGGCGGGACTTTGGCTACGTTCTTGTGTGGCCGCTCGCGTTCATTCTTTTGCTCTGGTCGCGTCGCGGCTGGACAGTGAACTGGGTGTAAACGATGAAATGGCGCACACTCATAGTTCTGGTTCCGCTCTGGCTGCCGAGCCCGGCATTTGGCGACGGGTTCATCGACTGGTGGCTCACACCCGACCAGCAAGGCCGGTTCCATTTCGAGCGCGGGGATTATCAGAAATCCGCCAGGGCCTTTGAGCAACAAGAATGGAAGGCGATCGCGTTTTACCGGGCCGGCGACTTTGCCAATGCCGCTGCACTCTTTGAGAAGGTCGAAACGGCCGAAGGCCGGTTATATCTCGGCAATTCCCTGGCAAAACAGGAAAAGCTCGCGTCGGCCATCGCTGCATACGAGCAGGCGCTGGCGCTGAAGCCCGATTTTCCCGAAGCGACATTCAATCTCGATTGGGTTGAGGGTCTGCTTCGCCAGGATCAGAAGGAATACGAGGACGCGGGCGGAACTGGCGGTAAACTTGGCGCCGACAGGGTCGTGTTCGACAAACGCGGGGCACGCGGCAAGGGCGAAATGTCAGCGCAACAGCTCCAGGCGGAGAAAGGTCTGTCCGACGCGCAACTGCAGGAGATGTGGATGCGCCGCGTCCAGACGACGCCGGGCGATTTTCTGAAGTACAAATTCGCGTTTCAGGTCCAGAATCAGGATGCAGAACCGTCAAAGGCAAAAGGATCATCGCCATGAGACGGCTTCTTGCGTTTCTGATGATCCTAATCGCTGGCTCAGCGGTCGCGCAGACGCCGGATGAACCGGTTGCGGGGCCGGACGTGACGGTTCGGGCTTATCTGGAACCGGATAAGGAAATCTATGTCGGGCAACTCGTCCGCCTGTGGGTCGAGATCACAACATCGACCTGGTTCTCCAAGGCGCCACGCTACCCGGAATTTCAGTTGAACGGGGCAATCGCATTAATGCCGGAACAGCTCGGTGTGAATTTTACGGACCCCGATGGCGGTTCCACGCGGACCGGTCAGCGGCAACGTTACGCCATTATCCCGCAGCGCGAGGGCACGCTGGAGATTCCTTCCCTCGCCATCACGGTGTCCGTTTCCACAGAAGGGAAACCCTCAGATCCGGTTACGCTGCAAACGAAACCTCTCAGTATGACCGCCGCCATGCCACCTGGCGCACAGGGTCTTGAGCAAGTCGTCACGACGCGAAGCCTGACGGTCGAGGAAACCTATGATCGTGATTTCTCCGGCCTGAAAGTCGGGGATGCAATCACCCGCACGGTTACGCTCGTTGGAGAGGACACCTTCGCGCTCGCCCTTCCCGCAACCAAGTTTCCCGCGGTGCCCGGTGGCCGCGCCTATTCCGCCCAACCGGTCCTCGAAGACACCGTCAACCGTGGCCAGTATCGCGCAAAGCGAACCGATGCGGTGACCTATGTCCTGGAACAGGATGGCAGCACAAAAATGCCCGAGATAGCAGTACGCTGGTGGAATCCGGAGAGCAGCAAAATCGAAGAGACGATCCTGCCGGCAGTCGAAATCTCTGTTGCCGCAAACCCGGACTATCGGCCTGCTACCGGATTATCCGATGTTCCCGATTCCGCAGCGCAGCGGTTCAAAACCGCGGTTGCGGGGGCACTGAGCTGGCTGCGATCAAACATCGTCTGGCTCACGCTGGCTGTGATCTTTCTTTACACCTTGGTGCTGGCAATTCGCCGTTTCGGCCCACCGGTTACCGCGAAGTACAAGCATTGGCGCGAGCAATCGCTTCAGTCCGAGGCGCACTATTTTCGCGCCTTTCGGCACGCCTGCCGATCCGGAGACACCGACGCGGTTTTCAGCAGCTTCTGGAAATGGCTGGATCGGCTCTCGCCCGCCGACAGGGCCGCATCGCTTGAACAGATCACGACGACATCTGGAGAGGCTGCGTTCCGTGACTTTGCCAGTCGCGTTTCATCCGCCCGATATGGCGCCGGGACCGGCGAACAGCCTTCAAGTTCTGACATTCTCAAGCAGGTCAACCGCCTTCGGCGTCAGATGAAAAACCGCAGACCGACGACACATGCGGATCGCGACACGCTCAATCCGCGCTTCTCTGAAAGTGTCCGGGAGGTCCAGGAGCGATGAGCTGCCGTATGCAACATGCAGCACCTTGCACGCACCGTTTCCGTAACCAGCAAAGGGAGGGACCTATGAATTCCATGTTTATCAGCCTGCTGCCGGGGCTTGTTGTGCTGACCTTGGGCCTCGGGGCTTCCTCCTTGCGAGCCGAACCGCAACTGCCCTCCTGGAACGATGGCCCCGCAAAAGCGGCTATCGTCGGATTTGTCGAAAAAGTCACGCAACAAGGCGGTCCCGACTATGTCGCACCGGCCGAACGCATTGCGGTGTTCGACAATGACGGCACGCTCTGGACCGAGCAACCCATGTACATCCAGCTTGCGTTCGCATTCGACCGCATCAAGGCCCTCGCGGACAAGCATCCTGAATGGAAGGAGAAGCAACCCTTCAAGGCGGTTCTGGAGAATGACATCAAGACGCTGGCCAAATCCGGCAAGCGCGGTCTCATTGAACTGGTGATGGCGAGCCACGCCGGAATGTCGACAAAGGAATTCGAGAAAGCGACAGAGGAATGGATCGCGACGGCCAAACATCCCAAGACCGGCAAGGCCTACACCAAGATGGTTTACCAGCCGATGCTTGAGCTGTTGGCCTATCTCCGCGCCAACGGTTTCAAGACTTTTATCGTGTCCGGCGGCGGCATTGAGTTCATGCGGCCCTGGGTCGAGAAGATCTACGGTATCCCGCCCGAGCAGGTGGTCGGCTCAACCATCAAGGTCGAATACAAACTCAAGGACGGCACACCGACACTTGCCCGGCTGCCGGAAATCAACTTCATCGATGACAAGGCCGGGAAGCCCGTCGGCATTCACTACCACATCGGCAGACGTCCCATTGCCGCTTTCGGAAACTCCGATGGTGACTTCGAGATGCTCGAGTGGGTGACGTCGGCAGATGGCGCAAGGCTTGGTTTGATTGTTCATCATGACGACGGCGACCGCGAAGTTGCCTACGACCGCAAGTCGCACATTGGCCGGCTCGACCGCGGCCTCGATGAAGGGCCAAAGCGCGGCTGGACAATCGTCAGCATGAAATCCGACTGGAAATGTGTGTTCCCACACAACTGCAAATGAGTGCTTGCAGCGAAAGGGAGGGAGAAAAGATGTATCCGAGATTTTATCGCGACGCCGCTACCCGTCCGGCGAGGAGGAAATTCGCGAAGCAAATCCTTGTTTGTCTGTGCCTCGCCTTTGTGACAGGTGCGCCAACGGACCGTTCCGCGATGGCGGCTAGTCCGCAGATAACAGTCAATGTCGACAACTATGCGCGAGCGGAAACCGACATGCAGATCGGCCGAATGGTCAAACTGGCCGGGGGCGTCAATCGGTTCAGCCACAACCGCGGACCGACGCCGTTAGATCAGCAGCCCGTCATCCGGATGAATCGCGATACGCTTTACAGCTTTGCAATCGTGGATATTTCAGAAGGCGCGACTCTGGTCATGCCTGATGCCGGCAAGCGCTACATGTCCGCCATGGTGGTCAACAATGACGGGTACATCAACAAGGTCTTCCACGGCGCAGGAAACCATAAACTCACGCTGGAGGAATTCGACACGCCCTATGTTGTGGTTGCTGTGCGAACCCTGATCAATGCAGCAGATGACGCCGATATCAAGGCAGCGAACGCGCTTCAGGACAAACTGAAGATCGAAGCGAAATCGGCGAAACCGTGGGAAATGCCGAACTACAACATGAAGAGTTACGAGGCGACCTATAAACCGCTGCTCGAGCTGGCCAAGGGACTTCCGAACACACAAGAAACCTTTGGAAGTAGGAAGCAGGTGAATCCCGTCAGATTTCTCCTTGGCACGGCTTTCGGCTGGGGCGGTTTGCCCACCGACGAAGCCTACTATCTGAATGTCAATCCGAAACTGCCTGTTGGGCAATATCAGATTACAGCGAAGGATGTTCCGGTAGATGCGTTCTGGTCCGTCAGCGTCTACAACAAGGATGGGTACTTTCAGAAAAATGCCTTGGACAGTTACAGCGTCAACAACATTTCCGGCACCCCGAACAAGGACGGATCGCTGACCGTGCATCTCGGTGGGTGTGACGACAAGCGCGTCAACTGCATCCCGCTCACAGAAGGCTGGAACTATGTCGTGAGACTTTACCGTCCACGAAAAGAAGTTCTTGATGGGAAGTGGAAATTCCCGAAAGCTCAACCAGTAAAGAAATAGCTGCTGCGAGGTTTGTGCGTCGGGATGGGCAAGCCGAACAACCGCAAGCTTTGTGCGGATCTGGGTTGTCCCGACCGGGTTGAGAAACGTAAACCGACGAGAGAAGGAAGAATCATCGTGAAACCAAGAGCGCCGACAGGAGCCGCGTTTTTGCAGCTGGTTTCGGCATGCGTTGCGATGTTCGGCCTGCTACTGCTTCACGCCCAATACGCAAAGGCGGCTCCTGTCACAGCCGAAGTTGTGAGCCTCCTGCAGGGCGAAGAAAAGCTCGCCATCGAAATCCGCAAACGCAAACAGAATCTCGACAGCTACTACCTCGACAATAAAGGGGCATTGCTGTGGATTGGCACGGGACGCATGCCCAAGGTGATCGCACGGATGAACGCGGCTGAGAGCGACGGCCTGTTCAGCAGCGATTTCCCGACCGACTATCTGCAGAAGCTGAGTGCGGCGGCGGCGGAAAGCGACGCGAGAAGCCAGGCCGTCGTCGAATTGCTGTTCTCTGCCTTCTTCCTGAAGTTCGCCGAGCAGATCAAGACCGGCCGGGTGGCGCCCAAAAAGGTCGATCCCGAGCTTTACTGGCAAACCAAGCAGGTCGACATGGCCGACGCGTTGCGGTTGCTTGCCAAAGCGCCGGACGTCGCACAATTCATCACCGACTGGGAACCCTCGGTCCCCGCCTACAAGGCCTTGAAGGCCCGTCTCGCCGTCTATCGCGAATTTGCCAAGAACAACAACTGGCCGAAGATCCCGAGCGGGGATGCGCTGAAGCCGGGCATGGATGATCCGCGCGTGCCTATATTACGGACCCGTCTCGCTGGAGACGGCCCGCTTGGTGCAAAGGCGGCCGCCGTGCAAGGCGCAATCTATGACGACGCACTTGTCGCGGCTGTGCGCCAATTCCAGAGAAACCACGGACTGGAGCCCGACGGCGTTGTCGGCTTCAACACCAAGGTCGCCCTCAACATTCCAGCAGACGAACGCGTTCGTCAGATCATCGTCTCCATGGAGCGCTGGCGCTGGATTCCGGAAGACCTGGGTCGAGATTATGTTCTTGTGAACATCGCCGGATTCCATCTCACCCGTTTCGAGAACGGAAAGTTTGCGGAACGCAAACGGGTTATCGTCGGCAAACCCTACCGCCGGACACCGGCCTTCAGCGACACGATAAAATATCTCGAATTCAATCCGTTCTGGACCGTTCCCTATTCGATTGCGACCCGCGACAAGTTGCCGGCATTGAAAAAGAATGCTTCCGCACTTTCCGCATCGGGCTTTGAAGTCTTTTCAGGGTCCAACCGTATTGATCCACGGGCCGTGAACTGGCGGGAATACTCGCGGTCGAATTTCCCCTTCAAACTTCGGCAGAAGCCCGGCCCGAAGAATGCCCTCGGGCAAGTGAAGTTCATGTTTCCGAACAAGTTCAACGTGTATCTGCATGACACGCCCAACCGCGACCTGTTTGACAAGACGTTTCGCTCATTTAGCTCCGGCTGCGTGCGCGTGCACGAGCCGATCGATCTGGCCGAAGCCGTGCTCAAGAGCAAAGATGGTTGGGACCGGCAGCGCATCGACGCCGTGCTCGCAGGCGGGGAGCGTACGGTTGTCAATCTCGAAAAACCGCTGCCCGTTCACATTGTCTACTCAACAGCCTGGCTCGCCGAGGATGGATCGCTCCGCTTCTATGTCGACTTTTATCAGCGAGACGAGCGTCTCTACAAAGCTTTGTTCGGAAAGTCCGTCCCCTGGAAGGGAGGGTGAAAAGCGTATGATGGGATTTGGGTATTCGGAGAGTTCAGAGTTGAATCTAACAAGAAAGAGGGTAGCGGCATGACCGCGGGAGAAGAGGAAATGCCAACGTTCAGACTCAGACCAGTTCCGTTCGCCCTTGCGAACGCCGCCTTAGCATTGTGCTTATTGTTCACGTGCGCTCTGACCATATCCATTGCACGCGCCGACGAAGCAGCGAAAGTTCTGCCGAAGGAAGAGCTCGAACAACTGGTCGCGCCAATCGCACTCCACCCGGATGCGCTTGTCTCGCA
Organism: Hyphomicrobiaceae bacterium; assembly: GCA_028066055.1. Classification (GTDB taxonomy): domain Bacteria; phylum Pseudomonadota; class Alphaproteobacteria; order Rhizobiales; family Methyloligellaceae; genus UBA2767. The sequence continues at coordinate 16,189 of JALCBY010000039.1, forward strand.
AATCCTGATGGCGTCCACCTACCCGCTCGAGGTGGTTGAGGCCCAGAGGTGGGTCAAGGCCAATCCCGGTGTGACCGGAGATGCGCTTGAGAGCGCCATGCAGAAAGAACCTTGGGACCCAAGCGTCAAATCGCTGACCGCGTTTCCCGAGGTTCTGGAAATGATGAGCGACGAGATCAGCTGGACCCAACAGCTGGGTGATGCGTTTCTCGCGCAGCAGGAGGACGTGCTCGCAGCGATCCAGGATCTGCGTGCAAAGGCAGATGCAGCCGGTAATCTCAAGACGACCAAAGAACAGAAGGTCGAAAAGCAGACGGTAACGACCGACTCCGGAAAGAAGGAAACGATCATTGTCGTCGAACCTGCCAATCCGGAGGTCATTTACGTTCCCTCTTACGACCCGACCGTGGTCTATGGCACATGGGCTTATCCGAATTACCCGCCCTATTACTGGTATCCGCCCGGTTATGTCGCAGGACGCGTGTTCTGGTTCGCAACTGGCGTCGCCGTCGGAAGCGCCCTGTGGGGCCGATGCGACTGGCGGCGCGGTGACGTGAACATCAACGTCAATCGCTACAACAGCTTTAACCGAACCAACATCACGAACAACAAGTGGATACACAACAGTGTCCACAGAAAGGGTGTCCCGTACCGTGACCGCAACGTGGCCAACCGCTATGGCAAAGGCAGGAACGACGGGAGAGCACAAGCACGGGACAAGTTCCGCGGACGCGCCGACGCCGGCCGCAGGGGTCTTGCAAAGGTGAAACCGGGCGATATCAAGCGCCCCGATCTTGCGGGAAAGCGGCCCGACCTGGGCGGAAAACGTCCAGCGGCTCCCGGAAAGATGCCGAACATCAGCGGCAAAAAGCCGAATCTGAGCGCCAAGAAACCGGCGATCAAGAAACC
>JALCBY010000039.1:17197-22749 GCA_028066055.1 Hyphomicrobiaceae bacterium
CAAGAAACCGGCGATCAAGAAACCTGCGGCAAGGCCCAAGGTGGCCTCCCGGCCAGCAGTGAAGAAGCCCAGCAAGGTTTCCAGGCCCGCAAAAAAACCAGCCGCATTCAAGGGCGTCGGCAATTCAAAACAGGTGAGAAGACACAGTTCGCGCGGAAAGGCGAGCCGCAGCGCATCGCGGGCTCGTCATGGGGGCGGACACCGTGGCGGCGGCGGACGACGCGGTGGCGGACGCCGGCGATAAGGGAGAGCAATCGAGATGAAACGATTTACACGACCACTTGGTGCAAAAGGATTCGGCCGTGCAACCTGCCGGTCTGCGCTCATCCTTGCCCTTCTTTCACTTGGTATTGTCAGCCTGCCCAATACCGCGGCAGCGGACGCACCAAAGTCCTTCTCTTCGCCTGATAAGGCCGTGGCGGCGCTCGTCGATGCGGTACGCAACAAGAATCTGGATGCGCTCCTTTCCGTTCTCGGTCCGTCTACAAGGGAATGGCTGATTTCCGGTGACAAGGTTCAGGACCAAGCCGCCAGGGCGCGGTTCATAGCCGCCTATGACGCCAAGCACGGCATCGCCCGCGAGGGCGATGCAAAAGCCGTTCTTGTCATTGGTGATGACGATTACCCCTTCGCGATCCCGTTGGTGAAAGGGGAAAAGGGGTGGGCTTTCGACCCCGAGCAGGGACGTGAGGAAATCCTGGATCGCCGCATCGGGGAAAACGAACTCAACACCATCCAGACGCTTCGAGCCATCGCCGATGCGCAGCGCGAATATGCCGGTGAGGACCGAAACGGCAACGGCCTTCTGGAATACGCGGCGAAATTCAGGAGCGCCGAGGGCAAAAGGGACGGTCTTTACTGGCCGACCGATGATGGCGAACCCTTAAGCCCGCTTGGTCCACTGGTGATCGAAGCGACTGCTGAGGGTTATGCACCGCGAACATCCGGTACGGGCGACGGCGGAACCAACGCGTTTCACGGCTACCGTTTCAAACTGCTGAAGAAACAGGGCGCGGAGGCGAATGGCGGCGCCCACGATTACGTCGTCGACGGCAAGATGATCGGCGGGTTCGCTGTCCTCGCCTACCCGGCCAAGTATGGCGCATCCGGCATCATGACGTTCGTCATCAATCACGACGGTGTGGTCTTCGAGACCGATCTGGGTCCCGAAACCGAATTGAAAGCAAAGGAGATCGACCGCTTTAACCCGGACAAAAACTGGAAGAAGTCGGAGACCCAATGACGGCGTGACCGGGTCATCGCGCCTGAAACCGCCTGACCATCTTCGCCAACTGAATACCATCATAGGTTGCAATACGCTACGGATACCATCAAAGGGGAGGATCGACATGAAATCTGGATTTGAGGATGTCATTACAGACGCGACCGGCAAACTGGCCGCAGCTTGCATCTTTGTCGCACTGACGGCAATACCGGCGCAATCGGCCGACAACGACGCGGCCAGGGATGGCACAAAACGTCTTCAACTGGCTCACTGCTGCCACGCGCATCCCGTCTACCCTTACGATCAGAATTGCTGCCACCCTCCAACCACCACCTATGTCGCGCCCGCGTATGGCGTCGGCCCGGCAAGCGTTCGAGGGACTTCTCGCCGCACGGCGCGGCGGACCTCGCGGCGTGTTTCGCGCCGACGCTGACAGGTCATCATCACGCGACTGATCCAAACTACAGGGAACGAAAGAGATGTCAGATCAAATCAGTTTTAGGCTCCGCCAGGTGAAAATCACAGCCAGCGCCGCACTGGCCCTCATCGTCGGCTTCTATCCGCTTTATGCCCACGCCGAGCAAACCGGTCCCACGGACAAGAAGGCAATGGAGGTCCTGCAGGGCATGTCGGACTATCTCGCCAAGGCCGGCACCGCGTCCTTCCGGGTGCGCAGCTTTTTCGACCAGGTCCGGAAGTCCGGCATCAAGATCAAGGAAGCCAGAGGTGCGGATGTGCGGCTCAAACGGCCCAACGGCCTTTTCGTGCAGAGCGTATCGGACAACGGGGCCGCACGGACCGTCTGGTTCGACGGATCGAAATTGACTGTTTGGGACCGCCATCTCAACCAGGTGAAAGCACTGGATTTCAAGGGCAACACCGACGCGTTGCTGGATCACCTTGCCGAAAAGTACGACGTGAATCTGCCGGTCGCCGATCTCCTGTTTTCGGATGTCGGGAAGGCCCTAAAGGATACCATTATCTCCTCGGAGTATATCGGGCTGCGGACCGTCCAGGGCGTTGAGTGCCATCAACTTTCATTCGAGAGCACCGGTGCCGACTGGCAGATCTGGATCGAAGCCGACTCGACTCCCCTACCCCGCCGTTTCGCGGTGACCTACGTCACCGTGAAGGGTGAGCCACAGTTCATGGCGCAACTCGACCGCTGGAGCATCGGCGGTGCCATCGATCAGTCAGATTTCCAGGCCGCGGTGCCCAAAGACACAAAGAAGGCTTCGTTCGCCAGATGAGGCGGCGAAATAGGTTCTCGTGACACCAACTGCAGGGAGGTCCGGCGCATTGGCATAGGCCGGTACTGATTGGGTCAGTTGAACCCTGAAAGGATTTTGCAAAAGAAGCTACTAGGGAGGACAAAACATGAAGCTACTCACACGCGCTTTTGCCGCCTGCGCGCTCCCCCTGTTCTGCATCTCAATGGCGCACAAAGCCGGAGCCGCTGACGCGATCATCCACGATGCCGAACACAAGATTCTGCTCGCCCAGCATGGCGAACGCTGGACCCGGGAAGACAAAGAGATCGATGCGAAACTTGCGGAAATCCGCGCGAAAAACGGCGGCCAGCCGCCAAACATTGTTTACATCCTGCTCGACGATGTCGGCTTCGGTGAAATCGGCATGCCTGACATGGACGTCGTTCGCGGTTACAGCACGCCGAGGATCGCAAGACTGGCGACCGAAGGGCTGTCCCTCATGCGCATGTATACGGAACCCTCATGCACGCCAACCCGCGTCGCAATGATGACGGGGAGATATGCAGCCCGCACAGGAACCACCGAAGCAAAGGCGGTCGTGGCGGGCGACGGTCTGTCGGGCTGGGAGGTGACGCTTGCCGAGGTCCTGAGCAAGGCCGGATACGAAACGGTTCATATGGGAAAGTGGCATCTGGGTGATATCGAGGAGTCCCTTGCCACAAATCAGGGCTTTGACTATGCCGAGCACCCGATGCATCAGCAGGGCCAGATGGCCATCATGAACGAGACTGCCGAAACCGAAGGACTGACGATCGGTCAGTCGCGAAAGTTGCGTGCCGATACGTTCGAGCTCGACAAGACATTCCGGACCAACCCGCATGCCATGGTCTACGGGGTTGTCGGGAAAAAAGGCGACCCCATGCGCGAGGTCAATTTCAAGGCCGGCGAGGTCTATACGCAGGACCACTACAATCGCATGGAGGAAGGCTACAAGAATGGAGCGCTCAAGCAACTTGAGCGATTGGCCAAAGGCAAGAAACCATTCTTCCTTCAGTACTGGCCCCAACACCCATTGAGCTTTACCCGCTCCGACATCAAACAGGCGAAGACCCTCAATGGTGGTCCGGTCGCGGAGTCGCTTGTGAAGGTCGACGGCTGGATCGGCGAGATTCTGGACAAGATCGACGCCCTCGGCATTGCGGAGAATACCGTCGTCATGGTGATGGGGGACAATGGTCCATTCATGCAATATGTCGACAAGAGCGGCCAGTCCGATCGCATTTATCGCGGCGGCAAGGCACAGCATCTTGAAGGCGGCGTACGGGTCAATGCGTTCATCCGCTGGCCCGCCGCGATCAACGCGGGCAGCCGCGCGCAGGATATCGTTCACGTGTCCGATCTCTTCACGACGTTTGCGCGATTCGCCGGTGCCACGGAGCATATTCCGCGCGACCGGCTGATAGACGGCGTTGACCAGACGGCGATGATGCTGCTTGGCGAAACCAAAGGGCGCCGCGACTATGTGTTTGTCTATGAAGGGCCGACGCTGAAGTCGATCGTGAAACAGCAATACAAATTCCATCTGCCGGCGCCGGGTTCAAACCCGATCGGGGCGCCGATCTTCGACCTCTACAAGAACCCGCGCGAAGACCGGCCACAGGATGCAATTGCCTACGGGGTGGGATTCGGCGTTCCTTTCGTCAACATGGCAAAGCGGCATTTGGGCATGAAGCAAAAATATCCCGACCGCAAACCGGGACAGGACGTGCCTTATGGCGGCATCGAGAATCTTCGGCCGGAAACGAAAGCCCTGGTTGAGCGCATGGCCGCGATGATCAAGGCGAAGAAGTCGAACTAGATAGCCGCGTGTTATCGGGACAGCCTGCCGTAAGATCTTGTTCGTGCGGGCGGGTTCTGAATAGTCCACGTTCAGGGCGCGATAGCCTGCGGATGTGTGCATGGCCGGGCTGGCGCACGGTGAATCCAGTCCCTTTTTCATTTTCACCCATGCCAATTGGCCAAATCACGAAATACTCGCAATAGTTGTGTTGCCAAACGGACACAATCAGTAGGGAAAGTTTTCGAAATTGGTGAAATTCAGTTGTCTGGGCCAATACGTTGTTTCTACGATAGCTTAAGTCCGATCTTCAGTAGATGGGCACGTAAAAGTGTACTTGCAAACGATCAAAAATCGCCTGTCAGATTTGTGCGCTCTTCTATGTCTGATCGTTTGTCTTATTATTGCGCCCGCCCTGGCAATTGCCGCGGACTTAGGAGGCGCGCCGAAGCAAACATTCGACGAACCGCCACCCCCGCCGAGCGGTTGGCAATTTACTGTTGCGCCTTATGGGTGGCTGATGGGCATCAACGGCGATGTGACGGTGCGGGGGAACACCGTGGACGTCAACCAAAGCTTCATCGACCTCGTTGAAAACAGCGATTCACTCATGGCGCTTATGGGGTATTTCGAGGCGCGAAACGGTCGCTTCGCATTGTTTACCGACGTCGTATGGGCCGATCTGAGCTTTTCGGGAAACATTCAACGATCCGGCAATCCGATTGCCAATCTGAACATTCTTGCATCTGCAAATGCCGAGCTCGACTATCAACTGACGATCGTTCAGACCGGCGTGGCGATCGAAGTTGCCCGTTGGGCCAACGGAGCGTCTACCACGGCGCTCGACCTGATGGGCTCCGCCCGGTATTGGAACCACCGTGTTGATGTGTCCGTTGCGGTAACTGCAACGGCGACCCTACCAGGCATCGGCTTTCAGACATCCGGCACTCGGGCAGCAGCCAACACGGGTACATTGGAGTGGGTCGATCCGGTGATCGGCGCCCGCGTTCGGCATCAAATGTCGTCTGGATCCGACTTGACCCTGACGGGTGATATCGGCGGCTTCGGGGTGGAAAGCGATTTTTCATGGCAGGCCATCGCCACATATGGTCGCGACACAACCATCTTCGGAATGCCAGTGCATACGGTGGTCGGGTATCGCGCAATTGGTGTCGACTATAGTGAAGGCGGGCCGTTCGGGAGAAACGGTGTTGATGCGGTCTTGCACGGCCCGGTGGTCGGGGCGAAGTTCAGTTGGTGACGGATTGCGCTAGCTGAC
>JALCBY010000040.1 GCA_028066055.1 Hyphomicrobiaceae bacterium
TCGGTCCTCCTTCTCCTAACCATAAAGGTGGACAAATTCATCGGAGGAGGATCAGCTCCAAGAACGGGCGCATGGTGAAATAGAATTCCGCTATCTGTGAGTGATCGGTGGAGCGCCGGACTTTTTCAACAAAATCGACCCGGAGCAGAAATATAGAATGTCGGAAATCCCGACGTGGTTCTTTCTGCATGCATGCTGGGCGCGACCACGACAGGCGGGTGCCGCCAATACTTGTTTCAAACAATTGATTCATTTCTGTCGTATACTGCGAGATTCATAACAGCAGTCGAACAGGGGTTTGAAGATTGGCCAACTCACTCAGCACACTCCGAGGCGTGACCATCATATTGGTCGCAAGCCTTCTCGCGTTTTCGTCGTCTGCAATGGCATGCACAGGGATCACTCTCAAGGGATCGGACGGGACGATCGTGTTCGCGCGAACCCTTGAATGGGGAACTTTCGATCTCCAGGGCGATTTTCTGGTGATCCCGCGCGGCACCGCGCTCAAGGCAACACCCATGCCCGATGATCGGGCAGGAATTGGCTGGACCGCAAAGTATGGCGTTGCGGGTGCGTCGGGCATTAAAAAGCTCATTCTGGCGGACGCCGTCAACGAGCACGGACTTACCATCGGCATGTTCTATCTGCCCGGTTTCACCGAGTATCAGCCGTATGATCCCAAGACGGCCGACATCTCAATGGCCTCCGTCGATGTCCCCATGTATCTCGCTTCTCAATTCCGGACGCTTGACGAGGTGCGTGCCGGACTGGAGAAAGTCCGCGTCGTTCCTGTCGTTGAAAAGATCATCGGCATCGTGCCGCCGGTTCACTATATCGTCACCGATCCGAGCGGCAAATCCGCCGTTATTCAGTATATCAAAGGAGAATTGACCTTCTTCGACGCTCCCCTCGGCGTGGTCACAAACTCCCCGAACTATGACTGGCACATTCTCAATCTGAACAATTATCTGAACCTGTCGGCCGTTGGATTGTCGCCGGTCGCGGCGTCAGGCCTGAAATTCGCGCCGCTTGGCGCCGGCAGCGGCATGATCGGCCTTCCCGGCGATTTCACACCGCCGTCGCGTTTTGTTCGTGCGGTCGCCTTCACGCAGACCGCGCGCAAGACGAAAGGCGGATATGACACGGTGCGCGAGGCATTTCGGATCCTCGACAATTTCAACGTTCCAGCGGCCGCGGCAGAGGGATCGGCAGGGCAATCGCATGGTGATGACCTGATCTACAGCGCTACGCAATGGACCATCGCCACCGACATCAAGAACATGCGCGTCTACTATCACACACAGTTCAACCGCAATGTGCGAATGGTGGATCTCAATACGATTGATTTCGGCGATACGGCGGCCGGCATCAAGCGTATCCCTCTCGATGAATCACGGGAACCGGCGATAAAAGAGGTAAAGTCATTTTCGAAGTAGATGCGTTTGGCAGGGCTGCCGAGCCGTCGATGCATCGTGTCAAACCTGCAACAGGATGCAGGCAAATTCTCTGGCAACCATCAATAGTTATTTCGAGACTCATACGCATCTGAGTATCATTGCAACATCAGATCTGTGCGCTAGCGGCAGACTTGTTGTAGTCGGAGGGGCGTATCGTGTGCAGTAGTAGTCGTTTGGTGAGCCTTGGGCGTTACCTGAATCTTGTTTTGCTTGCCCTTATTTGCGGATTCTCTGTTAGCTCCATCAATCCACCCGCTCGCGCGGCCGAAGACGCAACGGGCATCTATCTTCTGGGATCAAAATCTTCGATGGCAGGCTTCGTGCCACCGCCCGGAACCTACTTTTCGATGATGGATTATTACTATACCGGAAGCGCTTCGGGAGCCGCCGCGGCCGGCGTCGCTCTCAACCAGGTGGGGAATATCACGGTACAGGCCGATATTGATGTTGACGCTGACGCCTTCATCAAGCTGCCAACCCTCCTGTGGATCACACCGCACAAAATCCTGGGCGGCAATCTCGGCTTCGGGGTAATCGGCGTAGTTGGCTGGAAAGACGTCGATGTCGATGTCGACGCGCTGACAACACTGACCTTGGCCAATGGCACGCGCCTCCAGCGCGGTGCGCGATTTTCTTTCGGCGACGACACTTTCGATTTTGGTGACCCGCTCATTACGGCGCTGATCGGGTGGCACCAGGGCAACTGGCACTGGAATGTGTCGGGGCTGCTGAACATCCCGGTCGCCAACTACGACTCGCGTGCCCTCGCGAACATTGCCTTCAACCGATGGGCGTTCGATGTTACAGGTGCTGCCACTTGGCTCGATCCCACGCGCAGCCATGAAGCCTCTGTTGCCGCGGGCTTCACCTTCAATGGTGAGAACCCTGACACGAACTACGAGACCGGCACGGAGTTCCATGTCGAATTTGCGCTGATGCAACATTTTTCCAAGACCTTTGCCGCCGGCGTCGCCGGTTATCATTACAACCAGGTCACTGGTGACAGCGGAAGAGGGGCAACGCTCGGTGCTTTTGAGGGGCGCGTGACGGCCATCGGCCCCAATATCAATTACAGTTTCGTGCTGGGTCAGACGCCGGTATCGACCTCGCTGCGCTGGTTGCACGAGTTTGATGCCGCCAACCGGCTCGAGGGTGACTCCGTTCTGTTTTCGGCAACAATGCCGCTCGGATCGCCCGAACGTTGATCTCGGGGGTGAGGAGGACGGCTAGTTTTTCGGTTTTTTGGTTGCCTCGTGGCACGCATATGGAAACACGCATTTCCAGTCGGATTTCGTGCTGACGATTTTCCAACCTCTGTCGGACCCTTCATCGACGCCGCGCGCCAGCCTGCCAATTGTCCCCCATCAGCGCCTATTGGACATTTAGGCTGATTTGAACAAGAGAGACTTCTGGCTCATCGTAACCACCCAAGGAGTGGAGATGAGACAGAAGACGTTCCGAAAATGTCGTGAACATACGGTTCCCTCCGGTCGTATTGCTCGGCACAGGGGTTACATCTTGGAGGGCCAATGTTTCTGGTTAGCGATGCAATAACTTTCGTGAAAGATATGTGTGTGTCACACCATGAGGGCCGAGTTGATTTCCAAACTTTTTATCGTGTAGGGGTGTGGAAAAAACTGTTTGTTCTGTCGCGCAAGGCGTTTGCCAAAGGCGAAGTACCGCGCGTCAAGTTCATATTAGACACCGATGTGAAGTGTTGCTTCTGGTGTGAAGAAATTAAGATAAATTTGCGAACATGACGATGACGATCCCAACCAGACACGGTCCCATTCGGCAACTTTGATAGATTGCTGCCCGTCCCCTCAATAGCGAAGAATTTCAATCGCCGATAATCAATCCTTCCGCCTGTGGAACTCGACGTAGAACCGGACATTGCCGATCGGAGCGACCTTATGGCGCTCACACGGCTCAACGATCATTGGAGGGGATTCCGGTCCCAGCAACTGTTCGCGTTGAGGTGAATAGGAAGTGTAGGCAAGCCGGCCTTCAAGAATGTGAATGACGCCCCAAACGCCGGGCTTTGTTCGATGCTCTTTTTCAAGGCCGGCGGGAAGATTGTCCTGATCGAAGACGGGCGTGCGCTTGTAGGCGACAAGTCCATTGGGCAATTGCTTCATTGTCAGTGTTTCAATCACTTCTGAGGCTTTGGGTTGCGATGATTGTACCAGATCAATCGGTATCTGTGGCGCGTTTGCGGTGTCGGAAATAGGCATAAACAGTCAGGGCGGTGAGCGCCAGAACCGCAAAAACCAATCCGTGCTCAATGGAATCCGCTGCAGCAATTGCGCCGGAAACGCCTACGATGACCAGAATGTGCTTTGCAAGGCAGAGCGCGAAAACGACAATTGTTGACGTCAGGCTCGTAGTGAAAAATCTGTCCTTCAAGAGCGGCTTGGAGGGGGATGTTCCGGTCATCGGTTTTGTGCTCCCGTTGAAATCTACTTCTGCGCCGTGATGGAAATGGCGTTCAGGTGCGAGCGGTATTTGTGAAATGTCCGGCGCATCGTCAATATGCGTTGCCGAGCATCGCGATCACTCAGAACATTCCTGATGAACCGAAGGGCGTTGAAGAGGCCTTCGTCTGCGACGAGCCGTGTCGGCCGTAACAGGTTCATCGGCGCATGGGACACCTTCTTGATCCTGAACCCGGCTACCGTCAGTGCCTCGCACCATTCGCTTTCGGTGAGCGGGCGTGCACCGACATGAATGGCAGCCGACAGCGTGTCTTCTATGTCCTTCTTGACGATGTCAGGTGCGTCGTCGGGTATGATCAGCAGTTCATGAATTGCGTAACGTCCGCCACGTTTGAGAACCCGGTGCGCCTCCTTCATGATCTGCAACTTGTGGTCGGGTGAATTCATGGAGAGCATTGCCTCGCCAAGCACAACCGAAGCGGACGACGCGCGCAATCCGGTCTTCTCAGCCGATCCGATCCGGATCTTGATGTTTGGCGCGTCGGGGATCTGATCCTTGGCCCACGCGGCTGCGGCCTTGTCTCTTTCAACGCCGACGTAGGATTTCGGATTGTTTTCAAGGATCATCTGGGCGGTCAGGCCGAGGCCGGGCGCAAGTTCAACAACATCGTCGTCGCTCGATATATCGAGATCGGTCAGGAGCGATTCAGTCATCGCAAGTCCACCGGGCCGCAACACCCTTTTTCCCAATCGGGCGAGCAGCCAGTGCCCCGGCATCTTTTGCGCACTCAGCCGCGCGCCGGGTAGCTCCTTTTCCGATTCGATCTCACGCGTAGCCATGTTGCGGTCTGCCATCTACATCCGGACCCTTAGCCCGATGTTGAACGCGCGCCCGTCGCCCGGAAGGAAAGCCGCCTGATCCGGTTGTGCTACATCCGTGATCAATGTCGAGGAGGCGTAGACTTTGTCGAAGACGTTTCTGACTTCACCGTATAGCGAGATGGTTTCATTGATCTGATGTAGGGTTCGGAAATTAAAGACGGACCATTCTTCGTTGAACAGCGTGTTTGCATTGTCGACCGGGGTCTTGTCGGGTCGCCAGTAGACTTCGCCCTCGACGTACCAGTCGCGCGTCATGAAGTACCGCAACGCCGCGACCACATTGTGTCTGGGGGCACCTGCCAGACGGTTGTCGCCATGTACGGGGTCGTTGTCGAATCTGAAGTTCTGGTAGGTATACGCGACACGGCCGCTCAACCTTTTCGAAATCTGTTTTGAAAGTCCGAGTTCGACACCGAAATGGGTTGTCTTGTCCGCATTAACTGCGCCAAGAGATACGCCGGATGAATCGCGAAGGTTGAGAAGCTCGTTCTCGACCCACGAGTAATATGTTACGGCATCCCATGAGAGGCCATCGCTCTGGCCTCTCCAGCCGCCTTCAATTGTGGTTGCGGTCTGAGCATCCAGATTCGGCGTTGCGAAGGCAACGCGCGGTGTTCCCCCCGCCGGTGCGCCGGGGCTGAAAAATGGCGATCCATTTATTGTTGCCAGCAAATCGTCATGTGTCGGCGGCTCGAAGCTGCGGCTGACAGCCGCGAATACGGTGCTTTCCGGTGCAACGTCGAATGTCAGTCCGAGGCTCGGGCTCCATCCAGAATAGCTACGGGAGTAACTCGTATTCTGCGGCAGCGCGAAGGCCGTCTGGAGGGCGCCGGTTATCGGGTCGAAACCGGCAACGGGACGGGTTCCCAGTCCGAACCGATCTTTGTTGTCGCGCGTTGCATGAGAGTAAGAGATGGTAGGCGAAAGTGTCACATCGGTTACGATTGGTATGTGCGCGCCCGCATAGAGCGAGAGCGTCGTTGCATCGAGCTCGTTGTCACCGAACCTGGCACCTTGCGTCCCGGCAATATTGAGATAGTTTTCCCGGTCGGCGGAACCGTTCACATACAGGGCCGTTGCTTCAAACAGCGGAAGAGTACGCGACGGGTTAGGCGCGTATGAGTAGCGGACAACGGTTGTGAAATCACCGCCGTCGGTATCTCGAATTCCACCGCCTATCGGGAACCTGAAAGAATCATCCGTGTAGGCGTATCCGAAGCCCGTGTCGATCAGATGTGCCCCAAAAGACACTGACGTACGCGAACCGACCCCGAACTGGTCGGCCTCGCGGTGCGGGCGGTCACGTACGACATTGGGCCCTGGGTTGGTGGTAATGAGTGCCGGCGGAGGAGGGGTTACCGTGGGGCCAGCATATATTTGTTTTGGGTTTTGCTCAAGCGCCGTCCGGGTCAGCGGTCCGGCAACATCGAAGTCGATATCGGTATATCCCAGATAAACACGGGTGCTGATATGTTCATTGAGCTTTGCGCCCGAGTTGAGATTAACGTTCAAACGTTCCGAGTCGTTGTAAACTCGGAAACCGTCACGCTTGGAGTGGCTGACTTGGCCGAATACATCGATGTCATCCTTGCTTGCGCCCGCTTGGCCTGAGGTTGTGATCTGCCCAAAACTGCCGCCCTCGAATCCGCTGGCAGTTCCCGGGCTGCTCGTGCCATTGGGAGATGTGAAATTTATCGCGCCGCCGAGCACGGTAGCGCCAAGCCGGTTAGCTGTATATCCACGGTAGATTTCCGTGAACTGCGCTTGGCGCGGGTCCGCCAGACCTACAATATAGGACCCATCTGCACGATTGAGCGGAAGCCCGTCCTGCAAGACGAGGATGCCGCGTTCGACGGGGTTTTGCTGGAGCCCCGATCCGCGAATCTGAATGCGTGGTTGATCGTTGCCACCGAAAAAATTCTGCACCACAACGCCCGGGACGATGTTGAGAGTGTCGCCGATGGTGACATTGGCGCGGCCCTCGAGTTCAGCGCTGGTGATAATTGCGGTTCCACCGGCCATTGCTTGGAGCCGTTTTCGGGCAATTGATTCTTGCGAAATGCCAACTGAATCGCCGGCGGTCACATCTGTACCGGCGGCAGTCGTGTCCGCGGTTCCAACGGCGCCACTTTGCACCACGACGGTATCAAGTATCACCGCTGAACCCGGCGAGGCCGATTGCGCATGCGCCGACTGCGCCATGAGGCCTGCTGCGATAGCGATAGCTGAGGCGGTTGCCAGCAGGTAAACGCAGTGGTGCGGTCCTGACGTTGCGGCGCACTGAGCCAAAAGGTCATTTGCACCGTTGCCATCGCGATTTGATTGAAAATGAGTGTTCATGTTGCCCCGATCCCCATACGCTTGCGCCAACGCGGACGCGCTTTTTTCGCAGTGCGAGTCCCAGGCTTTTTCGATCCGTATGACCGGAAAGCATCACTGCGCCCCGTATCTATTGGGACAGCACGGCACTTCAAATTCGCCTCAAACCGGAAGCGATCCGGATCCAAACGGGTATTTTTTGAAAGGTTCAGCGGGCAGATAAAAATGGAGCCGGAAAGGCGCGCGTGAAGGCAACTCAGGTGAATATTTGCGCTTCACGTGCGCCTGATCCGAAGCATTCATGCGCCATTCTATCGGCAACGTAAGTTGCTCTGGCAGGCGGTGGGCAGTTGTGCTTGAACCGCTAGAATTTGACAGCGGCTGTGACTGCGACGCTGCGGCCCACACCCGGTAGGGCATCGGTCAACGGCCGGTATTCTTCGTCGGTAATGTTGTTGAGTTCCACTACAAGGCGATATTTGTCATTCTGACCATAGGTGCCGCCGAATGCGAGGTTCAGCGTTCCCCAGCCGTCGACCTCTTTGGTTTCCGGACCGTCGTCCCCCGGAAGTGTCTCTTTTACATCCGTCGACGCACGCGCAAACAGGTCTGCCCAGGCGTTGATACCCGCGAACTGTCGCTCGATGCGTAATCCGAAACGCGCTGATAGCCGCGGTACGTTGGTGTCGTAGGTCGAGAATTCCGCAAAATCGAGGCGTCGCCGCGTGTATGCTCCGGTCGCATACGGTGTCACGCGGGTGCCGGGAATGGTATATTGCGTGAGCAGTTCTACGCCCCATGTGGTCGCTTCGTCGACGTTCACGTAAACCCTGTTGGGAACAGTGCTATTGGCAATTTGCGGACACGTCACGCCTGTCGTCGAGCAGGAGATGTCGGTGATGTAGTCCTTCGATTTTGTGTAATAGCCGACCACGTCAACCGCGAGATTGGTTCCGTCGAAGCGGAGACCAAGTTCATAATTGTTGGCCGTTTCCAGTTCCAGGCCAGGATTGCCGAATACGGTCTCACCTCCGGCGCTAGTTTGCCCGAAACTCTGCAGAAGCGTGGGATTGATGTAGCCGGAGGAATAGAGCGCACGCAGGGTTGTGTTCTCAAAACCTGTGTAAGTCAGGGCGACACTGGTTGATGTTTCAAGCTGACTGGTAGAACTTGGTGTAAGCGCCGCCTGCGTGCTTCGCGACTTGTCCAGCTTGGTCTCGATATGGTTGTAACGCAGGCCTGTAATCAGGTTGAGGTCGGGGACGAGCTCCCAGTCATCCTGCGCGAAGATGGAGAAGGTATCGACCCGAGCCTTCTGAAAGCTTGAATCCTCGATCGGAAACTGGCCCGGGGGTCCGAAAGGTGGGGGCGGTGCAATATTGACCGTTGAGGTCTTGTCCGTCTCAAGCACATCGGCGAGATACTCGACGCCTATGATCGTATAGTGATGTCTGAAAGCCTCAAGATCGATCTGTCCGGTCGCCCCGTAGTTCGTAAGAGTATCGTCGGACGTGGACCGCACGTCAGTGGTTGACGCTGGAATTGTGGTCCCGAAGGGCGGCGGAAACGGGATGAAGGATCCCGGAGTGAAAGTCTCGACGTTGTTTTCAAACTGCCGGTCGATGGTCTGGTAATAGGCATCGAAATGAACCTTGGCGACTGGGCCACCAAGATCTTCGCCATCGTAGAAAATTCCGATCTTTTTCAGATCGCGCTGCGGCAGGTCGATTGTGAAGTCGGTCACGCCTTCAATATCGGGTCTGCGTCCCGTGATTGTCTCCGGATCTTTCCAGCTTTCGCTGTCGAGCCGGTACTGTTGCGCCTTGACGGCCAGATAGTGGTTGCGGTCTGCGCCGAAGGTATAGCCCAGGTGGGCGGAGATATCGTCCGCGTCGAACGCCGTGGTCTCAAGCCGTCCTGTCTGTGTGAACTTGCCCCTAGGCGTTTTCTGGTTGTCATGCTCGGCAATGCCGCCGGTGACGCGGTAGTCGAAGTTTCCAACTGTTCCCCCGGCACTGGCCCAGCCCTGCCGTCCAGACGTGCCAGAATAATATGTTCCGCCGAGCTCAACTTCGACCGCCTTGCCCGGCGTGCCTTTCTTGGTGATGATATCGACCACGCCACCGATTGCCTTGGCGCCATAGAGAACCGATGCAGGCCCGCGCAGGACATCGATGCGCTCGATCGCGGCGGGGTTGATCAGGATCGGCGTTCCGTATGTGGAGTGGTCGGTGATCTCCTGCCCATCGAGCAGAATGGTGACCCTTCGCGACGATTCACCGCGAATTCGGAGCCGCTTCATTCCCGGCACGGAGCTGTCGACCAGCTCAACTCCGGGGACATCCCGGATCGCTTCACCGACACTGAGCGGCGCCTGCCGCTCAAGTTGTTTCTGGTCGACGACGCTGACGGAACGTGGGTTGTCCTGGACCGTGACCTCGGTACGCGTGCCAATAATGGTCAGTTCGTCGAGGTCGATGGTCTGGGCGCGTGCCGTATCGTGAAGGCCGGGTAAAGCAAGGCCCGCGGCACAGATTGTGGCGACGGACGTGCCGAGAAGATTGTAATTTTTGATTGTTTTCGAAAGTGTCCGCTGGTGTGGATCATCACACATGACCTTTTCCCCCTGGTTCCCCAATGTGATCTGAATTTTTGATTTGCGTGTTGCGGAAGCCTGCCCGTCACCTCAACCTTGCGCCTTGCGCAGCATTTTCTGCGTTGATGTTACGCAGTGCTGTTTGTCGGGTTTCTTGATGAGCGCGGAAGTCGCTCCCTTTTTGCATGACGTAACATCTTTGACGGGATCGACGATGACGTGGTTGCCACTGAGCGTGAGCCTATAGGCGTAGCGGGGTGCATCCGCAGCCGCGCCGTGATTGAATTTTTCGAATTTTTCCGATCCCTTGAAACAGCCGAGTCGCAAAATCTCGACGTTTTGCGACTCCAGGATTGAACGAACCAGCTCGCCTTTTTCCTTGCAGCCAGGCGCGTTCAGATGGTTCACGAAGGCGGCTGATACGCCTCCAGCCGATGTAGCGGTCAGCACAACCAAAATCAGCGCTTCCGGCATTCGCCAGCCCCTCGGTTTTCTGTCCGGAGCCGAGATCACGGCACCGTTATTTTTTGTGTGATCTTGTGAGTTGTTTCGTTCCCATTCGCCTCATATCGGGAGCGTTTCGGCTCAAAAAGGGTGTTTTTCAAAGGCACTGTCGCGGTGCCGATAGAGGAGGTCCGGCTTCAATGGCAGCTAAATCATTTGCGGTGGCAGTCGGCGGTATTCGGCCGGATTGCGTCCGAAGTGCAGTCTGAAAGCGCGTGCAAACTGGCTTGGGCTGGAGAAACCGACTTCCAGCGCAATTCTCGCAATGCCGAGCGAACTGTGAGCCAGCAGGTCGCGGGCCGCCTCGAGGCGTCTGCGGCGCGAGTAACTGGCGATTGTGGTCCCGTACAGGCACTTGAAGCACCTTTTGAGATCACTCTCGTTCATCCCCACAAGGGCACTGACCTCAGAGATTGTGGGTGGGTTGTCCAGCCGTTGCCGCAGGATCTCGGCGGCCTGACGGGCTCTGTTCGTAGCTTTGGGATGCAGCGAAGAACGCCATTCCTTGTTGTCATCGGGAAGGGTGTGCTTGCCGTAGGCCCAGGAAAGAATTGCCAGAAAGGATTGCTCGGCTCGTAACGCATCGCTGTCATCGTCGATATGCGCCTCAAGCAACGAGCGCGCAATGGCATTGCCAGTGCTATCAAGTTGCAGCTCATGATCTTCCACTGCGCCGCAGGAATTGCTGCCATCGAGGAGAAACTGTGCAATTCGGCAGGTTGGTCCTTGGGGGCATGACGCGCACCATTCGCGGGAAAAGAAAACCACCGCCGCGAGACAGCCGGAACCGGAAGCGGAACCAAACCTGATGTTGCGAACAGGTGATTTCTCAAGTTGCCGCAAGATGTGAAGTTTGTCGTTTGCAAGAGTACGATTTCCGCGGCCGTCAAAAATGTTCGGCTCACCGGTGAAGCTGATGCAGAAATAGCTTCCCGGTGTATCGAGCTGAACCTCAACGCACTTATGTGGCAGAGGCCGGACAATCGTTAATTGAGCGTTATTCCGCAGAGCGATAGAGCTCACTGAGCCCGTATGAACTGAAGGCCTGGCGACGGCGCGCTCATTATTGTCAGACGGTGTGTTTGCGACAGAGTCCATCTCAACCAGCATTCATGACAGCGTCGGCCACTTTCAAACATCCGACCGGACTCAGCCAATTTAGAGAAATTATTTTAATATGACAAATTTAGTTATATTAAATGAATCATGGCGGCGAATGGGTAGGGCGGTACGACATCGGTTCTCTCTACCTTCCGGTTATCGGGCAGCCGGCTCATTCCGATCCGCGTCCGAAGGCATTGCGGACATCCCGAAATGGGGAAGTCTCGTGCATGAGACAGACCCCCGGCACGTTTCGCGATCTTTGACATCGGCGTTCACCTGCAGGGTAGAGGATCGCCACAAAGGTTTCGTACGATCTTCGCTCGTCCGTTTCATGTGCGCTGTGTGTGCACTTGGAACGCGCTCAGTTTGACATGGCTGCAGGGGTACGCATATGGACTGGCAGTTATCGACGAAAGTTCCCTGAAAAACGCTCACGTGGGCAGGGGGTTCTCTATTGGGCTCATGATGGAGTGGACGCAAAGTATTTGTGAATCAGGTGGTTACAGCGCCGCGTGTGCAATCAAGGATCAACAGGAATCCACGCTGATCCATGTCCGTCAACGCGGCGGTAGTGGCAGCATCTGGCTCAAATCGAAGGGGTGCCAGATTTTCGGGTGACTGGCCCGCTTATGAGCGGGAAGGGGACATTCCGGGCAGCTCAGTCGGACTTGCGCTCTTGATCCAAACCGGCATACACGAAAGACGTGCCAACAGCAGACATTAAACAAATCGTCAAGTGGCAGAATCCGTTTTTGCACTCAGTTCCTCGTCAGATGACGCTGTTGTCTGAAAGAATGTTCATCCCCGCGTCTTCGATCATGGCGAGATCCTGTATCGTGTCGGGGTTGGCGGTCGTGAGTAGCTTCTCGCCATAAAAAATCGAGTTTGCCCCGGCCATCAGGCAGAGGATTTGGGCCTCCTTGGACAAGCCTTGCCGCCCCGCCGAGAGCCGTACCCGGGATTTCGGCATCGCGATCCGCGCCGTCGCGATCATCCGCACCAGTTCCAGCGGTTCGACCGGCTTGACGTTGCCAAGCGGCGTGCCAGGCACGGGCACCAGCGCGTTGATCGGCACGCTCTCGGGATGCGGGTTCATGGAGCACAGTACCTGCAGCATGGAGGCTCGGTCGCGGTCGCTCTCGCCCATGCCGATGATGCCGCCGGAGCACACGGTGATCCCAGCCGCGCGCACGTTAGCGATCGTCTCCAGCCGGTCCTCATAGGTCCGCGTCGTAATGATCTCACCATAATATTCCGGCGACGTGTCGATGTTGTGGTTGTAGGCTTTCAGCCCCGCGTCAGCGAGCCGATCCGCCTGCTCCTTATTGAGCATCCCCAGTGTGACGCAAGCTTCCATTCCCATCTCGGTGACGCCGCGCACCATGTCGAGCACCTGCTCGAACTCTTGGCCTCCGCGCACCTGTCGCCATGCTGCGCCCATGCAGAAACGGGTGGCGCCTGCCTCTTTCGCGATCCGCGCCTTCTCCAGCACATCGTCAACGGCCATCAACGACTCCCGTTTCAGGCCTGTTTCATTCGCGTAGTGCGCCGACTGCGGGCAATATTTGCAGTCCTCCGGGCAGGCTCCGGTCTTGATCGAAAGGAGGCTTGCCAGCTGCACTGTGCCTTCCGGGTGGAAACGTCCGTGCACGCACTGTGCCTCATGCACCAGCTCCGTCAACGGGCGCTGCAGGATCGCCAGAAGCTCGTCGATGCTCCAGTCGTGACGCAGCATCGTATCCGTTTCGTCGGGGAGGTGCCGCTCGTGTTGGGGAATCGTCATCGTTCCGTCCTTTGGCTGCGATGGCCGCTCAACAGTGCCGAATTCAGCGGTTTCTCCACTTGTTGCATGCTGGCCGATATGTTGTCGACGATATAAAATACAATATTGTTGACAATATTGACAACTATGATCAATCTAGTTTCAACGAACCGGCTTGGGAGGAACCGTCAGCAATGAAATCAAAAAAGCCCCTCAAACTCGCGAGTGTCCGACCTGAAATTCGCGAAGCCGAGTCCGATACTGACAGACTCGTCACAGAACTTCGCCGCCGCATCGTGAGTCACGAGATAGCGCCTGGCGCACGTCTTCGAGAGAACCAGATTGCCGAGGAGTTCGATGTGTCGCGTGGACGCGTGCGCGAGGCGTTCGGCGTCCTGGAAGAACGCGGACTGATCGAGCGGATTCCCAACAAGGGAGCGCTGGTGACGCGCCTTGAAGCGGATCGCATCGAGGAGTTGTTCGAGGTTCGCGAGTTTCTCGAAGCCGCAATGGTTCGCCTGGCGACAGAGCGCGGAACGCGGGAAACGTGGGAGCGTCTGCTCAATGTATTCGGAGACGATCTGGCCGAGGCGGTCGCCGGGAATGACTTCGACGCCTATATGGCCGCGATACGCGAATTCCGGGGAACCTGTATAGCGGTCGCGGAGAACGAGACACTCAAGGGGCTTCTGGACAGCATTTACGATCGCGTGCAGGGCATGACGCGCCGCTTGGTGCTGGTGCCGGGACGGGCCATGGCGGGGTTCCATCAGCACCGGGATATTCTGATTGCCATGCGTGATGGCGATGCCGACCGCGCCGAGCAGCTCAGGCGGGAAAACCTGCGCGACGCCCGCGCGTGGTTCCAGAAATATCAAAGCTATCTGTTGTAGGAAAATTGCCGTGGATGTGACGGATGACAATGTTCCCGGTGCGGGACCGCTGAAAGGCTCGCGCGTTATCGAGTTCGGTTCGACTGTCGCCGGGCCCTTCTGCGCCAGACTGCTGGCGGATTTCGGCGCCGACGTGATCAAGATCGAGCAACCCGAAGGCGACGCCGTTCGATCTATGGGTACCCAACGCGACGGTCATTCTCTCTACGCGGCGTCCATTTTCCGCAACAAGCGCCTTGTCTCGATAAATCTTCGCGAGGAAGCGGGGCGTGACCTTGCGCGCAAGCTCTGCAGTGATGCTGACATCATTGTCGAGAATTTCCGCCCCGGGACGCTGGAGCGATGGGGGTTGGGCTATGACGATCTATCCAAGACCAATCCCGGCCTGATAATCGTCCGTATCAGTGGTTTCGGCCAGGATGGTCCTTACAGCAGCCGCGGCGGCTATGGAATCGTCGGCGAAGCGGTCAGCGGATTGCGTGAAATCACCGGCGACCCCGATCGCCCGCCGCCACGTATCGCCACGTCGCTCACGGACTATATTGCCGGCCTTTACGGCGCGTTCGGTGCGGTCATGGCGGTTGCGGAACGCCACAGCACCGGCAAGGGGCAAGTCGTCGACTCCGCTCTCTACGAAGGCGCATTCAGCTTCATGGAGCCGCACATCCCCGCTTATCAGCAGCTCGGGTTCGTCGCGAAGCGAGCAGGTTCCCGCCTGCCCGGGAATACGCCGAACTCGCTGTATCCGACCGCGGATGGCCGCTATGTCGTGCTCGCTGCGGCCTCCGATCCGGTGTTCGCGCGGCTCGCGGACGCCATAGGAAAGCCCGGGCTTGCCGACGATCCGCGCTTTTCAACCGGGGTTGCCCGCGCGCGGAATGAAGATGCCTGTGATGCTGAGATCGAGGTTTGGACACAGAGCTTGCCGATAGCAGAAATTGAAGCCGCCCTGGAAAGGGCCAAGGTGCCCGCTGCACGTATCTACACGGTCGAGGATATCTTCGACGACCCGCATTACAGCGCCCGCGACATGCTCGTCGAAATCGACGATTCCAGATTGGGAACGGTTGCCGTGACCGGCGTCGTGCCGAAGCTGTCGCGCACGCCGGGGTCCGTTCGGCGCGCCGGGCCGGCACTTGGCGAGGATACGCGGGATGTTCTGCGCAACGAACTCCAGTTGAGCGAAGCGGAAATCGATCGCCTTGAACAAGAAGGAACGGTCGCGTCCGCGGGCGAAGCGTCGAAAGCAGTCAAGAGGCAAACAGCGTGACATGACCGGTCACCTATTGAACCAGACAGAGAGGAAGCAAAAAGCATGGCGACCATCAGCGTGAAATCGGAGGTCACCGGGTCAGTCTGGAAAGTCGAGAAGGCCGTCGGCGACCAGGTGGCAAAAGGTGAAACCATCATGATTCTGGAGTCCATGAAGATGGAAATCCCGGTCGACGCGCCCGAAGCGGGAACACTGAAAGAGCTGAAGGTTGCGCCGGAAGAACCCGTGGAAGAGGAGCAAGAGTTGTGCTTGATCGAGACCTGATTCCGCGCGAAATGGAAGGCGCCGGCTCCGGTGACTCCGGCTCCGGCGACGCCAACATTGATGAAATCCATCATCGCCGCCGCATGGCCGAGAAGATGGGCGGCGAGGAGGCGGTACAGCGCCAGCACGACGCCGGTCGCCTCACCGTGCGTGAGCGCATTGCGAAGCTCACCGACCAGAAGAGCTTTCGCGAAGTGGGCACGCTCGCCGGCTCCGGCGAGTACGACGAATCCCACAGACTGCTGAACGTCAAGCCCGCACCTTACGTGGCGGGTCTTGCGCGAATCGATGGCCGCCCCGTCGCCATCGGCGGCGAGGACTTCACAGTACGCGGCGGCACCAGCTTTGGCGCGCTGCGTCGTAAGGGTGGCCAGGGCGGCTTTATCGAGGACCTCGCCCACCATTACCGCATCCCGCTCGTAAACCTCGTCGACGGCGCCGGCGGCACCGTCACCTCCGCCAAACGGCGCGGGTATGTCGTCTTTCCCGGTGTGGATGGCTTCGAGCGTTCAGTTGAGCTTCTGGGCGAGGTCCCGGTTGTCTCGGCAGTGATGGGCACCGCTGCGGGCGGTCCCGCGGGGCGTGCCATCCTGTCCCACTTCTCGCTCATGGTGCGGGGAACAAGTCAGATTTTCGCTGCCGGCCCACCGGTAGTGAAGCGCTCGCTCGGCCAAGACATCGACAAGGAGGAGCTCGGCGGCGCGCGTGTTGCGGTAGACAAGGCGGGCACGATCCACAATGCGGTCGACACTGAGGAGGAAGCCTTCGAACAGATTCGACGCTTCCTCAGTTATATGCCGCAGAATGTCTGGGACCTTCCGCCAGTGACAGATACGAGTGATCCGGTGGACCGCTGCGAGGATGCGCTCGCCTCTATCGTGCCGGAAAAGCGTACACAGCCCTACGACATGAAAACATTACTGGGCCATGTGGTGGATGCAGAATCCATATTCGAATTGCAGCCGACCCACGGTAAGGCCGTCATTACTGCGCTGGCGCGGCTTGGCGGGCGCCCAGTAGGCGTGATCGCCAACAATCCGAAGGTCTATGGCGGAGCGATGGATGCTGATGCGGCGCGTAAGCAGATCCATTTTATGGAGCTTTGCGACACCTTCCATATTCCACTGATTTTCTTCGTCGATGTTCCCGGTTTCATGGTGGGTTTGAAAGCGGAGGAAGAGGCAACCTTGCGCGAGGGCATGCGCGCCGTCTACGTGGCCGGGCAACTCTCTGTACCGACCATCACCCTCGTCATCCGCAAATGCTACGGCATGGCTGGAATGGCCACCTGTAACAAGAATGACATCGACCTGAAACTGGCCTGGCCTACGGGCGAGTGGGGTTCGTTGCCGGTAGAAGGCGGCGTGGCCGCCGCTTTCCGGCGCGAGATTGCCAGCGCACCGGATCCCAAGACCAGGGAAAAAGAGTTAGAGGCGGAACTGCGCGCCTATGCGTCGCCGTTTCGCACCGCAGAAGCGTTCGCGGTCGAGGAGATCATCGACCCGCGCGAAACGCGCCCGGTCCTCTGCGAGTTTATTGCTCTCGCAGAAGGTCGTGTCTCGGCCGATCTCGGTCCGAGGCGGAAGGCGGGCGTGTCACCATGATGGCCGCCGGCTGCAACCCGAGCGGCCAAAACCATCCAATCAAACGACGAATGGGAGGAAATTTCAGATGAAGTTGAGAATATGTACGGCAGCTCTGTCTGCCATGCTGATCTTGTCAGGCGGTGCCGAAGCCGCAGATCGGATCGCATTCGGTTCCACAGCCCTGAAATCGGTTCACTACACTTATGCCGCCGCCGCCACGAAGGCGATAAACGATAAGTCCGCCGACAAGGTGCAAGTTACCGTGATTTCGACCGGTGGTGCGGTCGACAATCTTCAGCGCATCGCACGCGGCCAGATCAACATGGGCCTCGGCACCTACGCAACGATCTATCAGGCTTACAAGGGCATAGGCAAGTTTAAGGGCAAAGCCATGCCGAAACTACGTGGCTTGTGGGTACATTCTCCCGCATTGCAGGCATGGGTCGTCCGCCAGGATTCCGGCGTGAAGACTGTTGCGGACCTCGCCGGGAAGAAATTCACGCCCGGTCAGAGGGGGTCAGCAACCGAGCAGCTTGTCATCCAGATGCTGGAGGCGCTGAAGATAAAGCCGGATTTATACCGCGCCACCCTTTCCGATGCGGTGGCAGCGGTTAAGGACAAGCGCGCGATTGGCTACGTGAAGGCTGGCGGAACAGCGACCCTTGATGGGACAACACTTGAACTGATGGCCTTCACGCCTGTCCGCCTGCTTAGCTTTAGCGACGCGCAGGTCAAGAAGGTAAAGGCCAAATTTCCCTTCATCAACTTCCAGAAATACAAGGACAATCAGGTCGACAAATTTCCTGCCTTCTCGACACCGGTGCAGGTCGTTGGGGAGTTCGCCACCTCCGATAGCCTGACCGACGAACAGGTAATCGCAATTCTGGAAGGTATCGTCGACAACCAGAAGCCGCAGAAGGATGCTTTTCCTTCCTTTGCCAAACTCGACGTGATGCGGGACTCGGTGAATTTGATTCCCATTCCTCTTCATGCCGGTGCGGTCAAATTTTACCGGTCGCGTGGCATCAAGGTGCCGGAAGAGCTGGTTCCCCCGGAAATGAAATAGTCGCGAGAGGGAGGCTGCGGCCCGGCGCGGAGGTCCTGCTTCCGCTCTGGGCCGCAGCGGCCATCGTGAATGGGGGCATCGGCCATGAGCATGGTTGAAGAACAGGAGCAAACCGGCGTGGATGACGTACCGGGCCTGCTGCGCCCGATCGTCTGGGTTCTGTGCGTCCTGCTCGTCGCCTTCCAAATCTATACCGCCGGCTTCGGCCAGCTGCCGCCCCTGTCGCAACGCGCGATGCATGTCGGGATCGGTATGCTGATCGTATATCTCTGGTTCAGCCGGCGCGCCGACGGACAGTCCTCGCCGGCGTGGCTGCGTCTGGGGGATGTCGTTGCAGGGCTGCTGGCTTGCGGAACCTGCGTCTACATCCTGACGCAGGAAACCCGCATCACGGAATCCTTCGGCATTATCGCAAGTCCGGTGGAATTAGTCCTCGGCACGCTTCTGTCGGTGCTGCTGCTTGTCGCGGCCTGGCGCACCACCGGCCCGGCGTTGCCGGTCATGGCGGCGCTGATGTTGATCTACACTGTGTTCGGTCAGCATATCCCGGGATACTGGGGGCATACCGGCTTCGACTTCCAATACCTGATTGAGCATCTCTATCTCGGCACGGAAGGAATATGGGGCACCGTCACCGGGCTTTCCGCCAATCTCATTGCTATTTTCATCATCTTCGGCGCTTTCCTGCTCGCGACCGGCGCGGCGCGCACCTTCATGGATGTGGCGCTGATCGCCGCCGGCCGTTTCCCGGGAGGTGCGGCGAAAGTCGCCACAGTATCGAGCGCGCTGTTCGGGATGCTCAACGGAGCCGCCGTCGCCAATGTGGCGACGACAGGTGCCTTTACCATTCCGGCCATGAAACGGCTGGGCTATCGCCCGGCCTTCGCCGGAGCCGTTGAGGCGACGGCCTCTTCCGGTGGACAGATCACCCCGCCGATCATGGGAGCGGGGGCCTTCGTCATGGCCGAGCTGCTTTCGGTGCCCTATATCGATATCGTCTACGCGGCCGCGATTCCGGCCTTCCTGTTCTTCGTCTGCGTATGGATGTCGATAGATGTCGAGGCGCGGCGGGAGGACATGAAGGCATTCGACGCAGCAGATATTCCCTCCGCGCGGGAAGTTTTCTCTCCCCGCCGGGTCGGGCCGCTACTCCTGACGCTCATCGTCACGCTGGGGTCAATGTTCTCGGGCAACACGCCGACGCTTGCCGCGTTCTACGGCATTTGCACCAATGTCGGCCTCTATCTGCTACTCGGCCGCTGGTCCCTTGCGGACATGAAGATGCGGGTCCGTAGCATCTTGCATGGGTGTGCCGGGGCGGCAATCAATATCACGAGCATCCTGGCGCTGCTTGTCACGGCGCAGACCGCCCTCTCGCTCGTCGGTCTCACCGGGCTCGGCATCAAGCTGTCCGAGAGCATTGTCAGCGTCGGCGGTGGGACACTCTTCATGGGGGTCATTCTGTCCATGATCGTTGCGCTCATACTCGGCATGGGAATGCCGACGACGGCGGCCTATTTGCTCGCCGCGGCCGTTGCTGCCCCGGCATTGGTCAGTCTGGAGATCGATCCGCTGATCGCGCATTTTGTCGTCTTTTACTCAGCCTTGCTATCCGCACTGACGCCACCGGTGTGCACGGCGGTCTTTACAGCAGCGGTGATCGCCGGAACTCACTGGTGGCCGATCTGCATCGCAAGCGTGCGTCTCGCGCTGATGAAATATGCGCTCCCGCTCTTCTTTGTCTTCCGTCCCTCGGTTCTGTTGCAGGGAAGCACGCTCGAGATTGTCTGGACGCTCGTTATGGGAGTGGTCGCCTCGATGCTCATGGCGATAGGCGGGGGCAGGTTTTATCGGAGGCCGATTCCGTTACCCGTGGCCATTGGTCTGCTGTGTCTCGGTGCGCTGGTTGCGGCAGATCGATGGTGGATGGACGCAATTGCTTTGCTGTGCCTCGCAGCGGTGATCGGCTTGCACCGGCTTCAGAACTGGAAGGCAAGAACGGCCGACGCGAAACCCGTCTCTCCTCGCACTGCAGCCGGACAGAAACAAGCAAACTAGACGGCAATCCAATATGCCGGGAAGGAAATGATGAACGCGATATCAAAACTGCTCGTGGCCAATCGCGGTGAGATTGCCTGCCGGATTTTTCGCGCATGCAGGTCGATGGGCATCGCAACGGTTGCAGTGCATTCGGAGGCAGACAGGGACTCGCTGCATGTGTCCCTTGCCGACGAAGCGATGGAAATCGGTCCGGCTCCTGCACCTGAGAGCTATCTCAATAGCGACGCCGTTCTGGCGGCGGCAAGGGAATCCGGCGCTGATGCGGTGCATCCCGGATACGGTTTTTTGGCCGAGAATGCGGATTTTGCGCGGGCGATCCGGCAGAGCGGCATGATCTGGATTGGCCCTGCGCCCGAGACAATCGACGCCATGGGGGATAAAGAATGCGCGCGCGCCATCGCACGGCAATGTGGCGTGCCCATTTTGCCGGGAAGCGCGCGCTTTGTTTCAGCGGACGAGGTGCGGCTAGAATGCGCGGCACTGGAGGTCAATTTTCCGATACTGGTCAAGGCCGCGGCTGGCGGGGGCGGCATCGGCATGCGCGTGGTGGATTCCCTGGAAGAGTTGCGCGCCAAGGTAGAGACCACCCAGAAGCTCGCGGAGCGCACGTTCGGCGACCCTTCCGTCTACCTTGAACGCTATGTCGCCAACGCACGACATGTGGAGGTTCAGATTTTTGGCTTCGGCGACGGGACGGGCATCCACCTGTTTGATCGGGACTGCACGATCCAGCGCCGATTCCAGAAAATTATCGAGGAGGCACCCGCGCCAGCGCTCCCTCCCGCAGTGCGGGAGCTGCTTCATAGCGCAGCGCTCAAACTGGTTTCGGCACAGCATTATCTTGGCGCGGGAACCGTGGAATTCATCTACGATTGTGATCGCGAGGAGGTCTACTTCCTGGAGATGAACACCCGCATCCAGGTGGAGCATGCCGTGACGGAAATGATCACCGGCACAGACCTCGTGGACTGGCAAATCAAGGCAGCCGCCGGCACCTTCGAACAGCTTCCGTCGCAAGAAGCCGTTACGGGATCGGGCCACGCGGTGGAGTGCCGCATCTATTCCGAGCGGCCCGAGAAGAATTTCTTCCCTTCCCCCGGAACGCTGGAGAAGCTGCGGTTCCCGGAAGAAGGGGAAGGGTTGAGGATCGACACGGGGGTACGAGAAGGGGATTCGATCACGCCGTTCTATGACCCCATGATCGCGAAGGTCATTGCCGCGGGCGTGGATCGTGCGGCTGCAATCGACAGGATGTGCCAGGCGCTCAAGGCTGTCGAGATTTCGGGCGTGGGAACAAATATCGCATTCTTGCTGGAAGTGCTGCGCGATCCCGAATTTGCGCAAGTGGAAATGACCACGCGCTACGTCGACAGACGACAGCAGGCCGCCAGGCGCGATCAGGGGGTGAGTGAATCTCCCGAGGCAAACAAGGCGGGGACAATGGCCCGCGCCACGTGATCGCTTCCGCGCATGGCAACCCCGTGGCAGCCGCGTTCGGGCGAAAGGCCGCCACTTATGATGCCAATGCGGAACTGCAGGCACAGGTCGCCGCACGCCTTTCTGAATATTTGCCGAAGATTGACGCGCCGCGCGTTCTGGAAATTGGGTGCGGCACAGGCCTTCTCACAGGTCATCTTCTATCTGCGTACCGCGATGGAAATTTCCTGATCACAGATATCGCGCCGCAGATGGTGGAACGCTGCCGCAGAAAGTTTGCTCGCTCCGAGGATGTGAGGTTCGCCGTTGCGAACGCCCAGATCCGAAATTTTCGCGGTCCATTCGACCTGATCGCCTCCAGCATGGTGATGCAATGGTTCGACGACGCGAGAGCAACTCTGAAAAAACTTGCAGACCAATTGGCGCCGGGCGGTCTGTTGCTCTATGCGACAACAGGTGAGGACAATTTGGCCGAATGGAGCGCCGCGCTGCAGGCGGCCAAGCTTCCGCCGGGGCGCCCGTCACCGGTCGGATTGCCGGGAATTGCATCGGAGGAACGCATTGTGATCGACTATGGTTCAACCCGCGATTTTCTTCGTTCCTTGAAAGCGATCGGGGCCAACAGTCCTTCAGCCAATTTCAGGTCCAGTTCCTCCACAGCGCGTCTTCGCTTTGCAATACGCCTTAGCGATGCGAGAGCGCACGGCCGAATGACCTGGCATATCGTCTACGGCCGGATTGATGCTGAGAATGAATGAAACGGGGCATGGTGCCGATTGCCTCTCTCAGTTCGTGATTGATTGAGGCCAATTCTAAAATCGATAGGGCCGGATACTGCGCGCCGAATTCATGGAAAAAATATCAAACGGGCGAATATCCTACTAAGTGGAAGTTGGCCGCG
>JALCBY010000112.1 GCA_028066055.1 Hyphomicrobiaceae bacterium
TAAGATTGAATCAATCTTTGCCAAAATTGATTCAATAAATGAAATCATTCAATCTGAAATAAAAAATCTCAAGAATTTAAAACATATTGTATTAAAACTTGCATTTGAAGGAAAACTTGTACCTCAAGATCCTAATGATCAACTATAGAAAAATCATTACATAGAATTAATATGAATAGATATTCGTAAAATACTGTTAAAATTTTCTGATAATAGAATTTACTTATTTTTTTAGCATCAACCACTTGACGATCTAATATATGCATTTAATTAATACATATTTGATCTATATCAAATGTGGACCTTTGGAGTCTTTATCAAAGTAATATATCAGCATATTTTAGAAATGTTCAATTGTTAAACATTTTTTCCTTGTTTAAATTCATCAACTAATTTATCTACTAATTCAACTACTGTATTTAATTTTATTTTTATTTCATCGGCAATTTTATCTGGTGGTAAAAGATTATCAATATTATCTAATGAATCTTCCTTCAACCAAAAAATGTCTAATGATGTTTTGTCACGTTTCATTAAATCTTCATAACTAAATACATGAAAACAATCGGTTTCTTTTCTTTTATGGCGATTTTTTACATTGTAGCATTTTACAAAATCATCAAGATCACTTCTTATCATTTTTTTCTCTTTTCGAGTAAAGTGTTGATTTGTTCTCATATCGTAAATCCATAATTTTTCTGTCCATGGTTTTCCATCGACTCTTCCTAGCTTTTTGTCAAAAAACAATACATTTGCTTTAACACCACCTGCATAAAATATTCCAGTTGGTAAACGTAGTAATGTGTGGCAATCAAATTGCTCCAATATTTTTTTTCTTATTGTTTCACCAGCACCACCCTCAAATAAAACATTATCCGGTATTACAATTCCACACCGTCCATTGTTATTAAGAATTGTAGTAACATGTTGTAAGAAATTTAATTGCTTATTACTTGTTGTAGTCCAAAATCCATCTCGCTCATAGGAAGCAGATTCTTTTACTATTTTTCCGTCTTCAATGTATGTTCTAACAGTTGTATTTTTACCAAATGGAGGATTGGTCATTACGATATCAAATTTTGTGTTTGGATCTTTTGCCAATGAATCTATGTTCTTTACTTGACTCTCATCTGTTCCAATTCCATGTAAATACATATTCATTGCACAAAGCCTTGTAACTTCTGGCACAATATCTGCTCCTGTGAAAGTTTTGTTCTTAAGAAATTTTTTCTGATCTCTATCTAAATCATAATTTTGAACAATATAATCATGAGAGACTAAAAAAAATCCCCCTGTTCCGCATGCAGGATCCCCTATTTTTTCGCCAGGCCTTGGTTCAATTACATCTACAATCGCAGAAATTAATGCCCTAGGTGTGAAATACTGACCAGCTCCTTTTTGGGAACTATCTGCATTTTTTTCTAAAAGTCCCTCATAAATTTCTCCTTTAACATCTACTCCAAGGCCCATCCATTTTTCTTCATTAATTAGTTTTATCAATCGTTCTAATTTAGCTGGATCCTGTATCTTATTTTGTGATTTTCTATAAATTACACCTAAAAGTCCAGATGCTTTACCCAACTCTTCCAAACAACATCGATAATGATTTTCTAGTTCTGCTCCTTTTTTACTTAGTAGTGATTCCCAATTATATTTTATAGGCACGTGAGATTTTTTTTTGAATGGAGGCTTTGTTTGTTCATCGGCCATCTTTAGAAACAATATGTTGGTTAGTTGCTGCACATAATCACCATAAGAAACACCATCATGTCTCAATATATCACAATAATTCCATAATTTCTGCACTATTGCTGGGGCTTGATCCTTCATCGCCGCAATCTCTCCATCTGCTTATATATAGATACTGCTCTATGTCCTCCAAAATCAGGCATGAATCGGCCCGGACAACCGGATCCCCGCATTTTTGGGGCCAGTTGAGATATAGGGAGCCCATCACATCAGCTAGGCGGGGGTGGGTATTCCAAAATCAGGCGCAGGCCCACCCGGACTAACTATAGTGCAGCTCATAATTAATTTTCAAAAGAAAAAGGCGCACGTTGAAAGG
>JALCBY010000041.1 GCA_028066055.1 Hyphomicrobiaceae bacterium
GTCGCCTTTGCGACGGCAGCGATGACTTTCTCCGCCACGGCATCGATTTCGGCATCGGTGAGCGTCTTTTCGCGTGGGGAGAGCGTCACCTCGATAGCGAGAGATTTTTTGCCCTCCGGCACGCCCTGCCCAGTGAACACGTCGAACAGGGTGACATCGGAGAGAAGCGCCTTCTCCGCGCCGCGCGCGGCGCGCAGCAAATCGCCGGCCGCCACTGACTGATCCACCAGAAATGCGAAGTCGCGGCGGACAAGCTGCAGGTCGGTCACGTCGAGCGCCGCCTTGGTACGTGAGGTCCGTTTGGGCTCCGGCAAGACGTCCAGGAAGATTTCAAAAGCAGCAATTGGCCCCTCGACACCGAGTTTCTCCAGAACCTTCGGATGCAGTTCACCGAAATGCGCCAAGACCTTCTGAGGACCCAGCTGCAACACACCGGACCGTCCGGGGTGAAACCATTCGGGTGCCGTACGCGCAGCTTGCGCGTTGGCGGCGTAACCCAATGCATCGAGAACCGCAAGGGCGTCAGCCTTGACGTCGAACAGGTCGGCGGATCTGCCCGTGCCCGACCAGTGCCGCCCGGCCCCATTCAACGTTGCCGTGCCGGAGCGTACGCCGGCGGCGGCGAAATACTGATCGTCCGCCGCAGCGCCGCGATAGGCCTGGCCCACCTCGAACAGAGCGGCATCGGCAAGGCCCCGGTCGTGATTGCGTTGCGCCGCGGCAGCGAGCCCGGGCAGCAGGCTTGGCCGCATGGATGACAAATCCGATGATATCGGGTTGGCGAGTTCAAGCTCATCCTGACCTCCGCCGAAGACACTGGCGGCGTCGCGCGGGACGAACGACCAGGTGACAGCTTCGACCAGCCCGCGACCGGCGAGCTGCCGGCGTGCGAGCCGCGTGCGCTTCTGCGCGGTGGTCAGCACCGGACGCGCCACACCATCGACACGATGGATGGGTGCTGGCTCGATCTGATCAACACCGACGATCCGGATGATTTCCTCGACGAGATCCGCCGGCTGCGAGACATCCGGACGCCATGTGGGGATCGAGATCTTGTAGTCCGGACCCCGGCCCGACAACCAGAACCCAAGAGCCACAAGAATCTCTTTCATTTCCGACTGCGCCAGTTCGACGCCGGCGAGCCGCTGCACCTCGCTGGTGTCGAATTCTATGATGCGTGCCTCTTCCGGTGGAGTCCCGGCCACAGCGACACCCGACGCATCGCCGCCGCACAAATCGAGAACCATCTGCGCGGCATACTCAATGCCGGGGACAACGTATGCGGGATCGACGCCGCGCTCGAACCGATAGCGGGCATCCGACTGGATGTTGAGCTTGCGCCCCGTAGCAGCAATGCGAATGGGGTCGAAATAGGCGGATTCGATGAACACATTCACCGTTTCGTTCGAGCAGCCTGACGATTCGCCGCCGATAATGCCTCCGAGCCCGAGAACACCGGATTCGTCGGCGATGACGCACATGGTCTCATCGACCTTGTAGGTGTTCCCATCGAGCGCAAGAAACTCCTCGCCCGTCTTGCCCATGCGCGCCTGGACCGCACCGTTGAGCTTGTCCGCGTCGTATACGTGCAACGGACGGCCACGGTCGTAGGAAATATAGTTTGTGATGTCGGCAAGGGCGTTGATAGGACGCAGGCCGATAGCCTTCAGACGGCGTTGCAGCCAGTCGGGGCTCGGCCCGTTCTTCACGCCACGGATGAGACGCCCGGCGAATGCCGAACACGCATCGGCCATGTCCGCATCGAAATTGAGTTCGATCGGAACCGGACACGCGAACGCACCCTCAACCGGCTTGACGGGATCATCCTTCAACGAGCCCATACCGGCTGCCGCCAGATCTCGGGCGATGCCCCGCACGCCGAGACAGTCGGGACGGTTCGGCGTGATCGCGATTTCGATGACCGGATCGTCGAGCCCGAGCAACTTGGCAACAGGCGCGCCGACCTCGGCGTCGGCGTCAAGTTCGATGATACCCTCATGCTCGTCGGATATCTCCAACTCGCGCTCCGAAAGCAGCATGCCGTGGGACTCAACGCCTCTGATCTTTGCGACTTTGAGCTCCATATCGATGCCGGGAACATAGGTGCCGGGCGGTGCGAACACGCCTTTCAGGCCATCGCGCGCGTTGGGCGCGCCGCAGACGACCTGAACGGGGCCACCCGCGGTCTTGACCTGGCAGACCTGCAGTTTGTCGGCATCGGGATGCCGTTCCGCCTTCAGCACCTCTGCGACTGTGAAGGGCGCGAGCGCGGTCCTCGGATCGAATACGTCTTCCACTTCGAGCCCGATCAGCGTCAGCTTGTCCAGCAACGCGTCGAGGTCCGCATCCGTATCGAGATGTTCTTTCAGCCAGCCGAGGGTGAACTTCATGACGACACCCCGCGAGCAAGGGTCGGCACGTCGAGCACGCCGAAGCCATAGTGTTTGAGCCAGCGCAAGTCAGCGGCGAAGAAAGGCCGCAGATCGGGCATGCCGTATTTCAGCATTGCAAGACGGTCGACGCCCATGCCGAAGGCAAACCCCTGCACTTTCGCAGGATCATACCCGACATTTCTCAGCACATTCGGATGCACCATGCCGCAGCCGAGAATTTCCAGCCAGTCATCGCCCTCACCGATGCGAATCTCGTCACCGACTTTGGCGTAACCCACATCCACCTCCATGGACGGTTCCGTGAAGGGGAAGTGACTGGCGCGGAAGCGCATCTTGACTTCGTCCACCTCGAAATATGCGCGGCAGAACGCGTCCAGCACCCATTTGAGATGCCCCATATGCGTCACTTCGTCGATCACAAGGCCCTCGACCTGATGAAACATCGGTGTGTGGGTCTGATCGGAATCGCAGCGATAGACACGCCCGGGTGCGATAATGCGCAATGGAGGCTCGGTGTTCTCCATGGTCCTGATCTGAACCGGGCTCGTATGGGTGCGGAGCACAAGCCGCGAACCGTCTTCGCGCTCGTTGAAATAGAACGTATCGTGTTCCTGGCGGGCGGGATGCTCCTCGGGAATGTTGAGAGCCGTGAAGTTGTGATAGTCCGTCTCGATGTCCGGCCCTTCGGCGATGGAGAAGCCCATGTCGGCGAAAATCTCGGTGATCTCGTCCATCACCTGGGAGACGGGATGCACGCGCCCTTCCGATAGTGATCCCGGGCGCGGCGGCAGCGTTATGTCCGCTTGCTCGCTGGCAAGACGTTTGGACAGCTCCGCTTCGTGCAATGTGTCCTTGCGCGCCGAAAGCGCCGCGGACACACGCTCCTTCAGCCCGTTAACCGCCTGACCGAAAGCCTTGCGCTCTTCCGGCTCGAGTGCTCCCAACCCCTTCATGAGTTCGGATACGCGACCCTTCTTGCCGAGTGCGATCACGCGCACGTCCTCAAGCGTGACGAGATCGTCCGCGGCAGCGATCGCCTCCAGCAGTTCCTTCTCGAGTTGCTCGAAATTCGTCGTGGTCATGGCTCAGGCCATGTAATTGGAAGACGCCGGGCAAAGCCCCGGTGTCAGGACTTCACGGCAGCGGCAGCCTGGTCGACCAACGCCTTGAACGCGGCATCGTCGTGCACCGCAAGATCGGCAAGCATCTTTCGATCGATTTCGATGCCAGCCTTGTTCAATCCGTCGATAAATCGTCCATAGGTCGTACCGTGGGCGCGGGCGGCCGCATTGATGCGCTGAATCCACAACGCGCGGAAATTGCGCTTTTTGACCTTGCGGTCGCGATACGCGTACTGGCCGGCCTTCTCTACCGCCTGATTGGCGGCGCGGAATGTGTTCTTGCGGCGGCCGTAATAACCCTTGGCGGCTTTGATGACTTTGCGGTGGCGGGCGTGGGTCGTAACGCCTCGTTTGACACGTGACATGGCGGTGCTCCTGTATCCTGTGAGTGAATTGCAGGTTCTGCGAGACGGGCTCAGCCGTAAGGCAGAAACTTCTTCACGATCCGTGCGTCCTGATCCGAAAGGATCGTGGTGCCACGGGCATTGCGGATAAATTTCTTGGTGCGCTTGATCATGCCGTGCCGTTTACCGGCCTGCTGGGCACGAACCTTTCCGCGCGCTGTAAGGCGGAAGCGCTTTTTCGCACCGCTCTTGGTCTTGAGCTTGGGCATTTTGCTTGTCTCCTGATGGTATGGCGCGCGAGGCGCGTTCAAGCATTCTGAATGGCCTCGGCATGCCCTGCCGGACCATTCGTGCGAGGCGGGTTATAGGCGGGATTGAAACGCGCCGCAAGTTAAGAGCGGGCAATGGCTCTTGGAAAGTTAATCCCACTGCCCGTCGGGACGGCGCGTCGAGGAAAGTTCCTATCTCGGGGCCAACACCATCACCATCTGACGGCCTTCGAGTTTCGGCTCCGCTTCTACCTTGGCGATCTCATCGATCTCGTCCTTCACCCGTTGCAGAAGCTGAACGCCAAGCTCCTGATGCGCCATTTCACGGCCGCGGAAACGCAGCGTGACCTTGACCTTGTCGCCATGCTCGAAGAACCGGCGCATGTTGCGCATCTTCACGTCGTAATCGTGGGTGTCGATGTTGGGGCGCATCTTGATTTCCTTCACATCGAAGGTCTTCTGCTTCTTGCGCGCCTCAGCCGCCTTCTTCTGCGCCTGATACTTGTATTTTCCGAGGTCCAGAACCTTGCAGACGGGAGGCTTGGAATTCGGCGCGATCTCAACGAGATCGAGGCCCGCCTCGTCGGCCATCTCCCGAGCCGCCTCGATGGAGACGGTGCCGTGGTTCTCACCTTGATCATCAATAAGCTGAACTTCTGGGGAATCGATATCCTCGTTTGCCCGAGGTCCTTTCTTGGTCGGTGCTACTTTAGCCCTGATTGGTCGGCGTGCGATGTGACTTTCTCCTCTATTGCCAATATCAGCCCGTTACGCGATCTACTGGCGCTAGCAAGCAAATCGGCAGCAATCCGCAATTCTCGGATTCCCCCGTAACGAACTGGATATAGAATCAGAAAGAAGCTTGACTAAGTCAAGGCGAAGTGACCCGAGTTATCCTCTTATTTTCACCCACCACTTCCGGCGGCATCGAATGCCGCAACAAGCGCGGACCGCAGACATTCATCGTAAACGGCAAGGGTCTGGCGTTTCATGTTCTCCGACGAAAACAGTCCGGCAACGTGGGTACGGGCCCGCGCGCCCATCTCCCGGCGCTCGCGGGCGGAAAGCGTGAGCGCCTCCGCAATCGCATTGGCGAGGGCATTTGGCGCGGATACGGGAACAATCCACCCAGTCGCCTTGTCCGCACCGTCCCGTGCCGCCGTCAGCAGGGTTTCCGGGGACGCGCCCTGTCGCGTCACGATCACCGGGCAGCCCATGGCCTGCGCCTCTACGCTCGTCCGTCCGAATGCCTCGGGCTCGGTAGACGCAATAACTGCAACATGGGCGGCAGCGAATGCGGCGGCGATATCGTCACAATGACCGGCGATGATGACCTTTCGCTGAAGATCATACTGGGAGATTCGGCGCTCGAGGCCGGCGACATAGTCGTCGCGCCCCTGTGCATCGCCAACCATGACGAAGACTGCCTTCCCGCCCGCATCACTGCGGAACAACCGGGCCGCCGCCTCGATCACATCATGCTGCCCCTTCCAGCCGGTCAGGCGCGCAGCCTGTAGCACGACCTTGTCGCCGTCCCCCACGCCCCACGCTTTCCGCAATGATGCGACCCGCTCCGCGGACACATTTTCAGGATCAAACTTCTGGAGGTCCACACCGCGGGGAATGACGCGAATGCGATCCATCGGCGTGCCATGGCGTTCATGGACAAGCTGGCCCGTAAACCGGGAATTGGCGATGACACAATGCCCCCGCGCCATCACCGAGTTGTACAGCGGCTTCAAAGGTCCGCGGTTTCCATAAGCCCCATGATAGGTCGTTATGAACGGCACCCCCGTCAGCCACCCGGCAATCAACCCGCTCCACGCCGGAGCCCGGCTGCGTGCATGGATGACATCGACACCACGCTCGCGCACGAACCGCGCCAGCCGAAAGCCGTTGAAAATGATGCGTAGCGGATTTTTCGTAGCGGCCGGAAACGGAAACAGATGGCCACCAGCGCGCTCAATATCACCGGCTAGACGCCCGCCTTCGCTCAGAACGAATGCACGCCCTCCCGCGCGTATAACAGCCTCCGAAATCTCGAGCGTGGCAAGTTCCGCACCCCCGGTATCGAGGCGCGGGATGATCTGCAGTATAGTCGCCGCGTGAATCGTACTATTCATTTGTTGGTGACCGTAAATACATTTATACAAATCAAAGACATATCTCTATAAGACTGCGGGGCTTCCAAGCTTTGCTACCATTAGATGCAACAAAACGAACTACAATTTTTAGTTGTAAAAAACAGTTCAGGCGATCCTCTCAAGATCGCCTACAGCCACATGCTGGCTCCGCAATCTGAAGATCCCGGCATCGTCTGGTTCTGCGGCCTCAACTCGGAAATGACAAGCACCAAAGTAACCGCACTGAAAGATTGGGCGGCTCAAACCGACAGGTCGATGCTCCGTTTCGATTATTCCGGCCATGGCAACTCGGACGGTGAATTTTCAGATGGAACGATCGGACAATGGCTGAACGAAAGCCTTACCGTGCTCCGAGATGTCGCCTCGGGACCGCAAATTCTCATCGGATCCAGTATGGGCGCGTGGCTTGTTCTCCTGATCCTGCGCGCCATTGCACGGGACGACCCGGTCGTCGCCGACATCTGCAAAATCGAAGGTGCGGTGCTGATCGCCCCGGCATGGGACATGACGGAAGAGCTCATGTGGAACCAGTTCAGCCAAGCGGCCCGTGCCCAGCTGCAGAACAACGGCTATTTCGAAAGACCATCCCGCTATGGAGAGGGGCCATACATCATCTCGAAGAAACTCATCGACGAGGGGCGAAACCATCTTATCGGAGACGACAGTTTCAAACCGCCTTGTCCGGTCAGGATCATCCACGGCGTGAAGGATCCCGACGTGCCGTGGAAACATGCCAACAAGCTCACGCATACACTTGAAGGCGAAAACGTCATGCTCCAGTTCATACCGGATGGCGATCACCGCCTCTCTCGGGATCAGGACATCGCCAAGCTGTTCTCTATTGTCGAAGATCTGTATGGCAGCCTGAAGGAAAATCGCCACTATATCTGAGAGGGTTCGCCGGAAAGGGCTGCGACCTCATGGGCGATGCCTTCGCGGTATGTCGGAAATGAAAGCGCGACACCCAGCTCGTTTCTGATCCGTGCGTTTGAAACCCGTTTGTTTTCACCGTAAAAGCTGCGCCCCATCGGCGTCAGATCGGCGTCCTCGAAAGCAATTTCCGGGGGCGGTGGAACACCCAACAGTTCAGCGGCATACGCGACAACCTCCTGCGGCGGCGCGGGCTCATTGTCCGATACGTTGTAGATCGCGCCGGCACGCGGACTTGCAATGGACGCATCGAGTATGCTGGCAATGTCCTCCACATGGATACGATTGAAAACCTGTCCCGGTTTGACGATGCGCTTCGACTTTCCGAGACGGACATTCTCAAGCGGCCCCCGGCCCGGACCATAAATCCCCGCGATACGGAACAGTTGCACACACTTGCCGGTTTCGGCGCCGAATTCGCGCCAGGCCTTCTCCGCGGCAACCCGCCTGACCGAACGCTCGCTTGTGGGTTTGACCGGTGTCTCCTCGTCGACCCACGCGCCGTCGTGATCTCCATAGACACCGACGGTGGACAAATACCCGATCCATTCGAGATCCGGCGCGTTCGCGATATCGTCGCGATGATGAATGAGTGCCGGATCGCCGGTGCTGCCGGGTGCAATCGAAAGTAACAGATGCGTCGCGCCGCGAAGCCGTTCAGACAGGTCGGCGCTTGGCGCCTCACCGGAAAACAGCATCGCCTCCAACCCCTCCTCGCGAAGCGCAGCGGCGCGTTCAGCCGAACGCGTCGTCCCCAGCACCTGCCATCCATCTCGCAACCGGCGGCGTCCGAACATCCGGGCGGAGTAACCCAAGCCGAAGCAGACCAGATTCGTCATTCCATCGCTCTTTGCCATTCCGCGCACACATAGTCGTCTGTCTCATCCCTAATGCATCGTTCGCGATGTTCAACGAATTCATCCGCCTCCAATAGTCGCATGGCCGCCCAGACCGCCATTGCCCGGACCAGTGGCGAGTCATCTCCCAACAGCGCCACCACGTGCGGCCTCAACGCCGCATTGCGCGAGTTCCCGGCGGCTATCAGTGCGTTGCGGATGAAGCGGTCGCGGCCGGTACGCTTGATTGGCGTCCCCGCGAACCGTGCGCGAAACGCCGGATCATCGAGGTCCAAGAGTTCCGCAAGCGGCGGATTGTCCGTTTCGGCGCGTGCCGCGAACCGTATCTCGCGGGCGTTCCGGGCGAACTTGTTCCAGGGACACACTGCGAGACAGTCATCACAGCCGAAAATGCGGTTGCCCATCGGTTCCCGGAATTCGGGCGCGATATGCCCCTTGTGCTCGATCGTGAGGTACGAGATGCAACGCCGCGCATCGAGTTCGTAGGGTGCGGGGAATGCATTGGTCGGACATACATCCAGACAGGCGCGGCATGCGCCGCAATGATCGCTCTCCGCGCTATCCGGCGCGATCTCCCGGGTGGTGAAGATGGAGCCCAGAAACAGCCAGGACCCGAAGTCACGCGATACGAGATTGGTATGCTTGCCCTGCCATCCGACGCCGGCGGACTGGGCCAACGGTTTCTCCATCACAGGCGCGGTATCGACGAAGACCTTCACCTCGCAATCATGTTCGCGGTGCAGCCAACCGGCCACCTGCTTGAGCTTCTTCTTGATGAGGTCGTGATAATCCTTGCCGCGTGCGTAGACGGAAATAACGCCGTTCGAAGCCTTCCGGAGGGCTTCCATCGGATCGCAGTCCGGTCCGTAATTGAGACCGAGAACGATCACCGAGCGCGCCTCGGGCCAAAGTCCCGCCGGATCGCGCCGTCGCTCCACCGTGTCTTCCATCCACGTCATTTCGCCGTGGCGGCCGAAACTCAAGAATTCCACCAACCGGTCGCCCGCGCCGGGGATTGCATCCGGTGTTGTAAACCGGATGACGTCAAACCCCGCATCGAGCGCGCGGGTGCGAATCTGGTCCTCAAGCTGCGGCATGCGATGAACTAGTTTGCCGTTGGCCGCAAAAACGAAACTCTGTTGGGCAGCATCTCGGCGATGATGATCGTACCATCGGGCGCGACGCCAAGGCCATGGGCGAACGTTCCGAACGTCCGGCAGCGGCCCGTGAGCATGCCGTCCGGCGAAAATGCCGAAAGTCTCGGCGTTTGATCCGTACACAACAGCGTACCATCCGCCAACGTCTCCAGCGCCATCGGCTTGTATACTCCGGTGATCTCGTCGAGGAACGCACCCTCCAGGGTAAAGCGCTGCACGCGATTGTTTTCCCGGTCAGCGACACAAACCCTCTCCTGTTGATCGATCAGCACAGCGTGCGGGGTCGAAAACCGGGCCGGATCAGACCCGGGACCCCCGAAAGTCTCGATCAGATCGCCGTCTGTGGAAAAGATGTGGATCACACTGTTTCCGTATCCATCCGAAACGTGGAGACGGCCATCCGAAGACCTTGCGCAGTCGGTCGGGTGATTGAACGGCGCCTGCAGCGCGGGACGATTGCCGCAGTCGAGCCGCTGCACCTCTTCGAAATTGCCGTCCAGCACGATAATCTTGTGCCCATCCATATCCGTGGCTGCGAACGAACCGTCGCCGAGCGCGCGGATGCCGTGGCCGTAGGTCATGCCGGTGATCTCGACGAACTGCCGAAACGTTCCGTCCAATCCGAACACCAGCAGTTGGGGAATCACACGGCGCAGAACAAGGACAGCGTCATTCAAGACCGTGACATCGGAAATACCCTCAAACAGTTCCTCTTCCGGGCAAGGACAATCCGGTCGCTCGACGGCATAGTATTGAGATCCGAGTCCTACAATTCGCTCTTGCATTCCGATTCCCTACCATGAACGCATATACAGGGTCAGAATCTCAAAAATCCGGATCCGCGTATGCATCCGGCGGTGTGATCCCGGGAACCCGGTCACTCAGCAGAGACCGGAAGGATGGCCGCGACTTGATGCGCGCGTACCAGTCCTTTGCCACTTGCACCTCGCCCCACGGCACGTCTCCGAGATAGTCGATACAGGAGAGGTGTGCAGCGGCGGCTAGGTCGGCGAAGCTCAGATGCTCACCCGCAAGCCATGTGCGCTCATCCGCGAGATGGCCGATATACGTCAGGTGATAGCGCAGGTTCGCCTGGCCCGCGCGCACCATATCCATATCCGGTGCGCCTCCGAGATCCGGATTGAACCGGCGATGGACCTTTTCGCCCAGCAAGTATGACGAAACCTCCGCATCGAATTTTCCGTGGAACCAGTCGACAAGCCGCCGCACTTCCCCGCGTTCCGCCTCGCTGCCTGGAAAGAACGAGAAGGCCCGCGCGTCTCCGGTTTCGTCGACGCCGGTTTCGGCAAGATACTCGGAAATCGGGTACGCGCCGCAGAGCAGGACTTCGTCATAGTCCTCGTCGTCGCGAAGCAACGGCAGCGTACCTGCGGGATTGAGTTCGAGAAAATCGGCGCGCCAGTCCCAGGGACGTTGCTCCTCGAGGGCCAGATTGAGCTCGCACTCCGACGCCGCAAGACGGATAGAACGCGAGAAAGGACACAACGGATAATGGACAAGCGTCGGCATATGGTTCCGGTTTTATACACGAGACAGATTCTTTGGGCCTTCGCGTAGCGGCTTTCGTCCGGTATAGAACCACACGGCGATGCAAACAAGGTACGCGCCGCGCGCATGAAAGAGGAGGCAGCGGGTGCCACTCGAGCAAATTGTCGTACTGGCGATCGTGCAGGGCATAACCGAGTTTCTGCCGATTTCATCCTCCGGTCATCTGATCCTGATTCCAGCCTTCACCGGCTGGCCCGATCAGGGGCTGGCGACGGACGTCATGGTTCATGTCGGATCGCTGTTCGCCATTCTTGCGTATTTCTGGCGCGATGTGCTCTCCATCCTCGGCGGTGTGGGCGACATTGTGCGCCGGCGATGGAGCGATCGGGCGCGTCTGGCTCTTTACCTCGCGGCCGCCACGATTCCGGCGGTCGTATTCGGCCTGCTGCTGAAATCGCTCGGCATTCTCGACAAGATCAGAGGAATAGAGGTCGTCGCCTGGAATGCGCTGATCTTCGGCGTTCTTCTTTACGTGGCCGACGAGGTCGGCCCAAGAGTGAAGACGATGGAGAATATCACGTTCAAGGGCGCCATGATCATCGGCTTCGCCCAGGCGCTTGCTCTCATACCCGGTACGAGCAGATCGGGCATCACCATGACGGCGGCGCGGTTTCTCGGTTTCGAACGGGCGGAGGCCGCGCGGTTTTCGTTTCTGCTCGGCATTCCAGCAATTACCGGCGCGGGACTTCTCACAGTGGTGGAAATGCACGCGGAGGGTCACAGCCTGCCGCCCGGCGCCTTCACTGCCGCCGTCCTCACATTCTTCTCCGCGCTCGCCGCAATTGCCTTCCTGATGGCACTGGTAAAGCGGCTGAGCTTTACGCCGTTCGTCATGTACCGGATGCTGCTGGCGGGTTTCCTGCTGGTGCTGGCGTATTCCTAGAGATCAACCGTTTTCACGCCGAAAGGCTGCGAACTCACCGCGCGATCTGAAACGCTCCAGGTAATCCGGCACGATGGCACTGACCGGCAGAGGATCAACACCCAGCGCTTCAAGGGTCCGCCGCGTGGTCTTGGCATTGACGGAAACCACATTGTCGCTTTCCAGAAGGCGCACCTGATCGACGGTCAGCAGCGGCGACGGCAGGAGCTGCAGAAACGCCGCCTTCGCATAGGCCATCCAGAAAGGCATGGGCACGAGCAGACGCCGCCTTCCGCAATATTCGAGGATACGCTGCAAGACCTCCTTGAAGGTCAGGATTTCCGGTCCGCCGAGCTCATATGTCTTGCCCTCCGCTCCCCGGCCCTCGATCGCCGCAACCACTGCTTTTGCCACATCGCCGGCAAATACCGGCTGAAACCGGGTCTTTCCGCCACCGATCAGCGGCAAAGCCGGTGCAATGCGGGCCAGCGCCGCAAACCTGTTGAAAAAGTCGTCTTCGGGGCCGAACACGATGGACGGACGCAGGATGACCGCATCCGGGAAAGAGTTCAGCACGTGTGCTTCGCCCGCCGCCTTCGACTGAGCGTAATGCGACGGCGAGTTTCGATCCGCGCCGATCGCCGAAACTTGGATCAGGGCCTTGGCCCCTGCGTCCCTGGCTGCGTGCGCCACCCAGCGCGGGCCCTCAGCCTGAACCGACGAGAATTTCTGTTTGCCGGTCTCGTGAAGAATGCCGACCAGGTTCACGAGGACATCCGCATCCTCTGCCGCCTGCGCAACAGATTCGGGAAAGCGCAGATTGGCCTGAACTGCATGAATTTGCCCGACACCTCCGAGTGGCTGGAGGAAGCCCGCCAGATCCGGCCGGCGGACTGCAACCCGAATGCGGCAGCCCGTTCGCGCCAGCGCCTGTACGACGTGACGCCCCAGAAAACCCGAACCGCCATAGACCGTAACGAGCCGTGAACTGTCCAGCCGGATGCCCATAACCAATTGCCCTCTTTCGTGCGCTCATTCGCAGTGCCTGCGTCTGGCTGCGCGGTCCCGCGCGCGCCTCCCGTGCAAGTACATCAGGATTACACCCGCGACGTATCGATGTGAAGTCTGTACCCCGCACGCGTTTCCCTCGATTGACAAGGCGCGCGCGCGGTCGTAACTGGAAGGCGGTGCGCCCAGGTGGCGGAATTGGTAGACGCGCTGGCTTCAGGTGCCAGTGGCCGCAAGGCCGTGGAAGTTCGAGTCTTCTCCTGGGCACCATCCTTCAGGGGGCTGGACTATGGATAGTAACGAGATCGCCGCCCTCACAAAAGAATATGAAGAACTCATAACGAACGCCCCGCCAGGAACAACAGCACTGTTTCCGGCTTGCGACATGAACAAGCCGCAGGTGGCTCAATATTTGATTGACCGGGGCACAGATGTCGACGCTCAGAACGAAGACAGATATTGCGCGCTTCATGTCATTGCCAAGGGCTGGGGATCGTTGGAATGCGCCGGCATCCTCATCAAGAGCGGTGC
Source organism: Hyphomicrobiaceae bacterium (assembly GCA_028066055.1). Lineage (GTDB taxonomy): Bacteria > Pseudomonadota > Alphaproteobacteria > Rhizobiales > Methyloligellaceae > UBA2767. The sequence goes on from JALCBY010000041.1 coordinate 13,186, forward strand.
CAACGTAAATCTTCAGACCCACAACCTGATGACCCCTCTGCACTGGGCCGCCGCGACCGGGAAACATGAGCTGTGCGAGTTGCTCTTAAAGTCAGGCGCGAACGCGGCGATTGAAAATGACGAGGGGAACACGCCGGCCGATCTGGCAAAAATTAACTACGAGCAGCACGGCAATGCGGATTGCGGCACGGTCATCGACGTCTTCAAGCTCAATGGCATCTCCTCTGACGAAACCGTCACTCCACCAGCCGACAGTGATGAGGACGTCCCAGTATCCGAAGCTTCCGAGCTGGAGATTCTGGAGAGTAATACTTTCCAGCAGGACGCCGGACGCATTCCGGAGGAGCAGCTCACCGAACAAGACGCCTCGGAATTGGCAGATGAAGTTATTTCCGCATTGACTCAGATCGAGAAGGATCCCGGATCCTTCAAACCGGAGCAGATTTCGGAAACAGAAGCAAAACTCAAATCGCTTATCGATGTTACATCTCTCGTATCCCGAAAGCTCTCATCAGGCACCAACGCCGAACTGTCATCAAAAGTCAGACAGCTGACCGAGTACTGGGAGAAATTTCACGAAAGGGTCCGCGACGAAAAGCTCGCTGAAAAAGCGAGAATTCTGCAGTCGTCATCAGAGTCACAATCTGCACAGATACCGTCGTTTCGAGCAATTGCGCCCTGGATGATCTTCGCGGGCGTGGCAATCTTTCTGCTCATCGGCATTTTCGCATTCAAGGAGTCCGGAGAGGCGGAAAATGCGATCAAAGAGCTCGAGGCAAGACAAAAAGTCATGAGCAATGAAAAATAACGACCGGCGCATAAAGCTCCGGAGGAGACGTTTTCTTAAGGCTCCTCTGGTCCTTTAGGTTTTTGATATCGGGTGAGATTCTTAGCGATGGCAGTGGAACTCCACAAGGACGATCTTCCTTCCGGGCTTGATCTGGGAAATGTGATTGCGATCGACACCGAAACGCTCGGCCTCAATCCGCTTCGCGACCGCTTGTGCCTGGTTCAGCTTTCGAGCGGAGACGGCAATGCACACCTGGTTCAGATCGCCCAAAAACCCGCCGACGCGCCGAACCTCAAAGCCCTGCTCGCCGATCCAGAGGTTCTGAAACTGTTCCACTTCGCGCGCTTCGACATCGCGGTCCTGTATCACGCATTCAACGTGATGGCCGAGCCGCTCTATTGCACCAAAGTGACGTCTCGACTGACGCGCACATTCACCGACAGGCATGGCCTGAAGGACCTGTGCAGGGAACTTCTGCGTGTCGATCTCTCCAAGCAACAGCAGAGTTCGGACTGGGGTGCTGAAACACTCACAAAGGAACAGCTGGACTACGCTGCGTCGGATGTCCTGTACCTGCATCAGCTCAAAGACAAGCTCGACGACATGCTGGCACGCGAAGGACGGCAGGATCTTGCGAGCACCTGCTTCGCCTTCCTGCCCACCAGGGCAAGGCTTGATCTTGGCGGCTGGGCCGAGGAAGATATTTTTTCACACTGACGCTGCCGCCTTAGAGTATTGCGGCCACGTCGGGGACGGCCCCAATCTGAGCACAGTTTATGTCGATAGTTTCGCGGGCATTAGGCGGGATTTGCGAGCAATCTTGCACCCTGGGCTCCCGGAAGCGGCGACCAGGGCCAGGATAACCGGTTCAATGACCACGGACACCAATCAACCAGCTGTCATGCCACCCCGTGACTTTGTGCGAGCGCCGACGATGGCTGAGCGCACCGAGGCGCTCGACCGTGCCCGTTCCCACAGCAGGCTGGTATCACTCTTGAAAATCGGATTTCCCGTCGCGGCACTCGGCCTCCTTGGGCTCTATTTTTTGTCGCCAAGCATCGAGGTGTCGATCGGTGACATGAACGCCAGCGTTCAGGGCGTCGTCATCGAGAAGGGCAATCTTCGGATGGTCAATCCGAAGCTGGAAGGTGCCAATGAAAAACAGGGCAACTATGTCGTAACCGCAAGCTACGCCGAGCAGGCCGTCGCCAACCCCGACACCATCCACCTGACGGAACTGCAGGCGAAAACGAACAATGCGCAGAAGGACTGGTCCCGACTGACATCGCCAAAAGGAATCTTCGAGACCAAAACGGAAAAGCTTGAGTTGATCGGCGACATTCGCGTGGCTCAGAGCAACGGCATGAAGGCGCGCCTGACCCGCGCAAATGTCGACATGAAAGGGCAGACCGTAGTCAGCAACGAGCCCGTCAGGGTCGACTTTCCGGCGGGCAGGCTCGAGGCCCGGACGATGCAGCTCGACATGGATACCAAGGAGGCATCTTTCAACGGCGACGTGCGCGTGCGGATGGAGCAGGAGGGCAAGGAACCGGCAAAGGTCGAGCCGGAACAAACCACGAAGTCGTTTGCCAACGCCTTGAAGAGTGATCAGCCGGTCGATATTTCCGCGCCGCGCCTGAAGATTTTCGACGCGACAAAGCTGGCGCATTTTCAAGGGGGCGTTCGCACGATCCAGGGTGGATCGCACATGCAGTCAAAGGAACTGAAAGTCTATTACGCGAACGATCCGCAACAGGACACCCAAGACAGCAGCAGCGCCAAGCTCAAGCTGATTGATGCGCTCGGCACCGTTTCGATCAACACGGCTGACGGGCGTCAAGCGAATGCGGAGCGGCTCGTATATGACGCCATTCTTCAAAAGCTGACTCTGAATGAGGATGTGGTTCTCACACAGGCGAAAAACAGGCTTCGCGGCGCACAGATGATTTCTGACCTTGCAACGGGCATTACCCGGTTCCCACCCGGCGCCAGGGTGCATGGTCATTTCAGCCCGGCGAACGAAGAGAAAGCTCAAAAGCCGGATGCAGACGATCCGTCCAGGACGCGCGACGTGATCCAGGGTGCGGCCCAGATTGACCTTTCAAGCACACGCGGCCAGCCCGTGGATATTGAAGCCGATTCGCTCACCGTGAATGACAAGACCAGTATCGCGGTATTCTTTGGCGATGTGGAAACGGTACAGGGCAACATGAACATGCAGTCCCGGAAATTAACCGTCGACTTTTCCGGCGAAGGCAAGGCCACATCCGACGCGGCTCAGAACGGTTCGGAGATCAAGACTATTCGGGCCGAGGGTAAGGTCGCGATAAAAACCGCCGAGGACCAGACGACGACCAGCGACTGGGCCGAGTTCGACGCCGCTAGTCAAACCGTAACCATCGGCGGCAATGTCGTGTTAAGTCAGGGTGAGAATGTGATAAAGGGTAGCCGGTTGGTTATCGATCTGAAGACGAACAGGAGCCGGTTTGTTGACGGTGGCGGCCTCCCCTGGAAACAGCAGCGGGTTCGTGGGCTTTTCACGCCTCAGAACAATGGCAATCAGTAACTCGACATTTTCGCCAGAGCCGCCCTTTTGCCATTCGTTTCATCGAATCTTAACCGGCAGGGCTTCAACTAGGAGCAAACGACTCAGTGGGTAAACTGTTGTCATTTCCTGGCCTGCGAAACGCCACTCCGGACCCCTTGAACAACCTTCAGGAGGTTCACGATTTCGGTGCAGACGTTCCCGGCCAGGCGGATGCGTCCTCCGGCCGGTTAATGGTCGAGTCCGTCGTAAAGAGTTTCAAGAAGCGCCCTGTCGTACGCGGTGTCAGCCTGTCGCTGACGCGCGGCGAAACGGTGGGACTGCTGGGCCCCAACGGCGCGGGCAAAACGACGGTGTTCTACATGATCACCGGCCTCATTCCCGCCGACGAGGGCCGCATCTTGATCGACGGCGAAGATGTAACCCGGTTGCCGATGTACCGGCGCGCGCGCCTCGGCATTGGCTACCTCCCGCAGGAGGCTTCCATTTTCAGGGGTCTCACGGTGGAACAGAATATCCGTGCGGTGCTCGAGCTGATCGAGCCCGACAAAGACAGAAGGGAAGCGCATCTCGAAGCGCTTCTGGAGGAGTTCAAGATCACACGGGTTCGCAAATCACCCTCGATTGCACTCTCTGGTGGAGAGCGCCGCCGCGTGGAAATCGCCCGCGCCCTGGCGACGCGTCCGTCCTTCATGCTGCTCGACGAACCCTTCGCCGGCATCGACCCCATCGCCATCGGCGATATTCGCGATCTGGTTCGCCACCTGACGGACCGGGGTATCGGCGTGCTCATAACCGATCACAATGTGCGCGAAACGCTCGATCTGGTCGACCGTGCGTACATTATCTATGACGGCCAGCTTTTGACCGAAGGCACGCCGGACGAAATCATCGCCAACGAGGACGTGAAGCGCGTCTATCTTGGCGACAGTTTCTCGCTATAGGTCACCTGGCAGGTCGACGGCAAAAATCAGATGGCTCTCTCACCAAAACTCGAGCTAAGGCAGGGACAGAGCCTTGTCATGACGCCGCAGCTGCAGCAGGCGATCAAGCTTCTGCAGCTGTCGAATATCGAACTTACCGAGTATGTGGAGGGTGAGCTGGAGCGCAATCCGTTGCTGGAACGCAACGAGAGCGCCGGCGAGCCGGAGGAACGCCGTTCCGCCGACGCCGGCGAACAACCGGTCGACAAGGATGGAAGTTCGGCGGATGAAAGCACCCGTACGGACGAGGAAGGACTGGATCTGACGACCAACCAGGTTCAGCGCGACACGGAAACGGTGTTCGATACCGAAACCGAGAATGTATTTCCGGAGTCCGTCGACCCGGGCCCTGCTCCATCCCTTAGCAGCTGGTCGGGAAGTGCGTCCGGCGGTGGCGGGGCGGAAAGCGACTATAATCTCGAAGCCTTCGTCGCTGACGAGATGACGCTGCAGGATCATTTGACAACCCAGCTGCAACTCGCGATTTCCGATCCGGTCAGGCGCATGATCGGCGATCACCTGATCGATATGGTGGATGAAGACGGCTATATGCGCGGCGAGCTGGCAAACCTCGCGAACCGGCTCGGGGCACCGGTCGCGCTGGTCGAAGAAACGCTCCAGACACTACAGACATTCGAGCCTGCAGGCGTGATGGCCCGCGATCTTGCAGAATGCCTCGCATTACAATTGAAAGATCAGAACCGCTTCGATCCAGCGATCGAGGCCTTCATTGCCAATCTCGATCTGATTGCCAAACGCGACCTCGCCGGCCTCAAACGCGCGTGCGGCGTCAACGACGAGGATCTCGCCGACATGATTGCCGAGATCAAATCTCTGGAACCGAAGCCGGGACTGAAGTTCGGTCAGTCCTCGGTGCAACCGGTGGTCCCCGACGTGTTTGTGCGCCAGCGGCCCGATTCGACCTGGCTGGTGGAGCTGAACAACGACACCCTGCCGAAAGTCCTGGTGGATCAGGCCTACTATGCGACCGTCAGCAAGACGGCAAAGCTCGAAAAGGACAAAACCTATCTGCACGATTGTTTCCAGACCGCGAACTGGCTAGTCAAGAGTCTCGATCAACGCGCGCGCACCATCCTCAAGGTGGCAAAGGAAATTGTGAAGCAGCAGGACGGGTTCCTGACCCACGGCGTGCAATATCTTCGGCCGCTGAACCTGAAAACCGTGGCAGACGCCATCGACATGCATGAATCGACCGTCAGCCGCGTCACCAGCAACAAGTATATGGCCACGCCGCGCGGCACGTTCGAGCTGAAATACTTCTTCACCTCTGCCATCGCATCCTCGGGATCAGGCGAAGCACACTCATCCGAAGCGGTCCGGCACCGGATCAAACAGCTGATCGACAACGAATCTGCAAATAAAGTGTTGTCCGACGACAAGATTGTCGAACTGCTCGACGCGGAGGGTATCGAAATCGCCCGGCGTACGGTGGCGAAATACCGTGAGTCGATGCGCATCCCGTCATCGGTTGAGCGCCGGCGCGAAAAAAAGATGGCTTTGAGCGTGTCATCATAAGCACATATTTCTGTTTCTTTTTCTTTGGTTGGCGGCGAAATTGCATAGCAATCACCGGTTGCAGAAAGCCGTGTTGATAAACTGTGCACCCCCGGATTCGGACCTATGAAATCGATTTGACACCGCTCAGAATGGTGGTCTAGTTTCCCGGCCCGCGGCGAACGGCATGGGGAGGATGCCCAACCGCTGAGCTCCAAATGAGAGTTGGCCCCGGTGTTGGATCGGGACCGAATGGCAAGGCCCGTCTAACAACAACGACTGACAAATGAGACGGAGCCGTCGCAGTTCCGGACAAGGCGATGGCATTACAGGTAACCGGGAAGAATCTGGATGTGGGCGAGGCTTTGCGGAGCTATATCGCCGAACGTGTTGAAACGGCACTGGAGAAATATGCAGGTCAAGGTCCAACCGGGCACATTCGCATCGAAAAGGCGCATGGGGCGTTTCTCACAGGCTGCACCATACAGCTCAAGTCGGGACTCAGCCTCGAGGCACACGGCGAAGCGCCCGATGCCTATGCCAGCGTCGACCGAGCACTTGAGCGCCTGGAAAAGCGGCTCCGGAGATATAAAAGGCGCCTGAAGAAGCGCCATGGCCCAGCCGAACGCGAATTGGCCGCGGTCCAGGCACCGTATTATGTGATTCAGCAATCTGAAGACGAGGAAACTGATTCCGAAGAGGACAATCCAATTGTAATTGCCGAAACCCAGACCATGATCCGGGAACTTTCCGTCAGCGATGCCGTCATGCAGCTCGATCTGGCCGGACGTCCGTTGCTTCTCTTCCAGAACGCAGGGCACGGACGGCTCAATATCGTCTACCGGCGCAGCGACGGAAACATCGGATGGATCGATCCTGGTGGGCAATTGCCGAGTGCCAGTTAGTTTTATCCGATGCCTTGTCGCATCGGGCGAAATCGAAACCAGAGGTTGAGATTACACTCATGGATCTAAGCGATCTTATCAAACCGGAAGGCATTACGCTGTCGCTGCGTGCCAAAAGCAAGAAGCACGTGCTGCAAGAACTGTCTGCGACCGCAGCGGACCTTACCGGCGTATCCGAACGCGATATCTTCGATACGTTGTTGCAGCGTGAGCGGCTCGGCTCCACAGGGGTCGGACAGGGCGTCGCCATTCCACACGGAAAACTTTCCGACCTGACTGAAATTGTGGGTCTGTTCGCACGCCTCGAAAAGCCGATTGACTTCGAGGCCGTCGACGACGAGCCGGTCGATGTGGTTTTCCTGCTGCTGGCGCCCGAAAGTGCCGGCGCCGATCATCTTAAGGCGCTGGCTCGCATTTCGCGCTTCCTTCGCGCGCCGACATCCATCGAGAATCTGCGAATTGCCGGCAGCGCCGAAGCAATCTTTGCGATTCTGACCGAAGCGGAAAAGGAACACGCCGCCTAGGCGTCAAACTTCCAAACACTACCGGACAAAGCGCGGAATATAAATTCCGCGCTTTTTTCCGTCCTAGTGGACGCTCACCGGCTCCAGATCATTGGTGATCGCACTGGCGATCGCGGAGTCCCGGCTGTCGGTCAGTCCGAGCGGCGTACCGTCCGCACCGACCAGAGCGTACAGGTCGATCCCCTCCGGCAATCCGTTGAGCGCCGGGAAAAGATCCTGCGCCTGATTGCTGTTGATCTGTTTCACATAGGCCACCTGCCCGTCACCGAGCCGCGCGAAATCCAGCGCGCTCATGACCGGGGCAGGGCCCTGTCCGATTTTGCTGTCGTTACTCTCTTTGTTCATCATCTTAGCCTCCTATTGTTGGCAGGCCCTTCTGCAATAGCCGCACCCTCGTTTCACTCGCCCGCTCATCACCTGGCTGCGTCCGTTTTTGAACGATATCGGGAGACATGCGAACGGCGGGTTCTACTCCGCCTGCGTGATCTCAACTTTCCTGATCTGACGCTCGGGCTCCGGGCGTACCAGATCAATCGAAAGCAAACCGTTGCTGAGATCGGCGCTGCGAACCTCAATTCCGTCCGCGAGCACAAATGTGCGTGTGAACTGCCGTGCCGCAATTCCACGGTGCAAATAGACGCGTTCGTCATCGTCTTCCTGTTTGCCGCGGATCGTCAGCTGGCTGTTTTCAACCGCCACGTCGAGTTCATCCTTCGTGAACCCGGCAACGGCAAGCGTGATTCGCAGAACTTCGCTGTCCTGACCGTTCATCTGCCGCTCGATGTTGTACGGCGGATAACCGTCACCGGAGCCTTTCGAGACACGGTCAAGCAGACGTTCTATTTCATCGAAGCCCAGCAAAAGCGGACTGTTGAGAAGTGAGGTGCGCGTCATACTTTTTCTAGCCCTATCCAAAGCGACTGAACTTTTGCGCTGTCAGGAAATCCGGCCCTGATACGGCACCAGAATCCTGCACCCGGCCCAGAACGGCGCCGGTCGCATGTCTGTTATATGGTTACGAACACGCAGCGATGCAAGAATGTGAACAGGGGCAGGAAACGGAAGCGGCCCGGTGCGTAGACCAGTTTCGAGCCGCCCCCGCAAACTCCGGGAGCTGACAAGTCACCTCCACGGGAGGCTTGAAGCGCCAACAGGGAAGGAAATTGGTGGAGCCAGGCGGGATCGAACCGCCGACCTCGTGAATGCCATTCACGCGCTCTCCCAACTGAGCTATGGCCCC
>JALCBY010000042.1 GCA_028066055.1 Hyphomicrobiaceae bacterium
GATACTGGTAGATGGCGACGTGCTCGCAGTCTGGCCACCCGTCGCAGGGGGTTAGGCGACCGAGGGCAATTCCGTTTTCGCGACAACGCGCTCGACGATTTCCTTGAAATGCGAAAGTGGCGGGGTCCCGGCGGCCGGATCCTTTGCCTGGTCATCCCAACGCCTGAGCCTGACACCCTCCTCAGCAAAGGGTTGTGCGATCCAGACCCGCGCCTGCGCCTCGTTGAAGGCACCGCCCTGGAGTTCAAGCGACCGCTTCGACGCTTCTGAAAGGCCATCGAAGTAATCGGCTTCCACGAAGCACAGATAGCGCTTGGCATCCACATGATGGCGGATGGGTTCGATGACCGCATCGTCGAACCAGGATTTGAGAAAAGCGGCCGCAACATCCTCATGCAGCGTGTCGATGCCCTTAACCGCAACGCTCTCCGCAGTCTCCCCGTCCGGAATATCGATCATATGTCCAATGTCGTGCAGCAGAGCCGCCACGATCAGCGTGTCCGGCGCGCCTTCCTGCTCTGCAAGCGCCGCACATTGCAATCCGTGCTGCAGTTGCGTGACTTGCTCGCCGCCATATTCCTCCGCGCCGCGTTTCGCGAGCGCATCCCAGATCTCGTTCATCAGTGTGGCCTCCCATGCGATTCGATCTTCATCCCATTGTGATTTCCTTCTATGACAGCTCTGTTGCATATCGCGATTGAAGATCGTGTCCTCAGAACAGGCACCAAATATCTGCTCCGAAATGACCGAGATGCCCGACACAGCGGAAAAAATCATGTCGCTGACGCTTGCCGACTTCCACCGCAGCATCAAGGCACTCGCGCCCGATCTTGTTGCTCAGGAGGGGCAAACCACATTCACCGTCGTAGAAGGCGATACGGACGTGCTCATCCGTTATGAACCCCTTGAGAAAGCGACGCTCGGCGGACTGCTGGCCATGCCGCGCGCCCGGGTGACCATTGAGCACGGCAACCTCGACACGTCGCGGTGCAAGGCATTTCTAGCCCGCTTCGACCGAGCGTTTCAGAGGGGAGGAGGTTAGGAAATACCGGGCGGGAGGCGTTACGCCTCAGACCGCCCGGCCGGATGGAGGAAATGCAGCGGACTTACTGAACGAGATAGGGATAGTTCGCGGCAAACATGGTTGCGAGCATCGCAACAATGAGAACAGTGTTCGTGATAATGCCAGTCATTGGTCTTCTCCGAATTCCGGCACCGCTTCATGCGGCATCTGCCCGCAATGTGGGCGTTAACGCACGTTAATACAATCGAAATTTATTGATATTTATTTTTATATCTGCTTAATTTAAGCAATGAACATTCCCCAACTCCGCACACTCGTCGCCATATCGGATACGAAGGGATTTGCCTCTGCGGCCGAGAGGCTGTTCGTCACGCCTGCCGCCGTCAGCCAGCAGATGCGGACGCTTGAAGACGAACTGCAGGTAGCGCTGTTCGACCGCACCACTCGCCCCCCCCGCCTGAATGCGCACGGGGTTCACATCGCAAACCGCGCCCGAGAGGTTTTGCGCGCTTTCGACGCCTTCACCGAAGAAGCACGCGCTCCGGACGAGCTGGCCGGTGTCCTGACACTCGGCTGCATCAGCGGCTTCTCCTCCGACCTTATCCCGATAGCACTCGGAAATCTGCGCCAACGTTATCCGCGCCTCATGGTTCGCATCGAAGAGGGACAGTCGACACATCTGATCAATCAGGTGCGCCGCCGCGAGCTCGATGCGGCAATTGTGACCGAGCCGCTGGTCCCCGAACCTGAGCTCGAGATGCTGCTGATTACGGCAGAACCGCTGGTCGTCGTAGCTCCCCCGGACGCGTCCGCAAAATCCTGGTCTGAAGCGCTGACCACCCTACCTTTTCTGCGGCTCAATCCGCTCTCCGGCATGGGAATCCTTATAGATACCGAGATTCGGAAGGCTGGCCTTGTCGTGTCGGAAGCGATGGAACTCGACTCGTCCGAAGTTGTTATCTCCATGGTGCGTGCGGGACTCGGCGCCGGGGTCGTTCCCGCCGGACGCCTGAAAGGCGAACAGGGTGAAAAAATCCGACAGTTTGCATTCGGTGCCCCCGCCATCGGCCGCCGCGTTGTCCTTGTCGAGCGACCCGACTATGAGCGATCGGATCTCTCGCAAGTCCTCTATCTAGAACTCAAGCGACTGACTGCAACCGGAGACGCGACCGGACACGCGTCAGATGTTGGCGCGGGAGAGGACACGCTCTAGTGTGACACACAACCATGCCGCGCATTTGGAGGATGAACCGATGAGACGTGCCCTGTTGACGCTGTCGACCGTCGCGCTATCTCTGCTGGCGGCAGCGCCGGATGCGCGTGCAAGCGCCTGCGCGAACGATCAGTATCTGCACAACGGCTCCATCATGGACGTCCAGATCTGCGACGGCGGGCGCCTCGCCATCAGCTATTCGCAACCACGTGCCGGAATAGCGAAGGCCGGTGCGCAATCAGGCTCGCTGCTCTTCGATGGCGTGGAGGGAGCGGGCGGCGCGATTTCCGGCCAGTCGCGGCTCTTCAGTGCCCGTTGCGGCGTCGTTTCTTACCCGGTGAGCGGAAGCCGGCAGGGTAACATGATCGTTTTGCGCGGAACGGCTCCGGTGCGTGGACGCAGATGCCAGGTCGTGCGCTACCGTCAGGACAATCTCGTCTTTTCCCCGCTTGCCACAGCACCGGCTCCAACGCCCCAGTGCCCGCCGGGATACTCCTTCATCAACGGACAATGTATCCGCAGCGGTGCGGGACCGGCACCTGGACCAGGCGGAGGTGGTTGGTACGCGATCGCCGGCTCCTTCGCGAACCGGGCCGAGGCGCAAACGCGGGCGGCGCGACTCGGCAACGGCTGGTTCATCATGAACACCACGCAATGCTCCAATTTCCGCAACGGCTTCTGGATCGCGACCGCCGGACCGCTTCCAAGAGGCCAGGCACAGGCGCTTGCGTCGACGGCTCGCCGCTTCGGCGCATATGCAAAGAGTTGCCGCTAGAGATTTCTTCGGTCCACACTTGCAGTGATAGTCAGCTAGGACACCGAGCGCGCGACGTGATCTCCAAAGGCTTTAGTACCCAGTTGGCCGCCAAGATCGACCGTTCGCGTTGATGCCTCGGCAAGCGCAGCATCGACGGCACCATTCATGGCTTTCGCCGCCGCATGCAGGTCATCGCGCCCGTGTTTCTCGCTGAGCCAATCCAGCAACATCACGATCGACAGGATGAGCGACGTCGGGTTCGCCTTGTCCTGGCCTTCAATATCGGGAGCCGACCCGTGTTGCGCCTGGGCGAAGCACTGCGTGGCGCTGGCCATGGTCGAACCGGCCAGCCCGAGGCTGCCGGACAGCTCACTGGCAAGATCCGACAGGATGTCACCATACATATTCGTTGCCAGCACGACATCGAACCGTGATGGATCGCGCACGAGATACGCTGTCATGGCGTCGATCAGAACGTCATCCAGCTCGACGTCCGGAAATTCCTTCGCGACCTTGCGCACCTGTTCCAGATAGAGGCCGTCCGTCACCTTGAGCACATTGGCCTTGTGTACAGCCGTCACCTTTTTCCGCCGTTTCATCGCGAGCTCGAATGCCGCGCGCGCGATTCTTTCGCATCCCTGCGCCGTGACCTTGCGCACGGACATGGCGAGGTCCGGGGTCGGCATGAACTCGCCGGTGCCCACAAACATGGTGCGGTCAGCATAGAAGCCTTCGGTGAGCTCACGCATGACCACAAGATCGAGGCCTTCCTTACCCTTGGCAAGACCCGGACGGGTGCGCGCCGGACGTGCATTTGCGAAGAGGTCGAGACCGATGCGGAAACGCGCCGAAATGTTGACGCCCCCCTCTTCGGGCGGCGGATATGCGAGATTGTCCTGGGGACCGAGGACAACACCATCGAAGTCTGAGATCCTGTCGAACAGCTCCGGTCGCAGGGTGGTGCCATGCTTTTCGAGGCTAGCGAGTCCCACATCGTCATACTCAAATTTCAGGTCCAGTCCGCGCGCAGCATTCACCGTCTCGAGAACGTGCATACCCGCCGCGACGATTTCCGGCCCGATGCCGTCGCCCGGCAATACGAGAATTTTCATGCGTGTTTTTCTCCCTCGTCGCCCGCGAAAAACGGGCAAGATTCTATGAATGCGGCAATTGCCTGCGGGTCCGCGCTGCCCGCCATTTCATCCTGCAGACGGCCGAGCTCCCTGTTGAGCTGCTGCCGCGCTTCGAGCAGGTGATTGAACTGGGAATCGCATCCGGTGATCGGTGGCGGATAGGCGCTGATTTCCTCGTTGATCTCCTTGCGCCGCGCTTCGAGCGCATCGCGCAATTCCCGCCAGCTGCCGAGTTCGCTCATGATGACGCCTCCACCGGTGTGGCCCACAGATCATATTCATCCGCATGCTCCACGCGCACAGTGAGCATATCGCCTAGCTCAAGGTTCGTTTGCCCGTTCAGAAAAACGCAGCCGTCGATTTCGGGCGCGTCCCACGCGGAACGGGCGATAGCCCCCTCCTCGTCCACTTCATCGACGAGAACCTCGATGGTTTGATCCACCCTCGAGGACAGCAGATCGGCGCTGACCTTTGCCTGGGTTTCCATCAATCGGGCGAACCGTTCCTGTTTCACGTCCTCCGGCACATGGTTGGGCAAGGCATTCGAGGCGGCTCCGGCAACGTCTTCATATTTGAAACAGCCGACGCGCGTAAATCGGGCTTCCTGCAGCCAGTCGAGCAGCAGGTTGAAATCCTCCTCCGTCTCGCCGGGGAATCCGACGATGAAGCTTGAGCGAATGGCAAGATCCGGACAGATTTCCTTCCACTTGCGAACACGCTCCAGCGTCTTTTCCTGATGCGCCGGCCGGCGCATCGCCTTCAACACATTCGGACTGGCGTGCTGAAACGGAACATCCAGATAGGGCAGTACCCTACCCTCGGCCATCAGCGGAATGACGTCGTCTACGTGGGGGTAGGGATAGACATAGTGCAAGCGCACCCAAACGCCCAGATGCCCCAGCGCTTCAGTCAAGTCATAGAAGCGGGCTGCAATCTCGCGTCCATTCCACGCGCTAACCGCGTATTTCAGGTCAACACCGTAAGCTGACGTATCCTGGCTGATCACCAGCAACTCCCGGACACCCGCCTCAACGAGACGTTCCGCTTCGCGCATGACGTCGGCGGCGGGACGGCTTGCAAGCCTGCCGCGCATGGAGGGAATGATACAGAAGGAGCAGGCATTGTTGCAGCCTTCGGAAATCTTCAGATACGCGTAGTGCCGAGGCGTGAGACGAATCCCCTGCGGCGGAATGAGATCCTGAAACGGGTCATGCGCAGGCGGGACGACATTGTGGATTTCGGAAACCACCTGCTCATATTGATGCGGGCCCGTAACAGCCAGAACATCCGGGTGCTCCGCGCGAATATGCGCCTCGTCGACGCCCATGCAGCCAGTTACGATCACCCGCCCGTTCTCCGCAAGGGCTTCGCCGATCGCATCCAGCGATTCCTGCTTCGCACTGTCGAGGAACCCGCAGGTATTCACCACCACGACGTCGGCACCCTGATAGTCGGCGGACAACTCGTAGCCTTCGGCGCGCAGACGCGTGATGATGCGCTCAGAGTCCACCAGCGCCTTGGGGCAGCCGAGGCTCACAAAGCCCACCTTCGGGGCAGCCTGCGGACGCGTTGCGCGCCGCGATGCGGGTGCAGTGGTATCCATGGCCGCACTTATAGGCGAGTGCCGCGCCCGCGTCAGCACATCCGGGGTGTCAAATTTTCGAATCTACCGGTTTGCCGGAAGAGAAAGGCTATTGGCCCAGCAGGTTCCTGAGCACGTCCTCGGGGCGGATCTGCTGGTTTGGCTGACCCGGTGGTCCTGGTTGGCTTGGCTGGCCTTGTTGCGGCGCACCGGACGGCGCTTGCTGGTTGCCGCCGCCAAGCAAGCCTTGCAGCAGTTGGTTGACGTCTTCCTTGTTCTTCAACTTTTTGATGACGTCACCGACCTTTTCGACAGCGTCCTTTGCAAGTTCCGGATCGCTCAATAGCCGGTCCAGATCGGGAACGATCTTGGGATCTGCCCAAGCCCCCGTAATTCGCACAGGAATAACGAGCCCGCGATTCGGGTCGTCGACCGCACCCTGCCCCTGAAGATTGGCGACAAGTCTTGGCAGCGCAGCATAGTCGACACGCTCGCGGCCCAAATCGACATTGCCCTCGCCGGACAGGCGAAGAAGCGGGCCGATCAGCTGAAGATCCTTGTTGTACGCAACACCCTTTTGAATCACGAAACTTGCCGAGAGTTTGCTGAAGTCCGTTTTCTCACGGTCGGTACGTTTCCAACCGTCGAACTTGCCCTGCTTCAAGCCACGCACCATCGCCGGGATATTGATGCCCTCGATTGCGCCATCGGTGAAAACGAAGCTCCCCGACCCGTCCAGACCCTGGACCATCGCCTTTTGCGAATTGCCGGCGCCGGACAGTTTAAACTCGATGTTCGCCCGCCCGGAAACCCAGTCGAAGTCGGCTGCGTCCTTCAGTAGAGGCCGTGCCGACACGCCCTTGAGATTAAACACAGCGGCCATGGCCGGGGTTTGCCGCACACTGTTCAATGTCACGCGTCCCGTGCCGGCGCCGGAATATAGAGCCAATTTCGTAAGGTCGGCAGTGAGGACGCCTTTGTTGAGATAGGCCGTAACCGCGCTCTCGCCGGTCTTGATCCGTTTGTAGAGGATCGTACCGGTTGTCAGTTTCACATTCGCATTGACCGCTCGAAGTCCGATCAGATCGAACTTCCGCTGACTCCAGGCTCGCACCTGCGGCTGTGGGGCACCGCCGGACTTGTCGAGCTTCTTGATGAAATCTGTGAGGGAGTCACCAGACTGGGGCTTCGGTGCGGGTCCCGCGGCGGAAGGTTTGGGGGCCGTACTGCGCGACTGCGAAGCGCTACCTTTGCCCTCCTGCAGATAGGGGTTGAGGTCGAGCTTGTCGAAGGCAAGGCTTGCCGTGACTACAGGCTTGGCGGCGCCAAGGCGGACATTCCCCTGCCCTTTTGCCGTCATGCCGTCTATACCCAGTCTTGCGTTGGAAAAGGTAAGAGTGTCACCCTTGTAGCGGACCTGCCCTACAAAAGATCCCGCTCCCAATCCGCCGCCCGGCGGTAGTGGTGTGCTCACCCAATTGATCAGCTCGCGCACAGACTGGGTGTTGGCCGACACCTGCCCGCTGACGGCAGCTGCCGCTCCCACCCGGATCTGTCCGTCGAAGTCAGCCTTTCCGTTGGGTGCGGTGAGGCCGACACGCATTTTCGATTCTTTGTCGCGGATCAGGGCGGGAACCGAGTCGATACGCGCGTCGAATGCGATCTTCTTGTTCCGCCACATCAGATCACCATTCGCGTCCAACGGTTCCGACAATTGCGGCTGCTGGACAGAAACATTCAGCGCCGAAACATTCTGCACGCTCCCGGTCACCTCATCGGTAAAGTTGACCGCACCGTTGACGATCTGAATCTCGCCAAGCCGGACATCCTCAACCACGCCACCGCCGACGCCGGCCGCCTGCGCACGGACAAAGGCTGGGCCAGCTAGCCGCGCGGTTCCATCATGTCCGCGCGACGCGGATTTCTTCTCGATCTCCCAGTTTTTTCGGCCCTTCGCATCTGCAAGAAGGTTGAATACGGGGTCTGTCAGAACAAAGCGGTCGACCTCGACGCGTCGGCTGATCAGCGGCAACAGCTTCAAATCGACGGTCAGGGTCCCCACACGCAGTGTATCACCAACCTTCATGCCGGGAGGATTCGAAACGCGGACATCGTCAAGTTTCACACCGATACTGGGAAACCAAGCGAGCGAGACATTGCCACCAATCGTCAGGTCGCGCCCTGTCTTCTGTTTCACCAGAGAGGTGACCTGCTCGCGTATTGTGTCTTCCGGCACCAAGAACGCGAGCGCGGCAATACCGAGGACCGCCAACATGACCAGGACGACCGCGGCCCGCAGGACAAGCCTCAAGCCCCGCGTCCCGCTGCTGAACGCGTGGAGGAACGAACGCTTCTTGCGAGTTTCCGATTGTGGCGCGGGTGCCGCTTCCGGCATCTCGGATACAGGCTTGGGCGCCGCGGCGGGCTGCGGAGGCGCGGTTTCGTTCGTCCGCGACTTCAATGCGCGCATGACACTCGAAACGATCAGCTCTGGAACTCGCGGATGCAGGCCCACGGGTCCAGTGTAAACGGCTGCCGCACCGCTGTTGCTGATGGCATCGGGTATATCTTCGCCCGAATGCATCCCGTCGCCGGAGAAAAAACCGGCAACCACATTTTGTCCCTCATACTGCGAAAGCGCGTCGGCTACGAACGGGGTTTCCTCAATAAACGCAGTGTCAATGCGCGCAAACGGGGAGTGCTCGGCTACGACTTGCGCGGCCGCGCGCGTGGCGTCGGCATTGACCGGCCCATGCTTTGAACCATGACCGACAATCAGCAACCGGGCGTCCACGGGGGCAATTCCGGAGGTCTTCGCCGCACGCAAGGCGCTCTCCAGCAACAAAAGGGGTGCGCGCTTGTCGACACCCAGGGGCTGGAGGATGGACGTCAGAACCGAAAGGTTGGCGGCCTTGATCCGCCGCGGCAACTCCTCCGACGCGAAATATCCCGCGCTCATGAACATGGGATAGACGAGAATCCATTTCGCGCCACTCTGTTCAGCCTGCGAAAGCGCCTGCTCCAGAGACGGCTCACCATTGAGCACGCCGCCGGCGACAAATTGAAAATGGCCGCTGTCACGCAGCGCCTTCACATGCGTCGCGAGCCCCGCATTCCGCCGGTCCTCACCGCGGTCGCCATGTGAGGCGAGGACAATCGCCACGGCCTGTGTATCAACCGAGTTTTCAGGGGTGTTGGTCAAACGACCCACCTTCCGATCATTTTTAGTCTCGCTTTTGTAAGGCCTAGCCGGACAGCGCCTCCTGAACAAGAGCAGATGACGATTTGTCCATCGGCAGTTTGAGTGCCGCCTCACGTGCCGTCTCCGACATCTTCGTCCAAGTCTTGCGCAAGATGCCGATCAATTTCTCGTGCTCATGCTTGGCCGCAAATGCGCTGAAATAATGTTCGAGAAATACCAGACAGGCGATGTCCTCGACAGCTTGGGCATCCTTGTCACGTTTCACGCGCTCTTTGCGAATGAGCGACTGGACACGGGAAATCGTGTCCTCGTCGTATCCGGCGCGCGAAAGCAACTCTGACACATCTTCCGCATGTGCCTTTTTCGCAGCATTGCGCCACGCGTGATATCCCTTGCGATCCATCGGATAATCCGACCGTGGCCGGGTCCAGCGTTTGAGATGTTGCGCCCGGATAGCGAGCCGCAATTCCTCCGTAGCTTCAGGGTATACGCGCGCAAGCATGGTGCTCATCCGTTCCCCGTAGACGAGTTCGGCGGGCCGGCTCCCGGACGCCGTGTCAATCAGGTTCGGATCTTGTGCATTCGCTTCATCGATAAGCGCAATAGCCGTTTCGAAACATGTGCTCATGGAACAGGCTCAACCGTCGTTGCCATCTCGAAGTTCAGTAAATCCCGCAATTCAGGCCACCAATTTAAAGGATACACGAGCAATGATGAAGCCTCTTCCCCGCCGACAACGCATCGCGGATGCATAATTGCGGGCCGTCAATCAGGTACTTTGAATATGTGCAATCGATACCTGCATCAACGGAATGAATTTGCATGATTTGAACAAAAGCGCACATTGTGCGCATTATGACACTACGGATCGGCGTCCGGCATCTCCAGTTGCACGAAAGATGCTGGCGCAGGCGACGATAGGGAACCCATGAGCCGAATGACCAAACTGCGGCTTTTCGGCCGCACCAAGGACCTCGAAGGTCAGATTGACGAGTTTCTGGACAAGATTTCGGAAGCCGCGGTGATGTTCAGGCTGGGCGTGCGAACCTACCTGAAGGAGGGAGCCAACGGCGACTTCAAATCGAAACTGAAGGCCGTCAATACGCTTGAGAGCGAAGCCGACAACCTGCGTCGGAATATCGAGAAGGAGCTGTATACGCACACGCTCATTCCGGACGCGCGCGGCGATGTTCTGGGTCTGGTCGAAACGCTCGACCATCTTCTGAATCTGTTCGAAGGAACGCTCTGGGCCATTGCGATCGAGAAACCTCAAATCTCGGACGAGTTTGTGTCGGGCTTCCGGAAGCTCACCAACATGGTTGTCCAGGCAGCCGACGCGCTGGTTCTGGCGGCCCGGTCCTTCTTCCGCACGCCCCACATGGTCGGTGACCACAATCACAAGGTGATGATCTACGAGAAGGAAGCAGACAAGATTTCCACCCAATTGAAGATGGACATCTTCGACGCGGACATCGATCTCGCGCACAAGGCGCATCTGCGCAATTTTGTCGAGCAGATCGACAATGTCGCGGACTGGGCGGAGGACGTCGCCGACCGTCTTGCTATCTATGCCATCAAGCGGACCGTCTAGCGCCGCATGGATCCTCTGGTTCTCATCTTTCTGTCGAGCGGACTGTTTCTCGGCTGGGCCCTCGGTGCGAACGACGCCGCGAACGTGTTCGGAACCGCCGTGGGAACGCGCATGGTGCAGTGGAGCACGGCAGCGATCATTTGTTCCATCTTCGTGATACTCGGTGCGGCTGTCAGCGGCGCCGGGACATCGACGACGCTTGGCAAGCTCGGTTCGATATCGACCCTGGCCGGTGCCTTCATGACAGCGCTTGCCGCCGCCATCTCGGTCTATCTGATGACGAAATCCGGGCTCGCGGTCTCGACCTCCCAGGCCATCGTCGGCGGGATCGTCGGCTGGAACCTGTTCGCCAATGCGCCGACGGACACAACAATTCTCACGAAGATCGTCAGCACATGGTTCCTTTGCCCGGTGCTATCCGCGGTTATCGCGGTGGTTCTCTACAAAGCGCTGCGGTTGTATCTGCGCCATGCGGAGCTTCATCTTGTGCGCACGGACGCCTATTTGCGCGTCGGGTTGCTGATGGCTGGCGCGTTCGGAGCCTATGCGCTCGGCGCCAACAATATCGCCAACGTGGTCGGCGTTTTCATTCCGGCGAAGCCGTTCCCCGATCTCACCCTCGGCGCAACCACATTGTCCGGCACCCAGCAGCTCTTTCTCCTTGGTGGATTTGCCATCGCGATCGGCGTCATGACCTATTCCAGGGGCGTGATGATGACCGTTGGCGGCGAATTGGGTCGTATTTCGCCTGCGGCCGCGTTTATCGCCGTCATCGCCCACTCCATCGTGCTGTTCATTTTCGCGTCGCGCGGCCTTGAGGCATTACTGCTCGACGCCGGCCTGCCGACCATACCGCTGGTGCCGGTTTCAAGTTCTCAAGCCGTCGTCGGCGCTGTTGTCGGCATTGCCATCCTGCAGGGCGTCCACGGCATCCGCTGGCGCGTGCTCGGCAACATCATGCTTGGATGGGTCGCCACACCCGTGATGGCGGGCTTGATCTGCTTCTTCGGATTGTTCTTTCTGCAAAACGTCTTCGGACAGAAAGTTTTCTGATGGACGTCCGATCGGATCACCGCGTCCGCCACGCAGAGTGACGCGCATTCAATGCCCGCATAAGAAGCCCGTGCAGTACCCGCACCGTGAGAGATGTCGCCACAATCATCATCGCCATGGCCGCAGCCTCCGCCTGATCGCCCACATCGTCGAGGTTCAGCACCGTGATCGCCGCAAGTTTCGTATCGGCCGAGTAGAGGAAAACGACGGCAGAAACCGTCGTCATGGCGTTGACGAACAGATACATCATCACCTCCGAAATCGCCGGCAGGCAGATAGGTACATGCACGCGGAACATGGTCTTGTAGAAGGGGACCTTGAGCGAGGCGGATACGGATTCGAACTCCTTGTCGATCTGTTTCAAGGCCGTGAGCATGGTGAGATGGCTCACCGTGTAGAAGTGGATGACGGTACAGATCACCAGGATGGCCATGGTGCTGTACAGGAATGACAGCGGATTTTCAGGAACCGAGAAAAAGAACACATAGGCTAGGCCGAGCACCAGGCCTGGAACCGCCATCGGCATCATCGCCAGCATATGGAAGAAGCCGCGCAGCCTGGCAAACCCCTGCCCCTTTTCGACGAAGTAAGCGCCGAGGAATATGACGACAACGCCGATAACGGCGGTCATGCTTGCCATCTTCAGACTGTTGAAGAAGGACGACCAGCCGTTCGGGTCGACCTTGTCGAAGTCATAGTGAACCAGCGACAGGGAGAGGTCATACGGCCAGAATTTTGCAAACGAACCGAATGCCGCAGTGCCGAGAATACCGACAAGGAACACCGTCATGGCGAGGCAGAAGAGCAGGAACGCCATGTCACGCGCTTTGTGCGGTTTGGGGTGGTAGGGCACCGCACGCGCCGACAGTAAAGCCACCTGCTTTTTCTGCACGTGACGGTCGATCACGAATGAAAAGAGCGCGGGAATCAGAAGCACGATCCCCACGACCGCGCCCATCGAGAAATTCTGCTGTCCGACAACCTGCTTGTAGATATCGGTTGCCAACACATTGTATTGGCCGCCGATCACCTTCGGCACGCCGAAATCGGTAATGGTCAGCGTGAAGGCAACCACGGCGGCCGACACGATGCCATAGATGGCGCCGGGCAAGGTAACCGTGAAAAAGACGCGCGACGGCCTGGTTCCAAGTGCTTCAGCAGCCTCGTAAAGCCGTGCATCCGTGGTCGACAGCGCCGTCACCATAATCATCATCACGTGCGGGAAAATATAGAACACCATGGCGATCATGATGCCGATCGGGCCATAGATGCTTTCCCCCAACAGCAGTCCCTTGATGAGCCCCTGATTGCCGAACAGATAGATAAGCGAGATCGCCGGCAGCAATGACGGTGCGAGGATCGGGATTGTGGCGATGGCACGGAACGTCTTCTTGAACGGCATGCATGTGCGGGTCAGGCCGTAGGCGTAGAGAAACGCCAGAAAGCAGGCGATAACCATCGTCAGCACGGCGATGGTCAGGCTGTTGGTTATGGACTGAAGGAGCCCGGGACTCTCGTAATATTCCTGAAAGTTTACCAGCCCGACATAGTTTCCCTTGTCGTCCTCGACGCTCTTCTTGAACAGCGCGTAAAGCGGCAGCACGAGAAACGCGACGAGGGCGACGAGAATGGCGGCAATACCGCCAAGCATGATCCAGGCTTCGCGGCCAACATGCCGCAGTTTCGCCCAACGGGACGAACCGCCTTCGCTGGTGACGGATATTTCGGCCGCACTCATGCAGGAATGCCCCTCGCGTCCGAGTGGTAAACCTCAAGGCAGTCTTTTGGAAAAGCGACGTTCAGCTTTGTGCCACGCTCAAGCTTGTAATCACGCATGAGATTGATCGAAAAATCCGCGATCAGTTCCTCGTCGCTTCCTCCCCCAACAGCCAGAGTTGCCCGGCAGTAAGAGCCCAAAAACTCTATGTCACGAATAGCCATTGCATAGCGATTGGTCTTCACGCGTCCCAGATCACGCACCGCCACGCATTCGGGACGGATACAAACAACCACTTGATCGCCCTTCTTGAACTGCCCGGTGTGATCCTCTACGGCAATATCCATCTTACCGACCTTCACATGGCCCTTGCGCATGACTTTCCCGTGCAGGAAATTCATCGCGCCGATAAAATCCGCCACATAGGGGCTGACGGGGTGACGATAAATTTCGACCGGTGAGCCAACCTGCTCAATACGCCCATCACTCATCACCACGATCCGGTCGGCCATGGTTAGCGCCTCCTCCTGATCGTGTGTGACCATGATTGTGGTGATATCGAGCGTGCGCTGAAGCTCCTTCATTTCATGGCGCAAGCGTTCGCGCACCTTGGCATCGAGCGCGCTCAACGGTTCATCGAGCAGAAGCATCCCCGGAGATGTTGCGAGCGCGCGTGCAAGCGCCACGCGCTGCTGCTGGCCGCCGGACAGAGCGGCCGGATATTTATCTCCCGATCCGGCCAGCCCGACGAGGGTCAGCAGTTCCTCGACGCGGTCATTCACGGCCTTGCGGCCGACCTTCCGGTTGACGAGACCGTAGGAAACGTTCCGCTCGACCGTAAGATTGGGAAACAGCGCATAAGACTGGAAGACGATGCCGAAATCTCGATCGGCGGGCGGCACGTCGGAGATATCCCTTCCGCGCTGATAGATGCGGCCCGAGGTCTGGAAATCAAGACCTGCAATCGCACGCAGCAGAGTCGTCTTGCCGCAACCGGACGGTCCCAGAAAGCAAACGAACTCGCCCTCGTGGATTTCGAGGGAAACGTCGTCGAGCGCAACGAAGTCGCCGAACTTCTTTGTGACGTTCCTGATCTCAAGAAACGGCTGTTGCGGCTGCTCATTCCCTGCCGCTTTCCTACCCGGCTTGCGGGCCATCGCCTCTGTCCCCCCAAATAAAAACCCCCGGCCAGTTTAACGCGGGCCGGGGGCTTCAGATCAAGCAATCTATTTTTTCTTCGGCTCGGACTTCGAGTCGTAGCGCTTCTTCCACTCGGCGAGAATCCGCTTACGATTTTTCGCCGCCCAGGAGAAGTCATTTTTGATCATCTTCTTATCGAGATTCTCCGGGAAGAACTTGACCGGCTTGGCGACACCCGGATAGGCAACGACCGCGTAAGCGTCGTTATACATCACGTTGGTGTCCTTGGAGACCGACCAGTCGGCGAACTTCTTGGCGGCATCCGCGTTCTTTGCGCCCTTGACCAAACCAAAGCTCTCCAGATCCCAGCCAACGCCTTCAGTCGGCGCGACTGTCAGGACCGGAGCACCCTTGGCTTTTAGCTGAGCGCCCTTGTAGGCGAACGACACGCCGATCGGAAACTCTCCCTTGCCGGCCATCTTGCACGGCTTGGAACCGGAGTGGGTGTAGATGCCGATGTTCTTGTGGAGATCATCCATGAACTTCCAGGCTTTCTCCTCGCCCCACATCTGAATCCAGCTTGAGACATCGAGGAAACCCGTGCCCGACGAAGCCGGGTTCGGCATGACGATATGGCCTTTGTAGACGGGTTTGGTCAGATCCGCCCAGCTCTTCGGAATCGGCAGGTTTTTCGCCTTTGCCTCCGCCGTGTTGACGCAGATCGAGGCGATCCATGCGCGCTGGCCAACCCAGGACGGCGGATTATCGCCATCGACATATTTGGCGTCGAGCTTATCCACCCCCTTCGGCGCATACGGCTCAAGAATGCCTGCATCCTTAAGCAGCAGCAGGCTCGTCGCGGCGAGACCCCAGACGATATCGGCCGGAGTGTTTTTTCCCTCGGCCAGCAATTTGGCGGTCATGATTCCCGTTGAGTCACGCACCCATTTGATCTTGATGCCGGGATGCTTGGCCTCGAAAGCCTTGGCAAACCCGGTAAGTTCTTCGGGCTCAACAGCGGTGTAGACAATGAGATCTTCCGCTTTCGCGGCGCCGGCAAACACCGAACCCGCGAGCACGGCCCCAAACACCGACAAACTCAGACGTTTCAAAAAACCAGACTTCATATGCTTCCTCCTTTTACATCCACTCGTATGGATTGCTCCGTGAGCATCCCAATCCAATTTGCGGCAATTTGTGTTGCGCCGTTCCTCGCATTCGATGGCATCGATTGCCTGCAACGGCTACCCTGAACGACAGCGTGATGACACCGGCATGCGCCGCGCTTCCGCGCCCGCGCTCTTCCATCCTGCAGGCATGTTCACATGGGCTGCAGCAATGGCAAAATTCATTCCATTGATACAAGCATTTGTTGCTTTTGAAGTTTCGACGCATGATCACACACCGTGCCGTGGCGGCCAAATTAAATCCTCTCAACGGCCGCAGTCGCAATCCGGGCCCGGACTTCCGAGCCGTAATCCTATTGCTTGACCAATGAGAAAGCGGGCGAGTACCATAAGTCAAATCATGTGATCTAATGATATCCATAGGTACTGTCGATGTACTACTACCAGCTTCGTGCTTTCCACGCCGTCGCGACCTATGGCGGTTTTTCCAAGGCAGCCCGGCAGCTCAATATCTCGCAACCGGCGATCTCGGATCAGGTTCGCAAACTGGAAGGCTGGTTCAATATCCGCCTGTTCGAACGCAAGCGGCGGTCGGTCGTGCCGACGGAGCTGGGACTGAGATTGTTCGAGCTCACCAAGCGCATGTTCGAACTGGAGAAAGAAGCCGTTGAGCTGTTGTCCGAGAGCGAAGCTCTGCGAACAGGATCGCTCCGTATGGCCGCCGACGCTCCGCTCCACTCGGTGAACCTCATAGGGGCGTTTCGCGAAGCCTATCCTGGCATCTCCATCAAGCTGAGCATCGGCAATGCAGACGACGTCCTGTCCTGGCTTTTCGATTTCAATGCGGACGTGGCCGTGCTGGCCGACGTGCCGGACGATCCACGGCTGGAAAGCATGCCGCTGCGGACCGACCCGCTGGTTGCTTTCGTCCCCAAATCTCACCATTGGGCGAAACGCCGCGCAATCACACTCAAGGAGTTATGCTCGGAGCCCCTCGTCATGCGCGAGCACGGCTCGAAAACACGCCTGACATTCGAGCAGGAACTAGAAGCCAAACAGCTTGATGTCGACATTGCGATCGAGGCGGAAGGACGCGCTGCAGCGCGCGAGGCGGTCGCCGCGGGTATTGGTGTGGGTGTCGTTTCCAAGGCTGATTTCGGGTTCGACTCGCGGCTGACGGCCATAACCTTGAGCGATTGCAAGGGCTCGATGACCGAAAACCTTGTCTGCCTGAAGGAGCGCGCGAAACTCCGGACGGTCGCCGCCTTCTGGGACATCGCCACCAAGCATCGAAAACCGCATGACCCCCAGGTCTAACGACGCGCAGCCGCGATGGGCCTGACGATTGCCGCAATGGTGCTGCTGTCGGCGGCCATTCACCCGATCTGGAACCTCTTTCTCAAGCAAGAACCGGATACGCAACTCGGCTATCTCGGTATGACGATCGTGCTGGCCGCGTGCGGCCTCGTTCACAGCCTGCTCGCGGGTTCCGATCTTTGGGCGGTGGCCGCGGTCATACCGCTGATCCTTTTGTCATGGTGCGGCCAGATCCTCTACGGCACATGCCTGACGGCAACGTTGAGCCGCGGCGATCTGTCGGCCTACTACCCCATCATCCGCGCCTCACCGGTCTTCATTGTGATTGTTGGGGTCGCGTTCCTGGGGACGACATATTCGCTCTATGTGTTGCTCGGAATAGCAATGGCCGTCGCCGGCGGATTTCTGCTGCTCTATCGGCGCGGCACGCATTTTCTCGAAGACCCTCGCACCCTCATGCTTGCGCTGCTGGCAATGTCCGGCACCGGTATCTACTCCATCGCCGATGCTCGCCTCATGGAAACGCTTGAGCCGCAGGTTCAGGTGTTCTGGGTGGAAGCTCTGCTGATACCGGTGTATCTGAGCCTGTTTCTGCGCCGCCGGACTCATACGCGCTATGAGGATGGCCGCCCGATCATACGGCGGACCGCGATGCTGATCATCCCCGGCGTCATGGCCTACGCGTCCTATTATCTCATTCTCATGGCCTATCAGATGGGCGCTGAAGTCGCCGCCGTGACATCGGTCCGCCAAGCGTCGATTCCCATTTCCGTCATGCTCGGCGGATTGTTCCTGCGAGAAGGCGCGATCGCGCGGCGACTGTTCGCGGCATCGTTACTGGCCGCCGGCATCATCGTGATTATCTTGTTTGGGTAACATGACCACCCAACTCGCACAGATCGATGGTCCTGCACCACAACCGGCACCGTTCCTGCTGAGACGGCAGGAGGGACCTTTTGGCGAACTCGATCTGCTTGCCATCGGTTCGGTGCTCATCGTCGTGATGGCGATCCTCGGGTTCCGCCGATTGTTCAGGAAGCGAGATTAAGCCTTTACCCGTTCCAGCCTGGGATCATACGGCGTGCGCAGATGGGCCTTGGCCGGAAATAGGTCGCCAGCAATATCGATCTCGAATGCTCCGGATTCGATAAACGCCCGGTCGACACCGCCCTCGTTGTTCACGTAGCCGAGCCCGACGGCACCGCCCAGCGTATGGCCGTAGGCCGCAGATTCGATTTCTCCCACCGGTTCACCATCGCGCAGGATCAATTCCCCGCCCCAAAGCACGGCCTCGGAGTTCTGAACCACGAACAGCGCGAGCCTGCGTTTCGGCGTTTCCTTCTTCAACTCCAGAAGCGCATCGCGGCCAATGAAATCACCCTTGCCGAAATCCACGGCAAATCCGAGACCGGCCTCAAAGGGCGAATAGTCCGGCGTCAGTTCATGGCCCCAGGACCGGTATGCCTTCTCAACCCGCAACGATTCCAGTGCGTAGTAACCTGCATGAACCAGACCGAACTCGTCGCCTGCCGCGACGATTTGTTCGTAGACATTGCTTGCCGTCTCGATCGGAACATACAGCTCCCAACCAAGTTCACCCACATAGGTCAGCCGGTTGGCGCGGACCTCTTCCTGTCCCAAGGAGATCGTTTGGCTGGTGGCAAACGGAAACGCACCGTTGCCGAGGTCGTCCGGCGTCAGGCGTGAGAGCAGATCCCGGGCCTTCGGACCCATCACGGCAAATACCGCGAGAGAGTTGGTGATGTCGGTGACCGTGACATGGGCGTCGGCGCGCAGGTTTCGCGTGATCCAGTCCAGATCCCGGTTGATCTGCGCGGAGCCCGTCACAAGCATGAAGCGGTCCTGGCTGAGCCGCGTTACGGTCAGATCGCTCTCGTAGCCGCCGCGGGCATTCAACATGCCGGTGTACACGCAGCACCCGGATTCAACTGCAATATTGTTTGCACATAGGCGCTGAAGCTCGGCTTCGGCATCGCGGCCCTGTACCAGCAGCTTGCCGAATGAGGACAAGTCGAACAGGCCGACGCCTTCGCGGACGGCATTGTGCTCCGCCGCCGACTGGTCGAACCAGTTCTGCCGACCGAAGGAATAGTCCATCTCCGGCGCCTGGCCATCACGGGCATACCAGAGCGGACGCTCCCAACCCATCCGGGTACCAAAGCAGGCACCTTTTACTTTCAGTTGCTCATAAACGGGTGAGCATCGCAGCGGGCGACCCGAAACAAGCTCCTTGTTGGGCCAGGGCATGACATAGTGCAGCCCGAGCGTTTCCTTGACCCGTTCCTCCAGCCAGGCATCATTTCCATGATGGGCGCCGAAGCGGCGGATATCGACGGGCCAGACGTCGGACGTCGGTTCACCCTCCACCATCCATTCCGCCAGCGCCTTGCCGGCACCTCCTGCGCTCGCGATCCCCATGGAATTGAAACCCGCGCAGACGAAATAGTTCTTCACCTCCGGTGCTTCACCGAGAATGAAGTATCCGTCCGAGGTAAAGCTTTCCGGGCCATTGATGAATTGCTTGATTTCCGCGGTCTCCAGCTGCGGCACGCGGATCAGCGCATTTTCCATCAGAATCTCGAACTGATCCCAGTCGTCCTCAAGCAGCGTGAACTCGAAGTCGTCGGGAATCGGATTCTGGCTCCACGGCTTCGCGTCGGGCTCGAACCCACCCATGACCAGACCGCCCACCTCTTCCTTGAAGTAGATGTAACCGTCAGGATCACGTAGGCACGGCAAGTCGGGGGACACGCCGTCGATCAATCCGGTCACGATATAAAAATGCTCACACGAATAGAGCGGCACGTTCACGCCGGCGAGGCGCCCGAACTGACGCGCCCACTGGCCACCCGCATTCACCACATATTCGCACGCGATATCGCCGGCAGTCGTGGCAACCTTCCTGACCGCACCGCGTTCCAGCTCCACGCCGGTGACGCGCACCTTTTCAAATATCTGCGCACCGTTCTGGCGCGCGCCTTTCGACAGCGCCTGAGTCAAATCCGCCGGATTGGCCTTTCCGTCTCCGGGCAGCCAGACGGCGCCTTCAAGGTCTTTCGTTTCCATCACGGGCCATTTCTCACTCGCTTCCTTGGCCGAAATCACTTCCGCCTCAACGCCATAAGCGCGGGCCTTGGCCGCAACACGCTTGAGAACCGTCATGCGCTCCTTGGTCCGCGCGATACTGAGGCTGCCGCAAGCCTTCCATCCCGTCGCCTGTCCGGTTTCCGCTTCCAGGTCGGCATAGAGGCGCGTGGAATATTCGATGAGCCGCGTCAGGTTTTCATGATTTCGCAACTGCCCGACAAGCCCGGCGGCATGCCATGTCGTCCCGCCGCTCAGGCGTCCCTGCTCAAGCAGGACCACGTCCTTCCAGCCGAGTTTGGTCAGATGATAGGCGACCGAGCAGCCGGCAATCCCGCCGCCGACAACGACGACGCGCGCCTGTGTTGGGAGTTTTTTGTCGGTCATCCGAGGTCCCCGCTGCGGGATTTGAGGAAAACATCCGCATAGGTGCCGGCGTCATGCTGGATTGGGTTGCCACCCGCGCAGGGGTCATGGATTGCCTGCCCGCCCAGTTTTTGAGCTTCATCCTCCGGCACACCAATTTCGGTTAGCGTGTTGGCAATTCCGACCTCCTCACGATATCCGATCAACCACTCGAATGTGCGTTCGAAGCACGGCTTGTCATGTCCCAGAACACGTCCGACATGTTCCATTTTGTCCTCGATCGCGTCGCGGTTCGCGCGCACCATGTAAGGCATGACGATAGCATTCGTCAGTCCGTGATGGGTATCGTAGTGAGCACCAACCGCGTGAGACAGCGCATGGACACCGCCCAATCCTTTCTGGAAGGCAACGGCTCCCATGGACGCCACGGCCATCATATGGCTTCGCGCTTCCAGATTATCACCGTCACGCACGGCAGCCGAGAGATGCTCCGCCGCCAGCCGCATGCCTTCAAGCGCAATCCCATCCGCCATCGGATGATAGCCCGGCGCACAGTAGGCTTCGAAGCAGTGCACGAAGGCATCGAAACCTGTCGCAGCCGTGAGGTGGGGCGGTAGGCCGCGTGTCAGTTCCGGATCGCAAAGCGCCACAGCAGGCATCATTGACGGGTGGAAGATCACCTTCTTTACCTTGGTCTCTTCGTTGGAAATGACGCTGGCGCGGCCCACTTCGGACCCGGTCCCCGATGTCGTCGGAACGGCGATGACGGGCGCGACGCCGTCCGCATTCGCGCGGCGCCAGTTGTCACCCACATCCTCGAAATCCCAGATCGGACGATCCTGGCCCGCCATGAAGGCAATCGCCTTGCCCGCATCGAGCCCGCTGCCGCCGCCGAAAGCGATGACGCTGTCATGACCACCGTCACGATAGACCTTCAAGCCCGCCTCGACGTTGCCGGCGCTCGGATTACCCTTCACGCCTGCGAACACGCCCGGCTCAACGCCACTGTCTTTCAGCAGCGCAAGGGTGTCGTCCACCAGCGGCGTGCCCTGCAGCCCTTCGTCGGTCACAAACAGCGGACGCTGCATCCCCTGCCCCGCGCACAGCCTCGGCAGGCGCGCGATCGCGCCAACGCCGAATACAACGCGGGTCGGATAATTCCACTGGCGAATGTCGGTAACGCTCATCATGCCCCCGTATCTACGCGGAAATGAAAACTCTTGGGCCG
>JALCBY010000113.1 GCA_028066055.1 Hyphomicrobiaceae bacterium
GCGGCCTGTATGTTGTCCATCGGCCGCCAATGCCAACGTCGTTGAGCAGAGGAGCAGGCATAAATACGGTCTACACGCTGGGGTATCTCCCACTGATGCGCAGCAAAGGTCTTCAACACTTCCGGGCATCTCTTTTTGATAACCAGCCGGGCGTTGCTGCCAAGTAGGGAGGCGTCATCCCGCTCGAAAGGAGTGTCGGCACACGCAATTTGAGGTTCACTATCGAGATCACACGCTCTAGCTGCGCAGAGATGCGCCGCTGCGGCATCCTCAACGCTGATTCCGCGAGAAAGCCTGTAGAGAGTATTGAGGCGGGTGCCTTCATCGAAACAACGGCCTAACCTTATGATCGAAGCCTTCAGGCTCGGCCCGGTTGCATTGCGAACCTTCGCCTCCGCGACAAGCTTGGTCTCATGGTAAATGGTGCGGGGAGCGGGCTGTGTCGTATCGTCGATCCATCGCGCAGGTTGGCCCGGATCAGAGCCCCCTCCGAGCAATGCGGTCGAACTGGTGAGCACAATCCGAGGGACAGAGGCGATTGCAATGGCGCGCAGAACGCTGGCGGTGCCATCCACATTGATTGCACGAAACGCATCGTCTGAGGCGACTCCGACATGCGGTGCGTGCAAACCGGCGCAGTGAATAACGCAATCAACACCTTCAAAATGTTTGGCGAGAGCGTGATGCTCTCGGATGTCAGCCTTGATTGAGACCGCATCTGGGCGTTTGTCCAGCCCGACGACGCGCAGCCCCTGCCTTCTTGCAAGGGTGCAAATTCCCGAGCCTACGCGGCCTGCGCTACCAGTCACGGCGATGGAGCGCAGGAGGGTCATGTGCGTCCGCCCGCGAGCTCATCCACCAACCAGCCTCGGAAGGCGTCGACCGATGTGGGCCTGCGCCGGTCTTCAGGCTCGACAAACCAATAGGAGATTCCGGTGCGGAAGCGGCCCGGGAATGGAGCGACCAGCTGGTTCATGGCGAGTGCGTCTTGTGCAAGCGTTTCCCAAGCTAGAAAGACACCCTGACCTGCGATTGCGGCGTCCAGGCACAACGCCGCGTCTGAGTATTCCGGGCCAGCCCCAAGACACTCTTCTGTCATCTCGTTTGGCTTCAACCATACATCCCATCCGAACATTGTGTTCGTGTCCCGGATAATCGGAACCTGCCGCAGATCCTCTGGGCCATTTATTCCTCGGGCCAGGTGTGGCGCACATACCGGAAAGACCCGTTGGGGGAATAGCTCATCTGCCAGAACACCGGGCCAGTCTCCAAGGCCGACGCGAATACAGGCATCCGCCTCGCCCATGCGCGGGTCCACAAGATCGACCGATGCGTCGATCCGTACTTTGACCTCTGGATGAGCCTGATTGAAGCGGTCCAACCGCCAAACCAGCCACTTTCCAGCAAAGATTGGAGGTACAGCAATTGTGATTGCGTCCGACCGCTTCTCCGTTGCAAGGGCGACACCGTGTGCCAAAGAGAGAAATCCCTGCGTTAGCTGATCGGCGACCTGCTGTCCGATCTTGGTCAGAACCATCCCTTTTGGATTGCGCTCAAACAACCGGCAGTCTAGCTGCGCCTCTGCCTTGATAATCTGCTGGCTAACCGCTCCTGATGTAACGCCCAGTTCCTGAGCTGCATCGCGCAGATTGCCGCAGCGTCCCAGTACCTCGATAGCCCTGAGCCCGCTTAGATGAATTCCGTTGAGCTTTTTCATATAGTTTTTCTACACTCACATCGACAATTTTTCGATCCCAAATTGGGTCGATCTGCGTTCAACTTTAGAAATGCTATACATCAAATCCGCCAAAATATTGAAGAGCACCGCGCGTCTCGTGAGAGTAGGTCCGGTTCGCGCGGATCACCACGAAGACGGCTGGCGACGTGATCCGCTATCGCATCCCGATATTCGCAAGATGAACAAACGTGAGATCGCGGACCTACCCATTGACCCAAACCTGATCGAAGATCATTAAGCGTAAAACGGCTCAGAAACTGACGGCAGCCATTGATGTTGAGGATGGGCATGCCCTCTATGTCC
>JALCBY010000043.1 GCA_028066055.1 Hyphomicrobiaceae bacterium
ACTGGAAGATGGAGAGTGGGGTCAAAATTCCATGTGATACCCGTCACAGAAAGGGCGAATCCTTGAGAAACACGGCAGTTTCCGCCTGTAAAATGTTGATGATCGCCCTGCGCCTGTGGGGAATTCGACAGTGACCGCCTAGAGGTCGATGCAATCACTTAATTTGTCTTCATTTTCAATGCAGTAATATCCGCTGATCCGGCTGAGATATCCCTCTTCCACCCATCCCTTGATCTGGCGGTTTATGTTTTCCCTCGCCGAGCCGGTCATGCGGGCGAGATCTTCCTGGGTGCATTTGTGCCGAATGAGTATCCGCCCTCCTTCGAGATCCTCTCCGAACCCTTCCGCCAAACGCAGGAAGACGCGTGCGAGACGGCCATGAAGGGGGAGGGCGGTCTGTGTCATGGCGGCTTCGGTCGAGGTGCGAACCCGGGCACTCAGGATTTGCAGCATATGCAGGTAGATTTCCGGGTTGGCGTTGGCGACATGCTTGAAATCGCGCGCCGGCAGAAAGGCCAATTCGCTCGATTTCAGTGCAGTCGCGGCGGCGGATCTCGGTTGGGTGTCAATCAACCCGATTTCCCCGATGACATCGCCGGCGCCCATGATGTTGAGCAGCGTCTCCTTTCCGTCCGAGAGCGGAATGGAGATCTTAAAAACACCGTCCAAAATGGTGTAACAGCCGTCGGACGGGTCTCCCAGATTGAAGAGCTGTTCGCCCTTGTCAAGTGAGATTTGGCGCGCATAGCGCGCCAGACGGTCGAGCGCTGCCTGTTCCAGGCCCGAAAACAGGGTCAATCTTTCCAATGCCGAGCTGTCGACCGCCATGATGCCTGAATATCCCGTCCTAACCGCAGCCAGTAAAGTCAGAATGCAGCTTTGCTGCATGCATTCTTAATTGCTTATGGCATGATTTGCGCCAGGTACGCTCACAATTCTCCGGAAGCCTGCCTCGTGCCGTCCCGGCTGTTGCCGGTTTTTACTGCAGGGACGTTGTGGCGGTTATGAGGGATTGTCCTCGATGATCATGTCGCTCGCTTTTTCCGCGATCATGATGGTCGGCGCATTGGTGTTTCCCGACACGATGGCGGGCATGATCGAAGCGTCCACAACGCGGACACGATCCAGCCCGTGAACGCGCAATCTCTCGTCGACCACCGACATGGAATCCGCGTCGCGGCCCATCTTGCACGTGCTGGTCGGGTGATAGATGGTCTGTGAGATGTTGC
Organism: Hyphomicrobiaceae bacterium; assembly: GCA_028066055.1. GTDB lineage: Bacteria > Pseudomonadota > Alphaproteobacteria > Rhizobiales > Methyloligellaceae > UBA2767. The sequence goes on from JALCBY010000043.1 coordinate 1,230, forward strand.
GTGCCATATCGAGCAGATCATCGTCGGACTGGGTTTTCTCGCCCGGCAGCACCTCCCGTATGATGAATTTTGACATGGCGTCGGTTTCGGTGAGGGCCCGGGTAACCCGCATTCCGGCAATGGCCGTTTCCTGATCCCTTCTCTCGGAAAGATAATTCGGGTGAATCTCGGGATAGTCTTGGGGGTTCGGCGAGACGATGTCGATATGTCCGCGGCTTTCGGGCCGGAGCTGGCAGACCGACATGGTGATCCCCGAAAAGGGGTGCATTTCGATGCCGGGCTTGTCCGCGCTCAGCGGTTGAAAGTGAAACTGGATATCGGGCCTGTCGAGCTCCTTGCGCGTCTTGCAGAAGATACAGACCTGGCTTGCTCCCATTGCCATGGGGCCTTTGCGCGCGAAGACATACTGCATACCGATCAATGTGCGGCGGAAGAAGTTGTTGATCTCGTCGTTGAGCGTGGGAACATTGACCTCATAGATCATCCGGATCTGCAGATGATCCTGAAGGTTGCGGCCGACGCCGGGCAATTCCCTGCGCACCTTGAGCGTGTTCTTCTGAAGGACATCTCCGGGGCCGATTCCCGACAGTTGCAGGACCTGCGGCGATCCGATCGCGCCGGCGGACAGCACCACCTCGCCACCGGGACGCAGGGTCGCGTGGTGCGGTCGGCCATCGACGTTGAAGTTCATGCCCTTGACGTCCTTGCTGTCCTCATTGGCGAACAGAAGCGTTTCGGCATGGGCATTGGTTATAATTTTCAGGTTTGGTCGGCCGCGCGCCGGGTTGAGATATGCCACGGCGGCAGAGCATCTGCGTCCGTTTCGCGCCGTGAGCTGAAAGTATCCGGCACCCTCCTGCGTCGCGCCGTTGAAGTCATCGTTGCGCGGGATATCGATTTCTTCCGCCGCGTCGATCAGGGCCTCGCAGACATCGCGATGCGCGCGCATGTTGGAAACTGAAAGTGGTCCGCCCGCCCCGTGATACTCGCATTCCCCGTTTTCCTGATCCTCGGCGCGTCTGAAATAGGGCAGCACATCTTCAAACGACCAGCCGGTATTTCCAAGTTGACGCCAGTGATCGTAATCCTCGTGCTGGCCGCGGATATAGAGCAAACCGTTGATTGAGCTGGAGCCGCCGAGGGTTCGTCCGCGCGGCCAGTCAATGCTGCGTCCGTTCAGTCCGGGATCGGCTTCGGTCTTGTAGCACCAGTCGGTTTTCGGATTGTGCAGGGTTTTGAAATAGCCGACCGGCACATGGATCCACGGGTTGATGTCGCGACCGCCCGCTTCGAGCAAAAGAACCCTGAAACGCCCGTCAGCGCTGAGCCGATTGGCCAGTACACAGCCGGCGGAACCGGCACCGGCGACAATATAATCAAACACCCCAACCGATTGAGTCACCAATTCCTCCCCTTACGAAGCGTTCACTTGCAAGTTGGGTACCTGCCGGTGATCTGTAAACGGCATTCGTTATGCGTGGCTAACCGGCAGAGTTGCATATCTGTGGGAATGAGTGCAATAATGAAAAAATTAATCTCATTTTTGATGATTAAGTAAGGGAGGAAATGGAATGCTGCTCGACAAACTGCAGGGGGTCTCTCGCCGGGATCTTCTGAGACTCACGAAGCACTTCGGTGTCACGTCTACGCTGCTCGCTGCCGGTGGCCTGACCGGTGCCGTCACCTTTTCACGCCTTGCCGAGGCTGCCAATTCGACCTACGAGAAACGCTTCAAGACACCCGCAAAGCACTCGCTCAAGTTTGGCGCAGCCGGCTTCAACCCACGCAATCTGCTCATTGAGCGCGCGGGCGTTCTTCAATTCATCAACGATCTGGAGGAGCGCTCCAATGGCGCGATCCGGATTGAATTCATCGGCAACAACCAGATTTGCGGCCAGCTGAACTGTGTGAAGAAGACACAGCAGGGGATTGTCGATTTCTATGCCGCCTCGACGCAGAACTCGGCGGGTGGTGCGCCTTATCTGAATGTGCTGGATTACGCCTACATGTTTCCGACGCGCGCGTCGCAATATCATTTCCTTTATCATCCGGGCAGCCAGAAGGTCCTGCGTGACCCGATGCGCAAAAAGCACGGCATCGAGTTCCTTTTCAGCCATGCGGAGCTGCGCGGAATCATGCTCGGTCTTAAATGGAAGGACAAACCGCTTGTAACGAGCGTTACGGAGCTCGCGGGCACAAAGAACCGGGTCACGGGTACCCAGCTCGGCCGGATCGCAATGAACCTGATGAAGCTGAACCCGACGCCGATCGCGTGGGAGGAAACGCTGGACGGGTTGAAACAGGGTCTGATCGACGGCGCCGAGACTTGGGCGTCTGCCGTGGCATACGCGAACATGTCACCCGTTGTCAGCCAGGTCATCGATCTGGAATTCTTCTGCGGCACCGAACATACCGCGATGAACTCAAAGGTGTTCGACAAGGTTGGCGGTGAACTTCAGGATGCCATCATGGAGTCTGCCTATCTCGCGCAGGTTCACGTGCAGGCCGCGCACGAGGCTTCGCTGGTGAACACATGCGGTTACTCCAACCCGCAGTTGCCCGACACGATTTTCGTGAAAAACGGAACGCGCGTTTCCTTCATGTCCGATGCGGCAAAGAAGGAAGCGGAGCAGATGTGCTCGCCCGAGTTCCAGCCGAAGCCATGGGAACAGTGGCGGGAGCGGATCAACGGCTGGTCCGGCGGGATGGACACGTACAAATTCATCTACGACATCGCCCGCGAGATCCCCAAGGATACGAAAGCGGAGAATGTCGAGCCGCGGCGCTGGTGGAAATCCTCCTGATCGCACTCCGGCGGGCCGCGTTGTTGATGCAGTGGCCCGCCAATTCTTCCAGACTTGTATTGAGTTCTGGAATGGATCAGCATTGAACCGGCCTCTGCACTTTCGGTCGGAAATCTGACGATTGGAGCGTCAAGCAAGCTGCTGTGGATTTGCAACGGGAGGGGGGAAGATGCCCGTTTTGCGATGGCTGGATGAGAATGTCGAGAAGATCATAATTCTCGTGAATTACGTCGCGATGGCCGGAATAATTTTCGTCGAGGTCATCCGGAGATTTCTGTTCAACGAGCAGGCTGCTTGGAGCAGCACGATCCCGATCTACCTGTTTCTCTGGGTCTGCTGGATCGGGTGTGCATACAACGTCAAGATCCGGGCGCACCTGAAGTTCGATGAATTGCGATCGCGCCTGCCATATGGCGGTCAATTTGCCTGTCTGATGTTGGACGCGGTTCTCTGGATCATCTTCTCCGTTATCGTCATCGTTTACACCACCGAGCAGGTGTTGCTCGCCCGGGACAATTTCGCGATTGTTCAGGGAACCGACGATGTTCTCCAGTGGTGGTTCTACATTGCGACGCCTCTGGCCTTCGTCCTCCTCGTTTTCCGTGTGTTGCAGAATGTTGCGCATGACGTGGCGGCGTATCGCAAGGGCGAACCGCTGCAGGTCAAGGCCAACATTTTCGGCGAATAGGGGGCGGGGCCATGGACGGATTCCTGATTTTCCTGATCTCCATCGGCGTGACGATCCTTTTCGTTCTGGGCGTTCCCATATTCCTGGTCATTGGCTTCTGGGTCATCGGTGTGAGCCTTGTTATCGATTTCACCCTCGCCAATATCGGGGTCACCCTTTACGAGGGCCTCAATTTCTTCGGCCTCCTCGCGCTGCCGCTGTTCATTCTGACCGGCGATCTGATCAAGGGCGCGGGGATTGCGAAGCGGCTTTCCGACTTCGCCTATTCTGTTCTCGGCTGGTTGCGTGGCGGGCTTGCGATGGCATCGCTCGGCGCGTGTGGATTGTTCGCCGCCATATCCGGCTCGAATTCCGCGACCACGGCGACAATCGGCTCAATCATGCATCCCGAGATGCAAAAGGGCGGCTATGATACGAACTTTGCGGCGGCAACCGTTGCTGCCGGGGGGACGGTCGGCATCATCATCCCGCCGAGCATCATCTTCATCGTTTACGGTTTCTTGTTGAACCTCTCCATCAGCGATCTTTTCATCGGTGGATTGCTGCCGGGCCTGCTCATGGTCATCGCGATGCAGGCGGCCTGCTGGGTTGTCTGTCAAATCAACGGCTGGGGCCATCTGATCAGGATCGACATTGTCCGCATCATCAAGACCGGTATTGGCGCATGGCTCGGTTTTGGCGCGATCATTCTGGTGATCTGGGGAATCTATTCGGGCAAATTCTCCCCGACCGAGGCTGCGGGCGTAACGGCGGGGTTCTGCGCGATCGTCGGGGTGTTGTTCTTTCCGATTTACCGGATGATCCACAGGGACTCCCCCGCGTTTGCCGAAGGTCGGGCGGAGGAGTACAGCGATTCATCGGGCTTTCTGGAACGCATCGTCGTTCCGGGCTTCCGCATTACGGAGCTGCCGGAGCTGATCATGCGTTCCGGCCAGATCACCGGCTTGCTCGCGCCGTTGATCGCCATTTCCGTGGTCATGCAACAGATCCTGACTCTCCTGGGTGCGAAGGCCTTCGTGACGGCGGCAATTGGTTCGCTGGGGGACTATTATGCCGTTTTGTTTGCCTGCATGGGGCTGGTTCTGCTGGCCGGCACAATATTGGAGAGCCTCCCGAACACAATCATTCTGGCCCCCATTCTCGCACCGATCGCCGCGCAGATGGGGGTGGATCCGATCCACTTTGCCGTTGTCTTCCTTGTCGGGGATGCAATCGGGTTCATCACGCCTCCATACGGGCTCAACCTGTATGTTGCCAGTGGAATAACGGGCATTCCGTACTTCAGATTGCTGAAATACACATTGCCGTATCTGTTCGCACTGTTGGCCGTATGGCTTGTCATCGCGCTGATTCCGGAACTCTCGACCATTCTGCTGGTGCACGAAGGCGCGGGCGTTTTCCAGAATCAGTAGCGGACGGTTCGAAACTGTGTGTGGTCCACTTCGAGCAACATCGGATGGCCTTTTTGATCGAAAACGACTATGCACCGTCAGTTAAGTGCCGGCGATGACCTTTGGCATTGCCGGTGCGGAGAGAATGACAACAAGAATCAATGGGCTGCCGATCTGCGATGAGCGGGCGCGAGGTCGGTGGAATCTGAACTGAGCGATGGCAGACAAGCCGGTTACTCGAGACAAGGGCACGTCCTTTCTTCGCGTCTTCGCGATCATAGAAGCGGTGGTGCGTTCGAACGCGCCCTTAACCGCGGCGGAAATTTCCCGGATTGTCGGATTGCCGGCGGCCACCACACACCGTCTTTGCAAGATGCTGCTGGAAGAACGGCTTCTCCAATATGAGATCGATGGCAAGCGGCTCATCAGCGGGCCGCGGCTGTTTGAGTTTGCCGGGCAGATATTTTCCGGCTCGCATTTCGATCTTGACCGCCGCGCGATACTGGAATCGCTGGTCGAGCAGGTGGGGGAGACCTGCAACATCTCCGTGCCGGATGGCGCGCGGATGATCTATGCGGAAAGAGTTGAGTCGAACTGGCCTTTGCGGCTTCAGTTGCCGGCTGGAACGCATGTTCCGATGCACTGCACAGCGAGCGGAAAGCTCTACCTCAGCCATCTTGATCCGGAGATGATGGGTCGCGTCCTGGAGGGGCTGGAGATGAGCAAATATACGCGCAAATCCATCGTTTCCATCGACAAACTCACGGCCGAGCTCATCAAGATTCGAAAGAGGGGCTACGCGACCGACAATGAGGAGTTCATCGAGGGCCTTGTTGCCGTTGCTGTTCCTATCCTCGATCCGGGCGGCCGGTTCTGCGCGGGCCTTGCGCTGCATGGCCCCAAACTTCGCATCAAGATGAAGGACGCGATTGAACGTTTGCCGGCCCTCCAAAATGCGGCGGATCAGATCGCCCGCCTGATGCGCCGCGAACACTCCCAATGATATTTTTGAAACTGTCAGCTGCGTGACAGTTCAAGTCTGGTTCCGTGATAACAACGCGCCCGAGGCGCCGGTTTTGCGACAACCCGAAACCGTTTGATTTTGCGGCTCAAATCTAGTGTAAAGTGCAGTTTGGCGGTTACGGCCGCGTACGAATTGTATCGTGTGGCGTGTTGACGATTGACTGTCAAAAATGAAAATAAAAATTTCATTTTTGACGTTCGTATCCTAAACTGTTCGCATGATGATCATCAATATCATCGGCGCTTCGCGAGCGCATGATTGTCGTGATGGATCATGCTGTGTCAGGGCAGATTGAACGGGCAAGCAATCGTCGAAGAGCCGCGCGTGGTCTTCGGATTTTTGGGGGAGTACTCAAGCAATGGCCAAGATGACGACGGAAGAGGCCTTCGTTAAGGTCCTGCAGATGCATGGAATCGAGCATGCGTTTGGCATTATCGGTTCAGCAATGATGCCGATTTCCGATTTGTTCCCGGCGGCGGGCATCAAATTCTGGGACTGCGCTCACGAGGTCAACGCCGGCATGAGCGCCGACGGTTACACGCGCGCCACCGGCAAAATGTCGATGGCGGTTGCGCAGAACGGTCCTGGCATCACGAATATCGTGACACCGATCATTACTGCCTACTGGAATCATACGCCTTTGCTGCTGGTTACGCCGCAGGCCGCTAACAAGACCATCGGGCAGGGTGGGTTTCAGGAGATCAAGCAGATGGCCATGTTCGAGGACACGGTCTGCTACCAGGAAGAAGTCCGCGATCCGGCGCGCATGGCTGAGGTTCTCAATCGCGTGATCGAGAAAGCCTGGCGCGGTTCCGCACCGGCGCAGATCAACGTGCCGCGTGACATGTGGACAAAAGTCATCGATATCGAACTGCCGCAGATGATTAACCTCGGGCATCAGCGCGGTGATGCAGATGGCATCGCCGCCGCGGCGAGGCTTTTGTCGGATGCCAAGTTCCCGGTCATCTTGAACGGCGCAGGGGTGGTCCTCGCAGGCGCCATCGGCGCGTCGGCGAAAATCGCGGAACGGCTCGATGCGCCTGTCTGCTGCAACTATCAGCACAACGACGCATTTCCGGGTTCGCATCCGCTTTCGGTCGGACCGCTCGGCTACAACGGTTCGAAAGCGGCGATGGAGCTGATCGCTAAGGCCGACGTTGTGCTGGCACTGGGGACGCGCCTCAATCCTTTCTCGACGCTGCCCGGCTATGGCATGGATTACTGGCCGACCGGCGCGAAAATCATTCAGGTCGACATCAATGCCGACCGGATCGGGCTGACGAAAAAGGTCACTGTGGGCATTCAGGGCGATGCAAAGCTCGTTGCCGAGCAAATTCTCGATCAACTCTCCAAGAGCGCCGGTGACAAGGACAGGGACAAGCGGAAAGACCTGATTTCGACCACGAAGTCCAAGTGGCTGCAGCAATTGTCGTCCATGGATCATGAAGACGACGATCCCGGCACGACCTGGAACGAACGCGCGCGCAAGCGTGAGCCGAAACGTATGAGCCCGCGTCAGGCCTGGCGGGCGATCCAGGCGGCGATGCCGAAAGATGCGATCATGTCGACGGACATCGGCAACAACTGTGCCATCGGAAATGCCTATCCCACCTTCGAGAGCGGCCGTAAATATCTCGCACCGGGCATGTTCGGACCGTGTGGATACGGCCTTCCCTCTATTCTCGGTGCCAAGATCGGCTGCCCCGATGTTCCCTGCGTCGGGTTTGCGGGTGACGGCGCGTTCGGCATTTCGATGAACGAGCTCACCGCATGCGGACGCAACGACTGGCCTGCGATCACGATGGTGGTTTTCCGAAACTATCAGTGGGGCGCGGAGAAGCGGAACACGACCCTCTGGTATGATGACAATTTCGTCGGCACGGAGCTCAATGTCGGCGTCGAGTATGCCAAGGTGGCGGATGCCTGCGGGCTGAAGGGCGTGAAAGCCGAAACCGTCGAGGAGCTCACTGCTGTGTTGGAGACGGCGATCAAGGAGCAGATGGAGGATAACGTCACCACCTTGGTCGAGGTTGTGCTCAATCAGGAACTTGGAGAGCCGTTCCGTCGTGACGCCATGACTAAGCCGGTCGAAGTGGCGGGGATCGACGCGAAGGATATGCGTCCGCAGCAGGGTGCATAACGCGCACTCGACTGATTTTCAGTCGCTGAAATCACGGAGCAGGTGCCTTCGCACCCGCTCTGTGTGCTATTGGGGAAACCGGGGGCGGTTTTCGCGCTGAATTGAAAGTGGTCAGACGTGTCAACTGAAGCAGCTGTCCAGATTCCGACGTCTCTTGTCGATGCCGCTGCCGCGTTGCCGCCGTTGCGCACGGCAATCGTCAATGCCGGTACGCCGCTGGTCATGGAAAGTGTCTGGCTTGCGGCGGAAGCGCGCATCATCGAGCCGGTCCTGTTCGGCAAACGCAACGACATTAAAAAGTCAGCCCGCGCTTTGGATTGGGATATCGCGGCGCTCGAGATCGTGGATGCGGATGATGAAACCGCCGCCGCGACGCAGGCCGCCTTGGCGGCGGGCTCGGGCGACGTTGCCGCACTGATGAAGGGGCACGTGCATACAAATACCCTGATGCGGGCGGTCCTGAACAAGAAGGCAGGGCTGCGGACCGGGCGCCGGCTGGCCCATGTCTTTGCGATGTACCTGCCGGACAGGCCGCAACCGATCCTGATCAGCGATGCCGCGTTGAATGTCGAACCCGATGAAGAGACGCATCAGGCAATTATTCTGAACTGTATCGATGTCGCCCGGGCGCTTGGTGTATCACGCCCGAAGATCGCCCTTCTGTCGGCGACGGAGGAGGCATCCGAGGCAGTGCCCTCCAGCATGCGCGCAGCCCGCCTGAGCGAGTGGGCGCAGGGCGAAATTGAAACCGCCGACGTGTTCGGTCCCCTGGCGCTCGATCTGGCGGTTTCAACCCAATCGGCGCAGATCAAGGGAATTTCAAATCCCGTTGCCGGTCATGCCGATGCAATCGTTGTTCCCGAAATCGTTGCTGGAAACGCCCTCTTCAAGGCATTGGTGAATTTTGCGGGTGCATGCGCCGCGGGGCTCGTGACGGGTGCAAGAGTTCCCGTGCTGCTCACCAGTCGGGCGGACCCGCCGGCGGCGCGTCTCGCGTCCGCGGCTCTGACGTCTGTTTACCGGCATCACATGGAAGCTTCTGCCGGAGAAAAGGCATCGCCGCAGACCGGTTCATCGGCTGCTGCTGAGCAGCAGGCGGAGAGCTGAGCGATGTGTGCCGACAGGACCGATCCGGATCAGCCTTACGTCGACACGTCCGCCAAGGTTGCCGACGAGGTCAAGGCAACCACCTGCTACATGTGCGCCTGCCGGTGCGGCATCAAGGTCTATCTCCGTGACGGAACCGTCCGCTACATCGAGGGCAATCTCGACCACCCGGTAAACGGCGGCGTGCTGTGCGGGAAGGGGTCCGCCGGTATCATGCAGCAATATTCGCCGGCCCGTCTCAGATCGCCTTTATTGCGCGTCGGTGAGCGCGGCAAGGGCGAGTTCAAGGAGATCACCTGGGACGAAGCCATGGAGATCGCGACCGATTGGCTTGGTGACGTTCGCAACGAGGACCCTCGCCGGCTCGCCTTCTTTACCGGCCGCGATCAATCCCAGTCGCTCACGGGCTTCTGGGCCATGCAGTATGGCACGCCCAATTTTGCCGCTCATGGCGGGTTCTGCTCCGTCAACATGGCAGCAGCCGGACTCTACACGTTCGGCGGCGCCTTCTGGGAGTTCGGCGATCCGGACTGGGAGCATACGCGCTATTTCATGATGTTCGGCGTTGCAGAAGACCATGCGTCCAACCCGATCAAGCGCGGTATCGGCAAGCTCAAGGGCAAGGGCGGCAAGTTCGTCTCTATCAATCCGGTTCGCACCGGTTACAGCGCTGTTGCGGATGAATGGGTTGGTATCAAGCCCGGAACTGATGGACTTTTTGTCGGCGCACTTATTCATGAGCTGTTGAAGGCGCGGAAAATCGACCTGGACTATCTGGTCCGCTACACGAATGCCCCATGGCTGGTGATCCAGGACAAGGGCGCGGAAGACGACGGACTGTTCGCCCGGGACAAACAAGGCAATCCACTCGCCTTCGACAAAAAGAAGAAAAAGCTCGTGAGTGCGATGTTGCCGGACATCTCACCGGCACTGGTTGGTGAGTTCAAGCTGGCTGACGGACGCAAGGCGGTCCCGTCGCTGAAACTCCTGGCAGACCGCTTTCTTTCCAAACAATACGCACCCGAAAGCGTGGCGGCAAAGACCGGGATTCCGGCGGAGACGATCAAGCGCCTCGCCGCCGAACTCGCGCATGCAGCGTTTGAGGAGGAGGTCGTTCTCGATGTTCCCTGGACCGATTGGGCGGGCCGTAAGCACGACAAGATGATCGGACGGCCGGTAAGCATGCACGCGATGCGCGGAATTTCGGCGCATTCGAACGGATTCCACACCTGCCGGCTGATCCATATTCTGCAGATATTGCTGGGCAGCATCGATTGTCCCGGAGGCTTTCGCTACAAGCCGCCCTATCCCAAGCAAGCGCCGCCCTGGTTAAAGCCGACCGGCAGAAAGAAGGAAGTCGCGCCGCGGGAACCGCTCGGCGGTCCGCATCTGGGCTTTCCGGAATCACCGGAAGATCTGCTGCTCGATGACGACGGGCTGCCGATCCGCATCGACAAGGCGTTCAGCTGGGATGCGCCATTGGCCGCCCACGGCCTGATGCATATGGTGATCACCAACGCCGCGCTCGGCGATCCTTACCCCATCGACGTTCTGTTCATGTATATGGCAAACATGGGCTGGAATTCATCGATGAACGTGCCGGACACGCTCAAATATCTGACGGAAAAGGACGCGGAGACGGGTGAATACAAGATCCCGAAGTTCATTTACGCCGACTCCTATTTTTCAGAGACGGTCGCTTACGCCGATCTGATCCTTCCCGATACGACCTATCTGGAGCGGTGGGACTGCATCTCGTTGCTCGACCGGCCGATCTCGGAAGCTGACGGCCCGGCGGACTCCATCCGCCAGCCGGTGGTTCAGCCGGACCGCGACGTGCGGCCGTTTCAGGAGGTGCTGATTGACCTTGGCGGGCGTCTCGGCTTGCCAGAATTCACTAACACGGACGGCAGCCCCAGATATCCGGGCGGCTATCCGGATTACATCGTCAATCACGAGCGCAAGCCTGGACTGGGACCGCTTGCCGGCTGGCGCGGCCGCAACGGTAAAGAGATCGGCACCGGCGAAACCAATCCGAAACAGCTCGAAAAATACATTGAGAATGATTGCTTCTGGTTTCACGAGCTTGAGCCGAACCAGAAATATTTCAAACACGCCAACGCGGACTATCTGGAGTTCGCGGTCAAGATGGGATTTCGGGTCGAGCCCCGGCCGACGATCTTTCAACTCTATCTCGAGCCGATGCAGACCTTCCGGCTTGCGGCGGATGGCCACGGAAAGATCGTGCCCCCGGCCAGGCACCGCAAGCGGATAAAGGCGTTCTTCGACCCGCTGCCATTCTGGTACGGGCCGTTCGAGGATACGGCGACGGATCAGAGTGAGTTTCCGCTCCACGCGATAACCCAGCGTCCCATGCATATGTATCATTCGTGGGGATCACAGAATGCGTGGTTGCGACAGATCACGGCGGCGAACCGCCTTTACATTCACCATGACCTCGGCAAGAAGCTGAAGGTCGAGGACGATGACTGGGTGTGGATTTCAAGCCACATCGGGCGCGTGCGCTGCCAGGTGAAACTCATGGACGGCGTCAATCCGGATACGGTCTGGACCTGGAACGCGATCGGCAAGCGGCAGCGGGCGTGGATGCTCGATGAGGACGCGCCGGAGTCCAATCAGGGTTTCCTGTTGAACCATCTTATCGCCGAACTGCTGCCGGCCCGTTCAGATGGTTATCGCTATTCCAATTCCGACCCGGTGACCGGTCAGGCGGCCTGGTACGACCTGAAAGTCAATATTGAAAAAGCTGACGGGAAGGACATTCACGAGACCTCGCCGTTGTTCGAGCCGGTGGAACGCCCCTTTGCCGCCGATATTCCCGAAGTGCTGCGCTTTGGCGCGCAGTTCCGCCGCGGGGGATCGACAGGGAGGCGCGCCGAATGACGTCGCTTCCAAAAAGCACGGGAAAGAAGCTCGGGCTCGTCATTGACCTGGATATCTGTGTCGGATGCCAGGGGTGCGTGACCAGCTGCAAGGAATGGAACACGGGCGGCTATTCCGCGCCGCTCACAGACGAGGATCCCTACGGCGCCGACCCCCATGGGGCGTGGCTCAATCGCGTTCATGGATACGAGGTGGGTGAGGGGGCCGAGGGGCGGACCGTGCATTTCCCGCGCTCATGCCTGCATTGCGACACGCCCGACTGCGTGACCGTCTGCCCTACGGGCGCGTCATACAAGCGCGAGGAGGACGGTATCGTCCTGGTCAATCCGGACACATGCATCGGGTGTAAACTCTGCTCTTGGGCATGTCCTTACGGCGCGCGCGAATATGACTATGACGATGGCGTCATGAAGAAATGCACGTTGTGCGTCGATCGCATCTACAACGAAAACCTCGATCCGCGAGACCGCGTTCCGGCCTGCGTGCGGGCGTGCCCGACGGGTGCGCGCCACTTTGGCGATCTCGGCGATCCCGAAAGCGAGGTTTCGCAGCTCGTGCGTGATCGGGGAGGGTATGACCTCCTGCCGGAGATGGGCTATCGCCCCGTCAACAAATATCTTCCTCCGAGGGAGGCGCGAGACGTTTCGTCAGCGGTGTTGATTGATGAGCCTGCCACAACCAAGAATGAGAAGACGTCTGCTGCAGATCGTTTCTTCGCCTGGGCGGACCAGGTTCTGTCGCGGTAGCGGGGAGGCGTCATGCATCCCGCCTATTCCGTCATTCTCTTCACGACAGCATCCGGTGCAGGATACGGGCTGCTGGCATTGCTGTCCATTGCCGGGCTGCTGAACCTCGTGCCGCTGGATCCGTGGCTCGGCTTTACCGGATTTCTTGTTTCATACGCCTTCATTACCATCGGTCTGCTTTCATCCACATTCCATCTCGGTCACCCCGAGCGCGCGTGGCGGGCCTTCTCCCAATGGCGGACGTCCTGGCTGTCGAGGGAGGGTGTCATGGCGATTGCCACCTATGTGCCGACGGGGATGTTTGCGCTTGGGTGGTTTTTTGATTGGACGGGCGGCTGGGTCTGGGCGCTGCTCGGATGGCTTGGCGTCGTTTTCTCGATTGTGACCGTCTATTGCACCGGAATGATCTATGCCTCGCTCAAGACCATTCGCCAGTGGCACATGCCGCAGGTCGCCCCGTTATACGTCCTGCTCGCTGCAGCGACGGGCGCTGTACTACTCAATCTGCTGCTGACTGTGTTCGGCGATGCACGCCCCTGGTCGTTCTGGACAGCGATTGTCCTGCTCGCCTCCGCGATGCTGTTCAAGATGCAGTACTGGGTTGCTGCCGAGACTGACAGCAAGAGCCATACCGCCGGACGCGCCACAGGGCTCGGCCGCTTCGGAAAGGTGAGGGCTTTCGAGCCGCCGCACAGCACGCCGAATTTCGTCATGCGGGAGATGGGACACAGGGTCGGCAGGAAACACGCGCGGACCCTGCGGACACTTGCCGTTGTCTTCGGGTTTGCGATACCGATCGCCGCGTCGGCGATGCTGCTGCTAAGCTCACCGCTGCCATCGTGGCTGTGGGCGACAGTCGCGACTGTCAGCGGCGCTATTGGCATTCTCATAGAGCGGTGGCTATTTTTTGCAGAAGCGCAGCACGTTGTGACGCTCTTCTACGGTGAACAGGAGGCGTAGTCGGGGAACATTCTTTAAGACGGCACAGGAGTAAACAATGCATCCGGCAGTCCAAGCCAGGCTAGACAGAACATTGGGCCATGCGGCCCAGCGCCGCCGGGCGCCCGCCGTTCGCGGTTTTGGATCTTTTCTCTGGGAAAGAAGGTGGTTCTTTATCGCCTTGGCCGTCGGTGCTGCGCTGATGACACTGCCGCCTCCAGAAGGTCTGGATCAACGCGGGTTGATCCTTTTGTCCATGTCGGTCGTGGCCATCATTCTTTTCGTGACGGAACCCGTTCCGCTGCCGACCGTCGCGCTCATGATCATTCTCGGGCAGGTGGTTCTGCTCGGTATTGATTCAACGTCCGTTGCCAAGAGTCTGATGAGCGATTCCGTGCTGTTCATCATGGGATCGCTGATGCTCGCGGTTGCGGTCGTGAAGCAGAAGCTCGACAAGCGGATCGCCTATCAGATCGTGCGCATGACGGGCACGCGCACGTCGAGCGTATGTATCGGTATCTCCCTCGTTTCCGGGATCCTCGCCTCGTTCATTGGTGAGCATACGGTCGCGGCGATGATGCTGCCCGTCGCTATCACGCTTATTACGCTCACGTCCACGGATGCGAAGAAGGTGCGCGGCCTCGCGGCCGTCTTGCTGTTTTCAATCTGCTACGGGTGTTCGGTTGCGGGGATTGGCACGCCGTCGGGCGGGGCGCGAAATGCGATCATGATCGGCTACTGGAAGGAGTTCTTCTACGATCCCACCAGTCCGGAAACGGCAAAGTATCTCGTCGATTACGCAACCTGGATGCTCTATTGCTACCCGGTATTCCTCGTTCAGCTCCCCTTCGTGACGGTCATTCTCCTGTATACCTTCAAGCCGGAGTATCGGAACATCTCCCGCGCGGTGGTCAAACTTCGCGGCCAGATCCGTTCCGAAGGGCCGATGAAGGCTGCGGACTGGATTTCGATTTTGTCATTCGTCGTGGTCCTGTGCGGATGGCTGAATTTTTCCGACACGCTTGGGTTAGGTACGGTTGCAATTTTCGGCGCGGTCGTGTTCCTCGTCATCGGCCTTGTCCGGTGGGAAGACGTAAATTCGGGCGTCAACTGGGGCGTTGTGTTGTTGTATGCCGCGGCCATATCGCTGGGTGTTCAGATGAAGGACAGCGGTGCCGCACTTTGGGTTGCCAACAGTTTTCTCGATCTGTTGTCGCCGCTTGGAATCGATAACGGCGTCCCGTTATGGACGGCCATTTCCGTCCTGACGACGGGCGTGACCAACACCATGTCGAACGGTGCCGCTGTCGCCGTCATCGGTCCGATCACGCTCAAAATGGCGGTTGCCGCGGGAGAAAGCCCGCTGCTCATTGGCTTTATAACCGCCATCTCGTCGGCATTCGCCTATCTGACCGTTATCGGAACGCCAGCCTGTACCATTGTCTATGCATCTGGCTACCTGAAGACGACGGATTTTCTCGTGGTGGGATACAGGATGGTTGCGGTTTCGACGGCCTTGCTGATCCTTTCCGCGGCCCTCTACTGGCCCCTGGTTGGACTCTAGACATGGCACGCACAACATCGAAAAAGAAACCGGCGGCGAAGAAAAAGGCGCCGCCGAAGCGGAAGACACAACGCAAACGGCGCAAACCCGCCGAACCGCCGCGTTTCAGCATTCTCGTTTGTATCGACGAATCCGCGGAATCTCTCGAGGCGTTGAAATATGCGGTCCGTATCGGTTCGGGTACCGATGCCGATCTGACACTTCTCTACGTCCGGCCCATCGACCAGGGATTGCGAACGGGGGGGCTTCAAATTTCGGTCGTCCGGGAGAATTTGCTGGATTGGGGTCTTGAGTTGCCGGGGATGGCCGCACTCAAGCGTGGCCGCGAGCTTCTGGTCGATCTCGGCTGGCTGGACAAGGAATGGGAAACCGAATTTGCCCATGTCGACGTGACGGGCGATCCGCTTGGGGACAACGCGATCGTTTACTCGAGTCCCACCGGCCGTTCGGTTGTCTTGCGGCTCCTCGTAGCGCCTTCGGTTCCTTTCGGGATTCTCGATGAGGCGAAGCTCGGAGAGTTCGACCTGGTGATGATCTCCAAAAGCGACACCGAGGAGGAATCAGGGCCGGGACATATCACCCCGGCAATCGCGGACCGGGTCGCTCGCGAACATGTCGGCTCGGTGCTCGTCACGCGGTCGCTGGAAGAAAGTCATGGACACCTTGTCTGTGTCAGCGAACATAGAGGTTCGATCATTTCGGCGCGCAAGGATGCCGAGATTGCGGCGCGCTGCGCCTGTCCGGTCTATCTCCTTTCTGTCGCCAAGAATGAAGGCGCACTGAAAGTGGCGAGGCGGGCGGTGGCTTCGGCCAAGAGAGAGATCGAAAAGATCGGCGTGCGTGTTTCGGGCGAGAAGGTGCTCGTTGGCGATCCTGTTTCGACGATCGTGGAGGAGGGCAAGCAGTATTCGGTGATCGTCGTTTCGCGGTTCCAAAGGCGTTCGGGCTGGCGCCAGATCTTCTCGAACAGCATCGCCTTCAAGGTTTTGGATCGAGCCGAAAATTCCGTCATGGTGGCGCGTTGACCGTCCGGTTGGCTGGCAACTACCGTGCGGAGCGATTTACGCTCATCCAGTCCTGCAATCTGCGGCACTCGTCTGCTTCAAATCGCAAGCCGAGCTTTGTGCGCCTCCACAG
Source organism: Hyphomicrobiaceae bacterium (assembly GCA_028066055.1). Taxonomy (GTDB): domain Bacteria; phylum Pseudomonadota; class Alphaproteobacteria; order Rhizobiales; family Methyloligellaceae; genus UBA2767. Next base: position 17,674 of record JALCBY010000043.1, read on the forward strand.
GATGTCATCTGAGGTTTGCGCGAATTCCTTCTCCACGAGATAGGCCACTTCGCGTTCGTACAGGTCGGCGCCGAAACAGATGCCCAGATCGTCGTAGCTCTCGGCATCGCGCAGGATCGTATGCGCGCGCAAGCCGTAGGTCTCGATGAGCCGGTCTGTGTGTGTTCTGAATGCCCACGGGAAAGTATCGTGCAGCAAAGACGCCTCCGTATCGAAACTTCCGGTGGGAAACTCGCCCCCGGGCAGAGCGGCGCCAGCCGTCCAGGCGTCCTTTTCCTCGCCGAGCATACCGCAGGCCTTGTCGGTGACCTCCTCGGCAAGCCGGCGATAGGTCGTGAGCTTGCCGCCAAAAATATTGACGAGACCTGCGTCGTCGCCGCTGCCTTCGCTGCGCAGGACATAGTCCCGCGTAGCTTCCTGCGCTTTTGAAGCATCGTCATCGAACAGGGGACGAACGCCTGAGAAACTCCACACCACGTCTTCGGGCGTAACGGGGTCGCGGAAATACTGACCGACGGCACGGCAGAGATAGTCCGTTTCATCGGAAGAGATTGAGGCCTTGCCGGGGTCGCCGTCATAATCCTCGTCCGTCGTCCCGATGAGGGTGAAGTCCTTCTCGTAGGGAAGGGCGAACACAATCCGATCGTCGGCATTCTGGAAGATGTAGCACTGTGAGCCCTCATACAACCGCGGGACGACGATGTGACTTCCCTGCACGAGCCGAACATTCGATGCCGTGTTGCGGCCGAGCGCTTCGCGCAGCACATGGTCGACCCAGGGACCGGCCGCGTTGACGAGCAGGCGCGCCTGCTCGGTTTTCGTCTCTCCCGTGTTTTTGTCCACGACGGTCAAATGCCAATGGTCGGACTCCCGATTTGCCTTGATCACTTGCGTTCGCGTGCGGATGTCGGCGCTGCGGTCGGCCGCGTCCCGGGCATTGAGAACCACAAGACGGGCGTCGTCGACCCGGCAGTCGGAATATTCGAAACCGGTCCTGAAGCCGGGCCGCAGCGGTTCGCCTTCGGAATCGTTGGAAAGATCGATGCGTCGTGATGCGGGGAGCTTTTTGCGCCCGCCGAGATGGTCGTAGAGAAATAATCCTGCGCGAAGCAGCCAGGCGGGGCGCGTGCCCGGATTATGTGGCAGGATGAAGCGCGCGGGGTGTATGATGTGCGGCGCCATTGCCCACAAGACTTCTCGTTCCTTCAACGCTTCGCGCACCAGCCGGAATTCGTAGTGCTCAAGATACCGCAGACCACCGTGGATCAGCTTGGTCGACCAGGAGGACGTGCCGCTTGCAAGGTCGCTCATCTCGGCAAGCAGCACCGACAGGCCCCGTCCCGCCGCGTCACGCGCAATCCCGCATCCGTTGATGCCGCCACCGATGATTGCGATATCGTACATGGCCTTACCTGATATGATTTCGCGCGATCATGACAGAGGATACTTGCATTGACCGACCCGCAGCCCCTTTCAACCAGTTCGGACGACGTTTGGCAAAACATTCGCGGTGTTTTCACCGACATCGACGATACCATCACCACCAATGGACGGATCACGGCGGATGTCTTCGCCGCGATGGAGCGTCTGCGTGATGCGGGCCTTCTGTGCGTTCCGATCACGGGCCGGCCAGCCGGCTGGTGCGATATGATCGCGCGGCAATGGCCCGTCGACGCGGTCGTTGGTGAAAACGGCGCTTTCTATTTCCGTTACGACGAAGGTGCGCGGCAGATGATCCGCAGCTATGCCGATGACGCCGATGAAAGGGCGGAAAAGGCAGAGAGGCTTCAACGTGTCCGGAAGGACATTCTTGCCGAAGTGCCCGGCGCGGCGGTGTCGGCAGATCAACCCTTCCGCATGAGCGATCTCGCCATCGATTTCTGCGAGGATGTGTCGCCGCTCGACCAAAGCGAAGTCCGGCGCATCGTCGAAATCTTCGAACGCCACGGCGCGACCGCAAAGGTAAGCTCCATTCACGTGAACGGATGGTTCGGTGACTTTGACAAGCTGACCATGACCAAACGGATGATGGCCGAACAGTTCGCGGTTGACCTGAGCACAGATGCGCACGCCTTCACCTTCGTCGGCGACTCTCCGAACGATGCGCCGATGTTTCGTTTTTTTCCGAATGCCGTGGGTGTGGCGAATTTGCGGGAGTTTCTGGATCAATGCGATGCGTTGCCCGCATGGATCACAGCGCACGCCCGTGGCGCCGGATTCGTCGAATTTGCCGATCGCATTCTGGCGCTCAAATGATCGCGTGGCGAACCTTGGCGGACACCCATTCGCTGACGATCACCGTACCGATGATGACCAGCAGGATCAGTGACACCTGTGTCCAGGCAAGGTTCATGATCGACGCATTGAGCTGCAGTCCGATACCGCCGGCGCCGACCAGCCCGAGAACCGTCGACTCGCGAATATTGATGTCCCAGCGGAACACCGAGATGCCGGCGAATGCGGGCAGCACCTGGGGCCAGATGCCATAAGTGATAACCTGGGCGCGACTTGCACCAGTCGCTGTCACGGCCTCGACCTGGTTCTCGTCGATCTCCTCGATGGCCTCATAGAGCAGCTTTGCGCAAAAACCGATCGATCGCAG
>JALCBY010000014.1:0-54353 GCA_028066055.1 Hyphomicrobiaceae bacterium
CGCTGCCCGACATGACCGACATCAAGGGTCAGGAAAGTGCGAAACGCGCGCTGGAAATCGCCGCTGCCGGCGGGCACAATTTCCTAGAGTTGTTTCGTCAATGCCAATATGACCTAATACGGTTGGTCACGAAATTTCGAAAGATGCGCAGCTCCTTCGGCGCACCTCCCATGAGGCGATCATTGATGGGTGCTTGATGACGAATCGAAATTCAACGCGTTCCCGCGATGATCGAATCCGTGTTACCAACGTCTATTGTCGAAAGCGAACAGATCGCCCGAGACTGTGCCAACTATCGTGAGGTCTCTTGTCACTTCTGGCGTTGACGCAATGCCCCCTTTCAACCCTCGTTCGGGCCCAGGGCCTACTCTTTCTAGACCGCGATCACCATAGACCTCGTCGCCATCGTGAATCATTCCAGGCACCACAACAGAAATGGAACCAACAAGCTTGGGCCTCTCAATGTCAATCTTGTGAATTACGCCGTTTACTCGTGGCACAAGAGCGTACGACTCAAACAACTTTGGAGACGACCAATTCTGAGACATTCCTGAGTCAAGTTTAATTCGCCACTCCTCTAATCCAGTTTCTCTGGAAAACGCGTACAGATATGCGCTGTAGCTGAAGGTTGCTAGCACCAAATGTCCTGTAATAATCGGGTCGACCCTGCAGCTTCCAACAGTCTCTATCGGATATCTTTCTGTAGATTTGCTTCTGCTGGTCCACTTTAGCTCGCGCTCCACTAAATCATAGCAAGATAATGGCATGTTTTCGGAACCGCTTACCGCGTACGACGCAAAGAGTTCCGAACCCGCCGTCTGAAGGTTTGAGAGCTCGCGATATCGCGAATGCGTATGCTCGGGTCGTTGGCTTGATATGTTTTGGACTAACGGTTCAAGCGCCGCCCCCTCCAATGAGACCGCGACTCTAAATATGTTTCCATTCTGATTGGCAACAATAAGGACGTTCCCTCTATCACCCGTGGGGTCAACGACAGGTGTCACGGTACAATAGCCGGGCACTTCAAACGTGTTCGCAATTCTCCTCGTGGCTGGATCGAAAATAACCGCTTGGCCATCACAGGGAAGGAAGATGACATACTTGGTGCCGTCGAGATGGATGGCGACTGGTCTAGTGCAGACTTTTGCACTTAGTCTCTCAGAAAATTCTGTTTCGCCGCTTCTCGCGTCCACGGCGTAAACATACCCGTCATCATCGCCAAAATAGACGGAAGTCCCATCGATAAGTGCTTGATTTGCGTCATTATGGGACCGGACATGCCATAAGTGCCTTCCAGTATTCAGTTCTAGACAGTGCAGTCCATCCAATGCATCGTGGCGATCCCAGTGTATTCCGCTAGATGTGAATAAAACCTTATCGTTAAAAACACTTATTGTATTTCTGTAATGCATTTGTCCAGAACTGTAACTCCAACGTGTTGCGGAGCCGGACTTGATAGAACTTATAGTCTGATTGCTCGGCATAAGTATTTCACCCTAGGCGATTAGCAATGTAGTCCGGAATCTGATCAATGGGAACAATCTCCCAATGGATATCCGATAGCTGAATGTGCCCAACCCTAAGATTTGGGACTTCACATTCCTCAGTAAGTACCGGCGTAACGAAAACCTGATCATCCGGCATATCGTTCATTTGATCTAGAGCGAGCCTGAATTCTCGTTGGACAAAACCGGTTTTAGCAACGCTCACAGGTGAGAGGACCAGCCAAATTCGGCAGGCGTTCACAATTCTCTCTTCGATAACGTTGGCCCAGTTCTGCCCGGCACACAGGCCATCGAATTGGTATGGCTCTGGCGGTTTGTCCATCCAAACATCGCACTCTGCCTGTTTGATCGCATTGAATAAGGCGTGAGCGTAATCAATGTCCTCAGATGCATATGAAATGAAATGAGTCAAACGTGCCTCTTGTTGCCAGCCAAGGAATGTTGCAACCGCGTTTTGACCGCAAAACCTGCCCTTCATCAGCAAAAGCAGTTGGTCGCCAGCTCTTCCTGTATCGACCGACAATTCCTGGGGCTCGCTTGGACACGCTGATCAAGGCGTGTGGGGATTTTGGCCCAATATTGATCAATCAGACGTCTCTCTTTTTGCGTACCTTATTCGGCCATTATTGAATTCAAGGTCTCGTAAGTCGACGTGCTCGCTGAGGCGCCTTCTACTCAACCGCTGCGAAAGCAGCCATCGCGATAGTCCATTTAAAATATGCCCAACGCCAATCTTCGGTCGATCCAAGAAATCCATCAACGCGCAATACAGGCCATATGCCGAAAGCGCTCCGAGCGCTGTAGTCCAGAATGTTGTCAGCTGGCCGGTTGTCCAGCCCAATATGGCAAACAGCCCGACCAAAACGAGACCAATGATGAAGGCGGTGCCAAGACCAGAAACAAAATTGCTCGTGGCCACAATTGTGGCATCCACTGCCTGTCGTCTCCGCTGCTTTAGCTCGGATAATTCATGCGACGCCGCGTCGCGCTCGGCCTGAGTTTGGTGCAAGTCATCCTGCTGCTTCTTTAGCTCCTTTTCACGCTCCAATACCGCCTCGTCGCGCTCTTGCTCGATTTTTTCTTTCTCTTCCGCAATGGCTTCTTGCTTCATCAGCTCCAAAAGATGCTGTGCGTTTTCCGCCGATATTACACGCTCGTCATTGAGAGTAAGGTCCGCAAGTTTCCTCACACTCCTTTGGTCCTGCAAGAGCAGCTCATACTGAGGCAATTTTTCGGGAGTCACCTGCGCAAGGGACTCCGCGACCGCTTGGCGAACCTCCATGCGGACCCGCAAGACGCGGTCACAGGCAGCAATCAGCTGACCCCTTGGTATATCTGCTGCTTTTCCAAGCCCGGTCCGCAACCATGCGGCTGTCGCAAGCTCCCTTTGATGTATCACTGGCCCCTCTTGAACTCGTGTCAAAAAGCGATTCTCAAGACAGAACTCGCGCGACTTGTTTGCAAACCTTTGATTGCGTGTCACAAACACATAGCCGTTCTTAAATACGTCACTGTGGTGTCGCCCCCCGCGAAGGCGCATTGTTAAAGCGAGGCAGGTGGCATCGTGCTCTCTTGGCAAGAGGTCCGTTACCCAAAACACTGACTCGAAAAATTCCTCATAATGCTCGGGCTCAAAATACTTGTGTGCGCTCGGTGTGGAATTGAGGTCAGCGAATCGGACAGGCACATCGATTTTCGCCAGTGCTGCTTCAGGATCGCTAGCGACTGCCTGCACGTAATCAAGCATCACCTCTCCCCGAACCATTGCTTCATGTGTGTAGCCGTGGCGCATACGGAGGGGCAGGCTCAACATGCTTGAGAGGTTCCGTTGGATTTCCCCTAACGTCACTGGAAAAACTACAAAGCGACAACCAATGGCCCGCAGCGGTTCAACGATACTCTGGACATCTTCTTGAAGGTCGAGCCCTGAGCACCCGAGCAAATCAAGTGCGAGCGGGCCGTCTAAGACAACTACAAGGCTACTAGACTCGGCGCGCTGAACAGGTTTTACAAAATCCTCTACAACCTCCGTCAACAGGCCGATTGAGGCAATATGTGCGAGGTGCGGAATTAGTTCCGGACGTGTTTTGCAAAGCTCCCGAATGAACCTTGCGCACATGTACCGGTCTTCATGCCGCAGCGGCGTACCGCCTTCGTTTAGGCTTGCGAGCAATGATGTGGCTTCAAGTCCAAGAGTCAGCCTATCGATCTCAGCTGTGAAGGTTTCTTCGTTGTACGCATCCAAAGAGACCAAAAAACGTATCAGTATGTCTGTGAGTTCGTCTCTCGTTCGGTTGTACGACAACAGGTCAGTGACCCGTGGCGGAAACTTTTCAAATTCGTCAATTATCTCAGCCAGTACGTCCTCAATTGGCAGGACAGCAGTTGGCACTTTTGAAGCATCAAATTCAACAATGAACACGGCGGCGCCTTTATGGCGGTGCGGCTGCAAATAACCCGCACGCTCAAGACGTGGGATAAAGTTCTCTGCAATGTCCCGAGTAAATCTCCAGCGATATAGCTTTCGAACACCGACCGCGAACACTTGCGGATCGAATATTTTGCCGTTCATCAACGCGAGAATGGGCTCAAAGAAAGGAATCAGCGCATCCAGGATGTCTCCCCGGTTTTCACGGAGTTCTTTGAGCGCTGTGTATACTCTTAGCGCTCGTCGGGTGATGCCGCCCCGTTCTTCAATATCCGAAGCGTCTATTTTGTCATTTGGCATGCTTATTGAGTATTCTTTCGGAATGGAGATTCGTTATTAATGCACTATCCCGAAAATCCGACTCATAGACAATAATTCACTGTCGCGACGCCAGTTGAGACCTGATTAGATTTTGCCGATTGGACGCTTTGCCCACTCAGGCGGAAATATCCCGTGCAAGTACATTGCGGACACTTGCTGCGTACCACAGTCCGCCACGCGCCGTGGGTACTCCACGTGCGTTTAGGGCCACAGCTATATCCCTTAGGCTCTCCGCACCTGCCTTTTGAATGTCCCGAATCACAGGCTGGACGTTCGCCGCGTATTGGTCCGCATTGCTGCGAATTGTTCGTATGGCTTTCTTTCGCGCTTCAGGCAGGTTGGTCGGGTTGCCGAGCTTCGTGCCGCGCGCCTTCGCCTCAGCGAGTGCCTTCCGCGTGCGCTCTGAGATTAGCGCGCGTTCCTTCTCCGCGAGAGCGGCAAACAAATGCAAGATGAATGGATCAACGTCAGCGCCAAGTTCAGCTACGATAAATGGCACCCGCTGCGCCATGAGACCCGAGATGAAGTGCACGTCGCGGCTTAGCCGGTCTAGTTTTGCCACAGCCACAGCACATTGCCGTCTACGCGCCTCTGTGAGCGCCGCCGTGAGCTGCGGGCGGCGCTCTAGGGCGTCAGTCCCTTTGCCCGTCTCCACCTCCACAAACACCTGTGCCACGTCCAGCCCTTCCGCTTCCGCGAAGCGTGCGAGCGCCTGCTGCTGCGCTTCAATGCCGAGGCCGCTCCGGCCTTGCTGAGACGTAGAAACGCGGACGTATCCGACAACTTCTTTCGGTGCTTGAGGTGTTGAATTGCGCATTGTGGAACTCCAAATCAATGTTTGTATAAGATATATATGTTCGTTTAGAATTTATACAAGCCAGAAATGCACTCCAATCGGATGTATATTTTGGGAGCGCGTTATGTTTGGCCTGAAACCGAACGAGGAAGTAGAGCCTTTGACAACCTGCAAAATTTGCGGCCTCAACTATGACAGTGAGCTGTCTGAAGATAGAGCTGAGCATAGGAAGTTCCATGCCAAAACGATGCGAGCCCTTCGCCCTAGACCTCTGGCGCGCTTCCGTAGGCTGCTGAATGCCACTGGAGACCCCGTGGAGGTGAAGCTTGGCTCAGGTCAATGGCGGCATGACGAGATATATCTTCGTGCGAAGATGTTCAAACGGGAGTTTGGGTACGACTTCCCGCAGTGGTCGCCCTTTGGGGATGAGACACCAGACGCGCGGGGATTCCTCTTCAATGACGATACCGGGACCTTCGGGCATGGTGCGATTGCTGGCGCTTGCGCCTTCAGGTGGCGCGAGTTCGCTGACAGTGCCCCTCGCTGGGCAATGGATTGGGTCTGGTTGGCCCCCGATGTGCGAAGAAAGGGGCTGTTGAGCAGGCAGTGGGCCTTGTTCCAAGAGCGCTTCGGTAGCTTCTATCTGCAACCTCCTGTTTCACCAGCGATGCAGCAGTTTGCTATTAAGCATGGCTAGCGCACTGGGCGTTATTGTTTCCGGCTGCCTCCGGTCCGCGTTCCAAGTTGGGAAAAAGCGCCATTTCTGGCTGCGTATTCAACGAATTCAGATGCTTAGGCCCGAGCTACCCTGACTCTTCAGAGAGAAAGGCATGAAGCGTCCCTCTATTTGCGGCAGTGATTGTCATCTTCATCAGGGCGAACCTGAGCCCGCTCGCCAACCGGCGTGCCAAGCTCTGGTGCCCACATCGCTAGATGCGCAACTCCCGCAACGCAACGGGTCCCTTTTCCAATTCTGATTTGGCCAAACAACGGAAACGCCCGTTTTCAAATTACCGGTAAAGGCTGACGTTGTTGTTTGACCCAGCGGAGACGCGCGCTCCTCTGGAGAACCAGCGCGTTTCGTCAGCCCACAGCGTCACCGCCCACGAAGAAGAAGGCGGCAAGCGCCTCCACTCACCTTCGCCGCTATCCGACAGGACGCGGCAACTTTTCTTTTTCCGCTTCGACGCCCCAGGCCATCGAACCGTGGAAATTCGTTTCATTCAAAACTCAGAAAAAGACACACCCTATGACAAGCTCACAAACGCCTCCCTCCGCTCAGTCAGAACAAAACTGGCGGACTTACACCATTGGAACACCCGGTGGACAAAAGCTCGACATCAGGGCACCCGACGAAGCTTCCGCCCTGCGTGGCGCACGCGAGTGGTACGCTGAGCACGGTGCCCCCTCGACCAGCTATGTGGACGCCTTCAAGCAAGGGGCCTCAAGCGTTGTTTCCGGTCTTGGCGAAACCATCGAGCAGTATGGTCCTGATGCGGCGTCCGGGATTGCGAAAGACATCAAGTCCGCAGCAGCCCCCTTCACCCCAAAAAACTACACCTCGGCGACAATTCTAAGCGAGGAAAAAGGTTTCACGCCCTCGAACCTCCCTCGGGCGGGCGTCGAAGCCGTTCCCGGGCTTGCTGCTGCAATTGCGGCTGCTAGAGCCACCCCCGGACACCCCATAATGAAGCTCCTAGGTGGTGCAGCGGGTTACGCGGCGACAACCGTTGGCCCTCGTGCCAAAGAGCGCGCTGTGGCTCGTACGGGGGACATGAACGCAGAACCAACAGCTGATGATAGGCGTGCAGCGCTGATCGCCATGCTACCGGAGTCCCTCGTAGGAACGTTCGGTCTCGCCCGGTTCCTCCCCGGAGCGGGGAAGGTTGCCGGAGTGGGTCTCCAAGGCGTGCTCCAGAGCGGGAAAGAACTCGCTAAGACAGCGGGCGCAGAGATGGTCGCGTCAGGCGGACAGAATGCAATAGCGCAAGTTGGACGTACAGCAGGCACCAAAGGCGGCATCAACATAGACCCCTACGAAATGGGAAATGATGTCTTGGCTGGTGGAGCAGCTGGCGGAGCACTCGGAGCACCAAAGGCTGGTGGCGATGTCACTACCTCATACAAATTCCGTGAGTTTGGTGGTGCAAATACGCCCGCGAGTGCTGCCGTTGCCAACAGGCTTCAAAAGGCAGCAGATGGCAACCTGAGGAATCCAGCGAACGCCTTTGAGGCAGTCAAGGAGGCGCGCCGGGATGTTCGTGGGGACCTTAGAGATGCGGTCAAGGAAGCACGAGCCGAAGGTTATGTGCTTGAGGGGGAAGCTAAGCGCGCCGTTGAACGCGCGCGGGCCGGAGCGAAGCTCAGCACTGCCGACTTCAGGGCACTCAAAGGAGTAGAAGAGGGCCGGGAGAACGGTGGCAGACTAGAGGACCTCGCAAGGCAAGCGTCCGTACTCGCCAGCCTGAAAGACAAAGGCATCTACAGTCCGTCGAAGCGCACATTCACCGGCGGTGTTTCCAGCCGCTTGGACAAGGTGCTCCCTAAGGTATTCAGTCCCATGGGGGGTGGAATTGCTGCGGGCGCAGGTGCGCTCGGCGCGCAATCGTTGATCCCCGGCTACGCCAAGCTGGTGGGTGCTGCTTATGGAACCTACGGAGCGGCGCGGCTTGCTGACCGCCTGACGGGTGCCCGCTCTCCGGCGTACCAGTTTGCCGATAGGTTCTCCGGCACTCCTAAGGCTGCTGGCGCTTCTCACTCAATCAAAATTCCGGATGGTGTAAGAATGGACCGCTCGCCTTCCAAAGGGCCTGCTGCAAAGGGGACTCAAGAAGCGCCTGTCTCAGACAGACTTAGGTTCACCAAGGTCAATGCTGCGGATCGGGCCATTGCCGATATGGCTACCAGGCAATTTGCCGAGTCCAACCCGGACACGCCGCCGGTGGTGCTAGACCGCTACCACGCAAGCGCAGCAAAACGCCAAGCGCGCATCCGGGACCGCCTTCAAGAAGTTTCTGGAGACCCGAATTTTCCTGCCGAGAGTGTACCGCTTATGGAGGCCCTAGACGCCATCCGTGACGTTCGCTCTCGTGAAGCTCTGGCGGCTCATATCGGCGACCTTTCTGTCCGGTTCCCAGATGCGGTAGGCGTGCTGCACAAGTACTTCGGGCCCGCGTGGGCGCGCACAGTTTGGAACCCCTCCCGTAGATAAACCAACATCACAGAGGACAAGAGATGATGCAGACCACAACTGCAATGCTTCACCCTGTTTGGGCGGGAGGCCGACGCGGCTACCTCTACAATGTCACCGTTGACGGTGAGGAGTGCCGAGGACAGCTCTATTTGTGAGGGTCTTCTTGATGTATGAGCGGTGCCAGCGTGAGGCCTTCTTCTTACCTACGCCCCATGGCTCTTCGCCGATCTCATTGAGCCACTGAGCGATGCGGTGCTGTCCCCAACCCGCATCGGCCTTTTCAAATATCCTCCGCACCAATTCTGCTCTTGGTTCTATCAGAGCGTACTGGTTGGCTTTGTCATCCCAAAGGAGCCAGCCGGGGAGGGCGCGCGTAAACGGCCTGCTCAAGGGCTTTCCGGAGGTGATCTCGCTCCTTTTGCGGTCGTACGCCGCGCTCATTCGTCGAGATTTTGTTAGGCTCTCTTCATGCGCCCGCATCAGATAGATGTTGGCCTCAATCAGCTGCATCGGGTCCTTGTTGATTGTTTTCCGGGAATAAACCCGTTCGTTACCGAGGGTGACGATGCTGATCCCGGCATCGAGCAACTCTGCAAATACCTGTTGCCCGGACCACATGACATCGCGGCTTATGCGGTCGAAGCTTTCCAAAAGTAGGAAGCTACCGTCAGGAATTGTCCCGTCCGCCGTCGCGTTCAGGAAGGCCCTCAGAGCCCCCCTGCGCGCGTTCACGCTTTGGAATGCTGATACGCCGAGGTCTTCGAAGGTCAGTTCCGTGTCAAGTTCCAGATTGTTCGCTTCCGCATAGGACGCGGCGAGTTCCATCTGCCGACGGAAGCTATCGCCCTCTGCTTGCTCTGAAGAAGAAAATCTCACGTAACTGTATGCCTTTGCCCGTGGTGATTTCTCTGTCACGCTGTGTGTTACTCCCGCTGATTCGCCGTTTCCTGCTCAGCGTAACACCTGAAGCTTTTGGCATTAAAGCAATAACATCCTGATGATCGGGCCGCCGGGCGCGGGGAAATCCATGCTCGCCCAGAGGTTGCCGTCGATCCTGCCGCCGCTTTCGCCGGAGGAACTGCTCGAAGTGTCCATGGTGCATTCCATGGCGGGCGCCTTGTCGGGCGGACAGCTCGGACGCGCGCGTCCCTTCCGCGCGCCGCATCACTCCGCCTCCATGGCCGCCCTCGTCGGCGGCGGAACCAAGCCGAAGCCGGGCGAAGTGGCGCTCGCGCATCTCGGCGTCCTGTTTCTCGATGAGTTGCCGGAGTTTACGCCGCAGGTGCTCGATGCCCTTCGCCAGCCGATCGAATCCGGCGAGACGGTCATCGCCCGCGCCAATCACCGCGTGACCTATCCCTCGCGCATCCAGCTCATTGCCGCCATGAACCCCTGCCGCTGCGGACGCGCCGGGGAACCGGGCTATAGCTGCCGCCAGGGCAAGGCATGTGCCGAACGTTATCAGGCGCGGGTATCGGGCCCGCTGCTCGACCGCATCGACATGCAGATCGAGGTGCCGACGGTGACGGCAACGGATCTCATTTCTCCCGCACCCGCGGAGTGCAGCGCCGACGTGCGGGCCCGCGTCATCGCCGCCCGCGAGGTGCAGGCGGAACGCTATGGCGCGCTTGGGCGCAAATCGTTGCGCTGCAACACCGACTGCGCCGGGCCGCTTCTGGAGGAAGTGGCCGCCCCCGACAAGGCGGGCATGACGCTCCTGCGCGAGGCGGCGGAGACGCTGAGGCTGTCTGCGCGCGGCTATCACCGCACACTTCGGGTTGCGCGCACCCTGGCTGATCTCGACGGCGCGGATCAGGTCGCGCGCATTCATGTCGCCGAGGCTTTGAGCTACCGCGGCGAGACGCTGAGACGCCAGATGGCGGCGTGAGGGTGATTTTGAACGAAGTTTATTCCGGAAAATTCGCGGAATTCCGGGGTTTTCGCAGGTAAGGGTTTTTCAAGCAAGATTTGGTTGGATGGTACCCGTGAGTATCCGGAGCTTTGGGCTCCGAGCGTTAGCGTGTTCATCCAGTGTCACACCCTTATGAATTCCTGCCTTCGGGCGATCTCGAACCGGCGAATTCCAACGACGAACCGGCTTCCTCGCGAACCGGTGCCGCGTCGCGGACGCAAGGTGCATTTTCGCCCCGTGTATGGAACCTGGTTGCGCCGACGTTGCTGGGCATTGGCGGATTTGCGGTCCTTGCATTGGCGCTCCTGCCCCAATCCAGTGGATATGGCGGTGAGGCCGGCCTCATGGTCGCGAGCGCCGCGCTGTTCGCGGCGGCGGTTGCGTTGTTTCTGGGGATCAGACGGTCGTCGTCAGGGGCTGTGAATGACGGTGCTCTCGATGGCATCGCCGGGCGCCTCGAGGGCGGCATCGAGCAGCTGAAGGATCTGCACTGGGAGTTGCGCGAGAGCGAGGTGCGCTACCGGGACCTGCTCGACCACCAGGGCGACCTGATCATACGGTGCGATGAAGAAGGCCGGCTGACGTTCGCCAACGATGCCTTTTGCAGCGCATTCGGCATCGACCGGCTCGACGCGCTTGGCCAGCCGTTCAGTCCCGATATCGTCGAGGGCGTGACTGCGGAGCAGATCGACGCCATGCCCTTCGGGGACGGACCACGGCGCTACGAACAGTTGCTTGAAACCACGAAAGGGCAGCGTTGGCTCGCCTGGGAAGAGTTCCCGGTGCGCGATGAGAATGACCGTATCCGCGAGGTCCAGTGCATTGGCCGCGACATCACCGAACGCCGGCAGGTGGAGAAAGTGCTTCAGGAAGCGCGCGACGAAGCGGAGAGCGCGAACAGTGCCAAGTCGCGGTTCCTGGCCGCCATGAGCCACGAGATCCGCACCCCCATGAACGGCATCCTCGGCATGACGGGACTGCTGTTCGACACCGAACTGACTGCCGAACAGAACACCTACGCGCGGGCAATCGGCACGTCGGCGAAAACGCTCTTGTCTCTGATCGACGAAATCCTCGATTTTTCCAAGATCGAAGCGGGCAAGCTGGAGTTGCGGCCCGCGCCCTTCGCTCTGGCTGACGCGGTGCAGGGCGTGGTCGAGCTGCTCGCGCCACGCGCCTTCGACAAGGGGCTGCAGATTGGCTGGTATGCGGACCCCGCGCTGCCGGTGAACGTCATCGGCGATGAAATCCGTATCCGCCAGATTTTGATGAACCTGGTGTCCAACGCCATCAAGTTCACCGATGAGGGTGGCGTGGTGATCGAGGTGGTCGCCGAGGAGAATAGCGCAGAATCGCAATCGATTGCCGTCAGCTTCACAGTCCGCGATACGGGTGTCGGACTGAGCCCGGAGGACGCGCAGACCGTGTTCGATGAGTTCGAGCAGGCGGATTCCGGCCGCACCAAACGCCATGGCGGAACGGGTCTTGGCCTCGCCATCTCCAAGCGTCTCGTTTCGATGATGGGTGGGGAAATCTCGGTGGCGAGCGATGTGGGGCGCGGCTCGGTCTTTACCGCGCTCGTTCCGCTGGAACCCGCTAAGGACACGCTTTCCCTGCGGGATGCGTGGAAGCCGCCGGTGGCCAGCCGGGTGCTTGTCGTCAGCGACGAGCAACTTGAAGCTCGAGCGATCGATTCCCTGCTGACGCGGTCGGGTTGTGACGTGGTTTGCACGAGCCCGCATGAAGCGGGTGTCGAAATCTGGAGTGCCGCGGACAAGGGCGCAGCCTTCGATGCCGTGATCTCCGACACAGGCGCATTGGAAAAGAGTGCCGGAATTCTGACGCAGGCGCGCGACGCCAAGGGCCTTGGCCGCAAGGTCAGATCCATCGTCCTGATCGACCCCCATCAGCGCGGTGAGATTGCCGGGCTCAAGGATCGTGGTTTCGACGCCTATCTGGTGCGTCCGGTGCGGCCCGCGTCCCTGTTCGCCCAATTGCGCGACGGCGAAACGGAAGCCAGCGCGCAGCCGTCCACCGCAGCCAACGGCCATGTGCGGCCTGCCGTCGTCAGCGACAATTCGCCGGACAGTCTGCGGCGGGTCCTTCTCGCTGAAGACAACGACATCAACGCGCTGCTCGCACGCAAGATGCTGGAACGCGTCGGTTGCGACGTGACGCATGTTCAAAATGGCAGGGAGGCGATCGAGCGCGTCGAATCCACTGCCGCGGGGCGGGATCAGGGTTTTGAGCTCATTCTGATGGATATTCACATGCCTGAAGTCGACGGGCTGGACGCGACCCGCGCGATCCTCAAAGTTTATGGAGACGCGTCTGTCGGGGAACAAGGCCGCCCGCCCATCGTCGCGCTGACGGCCAACGCCTTCCCGGAGGATCGCGAGCAATATCTGAATGCCGGCCTCGATGACTATCTTGCCAAGCCTTTCGAGCGGGAGGATCTGGATGCCCTGCTCGAAAAATGGACCGTTGCACCATACGGCGTCGTCAAGTCAGGTACCCGCGTGACTGGCGGTGGTGCGTTTTGCGCCTAGATTTCGGCCGGGTTTCCCTCGAATAACCTTCATGAACCGCATGAAACACTGTGAATTGTTGTCACAGCACTTTCGAAAAGGTTTGCTAGCCAGCCTTAAATGTGACCGAATCACGCGTACATTACTAAAGTAGAATCTGCCGGCCCCCGATGAGAAAGGCCGGCGCATGCAAGTACCCCGCCAACAGTCAACAATGAGGGCAACTATGACGGTCAGGCGGCATGGAATTGCCAGCAAATTCAATCCGATCCGATCGATTCGTCCGTCCGGCGGCATGCTGCCGTTTCGCGCGCGTCTGCCGCGTCCGCCAATTGTCGGACGCCGTGTTCCACACAAGGTTTACGGCAGGATCGGCAATCTCGAAGTGAGGCTCGCCCGTAGCAAGGGTGAACTGAAGCGCGCGCAGCGCCTGCGGTATCATGTCTTCTACGAGGAAATGTCGGCGATTGCCGATCCCCTCGTCATGATGTCGCGGCGTGATGAGGACGCCTTCGACGCGATCTGCGATCATCTACTGGTCGTCGATCTGGGTGCGGAGGAGAAGGGACGCCGTCCCTGGCGACGCCGCGCGCGCGTGGTCGGAACCTACCGGATTCTGCGCCAGGACGTGGCCGAACTGCACGACGGTTTCTACACCCAGGGGGAATACAACATCGCACCGATGCTCGATGCGCTCGGGCCCGATACCCGGTTCATGGAACTGGGCCGTTCATGTGTGCTGAAGTCCTACCGAAACCGCCGGACACTTGAGTTGCTGTGGCAGGGTATCTGGAACTATGCACGCGAGCACCGGGTTGACGCCATGCTCGGCTGCGCCAGTTTCGAGGGTACCGACCCCAGACGCCACGCCGAGGCGCTGAGCTATCTCCACCATCACGCTCTGGCACCCGAGCAGTGGCGTGCGCGGGCGCACGATGACATCTATGTGGGCATGAACATGTTGCCTGAGAGCGAGATCAACACACGGGCCGTCATCAGGTCCCTGCCGCCCTTGATCAAGGGATATCTCCGGGTCGGCTCCTACGTGGGAGACGGTGCGGTGATCGACCACCAGTTCGGCACCACCGATGTTTTCGTTATCCTGCCGATCGAGGCGATCAACGAACGGTATTTCGCCCACTTCGGCGCGCCGGATGAATATGAACAGACCGTGCCGTCCTTCACGCCGCAATTGAATTAGCGCAATTGGCTTGCCGTCACCCGGTAGGATTGAAGGCGGCGATCGCGGCAATGTTGACAAGGGTGGTGTCGGACGCGCCGAGCGGTGCAATCTGGACCGATCTGGACAATCCGAACAGTAGAGGCCCGACAACGGTGCTGCCGCCCAGTTCCTGCAGCATTTTCGTTGCGATGCTGGCGCTGTGGAACGCCGGCATGATCAGCACGTTGGCCGGTTCGGTCAGCCTGCAAAACGGGTAGAGCTTCATTTTTTCCTCGTTGAGCGCGATATCCGCCGCCATCTCGCCGTCATACTCGAAGTCGACGCCGCGGCCGTCGAGCAGTTCGACCGCCTTCCGCGCCTGGTCGGAGCGCTCGCCTTTCGGATGCCCGAAGGTCGAATAAGCGAGCATCGCAACCCGGGGCTCATAGCCGAGCCTGCGTGCGACCTGGGCTGCTTCCGTGGCAATATTGGCGAGTTCCTCGGCGTTCGGCATGTCGTGGACCGACGTGTCGGCAACAAGAACCGTGCGGCCCCGGCAAACCGCAATCGAGACGCCGATGGGCGTGTGGCCCGGCTTGGGGTCGAGGACACGGCTGACATCGTCGAACGCCGTCGACCAGTTGCGTGTCACGCCCGTCACCATGGCATCGGCGCGGTCCGTCGCCACCATACAGGCGGCATAGATGTTACGGTCGGTATTGACGAGGCGCTGGCAGTCGCGCGCCAGGTATCCGTCACGCTGCAGCCGCGCGTAGAGATACTCCGCATACTCACCCGCATGATCCGAGGTCCGCGGCGTCTGGATCTCGATCTCCTTGCGGTATTCAATACCGGCGTGCTTGAAAGCGTCCTTTATCGCCGCCTCACGACCGACAAGGACGGGCTGTCCGAGGCTTGCGTCAAGAAACGCGCTTGCGGCGCGAATGACCTGTTCCTCCTCACCCTCCGCGAAAACGACGCGCTTCGGGTTCTGCCGGACCTTGTCGAGCACCGTGCTGAGCGTGCCGGCGACCGGATCGAGCCGGGCGCTGAGTTGTGCCCTGTAACCGTCCATGTCGATGATGGGCTTGCGGGCGACGCCTGAGTCCATGGCCGCCTTTGCGACTGCCATCGGAACGTGGCTGATCAGGCGCGGATCGAAGGGAACCGGAATGATGTATTCAGGACCGTACCGCGGGCGGTGGCCCTTATAGGCCGCCGCCACCTGATCGGGGACGTCCGCGCGGGCAAGCTCGGCAAGCGCTTCGGCGGCGGCAATCTTCATGGCATCGTTTATGGTGCTGGCCTGCACGTCCAGTGCGCCGCGGAAGATGTAGGGAAATCCCAGAACGTTGTTGATCTGGTTCGGATAGTCGGACCGGCCGGTGGCCATGATGGCGTCGTCGCGCACCTCGGCCACTTCTTCCGGCGTAATCTCGGGATCCGGATTGGCCATGGCGAAGATGACGGGACGGTCGGCCATGGAACGCACCATGTCCTGGGTCACGGCTCCCTTGACGGACAGGCCGAAAAAGACGTCGGCCCCTTCGAGCGCGTCTTCAAGCGTGCGCGCCTCCGTCTTCGCTGCGTAAGCCGACTTCCACTGGTTCATGCCTTCTTTGCGGCCCTCGTAGATGACGCCTTTCGAATCGCACAGGATGACGTTTCTCCGCTTCATCCCCATGGCAATGAGCAACTCGAGCGAAGCAATGCCCGCCGCGCCCGCCCCGTTGCACACGAGTGTCGTCTTGGCGATATCGCGATCTGTCAGGTGCAGCGCGTTCACGAAGCCGGCCGCCGCGATGATGGCGGTGCCATGCTGGTCGTCGTGAAACACCGGAATGTCCAGCAATTCGCGCAGCCGGTCCTCGATCAGGAAGCAGTCGGGTGCGCGGATGTCCTCCAGGTTTATTCCGCCGAAGGCCGGTCCCAGATATCGGACACAGTTGACGACCTCATCGACGTCCTCGGTCTCCACGAGAATGTCGATGCCGTCCACGTCGGCAAAGCGCTTGAACAGAACCGCCTTGCCCTCCATCACCGGCTTCGACGCCATGGCGCCGAGATTACCCATGCCGAGGATGGCGGTGCCGTTCGACACCACGGCCACCAGGTTGCCTTTGTTGGTGTAGTCGTAAGCGAGCTTCGGATCGTCGGCGATCGCCTGCACCGGAACAGCGACGCCCGGCGAGTAGGCCAGGCTGAGATCGTGCTGCGTCGCCATGGGCTTAGTCGCCGCAACCTCGAGCTTTCCCGGTTTGCCTTTGTGATGGAACTGCAGCGCTTCCTGCGCGGTGAAAGTAACTTTTCCGGATGTGAGTGCCATTACGCTTGATACGCCTCGTGAGAGCGTTTCCCCGTGTCGATTTGCCGGAGCCGCGCCCCAACCATGTTTCCCTACAGATTTCAGGACCATAGTGCGCCGATTTGTTGGGCACAACTCAGCAATTCGGGCGTCCGGCGCTTCACTGTAGCGCGCAAGCCGCGCTATGACTTGCTCAGAATCGCATGTGCGGGGATCGGGAATCGCCGATGGCAGAGCGCGACGCGAAAGCGCGGGCAACACAACAGAAGCAGACGCCAGAAAATGCGCCGCCTGTCGCGCCCTCGGCATCAGGCGCGCCGACGCCTATGATGGCGCAGTATCTGGAGATCAAGGCCGCCAATCCCGACTGCCTGTTGTTCTATCGCATGGGCGATTTCTACGAACTGTTCTTTGACGATGCGGAAGTGGCTTCACGCGCGCTCGGTATTGCGCTTACCAAACGCGGCAAGCATCTGGGCGAGGACATTCCCATGTGCGGTGTCCCCGTGCATGCGGCGGATGACTATCTGCAGAAGCTGATCCGAGCCGATTTCCGGGTGGCCGTCTGCGAGCAAACGGAAGATCCGGCGAAAGCCAAAAAGCGCGGCTCCAAGGCGGTTGTCCGGCGTGAGGTCGTGCGCTTGGTCACGCCGGGAACCATCACCGAGGACGCGCTGCTCGATGCACGCGCGAACAACTACCTGACAGCGATTTTCCGTGCGCCGAGTTCGACACTCGATTCCGGGCAGGTTTTTGCGCTCGCATCGCTCGATATCTCGACGGGTGAATTCGTGCTTGCGGAGGTTGGTGACACCGATCTCGCGGGCGAACTGTCGCGGCTGGCGCCCGGCGAGATCATCGCCGGTGAGGACCTTGCCGCGGAAGACCGGACACGACAGCTCGCAGATATGGCAGGCGCGGCGCTCACATCCGTCCCGCGGGCCTATTTCAACAGTCTGGGCGGCGAGCGCTCGCTCAAGGAAAAACTCGGTGTTGCCGAGATTTCCGCCTTTGGCGATTTCTCTCGTGCCGAACTGGCGACCGCCGCCGCACTCTTGACCTATGTTGATCTTACACAGATCGGGCGGGCACCACTCCTGCGCCCTCCCGTGCATGGGGGTGGACAGCACGCCTTGATGATCGACGCGGCCACGCGCGCCAATCTCGAACTCACCAGAAGCGTCCACGGCGAACGGCGGGGAAGTCTGCTTCAGGCAATCGACCGGACCGTGACCGGTGCGGGTGCACGTGAACTCACCGCGCGTCTGATGAGCCCCCTTACCGATCCGCAGGCGGTAACGGCGCGGCTCGACGCGGTCCAGTTCTTTGTCGAACACGCTTCGGTCCGGGCAGGCCTTCGCACCGAACTCAAGGGATGTCCTGACCTTGCGCGCGCGCTCGGGCGTCTGGCGCTCGGGCGCGGCGGTCCCCGCGATCTGGGTGTCATACGGGACGCCATCGGCTGCGCGAAGGCGTGCGTTGACCATCTCGCAGACTCAGGGTTGCCGAATCTTCTGACAGAAATCTTGGATAGGTTGCGCGACGCGCCGGAGGCACTTCAGGGCGAGCTGTCGAAAGCCCTGAATGATGAGCTTGCGGCGCAGGCGCGCGATGGTGGCTTTGTACGTTCCGGCTACAGCAAGGAGCTCGACGAGACCCGCACCCTGCGCGATGAGAGCCGGCAGATCATCGCCGGTTTTCAGAAGGATTATGCGGAGGCGACGGAGGTCAAATCACTCAAGGTGCGCCATAACAACGTACTCGGCTATTTCGTCGAGGTGCCGTCGGCGCACGGCGAGCGTCTTATGGCCGGTGCTGATACGCCCTTCATTCACCGCCAGACGATGGCAAATGCCATGCGGTTCACCACCACCGAACTCGCCGAGGTTGAATCCCGCATTGTATCGGCCGTCGACCGGGCTCTTGCAATCGAGCAGGAGATCTACGCAGAACTCGTTTCACAGGTGCTCGAAGTAGAAGCGTTTCTTGCGGTCGTTGCCTCGGCGTTGGCAGAACTCGATCACGAAGCGGCCCTTGCGGAGCTCGCCGAAGAGCGCAATTACGTCCGCCCGGCGGTCGATGCGAGCGGAGCCTTTCATATCGAGGGTGGCCGTCATCCGGTCGTGGAGCAGGCATTGAACGGAAGCGACGCCGGCGCATTTGTCGAGAATGATTGCGTACTGGATCTGAATGGTTCCGACAGCCACGCTGCCGGTGAAGAAGAGCGTGCCGAGCGGCTTTGGATCGTGACGGGTCCGAACATGGCCGGCAAGTCTACATATCTCAGGCAGAACGCGCTCATGGTGGTGCTTGCGCAGATGGGTGCCTACGTTCCGGCGCGCGCGGCTCATATCGGCATTGTCGACCGTCTGTTCAGCCGGGTGGGCGCGTCGGACGATCTCGCGGGTGGCCGCTCCACCTTCATGGTTGAGATGGTCGAGACGGCGCGCATCCTCAATCAGGCGACCGAGCGGTCCTTCGTTATTCTGGATGAGATCGGGCGTGGTACAGCGACATTCGACGGCCTTTCGATTGCCTGGGCCTGTATCGAATATCTGCACGGTGTAAACGGGTGCCGCGCATTGTTCGCCACGCACTATCACGAGCTCACGGCGCTATCCGGCACGCTCGGTGGTGTCGGAATGGTGACGGTTCAGGTCAAGGAATGGCAGGACGATATCGTGTTCCTGCACAAGGTCGTGACCGGCGCCGCCGACAGATCCTACGGTATTCATGTGGCAAAACTCGCCGGATTGCCGGGCAACGCGGTTGACCGCGCAAAAGAAGTGCTCACCCATCTGGAAGGTGGCGAGCGGGCCGGTGTGGCGCAGGAGCTTGCATCCGACCTGCCGTTGTTTGCCGCGGAGGTTTCATCCGTACCCACGCAGCCCAAAGGGCCGTCGGCAGCCGAACAGGAGCTTGCTGCATTGAATCCGGACGAACTTACGCCCCGGGAGGCGCTGGAGGCGCTTTACAATTTGCGGGCGCTGCTCGACAAAGGATCCGATTAAGGCCTTTGTGATATAGTGCGGGCCGAATTCTGAGGCTGATCGGCCGGTCTGGAACTGATGGATCAGACGCTGCTAACACCTGCGCCCTACTTCGACACGACCGCCCTTCGTGAGGAGTTGACCGCGCTCTGGCAGAAGGACTCATCGCGCGAGAGCGCAATGCGGGGTGCGGTGCTCGCGCGCCTCAAGCAGACGGTCAAGGAGGCGCGGGCGTCAGCGGAGCGCCAGCTGGAAGCGGACGGCGATGGTCGCCGGTGTGCGGAAGGCCTCTCGGAGTTCCAGGATCAGTTCATCGGCGTCATTTACGACTTTGCGGTTACGCACCTCTACCGGGCGAAGAATCCGTCATCCGCGGAACGCATGAGTATCGTTGCGACCGGTGGGTACGGCCGGGGATTGCTCGCGCCTTATTCGGATATCGACCTGTTGTTCCTGCTTCCCTACAAACAGACCGCGTGGGGTGAAAGCGTCGTCGAGTTCATTCTCTATCTGCTCTGGGATCTGGGTTTCAAAGTCGGTCATGCAACGCGCACCGTGGCACAGTCGATCAGGTATGCGCAGGACGACATGGTCATTCGCACCTCCCTGCTGGACGCGCGTCTCATTCTCGGCGACGAAGATTTGTTTGCCGAGTTGCAGACGCTGTTGCGCAAGGATGTGATGTCCGGTTCGAGCCGGGAGTTTATCGCCGCTAAACTTGCCGAAAGGGATGCCCGTCACGCGCGTTCGGGCTCATCCCGCTATCTTGTGGAACCCAATGTCAAGGACGGCAAAGGGGGTTTGCGCGATTTGCATACACTGCATTGGGTCGCGTCTTACCTCTACCCCGGCAAGGCGGTCGAAGAGTTTGTCGAGGACGGTGTGTTCTCGCAGGAGGAGTATCAGACATTTCAGCGCAGCGAGGACTTTCTTCTGGCCGTGCGCTGCCACCTGCATTTTCTCACAGGCCGTCCGGATGAGCGCCTGTCTTTCGAACTGCAGACCGCGATGGCGGAAAAGCTCGGCTACCGGTCGCAGAAGGGAATGCGGGCGGTCGAGCGCTTCATGAAGCACTATTTCCTGGTGGCCAAGGATGTTGGCGATCTGACGCGCATCGTGTGTTCCGCACTTGAAGTCCAACAGCTCACCACGGCACCCGCCTTGAAGAATCTTCTGGCGCCGCTGACGTGGCGCAAGCGGACCCGGCTGCGCAAGTCGTCGGACTTCAGGATCGACAATGGGCGCATCAATGTCGCCCATGACAAGGTGTTCTCACAGGACCCGGTCAACCTCATCCGGCTGTTCTGGCTGGGCGAGAGGTACAATGTGATGTTCCACCCCCATGCATTCCGGCTGGTGCGGGCGTCGCTGAAGCTCATTGACAGGAAGTTGCGGGTCAATCCGGAGGCAAATGAGCTGTTTCTCCGGTTGCTCACCAGCCCGTCCAATCCGGAAAATGCGCTGCGCCGCATGAACGAGACCGGTGTTCTCGGACGTTTTGTGCCGGCCTTCGGCAGGGTCGTGTCGATGATGCAGTTCAACATGTATCATCACTTCACCGTCGACGAGCATCTCGTTCGTTCCATCGGCATCCTGTCGGATATAGAGCATGGACGATGCGCAGACGACCATCCCGTCGCGACCGAGATTCTGCCGACACTTGAGAGTCGGCGTGCGCTGTATGTGGCGACCTTCCTGCATGACATCGCCAAGGGGCGGGCAGAAGACCACTCGATCGCCGGTGCGCGGCTGGCGCGCAAGTTGTGTCCGCGATTCGGGCTCAACCCGGCTGAAACCGAGACGGTCTCTTGGCTGGTCGAGCATCATCTCGACATGAGCCTTTTCGCGCAAAGCCGCGACCTCAACGATCCCAAAACCATCGAGGATTTTGCCGAGATCGTGCAGAGCCCGGAGCGTCTCAAGCTTCTGCTGATCCTGACGGTGGCCGACATTCGCGCCGTCGGACCGGGTGTGTGGAACGGGTGGAAGGGGCAGCTTCTTCGGACCCTGTATTACGAGACGCGCTCCGTGCTCATCGGGGGGCACGACGAGCTGAGCCGCAGCGAGAAAGCCGAGCAGGCGATTGAGCAATTGCGGGTTGCGTGCCCGGATCTGGAAGCGACGGAAATTTCAGCCTTTGCTGCGCTCCACTCCGCGGACTACTGGTTGCGTACGACGGCCGACCAGCAGGTGCGTCATGCAAGAATGATCGCTGCCGCCAAGGCAAGGGGTGAGGATTTTGCCACGGACATAGCGACGCACAGCTTCGAGGCGGTGACAGAGCTGAGCGTCTATGCAGGCGCGCGCACGCGGCTTGTTGCCATCATTGCCGGCGCCTGTACAAGCGCGGGCGCGAACATTGTCGGCGCGCAGATTTCAACGACGCGCAATGGTCACGCGCTCGACACGTTCCGGTTGCAAAGGGAGTTCGAACTTTCCTCCGATGAAGAACGGCGTGGAAAGAGGATTGCGGAAAGCATCAGCAAGGTGCTTGCGGACGAGTCTCTCCTTTCGCAGCTATCCAAAGACAGAGCACCTTTGAAGGAAAGCCTGAAGGTCTTTTCCGTCGAGCCCCAGGTGGTGATCGACAACTCGCTGTCGGAGTATCACACGGTCGTCGAGGTGAATTGCCTCGACCGTCCTGGCCTCCTGTTCGATCTGACCTGTGAAATTGCCGATCTCAATCTCGATATTGCCTCTGCGCACATCGCCACGTTTGGCGAGAAGGCGGTCGATGTTTTCTATGTGACGGATCTTGCCGGAAAGAAGATCACCAGTGCGCCGCGGCAGACGGCGATCCGCCACAGGCTGCTTGGCGTTTTGTCGCCGCGGGCACTGGCCGACGCATGACCCGTATTCCCAGAGGCATGCCTTTGCCACGTGATCCGAAGCTTGCCCTGCGCCGTCGCGTCATCTACTTCAATCGCCCATGAAGCTCTATCAATCGTTCGCCACCGTCGGCGGTATGACGATGCTGAGCCGCGTGCTCGGCTTCGTGCGCGATGTGATGATCGCGTCGGTGCTCGGAACAGGACCGGTGGCGGACGCGTTCTTCGTGGCGTTTCGGTTTCCCAACTTGTTCAGGCGTTTGTTTGCCGAAGGCGCGTTCAACGCGGCCTTCGTTCCGCTTTTTGCCAGAAAGCTTGAAGGGGAAGGAAAAGGCGCCGCGCGCCAGTTCGCGCAGGAAGCATTGGCCGGCATGACCGCCATCCTGATGGTTTTTACGGCATTGGCCGAATTGACCATGCCGGGGCTGATGTACGCTTTTGCACCGGGGTTCTACGCAACGCCCGACAAATTCGATCTGACGGTGCAGTTGACGCGGATCGCGTTCCCTTACCTTTTCTGTGTTTCACTGGTGGCGCTGTTCTCCGGCGTGTTGAATGCGCTCGGCAAGTTCGCTCTGGCCGCTTTCGCGCCGGTGCTTCTGAACATTGTTTTCATCATTGTGCTCGGTGGTCTCGCGATTGCCGGGACGCGGGGCACGGCGGATGCCGGCGTGGCGTTGGCCTGGGCCGTGTTTGTCGGCGGTTTCGCACAGCTGGGAGCATTACTGATTGGAGTCCGTGGCACTGGGCTCGGTCTGAAACTCCAGCGTCCGCGATGGACGGATGGAACACGAAAGCTCGTCCGTCTGGGCATTCCCGGCCTGATCGCAGGTGGTATCACACAGATCAACATCTGGATTGGCACGATCATCGCGTCGCTGCAGGATTCGGCCGTCTCGTGGCTCTATTACGCCGATCGTGTCTATCAATTGCCATTGGGTATTGTCGGCATTGCGGTTGGCGTCGTGCTGTTGCCGAATCTGTCGCGCGATTTGCGCGCGGGCAATCATACCGATGCTCTCGAGAGCATGAACCGGTCACTCGAATTCTCTATGTTCTTTACATTGCCTGCGGCCGCAGCTTTGTTTGCCGCCCCTCAGCCGATCATCCAGGTGCTGTTTGAGCGTGGCGCGTTCACCGATACCGATACACCGGCGACCGCGTTGGCGCTGGCCGCGTTCGCGGCTGGTCTGCCCGCTTTTGTGGCGATCAAGGTATTTTCTCCCGGATTTTTCGCGCGGGAGAACACAAAAACGCCGATGATCTATGCGACTATTTCCGTGGCGGTGAACGTTGTGGGTTCGCTCTCGCTGTTTTTCATCATCGGACATGTGGGGATCGCGATTGCCACGAGCCTCGCAGGCTGGGTGAATACCGTGCTGCTCGCCGGCACGCTGTTGAAGCGCGGCGAGTTTGCATTCGACGCTCAGTTCAAACGGCGCATCGGGCCGCTCTGTTTCTCAAGCGTCGTCATGGGCTTTGCGGTATGGCTCTTGGCGTGGCTACTGGCGCCGTATTTTGCGCCGTCTCAGGGGATCCTTTTTCAGGTTGGCGCGCTCGGACTTCTGGTTGCAACCGGTCTCATCGTCTATCTCGCGCTTGCGCACCTGACGGGCGGTGCGGATGTGCGCGGGCTTTTGCGGCGTATCCTCGGCCTCTAGTGCGATCCGTGTTCAAACCTTGCGTGGAAGCGCGGACCGCGCCATAAGGCGGCACAAATTTGCAAACTTCAGAGTTCAACCATGGGATCAAACAAATCGCGCGTCTTTTCCGGTGTCCAGCCCACGGGAAACCTGCATCTCGGCAATTATCTCGGCGCTATCACCAGATTTGTGGCGTTGCAGGACAATTATGAATGCCTCTATTGCGTCGTCGATCTGCACGCGATCACCGTTTGGCAGGAGCCGAACGAACTCGAACACAATATCCGAGAGGTGACAGCGGCGTTCCTCGCGTCGGGCATCGATCCGAAGGCGCATATCGTGTTCAACCAGAGCCGGGTGTCGGGTCACGCCGAGTTGGCGTGGATTTTCAATTGCGTCGCGCGCATGGGTTGGCTCAACCGAATGACACAGTTCAAGGAGAAGGCCGGGAAGCATCGCGAGAATGCTTCCGTTGGCCTGTTTGCCTATCCGAACCTGATGGCCGCGGACATCCTGCTATACCGCGCGACCCACGTTCCGGTGGGCGATGACCAGAAGCAGCATCTGGAGCTGTCGCGGGATATCGCACAGAAATTCAACACGGATTTCGCGGAATCGATTTCCGCCCATGGATTTGCGGAAGAGTTCTTCCCGTTGCCCGAACCGCTCATCACTGGTCCGGCGACGCGGGTCATGAGCCTGCGCGACGGCACATCGAAAATGAGCAAGTCCGATGCGTCCGACATGACGCGTATCAACATGATGGACGATGCCGATGCCATCGCGCAGAAATTCCGGAAGGCTCGAACGGACCCCGAGCCGCTGCCCTCGGACGAGGCGGGCCTGGAAGGTCGGGCTGAGGCGGACAATCTCGTGGGCATCTACGCAGCACTTGCGGGTGTGAGCAAAGCAGAGGCCCTGCAGGATTTCGGTGGTGCGCAATTCTCGGCGTTCAAGCAAGCCCTGACTGACGTCGCGGTTGAGGTTCTCGGCCCTATCGGTGCGGAAACGCGGCGTTTGATGGAAGATCCGGCCTATATTGATTCGGTGTTGTCCGATGGCGCGCAGCGTGCCGACGCGATCGCCGATCCCATCCTTCGCGAAACCAAACAGGTTATTGGGTTGCTGACCGATTGACGTTTGTGGTCTAGCGAAGTCATGTAGTTTCATTGAAAGGCTGCATCACCATGCCCAGCAGAAAAAAGCGACAGAGTTTCGAGAAGGGCCATCGCCGCAAGTTTCTGGTCGTCGTCGATGAAACGCCGGAGTGCGAGCGCGCGCTTGCATTTGCTGCCGGACGTGCCGAGCATACCGGTGGCGGGCTGGCGCTGCTTTATGTCGTCGAGCCGGGTGATTTCCAGCACTGGCTCGGTGTTGAAGAAATCGCCAGGGAAGAGGGTATGAACAAGGCGAAAGCCGTGTTTCGCCTGTTCGGGCGCAAGCTCAAGGCTCTCGGCTTCGACGAGGTCGAACCCGAGGAGATTATTCGCGAGGGCAACAAGGCTGACGAAATCGTCGATCTGATCAACGAGGATACGGATATTGCCATTCTGGTTCTCGGCGCCTCGAAAGATCCGTCCGGTCCCGGGCCGCTGGTATCATTGCTTGCCGCCGGCAAACAGTCCGGAGAATTTGCCATACCGATTACAATCGTTCCGGGTTCCCTCACCGACGAGGAGATCAGAGCGCTGGCTTAAGTCAATATGCGGCAAGCCTTTTTCCGGCCATGTTTGCATGGCCTTGAATTTTCCTCGTGGACCTATAATCTTTGTATAGAATAGTTCTAATCTGGCCCAGGCGGCCAGCAGCTGAAGAGACCACAGACCATGTTTATTCAGACCGAAGCAACGCCAAACCCCGCAACTCTCAAGTTCCTACCCGGCAAGCCGGTGCTGGGCTCGGGAACGCTGGAATATCTGGATGCCAGGACGGCATCCAATTCACCGCTCGCGTCGCGGCTTTTCGGGATCGATGGTGTCACCGGCGTCTTTTTCGGTTCGGACTTCATCTCCGTCACGAAGGATGACGGAGAATGGCAGCACCTCAAGCCGGCGATTCTGGGTGCGATCATGGAACATTACATGTCCGGCGCGGATGTTGTCGAAGGCGATCATGTTTCGACTGACGTGAAGACCTCGGAGGAGTTTTTCGAGCCGGAAGATGCGGAGACGGTCAACACCATCAAGGAACTGCTCGACACTCGTGTCCGGCCGGCGGTTGCCCAGGATGGCGGTGACATCACTTTCCAGGGGTTCCGTGAGGGCATCGTCTATCTTTCACTGCGTGGCGCGTGCGCGGGCTGCCCGAGTTCAACAGCGACGCTGCAGCATGGTATCGAAAACCTTCTCAAGCACTTTGTCCCCGAAGTTCAAGGCGTCCGGCCCATCTAGAAAGTTTCCGCCGGGGCCCTGACGGGCCATCCAAAATCAGTCCGACCGATGAGGAGGTCGCGATGAGCGATCGAATTTCGAATGATGCGCTGGATCAGCTCTTTCACGACGCACGGACCCACAACGCGTGGGAAGAGAAGGATGTGCCCGACGAGGTGCTCCGGGAACTGCTGGACATTGTCAAAATGGGCCCGACAAGTGCAAACTGCTCGCCCGCCCGCTTCGTGTTCGTGAAGTCGGATGAGGCAAAACGCCGGCTTGAGCCCCATCTGGCCGAAGGCAACCGCAAAAAGACGATGAGCGCACCGGTCTGTGCCATTATCGGGCAAGATCTGGAATTCCATCATCATCTTCCCGAGCTGTTTCCTCATACGGATGCCAAAAGCTGGTTCGACGGTAATGATGAGCTGATCGAGAAGACCGCCTTCCGGAATGCAACGCTTCAGGGTGCGTACTTTATCATTGCGGCCCGTGCACTCGGTCTTGACACAGGACCCATGTCGGGCTTCGATCATGACGGTGTGGACGGGGAGTTTTTTGCCGGCCGCAAGGTCAAGTCGAACTTTCTTTGCAATCTGGGGTATGGCGATCCTTCGGTCCTCTTCGAACGTTCGCCACGCTTCAAGTTCGACGAGTTCGCCGAAATCCTTTGAAAACCGGTTCGAAAAGAGTGCCAATAGGCGCATGAATGTGCTGGCTCTCGATACGACACTCGGCGCGTGTTCCGCGGCCGTTGCACGAGGCGAACCGGACGCTCCCGACACGACGGGCGCATTCGAGCTTCGCGAACGCGAGCATGCGGAAGCGATCATCCCCATGATCGAGCATGTGCTAACCGATGCGGGTATCGGCTACGAAGATCTGGACGCGATTGCCGTCACCACAGGCCCGGGATCATTCACCGGCGTACGTGTCGGGATCGCAACCGCGCGCGGGCTGGCGCTCGCTCTTGACCTGCCGCTAATTGGGGCAACGAGCCTGGAAGTGATGGCTCGCAAGGCCCTGGAAAAGATCAACGACGCGCCGGATGTGCTCGGTGTTGTCGTGGATGCAAGGCGTGGTCAGGTCTATATGGCGGTCTTTGACGGTTCAGGTTCAACCAGATCGGTGCCGGAAGCTCTTACACCCGAGCGGGCCGTCACACGTCTGCCCGAAGGTGGTCATACCGTGCTCGTTGGCGGGGGTGCAGAACTGGTCCGTCAGGCATCTGCCGATCCCAAGGCGTTGCAGGTCGTTCTGCCGGACCTGCAGCCCGATGCGCAGATGCTGGCCCGTATGGCCATGACCCGCACACCGGAGCGCGAACCGCTCCGACCGCTTTATCTGCGGCCTCCTGACGCAAAACCACAGAGTGGCAAGGCAATACCGCGGCGCGACTGACTCGTCATCTGCGCGGTCTGGGGGCCGAGCCGTGTGGACGCGGCAAGGTGCTTGCGCCTATAACGGCGCTACACAGCGGCAACACACGTAAGATCAATGGCCAAGCCCGATAATCCCGAAAGCCGTCTTGAGCGCCTGTGTCGTGAATACGGGATGCGGATGACCGGCCAGCGGCGGGTCATCGCGAGCGTGTTATCTGACGCGAAAGACCATCCCGATGTCGAGGAAGTTCACCGGCGGGCCAGCTCTGTGGATTCGAATATTTCCCTTTCTACGGTCTATCGGACGGTGAGGCTGTTCGAGGAAGCGGGGATTCTCGAACGCCATGAATTCGGCGACGGGCGCGCCCGCTATGAACAGGTGGCCAAGGAGCATCACGATCATCTGATCGATATACGCACGGGCAAGGTCATCGAGTTCCAAAACGAACAGGTCGAAAAGCTCCAGGAAGCGATTGCCCGCGAACTCGGTTATGAACTCGTAGATCACCGGCTCGAGCTCTACGGCGTACCGCTCAAGGACAAGGGTAAATAGATTGGGAGGCCCCGCGCCTCACGCCGCCCGACCCGGATATCATGCGAGAACTGCGCGCCCTTGTCATACTCATCGGTTTCTTCCTGTTCACCGTGCCCCTCATGCCGCTTCAGCTTGCATTGCGCTATGTGAACACCGATTGGGCACGGCGCTTTCCGCACTGGTACCACAGGCATGTATGCCGATTGCTGGGTATCAGGATCCATCAGCAGGGAGAAATTGCCGAAGATCGTCCCGTGCTCCTCATCGCGAACCATATCTCCTGGCTCGATATTTCCGTTCTGAGCGCTGTCGGGCCGGTTTCATTCGTGGCCAAATCGGAAGTGGGAACGTGGCCGTTCATCAGCTGGCTCGCCAAACTGCAGGGCAGCGTGTTCGTGGAACGCAGGCAACGCATGAATACGCATACGTCTGCGAGTGAAATCATGAACCGTTTGCGCGAGGGCGATCACATCGTGATCTTCGCGGAAGGGACGAGTTCGGACGGCAACCGGGTCCTGCCGTTCAGGACATCCCTGTTCGCTGCCGCCAAACCGCGCGGCGAAGAAGCGAAGAACCATGAGGACAGTATCTACGTCCAGACGCTGGCAATCGCATACACCCGTCAGCAGGGCCTGCCACTCGGGCGGCGGGGGCGGCCAAGCGTCGCATGGTATGGCGATATGGAAATCGCCGGCCACGCCTGGGAGTTGCTCAAGCGCGGCCCGCTTGATGCGCATGTCTGTGTCGGTGCGCCGGTGAACCTGCGTGAATTCGACAATCGCAAGGCTCTCGCAGCCTTCGCCGAGAAGCAGATAAGGTCCGATGTGGCCGATATCCTCCATCCGCGCAAACTGCCCGGATCTCCTGGGGCCGTCGATTCAGGATAACCACGCGATGAGATGGACGTGACCGGTGTTCCCCGGTAAAAGGCGCGTGCATGAGAGGCCGCCGCGATCCATGATTGGCACTAAAGCGATTGCTACGGACATTGCGAGCGATTGAAATGACCGGAACGGGCAAGAGGCATTTTATCAAGACGTTCGGTTGTCAGATGAACGTCTATGATTCCGAACGCATGGCCGAAGCGCTGGAGATGGCCGGTTATGCAGCCGCCGATTCTCCCGATGTGGCGGATCTGGTCGTTCTCAACACCTGCCACATCCGCGAGAAGGCTGCGGAAAAGGTTTATTCGGAACTCGGGCGCCTCAACCAGATTAAGCAAGCGCGTGCAAAGGGCGGTCTCCGGACGATGATCGCGGTTGCCGGCTGTGTCGCGCAGGCAGAGGGACGCGAAATTCTTGCACGCGCGCCGGTCGTCGATTTAGTCGTCGGCCCGCAAAGCTATCATCGTCTGGATGATCTGTTGCGCCGCGCGTCAACGGAGCGTGGCGTCATCGACGTCGATTTCCCCGAAGACGACAAATTCAAGCATCTTCCCGTCCGCGGAGCCGCAAGGCGCGCTCCAACAGCCTTCCTGACCGTCCAGGAAGGGTGTGACAAGTTCTGCACCTTCTGCGTGGTGCCCTACACCCGCGGCGTCGAGTATTCGCGCCCTGTTCGAGAGATATTGGAAGAGGCGGAGCGTTTGGCGCATGCGGGTGCATGCGAGCTGACGCTGCTGGGGCAGAATGTGAACGCCTATCATGGCCAAGGCGACGACGGTGAGGCATGGTCGTTGGCGCGGTTGCTGCGCCGCCTCGCCGAGATTCCGACGATCCGGCGATTGCGTTATACGACCAGCCACCCCAGAGACATGGGCGATGACCTCATTGCCGTTCACGGCGAAGAAGAAAAGCTCATGCCATACCTGCATTTGCCCTTTCAGGCAGGGTCGGATCGCATTCTCGGCGCCATGAACCGCAAGCACACGCGGAACGAGTATACGGAGCTGGTGAGGCGTATTCGCGAGGCGCGTCCCGACATCGCGCTTTCGACCGATATCATAGTGGGGTTTCCGGGAGAGACAGACGCCGAGTTCGCACAGACCATCGAGCTGGTGGAGGAGGTCGGGTTCGCGCAAGCCTATTCGTTCAAATATTCGGCTCGCCCGGGCACGCCTGCTGAGACGATGGATGATCAGGTGCCCGAAGATGTCAAAGCCGATCGGCTGCGGGAGTTGCAGGCACTGCTGTCCGCCCAGCAAGCCGCCTTCAATACGTCCTGTGTGGGACGTCGCTTCGATGTGCTGTTTGAGCGCCACGGACGCAGGCCCGGCCAGCTTGTCGGACGTACGCCCTACCTGCAGGCGGTGCACGCAGATGCACCCGATGCGTTGATCGGGCGCATGATCGAGGTTGAAATTTCCGGTGCAGGACCCAATAGTCTTGAAGCTGACATATTGAGAAGCGCAGAGTCACCTGATCTGGCGAGGGCCAACGGTTAGGCGAGCGAATGGTCGGAGACCGGAAAGTACGACGCGCGCACGAGATAAAGATGAGACAGGCGCACGCTGCGCATTGTGCAAACGAGCTTAGATAAGACAACTTGACGACCCAGGACACTTTGACTTCCGAGCATCGGCTTGTTGTCCCGTTTGACGACAATCGACTGGTGGCTGAGCTTTTCGGCGAGTATGACGCCAATCTTGCCGTGCTCGAGGACCGGCTCGACATTCAGGCGGCTGCCAGGGGCAACGTCGTGACGCTCAGTGGTCCGGTTTCGGCATGCGAAATCGCAAAGCAGGTTCTCGAGGAACTGTATGGCCGTCTGGGCGCTGGCGAGAGCATTGGTCCCGGAGAGATCGAGGGTGCGATCCGTCACGCCCATGCCGGACCGGCAACGGCGGATGGGTCCGTCGAAGGAGAAACCGGCGGCGTCAGGAAAATCCGGACGCGGAAGCGTGTCATCTCGGCGCGTTCCCCGGCGCAGAGCGAGTATCTTCACGCCCTTTCGAAGAAAGATCTGGTGTTCGCAACCGGGCCTGCCGGTACCGGCAAAACTTATCTCGCTGTCGCGTTCGCCGCGGGCATGCTCGAGCGCGGTGAGGTGGAGCGGCTGATATTGTCACGGCCTGCAATCGAGGCGGGCGAACGGCTCGGATTTCTTCCCGGGGACATGCGCGAGAAGGTGGACCCGTATCTGCGCCCGCTTTACGACGCTCTCTACGACGTGCTGGCTCCCGGCAAGGTCGAGAGAGGACTGGAGACGGGGATGATCGAAATTGCGCCGCTTGCTTTCATGCGCGGGCGAACCCTTTCGAACGCGGCAATCATTCTCGACGAAGCGCAAAACTGCACGGCTACACAGATGAAGATGTTTTTGACCCGTATCGGCGACGGTTCGAAAATGGTGGTTACGGGAGACCCGACCCAGGTCGATCTGCCTGCCGGACAGCGCTCCGGCCTGAACGAGGCCATCGGGCGGCTCCGCCACATCCCTGAAATCGCACATATCGCCTTTACCCAATCCGATGTTGTGCGCCGCGAGCTCGTCTCGAAGATCGTGGCGGCTTACGAGAAGGATGACTGAAAGCCGATGGGCACGTCTGAACCGGGTCACAGTATGACGCCAGTTTCAAGCAGGTCTCCGTCACGCAGGTTGCTGGTCGATGTCGTTCGGCGTGCCGATCTCTGGGCGTCTCACGTTCCGGAAGAAGCTCTCGTGCTTGCCGCAAAGGCAGCGTTTGCCGCATGCGAGCCCGGCCCGGGCCGCGCGGAGGTTTCGCTTCTCCTTGGCGACGATGCGGAAGTCCGGGAACTCAATCGAAACTGGCGTGGCAAGGACGAGCCGACCAATGTGCTCTCGTTTCCGCTGGGCGTGGCGCCTTGCGGAGATGAACCGCGATCGCTGGGCGACGTGGCCCTTGCTTGTGAGACGGTCATGCGAGAGGCTCGGGAACGGGGTATCCCGCCGGAACAGCATGCCGTCCATCTTGTCGTACACGGTATGTTGCATCTGATGGGCTTCGATCATGTGAGCGAGGAAGGTGCTCAGGAAATGGAAGCGCTGGAAACACGAATTCTGGCGGAGCTCGGATTTCCCGATCCCTATGCACCACACGCCGTGCTGGCCGGTGAAGAACTGTGAGCGAAACACCACTCATAGATGAGAGCGCCCGCGCGCGGGAGGATGCAGGCTCGGAGCCGCCGCGTCTTGGATGGTTTGGCCGGCTGCTTGCGCGCATCGGTATCGGTGAAGAGCGTGAGGATGCGCGCGAGATCATCGAGGAAGCGCTCGAGAATGAGGAGAGTACGGCCCAGAGCTTCTCGCCTCAGGAGCGGTTGATGCTGGGCAACCTGCTGCGCTTCGGCGAGCTGCGGGTTGAAGACGTTATGGTTCCGCGCGCGGATATCACGGCCATCGAAAATACCGCTTCACTTTCGGAACTTCTGCAGGTGTTCCAGGATGCCGGCCATTCGCGGATTCCGGTTTACGCCGGAACACTCGACGATCCGCGCGGCATGATTCATATCAAGGATCTCATGGCTTGGATTACCGCCCAGGCGGCCGGTGACAAAAAATCGTCTGCAACAAAGACGAAGGACGGTGAAGGACCTTCATTTCATCTTGGCAATGTGAACCTGTCGCGAACGGTGGCTAAGGCACAGATCCAGCGTGAAGTTCTGTTCGTGCCGCCATCCATGTCGGGACTTGATCTTTTGCTGAGAATGCAGACGACACGTATCCATCTTGCGCTGGTCGTTGACGAATACGGGGGAACGGACGGCCTGGTCTCGATCGAGGACCTTGTCGAGGAAATCGTCGGTGAAATCGAAGACGAGCACGACCAGAACGACGCCCCGCTCATCGTTGAAGACGAGGGGTCGGGGCTGATCGCGGACGCGCGCGCGCAGGTTGTCGACCTGGAGGAGAAACTCGGCGTCTCGCTCCTGTCCCCGGATCGTGAAGAGGACATTGATACGCTGGGTGGGCTGGTCTTTGTCCTGGCCGGGCGTGTGCCAGTTCGCGGCGAGCTCGTGCGTCACGAAACGGGCTTCGAGTTCGAGGTGCTGGACGCGGATGCCCGACGCATTAAGCGGGTCAAGGTTCATCGCGGCCGGACATCGGACAAGACCTAGACGAACAGCCGGCGCATGCAACGGATTGTCGATTTCCTGAGCAGCCAGACGACGTGGCGACGCTGGGGAATTGCTTTCCTGGCCGGTGCGCTTTCGATGCTGGCGCTGGCGCCGGTGTATTTCTGGCCCGTTCTGCTGCTGACGTTTCCGGTTCTTGTTTGGCAACTGGACGGCTGCTATTTCGACCAGAATCGCAAGCCACAGCTGTCCTTTGCGTCACTTCGCTCGGCAGCCGCGGTGGGGTGGGCCTTCGGATTTGGGTTTTTTCTCACCGGGCTGTACTGGATCGGGTTCGCGTTTCTGGTGGAAGCCAACGTTTTCGCGTGGTTGCTGCCGTTCGCTGTGACGCTCATGCCGGCTGGCTTGGCGCTCTTTTTTGCCATGGCCGCGATGATTGCCGGGCTCATGTGGCGGCCGGGAGTGGCGCGACTTGTCGCCCTGGCAATTGCCTTTGCGGTTGCCGAATGGCTGCGCGGCCACATACTCACCGGCTTCCCCTGGAATGCGCCGGGTTATGCGCTGGCTGCGCCGGGTGCGCTGATGCAATGGGCGTCTGTTTTCGGGGTCTACGGCCTCAACCTTCTCGCCGTCCTGATCTTCAGTTCGCCTGCGGCGCTGTGGTCGCCGGGCGTTGGCGCACCGGAGTTTGAGCTGCGACGTTGCGCCTACCCGGCGCTCATGGCGGCAGTTCTGGCCGGGGCGTATCTCTGGGGATACTGGCGCCTCGAGAAGGCCAGCGTTGACTATGTGGACGGTGTGAAGCTGAGAATCGTTCAGCCGAACATTCCTCAGAAGGAGAAATGGAAACCTGAAAACCGGGGAGCGATTTTTGAACGCTACATGGCGGTTTCGCGTCGGGGTGCGCCGCGCGAACAGATAGACGGTGTCACACATCTGATCTGGCCAGAGTCGGCATTGCCGTTCCTGTTGGAAGATACGCCTGATGCGCTCAATGCGATCTCAGCCATGATGCCCGACGGATCGGTCCTGATTACAGGCGCTGCGCGCGCGGGCAGGAACGAGACCATGTCCGGGGGCGGTAGGTCCGTCCCGATCTTCAACAGCCTGTTCGTCATGGATCACCACGCCAATCTAATCTCATTCTATGACAAGGCTCATCTCGTGCCATTCGGCGAATACCTCCCCTTCCAGAGCACGCTCGAGTCAATCGGCCTTGAACAGCTGACGCGGGTGCGCGGAGGGTTCACGGCCGGAACCGGCGCGCGCCTGACATCGGTGCCGAACGCACCGCCGTTCATCGCCCTGATTTGCTACGAAATCATATTTCCCGATGCGATCAGGGATGGCGACGAGGAACCGGGCTGGTTGCTCAATCTGACCAACGATGCCTGGTTTGGCGATACGGCGGGACCGCATCAGCATTTTCATCAGGCGCGCGTCCGGGCTGTCGAGCAGGGCCTTCCAATGGTGAGGGCGGCGAATACCGGCATTTCCGCCGTAACCGACCCGTACGGGCGAATTGTCGCAGAACTTCCCCGAAACATAGCTCAGGTTATCGATACCCCTTTGCCCCATGCCGCGCCGCATACGGTTTTCGTCCGGTTTGGCGGATCAGTGTTTGCCCTACTTCTGCTCATTTCG
The DNA here is from genome assembly GCA_028066055.1 of Hyphomicrobiaceae bacterium. Classification (GTDB taxonomy): domain Bacteria; phylum Pseudomonadota; class Alphaproteobacteria; order Rhizobiales; family Methyloligellaceae; genus UBA2767. The sequence continues at coordinate 34,518 of JALCBY010000014.1, forward strand.
CTTGCAACATGGTGGGGATTGACTTTTCGTCAGTAAACGGAGGAATTTTGAGATCGTTGATGCTCAACAATTATATAAGTTTCGCTTATATAAAGAATTTATTTCAGCGATAGCCCTTGACGTCAATACTCGTAATAAATAGAAGAATACAAGCACTTTGATTCTTAATCCAGAAAAACTGTTGCGTCGGTATCTGGTGATTTACTGGGGCTTGTCTTATGCAAGATGGTGAGGGGATGGTGACGACCGACGTATCTTCAAAACAGAAGAAGAAAGGTCCAAACCCTGTCGACATTCATGTTGGCAGCCGGGTCAGGTTGCGCCGGATGCTTGTCGGATTAAGCCAGGAAAAACTTGGCGATAGTATGGGCCTCACTTTCCAGCAGATTCAGAAGTACGAAAAGGGTGTAAACCGGATCGGCGCGAGCCGTCTCTTCAAGCTTTCACAGGTGCTTGATGTCCCGGTTCAGTTTTTCTTCGATGGAATGCCTGCTGTCGAAGACGGGAGTATGCCCGAACTCGGCGATGGCGATTCTGAATCCTATCTTTATGAGTTCCTGAATACGCGTGATGGCCTCGAACTCAATCGCGCCTTCATGAAGGTCAGCAATCCGGAAGTCCGCAGAGCCATCATCGATCTCGTGCGCACCTTGGGACGCGGCAAAGGTCGCAGCAAGTCCTAACTCCATCTCTCATGCTTGACAGGGCTACAGATTGATTGCGAGAAAGCCCCGCTTTCAATCAACAGCCAAGCGGCATTAGGGGGGCGTGTGACCCGAGACAGCTTTTTGTTCACAAGTGAATCAGTGTCCGAAGGACATCCGGACAAGATTTGTGATCGTATCTCCGATTCAATCGTCGATCTCTACCTGCAGGCAGAACCGCATTCTCGCGTAGCGGTCGAGACGCTTGCAACGACAAACCTGATCGTACTCGCCGGAGAAACCCGGGGGCCGGCGGAGATTACGGCCGAGGCCATGGAAGAGGCTGCGCGACGCTGTGTCAGGGAGATCGGCTACGAGCAGGACGGCTTCCATTGGGAGAATGCCGATGTGCATTGTCATGTCCATGGTCAGTCCGTCGATATTGCGCAAGGCGTTGATTCCGCCGACGACAAGGACGAAGGCGCAGGTGACCAGGGACTGATGTTCGGTTATGCGTGCAGCGAAACCGAACCCCTGATGCCGGCGCCGATCTACTATTCCCACCGTATTCTTCAGGAGATGGCCAAGGCCCGCCACGCCGGCTCGACACCCGAGCTTGGACCGGACTCGAAGAGCCAGGTGACCCTGCAGTATGAAAACGGCAAGCCGGTTCGGGCCACATCCGTCGTGGTTTCGACACAGCACCAGGAAGAGGTATCCCAGGATCGCGTGCGCGAAATCGTGCGTGGTTTCGTCGAGGAAATCTTGCCCGATGGCTGGATGTGTCCCGAGGCGGAGTTTTACGTTAATCCGACCGGTCGCTTTGTTATCGGGGGCCCCGACAGTGATACCGGGCTCACGGGCCGCAAGATCGTGGTCGACACCTACGGCGGAGCCGCGCCCCACGGCGGTGGTGCGTTTTCGGGGAAAGACCCGTCGAAAGTGGACCGCTCGGCGGCCTATGCCGCGCGATATGTCGCAAAGAATGTCGTTGCGGCCGGCCTCGCCGACAAGTGTACGCTGCAGGTCGCGTATGCGATCGGCGTGTCCAAGCCGCTGTCTTTGTATGTGGACCTGCACGGAACGGGCAAAATTGACGAACAGAAGCTGGAAGGCATTCTGTCCGAGGTGGTCGATTTGAGTCCCCGCGGTATTCGCGAGCATCTGGCCCTGAGCAGGCCGATCTATGAACGCACCGCCGCTTACGGCCACTTTGGCCGCGAACCGGATAATGACGGCGGATTCACGTGGGAGAAGCTCGACCTCGTCGAGCCGATAAAGGCGGCGGCGACGTAGCTCGGGGACTGACTGACCCGCACTTGCCGTCAAGGCCGCCATTCAGGGCAGCGAAACGAGAAATGGGTGGCGCGCGTGGGTGAGCGTCCGACAATCCGAACCTATGGACGGCGCAAGGGTCACCGCCTCAGTCCGCGAAAACAACGTCTGATCGACGAGATGCTCCCCGGGCTGCGTGTGAATACGGACGTGCCGCCGCCTGAACCGGCGACCGGACTCTTTTCTCACACCGCATCGGAGGTCTGGCTGGAGGTCGGTTTCGGTGCGGGAGAGCATCTGGCGTGGCAGGCCGAAAAGAACCCCCACGTCGGTTTGATCGGTTGTGAACCTTACATCAACGGTGTTGCGGCCTTGCTCGCAAGCGTTGAAGAGCGTGGACTGACCAACATCCGTATCTGGGACAGCGACGCGCGCGTGATCCTCGACTGGCTTCATGACACGTCGATTGCGCGGGTTTTCGTTCTGCATCCCGATCCCTGGCCCAAGGCGCGCCATCACAAACGCCGGCTTGTTTCGCCCGAGACGCTTCGCGCTCTTGCGCGCGTCATGATCCCGGGCGCGGAGCTCCGGGTCGCGACCGATATTGGTGACTATGCGCGCAGTACACTGGAGGCGGTTCAAACCACGGGGCTGTTTTCCTGGATGGCGGAGTGCGCGGCAGATTGGCGCAGACGGCCATCGGATTGGCCGGCAACGCGCTACGAAAAGAAGGCGAGACGGGAAGGACGTGCGTCCATCTATCTGACATTCGTGCGTGTTTAACTGAATTCACGAGCATTTTTTGCCGGACGCGCGAGAGCACTTGCGCCACGCGAAAAGTCGCTTATATTGGCGCCATACTCATGGTTCGTAGACGATCAGGAGTGGGCCCCCGGGTCCGCTCTTTTTGTTTATGTGGCTTGTTGATGCGGCATGTGCTGCGGAGCCCTCATGGCCCAATCGCTGCAAAGTATGGACGAACGGTTTGTCCGGGAGACCGGAGCCGCTGCCGCAGTGGCGGATCTTGTTCTTCCGGTACTGGGGGAGTTCGGGCTTGATCTGGTGCGCGTCCGGATCACGGGTCAGGACGGAGCAACCGTTCAGGTCATGATCGAGCGTCCCGAAGGTACGGTGTCCGTCGATGATTGCGCCGCGATCAGCCGGCGGCTGTCACCACTGCTCGACGCCTACGATCCGATGCCTGGCGGTTATAATCTGGAGGTATCGTCGCCTGGCATGAACAGACCGCTGGTCCGGCCTCGGGATTTTGAAACCTGGGCAGGACATCAGGCCAAAGTGGAGCTGAAGGAACTCGTTGACGGGAGACGGCGTTTCCGGGGCGAGATCGAAGGGTTCGCGGATTCTGACAGGGAACTGCGGCTCAAAATCGAACTTGAGGGATATGACGAACAACAGACCATCGGCCTGCCTCTCGATTTGATCGAGGATGTGCGTCTGGTGGGGGACGATGCCGCCCTGAAGAGGGCGCTGAAGGGAAAACCGGTGCAACAAACCGCCGGTGATACGTGAGAAGTGGTTGCGTGTGCCGCAAGGCGCGCCGGTTGAAAAAAGACGAAACTCTGGAGGCTTTGAGATGACTCAGGCTGGTGTCAGTGCAAACAGGCTGGAACTTCTGCAGATCGCGGACTCGGTTGCGCGCGAAAAATCGATCGACCGCACGATCGTGATTGCGGCGATGGAAGATGCGATCCAGAAGGCTGCCAAGTCGCGTTACGGTTCGGAGAATGAAATCCGTGCCGAGATCGATCCCGACACCGGTGAAATCCAGCTCACGCGGCTGCTCGAAGTGGTCGAGGCCGTGACCATGGAAGCCACCCAGATCGACCTGAAGGAAGCGCGCCGGCGGAATAAGGCCGCCGAGCTCGGTGATTATATCGCCGAGGACCTGCCACCGCTCGATTTCGGCCGGGTTGCTGCCCAGAACGCCAAGCAGGTCATTGTACAAAAAGTGCGCGAGGCGGAACGCGAGCGCCAGTTCGAAGAGTTCAAGGACCGGGTTGGTGAAATCGTGAACGGCATCGTCAAGCGTGTGGAGTACGGCAATATTATTGTCGATCTCGGACGCGGCGAGGCGATTGTCAGGCGCGATGAATCGCTGCCGAGGGAGAATTTCCGCTACGGTGATCGTATCCGGGCATACATTTACGACGTGCGTCGCGAACAGCGCGGTCCGCAGATTTTCCTGTCGCGGACGCATCCGGAATTCATGGCCAAGCTGTTCTCCCAGGAAGTGCCGGAAATCTATGACGGAATTGTCGAGATCAAGTCCGTGGCGCGTGATCCCGGCAGCCGCGCAAAAATCGCGGTTCTCTCCAACGACACGGCAATCGATCCCGTCGGCGCGTGTGTCGGTATGCGCGGCAGCCGCGTGCAGGCGGTCGTGAATGAGTTGCAGGGCGAGAAGATCGATATCATCCAGTGGTCGCCGGATGCCGCCCATTTCATCGTCAACGCGCTTGCGCCCGCAGAGGTTGTCAAGGTCGTGCTCGATGAAGATGCAGAACGCATTGAAGTGGTCGTGCCGGATGACCAGCTTTCACTGGCCATCGGCCGTCGCGGCCAGAATGTACGCCTCGCATCGCAGTTGACCGGCTGGGACATCGATATCCTCACGGAGGCCGAAGAGTCGGACCGTCGCCAGGCGGAATTCGCGGAACGTTCCAAGATGTTCATGGAGACGCTCGATGTGGACGAGGTGATTGCTCAGCTGTTGACCTCGGAAGGTTTCAGTTCGGTTGAGGAAGCGGCTTTTGTCGAACTTGGCGAAATCGCCAACATCGAGGGGTTTGACGAAGAAACCGCCCAGGAGATCCAGACGCGCGCCCGGGAGTATCTCGAACGCCGCGAGCAGGAGCTCAACGACAAGCGCGTCAAGCTCGGGGTGGCCGACGAGCTGTCCGAAATCCCGAGCATGACATTGGAGATGCTGGTTGTTCTTGGCGAGAATGAGGTGAAGTCGGTTGAGGATTTTGCCGGATGTGCGACCGAAGACCTGATCGGCTGGCACGAAAAGGTCGATGGTGAATCGGTTCGCCATGACGGTTTTCTCGACAATTTCAATGTTGCGCGTGCCGACGCCGAGGCGATGATCATGACGGCCCGCGTCAAGGCGGGGTGGATAACGGAGGAGGACCTGAAAGCCGACGAAGCCGAAGAGGAGAGTGCGGCCGAGGCTGAAGGTACTACGCCGGCGGAGGGGACCGACGGCTCGGAAGCGCCGGCCGTTGGCGAAGAGGCGAAAACCGAAACAGAGACTGAGAAGCCATCAGCCGACGCATAGTCGTGGGTATGATGGGTTCAAACAGAGGCTCGCGGAGATGGCGGAGCGTTCAGGGCGAAAGGATCGGTGCCGGGAACGGCAATGTGCCGTAACGCGTTTGCGCGGCAATCCGGAAGATTTCTTGCGGTTTGCCGCCGGGCCGGATGAAGTCGTCGTGCCGGATCTGAAGGCCTGCCTCCCCGGGCGCGGCGTCTGGATCGGTTGCGCCCACGACATCGTCGCGGAGGCGGTGTCGTCGGGTATGTTCTCTCGCGCTCTGAAGCGCTCGGTCAAAGCGCCGGAAGATCTAGTGCGGCAGGTGGATCGGCTGCTTGAGCGGGCTGCGCTGCAGCGTCTGAGCCTCGCCAACAAGGCCGGACTTGTCATTTGCGGATTTGATAAGGTATCCCAGACTATACGGGCCGGCGAAACAACGCTTCTGCATGCCGAAGATGCTGCTGCGGACGGATGCCGCAAGCTTGATCGGCTTCAGGCCGGAATTTCAGGTGGATCGAACGAGGGGCCGTCCGCCATTCGGCTTTTTAACGCTGAACAATTGAGTTTGGCATTGGGCCGTCCAAATGTGGTACATGCTGCTGTGAAGCAAGGTGGGCCAAGCCGGAAGTTCTTGGAATCCGTTGCGCGCCTGGCAAGATTTCGGGCGGGAAGCGCAATAAATGCCGCTGCGTAGCGGCAGAAACGTGGAAGTAGTATGAGCGAAACAAAAGAGACCGGTGACAAGACAATTCGCGGTTCGCGGACTATGACGCTTAATTTGAAGCGGACTGTCGATGCTGGCCACGTCCGACAGAATTTCAGTCATGGCCGGTCAAAATCGGTGCTGGTCGAGAAAAAGAAGAAGCGCACGATCACGACCGCTCGTGACAAGTCTGACGTGGAAGCGCCGGCGGAGCCGGAAGCGCAGACCCCGGATACAGCGCCAGGCAAGGCGAAACCGTCAAGCGAGTCAATTCGCCAGCTGTCTGCCGAGGAGCAGAGTGCACGTGAACGCGCCCTGAGCGAAGCCAAGACCCGGGATGCCGAGGAACGCGAGCGCCGCGCGCGCGAAGAGGAAGAGCGCAAAAAGGAAGAGGCCCGTCGCAAGGAGGAAGAAGCGAAGGCACCTCCGGTGAAAGAGGTCAAGGCGGATGTTGCCGCCGAAGCCCAGGCCGAAACCTTGCGCAAGTCGGAGGAGACCGGCGCGCGTCGACGGACCGAGGCCCCCGAACCTCCAAAGCAGAAAAAAGAAGAGCCGCGCGCAAAGAAGGGGCGAGAAGACACGCGTACCCAGAAGCGCCGTGGAGAGCCCCGGCGCGTGCGCGGCAAACTGACTATTACAAATGCGCTTGACGACGAGCAGAGGCAACGCAGCCTCGCTTCGTTGCGCCGCCGCCAGGAACGCCAGAAAAAGAAGGTTACGTCGCATCCCGATTCCGGACAGAAGATCGCCCGTGAAGTCACGGTTCCGGAAGCCATCACCATTCAGGAGCTGGCCAACCGGATGGCCGAGCGCGCCGCGGATGTCATCAAGTTCCTCATGAGCCAGGGACAGATGCACAAGATCAACGATCTGATCGATGCGGATTCGGCACAGCTGATCGCTGAAGAGTTCGGCCACACGGTGAAGCGCGTATCCGAGGCGGATGTCGAGGAAGGCTTTATCGGCGAGCAGGACGATCCCGAGACGCTCAAGCCGCGCGCGCCCGTCGTTACGGTTATGGGGCATGTCGATCACGGCAAGACGTCGCTGCTCGATGCCCTGCGCGAAAGCAACGTGGTCGCCGGTGAGGCAGGCGGTATCACCCAACATATCGGTGCGTATCAGGTGAACACGCCAAGAGGGCAGAAGGTCACGTTTATCGATACGCCCGGCCATGCGGCATTCACGGCGATGCGGGCCCGCGGCGCGAAGGTCACGGATATCGTCATTCTTGTCGTTGCGGCCGATGACGGCGTCATGCCGCAGACGATCGAAGCGATCAATCACGCGAAGGCGGCGGAAGTGCCGTTGATCGTCGCCATCAACAAGATCGACAAGCCCAATGCGGATCCGACGCGCGTGCGCACGGATTTGCTTCAGCATGAGGTTATTGTCGAGAGCATGAGCGGCGATGTGCTTGAGATCGAGGTATCGGCCATCGAGAAAACCAATCTCGACAAGCTGATCGAGGCGGTTCTGCTCCAGGCGGAGTTGCTCGAACTCAAGGCCAACCCGGATAGGGCGGCGGAAGGCGTTGTCATTGAGGCGAAGCTTGAACGGGGTCGCGGGCCGGTCGCCACCGTGCTTGTTCAACGCGGTACCCTGAGTGTTGGCGACATCATTGTTGCCGGGGCCGCCTGGGGCAAGGTTCGCGCGCTGATCGGCGATACCGGCAAGCAGCAGGACAGCGCAGGTCCGTCCGTGCCGGTCGAGGTGCTCGGGTTCGACGGCGCGCCTGAGGCCGGCGACCAGTTTGCCGTCGTCGGCAGCGAGGCGCGCGCACGTGAAATCACATCCTATCGCGACCGCAAGCACCGCGACGTGCGGGCTGCGGGTGCCGGCATGCGTGGATCGCTCGAGCAGATGATGAGCGACCTGAAGGAAGGCTCCATCAAGGAATTTCCGTTGCTTGTGAAGACCGACGTTCAGGGGTCCGCGGAAGCGATCACGGCTGCGCTCAAGCAAATCGGCAACGAGGAAGTCCAGGCGCGACTGGTTCACTCCGGTGTCGGTGGAATCACCGAATCCGATATCACGCTTGCAACGGCATCGAATGCCCCCGTCATTGGTTTTAACGTGCGTGCCAATGCCCAGGCCAGAGAGGCGGCCGAACAGGCGGGAATTGAAATTCGCTACTATGCCGTGATCTATGATCTGATTGACGATGTGCGCGCCGTTATGTCGGGCATGCTTGATCCGACGCTGCGGGAAACCTTCCTCGGCAACGCAGAGGTGCTGGAGGTCTTCAATGTTTCGAAGGTCGGTCGGGTCGCAGGGTGCCGGATCACGGAAGGCAAGGTCGAACGCGGCGCCAGTGTCCGGCTCGTTCGCGACAATGTCGTCATTCACGAAGGCAAGCTCAGCACCCTCAAACGCTTCAAGGATGAAGTGAACGAGGTTCCGGCGGGCCAGGAATGCGGAATGGGCTTCGAGAACTACCAGGACCTCAAGCAGGGCGATGTCATCGAGTGCTTCTCCGTCGAGGAGATTCAGCGCACCCTGTAAGCGGCAAGCGCCGCAGCAGCCTGTATTTGAAGCCTTCAAACCGAAGATCAGGTCCAAGAAATGTCGAAAGGCCACGGCACCAGAGCCCCGAGCCAAAGGCAGTTGCGCGTTGGCGAAACGATGCGCAAGGCCTTGTCCGAGCTCTTTCTCAAGCATGAGATCGTCGATCCTGACCTCTCGGGAACGGTCATGACCGTCTCTGAAGTGCGTATGTCGCCCGACCTTAAGAACGCGACCGTCTATCTGTTGCCGCTGGGTGGCGAAAACCAGGAAAAGGTCGCCGCCGCACTTCACCGTCACAAGCGGTACATCCGCGGTGAACTGGCGCGACTGGTTTCCTTGAGATACATGCCGGACCTGATCTTTGAGCTCGATCCGACCTTCGATCGCGCGGGACGCATGGACGAACTGCTGCGCTCGCCGGAGGTCGCGCGGGATATCGATTAACCGCCCCGGCATGTACGGAGTTGCCTGAAAGTATGGCGAGAAGACGCAAAGGCCGGCCCGTTCACGGGTGGATCATTCTCGACAAGCCGAGCGGGTTGACGTCGACCGATGCCGTGGGCCGCGTCAAACGGATGTTCAACGCCGCCAAGGCGGGGCATGCGGGGACACTTGATCCGCTGGCGAACGGCATCTTGCCGATCGCGCTTGGCGAGGCGACGAAAACGGTTCCATTCGTCGTGGACGGTTCGAAAGGCTACCGGTTTACCGTGCGGTGGGGTTTGGAAACCGATACCGACGACGTCGAGGGCACGCCTACCGATACAAGTGACGTTCGGCCCTCGCGGCTTGAGATCGAAGAGGCATTGTCGGAGTTTATCGGTGAGATCGAACAGATCCCGCCCCGCTTTTCAGCCATTAAGGTTGATGGCGCGCGTGCCTACGACCTTGCGCGCGAGGGTGGCGAGTTTGAACTCAGGGCGCGTATGGTGCATGTCCACCGTCTGGAAATCGCGGAAGTTCCCGATGCGGATCATTGCGTGTTCGAGGCGGACTGCGGGAAAGGCACGTATGTTCGCGCCCTGGCGCGTGATATCGGACGCCGGCTCGGTGTGTTTGGGCACATCAAGAAACTGCGCCGTACACGCGTCGGCCCGTTTACCGAAACGGCCACAATTTCTCTGGATAAACTTGAGGAGTTGAGCCATAGTGCCGCCGGCCACGAAGGGCTTGATGCCGAATTGCTTCCCGTTGAGACCGCGCTGGACGACATCCCGGCGCTGGCCGTAAGCGGAGACGATGCGGCAAGACTTGCCAGAGGTCAGGCGGTGCTGTTGCGCGGCCGTGACGCTCCGGTCATTAACGGGCCCGTTTATGCGACGTCGCGGGGACATCTCGTGGCGCTCGGCGAGGTCAAGCGCGGCGAACTGTGGCCGAAACGCGTATTTAATTTGAATGGCTGAGCCGCGCTTCTAGAAATCTAAGGAAAACAGGAGTTAGACGATGTCGATTGCCGCTGAGCGGAAGAAAGAGCTCATTGACGAGTATGCTACCAACAAGGGCGACACCGGGTCGCCGGAAGTTCAAGTTGCGATCCTGACCGAACGGATCGCCAATCTGACCGAACACTTCAAAACCCATAAAAAGGACAATCACTCGCGCCGCGGCTTGCTCAAACTGGTGAGTCAACGGCGCAGGCTCCTCGATTACGTCAAGACAAAGGACGAGGAGCGTTACAAGAAATTGATTTCAAGCCTGGGCATTCGCCGTTAGCCCGCGCGCAGATGCGCGAAAACGGCTTCCGGGGAATCTGGACGCCTCGCCGAAATCCGTCGGCGATGCGGCTCCAATATGTCGGTTCCCCTCGTAAGGAAAGACCGAGAAAATAGAATGTTTGATATCCATAGAGAAGAAATTGAATGGGGCGGCCGAACGCTGACCATTGAGACGGGCCGCATTGCGCGACAGGCGGATGGTTCCGCGCTCGTGTGCTACGGTGACACCAGCGTACTGGCAACCGCCGTTGCCGAACGCGAGCCGCGCGCCGGCATCGACTTTTTCCCCCTTATGGTCGACTACCGCGAGAAGACCTATGCGGCAGGCAAGATTCCCGGAGGCTTTTTCAAGCGCGAAGCACGGCCTTCGGAAAAGGAAACACTGACCTCGCGTCTGATCGACCGTCCGATTCGTCCGTTGTTCGTTGACGGCTTCAAGAACGAGACGCAGGTTCTGATCAGCGTGCTCAGTCACGACATGGAGAACGATCCCGATATGGTCGCCATGGTTGCCGCAAGTGCGGCACTCACCCTTTCGGGTATCCCCTTCATGGGGCCGATTGGTGGCGCGCGTGTCGGCTATATCGACGGCAAGTATGCCCTCAATCCGATGCTGGACGAAATGCCGGAGAGCAAGCTGGACCTGGTTGTGGCGGGAACCGGCGACGCCGTGCTGATGGTGGAGTCTGAAGCCGAGGAACTGGACGAAGACGTCATGCTTGGCGCTGTCATGTTCGGGCACGAACAGATGCAGCCCGTCATCAATGCCATCATCAATCTGGCAGAGAAAGCGGCCAAGGAGCCATGGGACTTCGAAAAACCGGATAATTCCGAAATGGAAGGCAAGGTCCGCTCCGCTGTTGAAAAAGACCTCGGCGCGGCTTACCAGATTGCCGCCAAACTGGAGCGGCAGGACAAGGTCTCCGAAGCCAAAACCAAGGTCAAGGAAGCGCTGGTTCCTGAAGATGATGACGGCACGGCGTCGGGCCAGTTCTCAAATGCCTTCAAGGCGGTTGAGAAGGAAATCGTGCGGGGTTCAATCCTTGAAACGTCAAAACGGATCGACGGCCGCGACCTTTCAACGGTTCGTCCCATCGAATGCGAAGTGGGCATCCTGCCGCGCACCCACGGCAGCGCGTTGTTCACCCGCGGTGAAACACAGGCCCTGGTGGTGACAACGCTCGGCACGGGCGAAGATGAGCAGTTTGTGGACGCACTTGAAGGCACCTACAAGGAAACCTTCCTGCTGCACTACAACTTCCCGCCATTCTCCGTCGGCGAGGTTGGGCGTGTCGGCTTTACCGGGCGCCGCGAAATCGGCCACGGCAAGCTCGCCTGGCGAGCGCTCCATCCGGTTCTGCCGGATCGCGAGACGTTCCCCTACACATTGCGCGTGGTGTCGGAAATCACCGAGTCCAACGGATCGTCCTCCATGGCCTCAGTGTGCGGTGCATCGCTTGCCATGATGGATGCAGGCGTGCCGCTCGCGCGCCCTGTCGCCGGCATCGCGATGGGTTTGATCAAGGAAGGCGAGAAATTTGCCGTCCTTTCCGACATTCTCGGTGACGAGGATCATCTGGGCGACATGGACTTCAAGGTGGCCGGCTCTGATACGGGCATTACTTCTCTGCAGATGGACATCAAGATCACCGGTATCACCGAAGAGATCATGAAGGTGGCTCTGGCGCAGGCCAAGGACGGCCGGATGCACATTCTCGGCGAGATGGCCAAGGCGCTTGGCGAGGCACGCGACGACCTCGGTGAACACGCGCCGCGCATCCAGATGATCACGATCCCGACGGACAAGATCCGTGACGTGATCGGAACCGGCGGTTCGGTGGTTCGCGGGATTGTCGAGGAAACCGGCGCAAAGATCGATATCAACGACGATGGTACGATCAAGGTCGCATCCAACAGTGCGCAGTCGATCGATGATGCGCTCAACAGGATCAAGATGATCACCTCCGAGCCGGAGCCCGGCGAAATCTATGAGGGTACGGTGGTCAAGACGGTTGATTTTGGTGCTTTCGTGAACTTCTTCGGTCCGAAGGACGGGCTTGTTCATATCTCGCAACTTGCGCCGCACCGGGTGAAGCAGACCACGGATGTCGTCAAGGAGGGCGACAAGGTATGGGTCAAGCTTCTCGGCTTCGATGATCGTGGAAAGGTCCGTCTTTCCATGAAGGTCGTCGATCAGGAGACCGGCGAGGAGATCGAGCGAGAAGACGGAGCGGAGGGCGCGAAAGAGGCAAGCTAGCTTTCGCGCAAACCTTTCGACAAGATAGGGCGGCCCCTCGTTGAGGGGCCGCTTTTTCTTTTTGCTCTCACCAAGGCGGGCGTCATGAAAGGTGTGGTTTTTACGGGCGACCGGACGCTTGAACTCCGGGAGTTTCCCGATCCCGAGCCGAGCGAAGACGATGTGGTCATCGAGATCAAGGCATCGGGCATGTGCGGCAGCGATCTGCATGTCTACCGTTCGAGCGACCCAGCGCTTGTCGGCAAGGTCATTGCGGGCCACGAGCCGTGCGGCGTTGTGCTTGAGCGCGGGGCATCGGTGCCGGAGCGTGTGGCGCCTGTGGGCGCGCGCGTCATGGTTCACCACTATGACGGTTGCCGGACCTGCTCCAACTGTATGTCCGGTTGGACCCAGCTTTGCGAAGATGGCCCCGTTGTCTATGGCAAATCGGGCCATGGCGCTCACGCGCACTACATGAAGGTACCGGCGCGCACGCTCGTCGGTTTGTCGGACAGTCTGTCCTTCACGACGGGTGCCGCAATCTCCTGCGGGACGGGGACCGCTTTCGGTGCAATCGAGCGAATGGCACTGCGCGGCGGCGCGACCCTTGCCGTATTCGGCCAGGGCCCCGTTGGCCTGAGCGCCACCATGCTCGGCGCGGCGATGGGGGCACGTGTGATTGCGGTCGATGTTGTGGATGAGCGGCTGGACAGGGCAAAAGCGTTCGGCGCCGATGCGGTTGTTAACGCGGATGCGGACGATCCCGTCGAGGCCATCAGGGATCTGACGAAGGGCGGTGCCGACTATGCGCTTGAGTGTTCGGGCGTTCCGGCTGCGTCGGCTGCGGCGGTGAGATCGATGCGCACATGGGGAACGGTGTGTTTTGTCGGCATGGGCGCGAAGCCTGCGACCTATGACGTGACGAACGATATCATTCGCAAACAATTGACCCTGTTGGGGTCCTGGACATTCAGCGCCGCCGGTCAGCGCGATTGTGCCGCATTTGTCGCGGAGAAGAGTCTGCCGGTCGACGAGTTGTTCACCCACACTTTTTCGCTCGACGAGGCCGATGACGCCTACGAGCTGTTCGATACGCAGACCACGGGAAAGGCGGTCATTCTGCCGGGCGGGTCGAATTAATCCGCCGGCTCGAACTTGTGAGGTTCGGGCCAGAAGATCTTCAGGGATCGTTCGACGCCGCGCGGGTCCCCGGTCGTCAGAAGTGAAGGACGTACCCCGGCGGTTGCTGCGCCCGCATATTGTGTGTGACGTGCGAGATAATCCTCCAGACTGTCAGCGACGACCGTGGGTTGACTCAGGATACGCGTCGACGGCGGCAGGTGACGGACAAAGAGATGTTCGATCAGCGGGTAGTGGGTACAGCCGAGAATGACGGTCTCGGGTGCCGAGCCTCCGGTTCGTTCCAGAAGCGTGGCGACATATGAACTGACCATGTCGTCCAGCTCGTCCTCCGAATATGCCGCCTCGATGGCGCCGGCGAGCTCCGGGCAGTCCTGCTCGATGACAGTGACCTTTGGGCACCTTTTGATGATCTCTTCCCGGTAGACACCGCTGGTGATCGTGCGCTGCGTACCGAACACCGCGATCGTGTCCGTGTTGTATTTCTGCGGATACTGTGGCGCCGTGACGGCCCAGGGTGTCTGCGTCGCCCTCTCCACCATCGGTGCGACGACGCCGAGAATATTGTGGCCTTCATAGCCCGCATCGGGCAGCCACTGCTGCTGGAGGGTGCGGCAGGCGATTGCGGTTGCCGTGTTGCAGGCGAGCAGAACCAGTTGGCATCCCTGGCCATACAACCGCTCGACGCCCTCGCGCGTCAGCGCGACGATCTCGTCGGATGAACGGTTCCCGTAAGGCGCGTTGGCGTGATCACCGAGATAGACAAAGTTCAGGTGTGGAAACCGCTCGACCAGTTCGCGGCATATGGTGAGCCCGCCATGGCCAGAGTCGAAGAGCCCAATCATGATGTTGCGTTCTCGTATGTTGGCGCGACCGATGCTGCTATCGGCGCGGCAGACGCGATACGTTCCGCAATTGGTTACTCGGCGGCTTCCGAATGCTTGTTCGCGTCGAGCACTTCTTCATACACCTTGAGGGCGTCGAGTTCAGGGGTCGACACGACATTGTAGCCGCAGTCCGCAAAATGAACCTCGCCCGTGACCGCACCGGACAGATCAGACAAGAGATAAAGCGCTGCGCCGCCAACCTCGTCCAGATGCGGTGTCCGTTTCAACGGCGAATGCGCCTTCTGGAAATTAAAGATGCTGCGGGCGTCCGAAATTCCGGCACCGGCCAGAGTACGCATGGGCCCCGGCGACAGGGCATTCACCCGAACGCCTTGTGGGCCGAAGTCGACTGCCAGATATCTCACGCTTGCTTCCAGGGCTGCCTTCGCCACACCCATCACATTGTAGCAAGGCACGACCCGTGAGGCGCCTCCATAGCTGAGCGTCAACAGGCTGCCGCCTTCATTCATCAGGTCTGATGCGCGTTTGCAGATTTCCGTGAAGGAGAAGCAGGAGATCACCATGGTCTGCAGGAAATTCTCACGCGTCGTATCCGCATAACGGCCCTTGAGTTCGTTTCGGTCCGAAAAGGCGAGCGCGTGGACGACGAAATCCAGTGAACCCCATTTATCGCCAATCACCTTGAAGACATTGTCGACGCTTTCGAGGTCTTCCACATCGCACGACTCTATAATTTCCGAGCCCACCGACTCGGCGAGCGGAACGGCGCGTCTGCCGAAGGCGTCACCTTGGTAAGTGAAGGCGAGTTTAGCACCCTGGCCTGCGAGGACCCGGGCGATACCCCACGCAATCGACCTGTCGTTGGCAACGCCCATGACAAGGCCTTTCTTGCCTTCCATCAGCGGTCCGGGGGATGCAATATCATTTTCCGTCATAACAACTACCTGGCACTTGAATTTGGTTCTATCGATATTCGCGCGTTTCCGCTTCTCTATATTGGTTACGCATCGGGGCGTTTGAAGACGAGCGTGGCATTCGTGCCGCCAAAACCAAAACTGTTGGACATGACGCAGTTCACGTCAGCGTTGTCCTCACGTTCCCGCAAAATGGGCATATCCGCCATTTCTGGATCGAGTTCTTCGATATTTGCCGACTCACACAGGAAACCATTGTTCATCATGATCAGCGAATAGATCGATTCCTGCGCGCCGGTGGCTCCGAGCGAGTGTCCCGTCAGGGACTTTGTCGCGCTGATCTTCGGAACGTCCTTGCCGAACACCTCGCGGATGGCCTCGATCTCGCGGATATCGCCTACCGGTGTCGATGTCCCGTGGGGGTTGATGTAGTCTACCTTACAGCCGACATCCTGCAGGGCCATTTTCATACAGCGTGCTGCGCCCTCGCCGGACGGCTGCACCATATCGAATCCATCGGAATTTGCGCCATACCCGATGATTTCGCCGTAAATCTTCGCGCCGCGCGCCTTCGCGCGCTCCAATTCCTCCAGAACAAGCACGCCGGCACCCCCGGCAATCACAAAGCCATCCCGGTTGGCGTCGTAGGCGCGACTTGCGGTGGCGGGCGTGTCGTTGAACTTGGACGACATCGCATTCATGCCGTCGAACAGTACCGAAAGTGTCCAGTCGAGCTCTTCGCTGCCGCCGGCGAAGATAACATCCTGTTTCCCCCACTGGATGAGCTCAGCGCCGTTGCCGATGCAATGGGCCGAAGTCGAGCAGGCCGATGAGATCGTGTAGTTCACGCCCCGGATCTTGAACGGCGTGGCAAGCGTCGCCGAAGCGGTGGAACTCATCGACTTGGGCACCTCGAACGGTCCCACCTTCTTGGGGCCGCGCTCGCGCGCGGTATCTGCGGACCACACGATGGATTTTGTGGACGGGCCGCCGGAACCCATGACGAGGCCGGTTCGCTCGTGCGAAATTTCATCGTGGCCAAGGCCGGAGTCCTGTATGGCCTGCTGCATGGCAATGTAGTTCCAAGCCGATCCCGCTCCCATGAAGCGTCGCACCTTGCGGTCGAGCGCTTCTTCCCAGTCGAGCGTCGGGGCGCCGTGAACCTGTGAGCGGAATCCCATTTCCGCATATTCCGGCGCCTTGACGATGCCGGATTTCGCTTCCCTCAGCGATGCCGTCACTTCCTGAACGTTATTTCCGATCGAGGAGACGATCCCCATTCCGGTGATCACCACACGTCTCATACACTTCGTCCTCTAAAATTCCCGAGATATCTCGCCATAACGCCGTCGGTCAGCCCGCGCGGCAAAGCGTCGCGCGGGGGCAAATCATGCTTTCGCAGTACTTGCGGATTCGTCAAACAAACCGACCCGCAGATCGCTTGCGGAATAGATCGGTTCACCGTCGGCCTTGAGTACGCCATCGCCGGTTCCGAGCGTGAACCTGCGCCGGATGACCCGCTTCAGTTCAACCACATATTCAAGTTTCGATACGGTCGGCTCGACCATTCCGCTGAACTTCACTTCTCCCACGCTGAGCGCGCGGCCCTTTCCGGGCGCGCCGAGCCAGCCCAGGAAAAATCCCAACATCTGCCAGAGCGCATCCAGTCCCAGGCAACCGGGCATGACCGGATCCCCTTTGAAATGGCAGGGAAAAAACCAAAGATCGGGCTTGATATCGAATTCCGCGACGATGATTCCCCTGCCATGCGTGCCACCCTCTTCCTCGATCTTCGAAATTCTGTCGAACATCAGCATCGGCGGCAGGGGTAATTGGGCATTGCCCTCGCCAAACAGCTCACCGCGCCCGCAGGCAAGCAGATCTTCATATTCGTAACTCGAACGGCGTTCAGACATATTTTGAAACCCCGCATTCGGTGCGGTGTACCCTCGGTTGAATTGCCTGTTTCCTAACACACTCCGGTATGCATCAAAAGCCTGCGGCGCACCGAATCAAACCTCCCGTCAACCATTGCGATTTCCTCGTATTGCAGGAATGCGAGGAAAATTATATTGTTTCGCCAGATTTGAGTGGTTGAAACTGGAATTGCGTCACAATGGCTCACGGAACGGCGGATAAATCCATTCCTGATCTGCTACGCGATGCGGGGCTGCGCCCCACGCGTCAACGCGTATCGCTTGCCGAACTCCTGTTCGCAAAGGGCGACCGGCATTTGACGGCAGAGCGTCTTCATGAAGAGGCGGTCAGCCATAACGTGCCGGTTTCCCTTGCCACAGTCTACAATACCCTTCACCAGTTCACGCAGGCGGGTTTGCTGCGTGAGGTTGCGGTCGAGGGAGCGAAGACATATTTCGACACCAACACCTCGAACCACTACCATTTCTTCTGCGAGCGAGACGGCATTCTGCTCGATATTCCTACCGACGAGCTGGTGGTGCAGGGCCTGCCTGAGCCGCCGGAAGGCATGGAGATATCGCGTGTCGACGTGCTTGTGCGGTTGATCGAGAAGTAAGCCGGTTCACTGCAGTCCAGCGGTTAGCTGACATTCCACGCTATTCGAGCTCTTCACCCCGGTAGACGCCCCAAAGGCGTTCTTGCTCTATCCAGCCCGTGTAGTCGCCGACCGTGAAGTTGCACCATGTACCGTTACAACTGTGCAGCGAGCCCAAAACACCGGATTCGATCTGCGCAACCGCCTTCGATCCGCCGGAGGCGCGTGAATGCAACGGAATAGATTGGGGTTCCTTTGTCCAGGGCATCACGAGGGCGGTGCGCCGGCCGGACAGCAACGCATGGAACACCCAGCCTTCGGAGCCTTCGCTGTCGCGGATCTGGCGCCAGTTTTCGAATTCCGCGATGATTTCAACCGGCAACCCGGCGCGCGAAAAAACCCATGCGACGGCATGCTCGGTGCTGGGTCCCTTGCGGACGTTCACACGATTGGACTTGAGGCTGACGAAGCGCGGCACCTGAAGACCGCTCGCACCGGTCCTGACTGCAGCCTGGCGCTGCTCCTGCTGCGCCGCGGCCACCTGATGCATACCGATGCAGAGACAAAGTCCAAGCAGGCAGACCGCGGACAGCCGCGCCCATGTATGTCCCAAGCAAGCGCTCATGATTGCGGTTCTTTTGTGTGATCTATCCCGCGTCATGCGAAACCCGTCATAAGTCTCGCCTTCTAGCATTGCGATAAAAAGATGAACGGAACATGGCCAAACAGGTCATTACGTCCTTTGTTATATCCAGACCATTCTGATAGACAAGGCGGCGCGTGGGACCGGAAATAATGCCCTGTCCCAGCTGTTTGAAAGTTGCGCTACAAGCAAGGCGTCATATTCGTCAGTTGAACTGAGTGGAGAAGAGGGATGCCCACCAAAAAACCGCTGGTTGTTGTGACCCGCCGGCTTCCGGACGTGGTGGAAACGCGGATGCGCGAACTGTTCAACGCGGAACTGAATATCGACGATCATCCCATGTCGAGAGAGGAACTGATCGCGGCCGCCGGCAAGGCCGAGGTCTTGGTCCCGACGGTAACCGACAAGATTGACGCCAGCGTTCTCAGCCAGGCGGGTGATCAGCTCAAACTCATCGCCAATTTCGGTACCGGCGTCGACAATATCGACCTTGAGACAGCCCGCAACCGCGGGATCATCGTAACCAACACACCCGGCGTGCTGACTGAGGATACGGCGGACATGACCATGGCGCTCATTCTGGCCGTGCCGCGGCGGCTAGCGGAAGGCACGAGCTTTCTCAAGAACCCCGAGAACAAGTGGGACGGCTGGTCTCCGACGTGGATGCTTGGACACCGCATTTTCGGAAAGCGGTTGGGCATCATCGGCATGGGCCGGATCGGACAGGCAGTCGCGCGCCGGGCCAAGGCCTTCGGACTGCAAATCCACTATCACAATCGCCACAAGGTGGCGGCTGAAATCGAGGAAGAACTGGAGGCGACCTACTGGGATAGCCTGGACCAGATGCTGGCACGCATGGACATCGTTTCCGTGAACTGCCCCCATACGCCGGCGACGTACCATCTGCTTTCAGCACGCAGGCTGAAGCTTCTGAAGCCAAGCGCCTATCTCGTCAACACCGCGCGCGGCGAGGTAATCGACGAGAACGCGTTGGCGCGGATGGTGGAGGAAGGCCAGATCGCCGGTGCCGGGCTTGACGTATTCGAGAACGAACCCGCAGTGAACCCGAAACTGCTTCACAGCAACCAGGTGGTGGTGCTGCCCCATCTGGCTTCGGCCACGGTCGAGGGCCGGGTCGACATGGGCGAGAAGGTCATCATCAACATCAAGACCTTCCTCGACGGTCACTCGCCGCCCGACCGGGTTCACCAGGCAATGCTGTAGTCGGAACCTGTTGTCGATCTAGACCTGTTCCTCGCGGCGGTCCGTCGCCGGGGGCGGGGTACGAGAGAGCGCCGCAATTTCGCTGCGCAAATCGTCGTCCATGTCGATCTCGACAGAGGTCAGGGACGGCTCCAGCTGTTCCAGGTTGCGTGCCCCGATGATCGGGCAGGTGACGGCCGGGTGCGCTCCGGCCCAGG
>JALCBY010000014.1:54453-77824 GCA_028066055.1 Hyphomicrobiaceae bacterium
AGGTTGCGTGCCCCGATGATCGGGCAGGTGACGGCCGGGTGCGCTCCGGCCCAGGCGACGGCAAGACTGACGGGATGATGGCCTTTCTCTTTTGCCAGGGCGGTGAATTTTTCCGCCGTTTCGAATACCCAGTCTTCCCCGTAACGCTTCTCATACTCCTTGTTGGTCATGATACGTCCGGCATCGGGCCGAGCCTTGACGCCGTACTTGCCGCTGAGCAGACCGCCGCCGACGGGCGAATAGGTGATGACGCCGAGTTCCTCGGCCTGCGCCATGGGGAACATCTCAACTTCCGATTGCCGCTTCACCAGCGAGTACATCGGCTGAATGACGTCGATGCGCGGCCAGCCCTGCCGCTCGGAAATTCCAAGGGCTTTCGAGATCTGCCAGGCTGCCCAGTTGCTTGCGCCCAGATAGAGAACCTTGCCGTCGGACACCAGTTTTTCCAGCGCCCGCAGCGTTTCCTCAAGCGGAACCTGCGGGTCCCACCGATGCATGAAAAGAACATCGAGCCTGTCCGTGCCGAGACGCTGCAGGCTGGCCTCGACAGCCCGCAGGATGTGCCGGCGATTGCCGCCGCGCGCATTTACGTCATCGGCCATCGGGTTGAAACACTTCGATGTGATGATCAGTTCATCGCGTTCGCCGCGCATCAGCTTGCCAAGGATGGTTTCGGCCTTGCCCCGGGAATAGGCATCCGCGCAATCGAAGAAGTTTATGCCTGCATCGCGGCAGGCTTTGTACATGTCCGCCGACTCCTCCTCATTGGCGTCGCCTCCGAAGGACATGGTTCCGAAGCACAACTGCGACACCTGAAGGCCTGTGCGGCCAAGCCACTTCAACTGCATCTTCTCCCTCCGCGTGAACTCAAATCAGGGGCTAAACTGTTCGAATGCTTTCTTATAGACCGGATACCAGCGCGACAATGCGGGCCGGTTTGAAACTCTATCTTCCCGCCCGCCGCTTTCAGTGTCGAACATTCCGAAAATGAAATGATTTCGCTCAGTATCCCTCGTCGATGAGCGGGAATGCAGGATGCCACCCGCCGAAGAAGGGCACGGGTGCATCGGCGAGATAGGATGTGTCTAGCTCCTTGTAGGAGGTGACACCGAGCATGCCGAGGGTTCCCTCAATCTCGTTTTCGAGCAATTCCAGCATGCGTACAACACCGTCTTCGCCCGCTGCCGCCGCGGCCAGCCCCTGCAGGCGGCCTATGCCGACCGCATCCGCACCAAGAGCCATGGCCTTGACGATGTCGGTTCCGCGCAGAAACGCGCCATCCACTATGGTCCTCGATCGGCCGTCCAGCGCCTCGACAATCTCCTGCAACACGGCCGCGGAGCCCAGACCGTGATCCAGTTGGCGGCCGCCATGATTTGAAACATAGACCACGTCAATGCCGGTATCGGCGGCGATCAGCGCATCTTCGACAGTGGCAATCCCCTTGATGATGAGAGGGCAGTCAAACTTTCCGCGAATGCGTTCGATATCCGCCCACGCGAACCGGCGCTGGTCGTCGTGCCTCTTGGTGTGGCGGCGAGCGGTGGGCTGGTAACGCTTCGCCTTGTCGCGTTCGCGGCGCCCGTAATAGTCGAGGTCGACCGTGAAGCAGACCGCGGAATAGTTACACTCCAGAGCCTGGGCAACGAGGTCATCGACCCAGTCCGCGTCGCCGCGAACATAGATCTGGAAAATTTTCGGGTAGTTTTCCGCCGCCTTGGCGACGGCCTCGACGCCCGGCGCGCACACCGAGCTCAACATATGCATGCAGCCGAAACGTGCGGCGGCCCGCGTTGGAACCGCGCCGCCGCCTTCGACAAAATCCTGCATCGATCCAATCGGAGCGAGAATGACGGGCAATCGCAGACGGTGACCCAGAAACTCGGTCCCGCAGTCCACATCGACAACGTCGCGCAGGACCCGTGGACGGAAGGCGATGGAATCGAGCGCGAGCCGATTGCGGCGATGCGTCGTTTCGGTTTCCGCCGCGCCCATGAGGTAGTCCCAGCTTCCCTTGGAAATGTTCTTCCGCGCGGGCTCGACGAACTCATGCATCACTTCGAACGTATTTTCTTCAGCCATTTTCAAGCGCTCGTTTTTTGGGTCGAAAGCAGGTGGGCGAATGCCCCGTGGTTACGCGTCACAGGTTTCGGATGCCTGTTCAGCGAGATGAATGGACAGATCGGTGATGGTCGGCGCTTCTCCGCTGAGGGGATTGGCCGGGTCCCATGAAATATTCACATTCTCGAACCGGCAGGCGCGGGCGTCGTAAATCAGAAGACGGCCTGCCATCGACTCTCCCACACCGATCAACTCCTTGAGCACCTCGACCGCCTGCAAGGTTCCCATGACACCGGCAATGGCGCCGAGGATTCCGACTTCGGAGCAGTTCGCGACCGTGCCTGGAGGTGGCGCTTCGGGGAATATGCAGCGATAGCTCGGGAGCGGCTTGCCATCTTCGTCCTTCTCGAAAGCGCGAAAGGTAGTGAGGTAGCCATCGAAGGGACCGAGCGCCGCGAACACCAAGGGGCGTTTGGCAAAGTAGCACGCATCATTCGCGAGATACCGGGTGGCGAAGTTGTCGGAGCCGTCGGCCACGACATCGTATGACGAGATGACCTCAAGGGCGTTTTTTGCGGTAAGGCGTTCGGAATGCCGGTGGACTTTCACATGCGGATTGAGGCGCGAAATGGCGTCGGACGCGCTGTCGGTCTTAAGCGTGCCCACTTGACCGGTGTCGTGAATCACCTGGCGCTGAAGATTGTCGAGACTGACATGATCGTCGTCGATAATGCCTATGGTTCCGACACCGGCGGCCGCCAGATACATGAGGAGCGGGGAGCCCAGCCCGCCGGCACCGACAACCAGAACCTTCGATTGTTTCAGTTTCTGCTGGCCCTGGCCGCCGACGTCATGAAGAACGAGGTGGCGTTTGTAGCGCTCGATTTCTTCAGGGGTGAATTTCATACCGCTACTGATACTCCAAACCGGCTCACCATCGCCAGTGCGGACCGTGCAACTACCCGGTGCCCGTCGATCCGAATCCGCCGGAGCCACGGGTGCTCCGGTTGAGCTGCTCAACCTCGATCAGCGTGACGCGCGGCACCGGTTGTACCACCATTTGAGCGATGCGCATGCCGCGCTCGACCGTGAAAGCTTCCGTTCCAAGGTTGATCAGAAGGATTTTCACCTCGCCGCGGTAGTCCGCATCAATCGTGCCGGGTGCGTTCAGAACCGTGACACCATGCTTGTGGGCAAGTCCCGAACGCGGGCGGATCTGTGCTTCGAATCCTGTCGGCAGTTCCATGGCAAACCCAGTGGGAACAAGTGCACGGGCTCCGGGTGCAAGCACGAGTGGTGTGCTTGCAGGCACTGCGGCAGCCAGATCCATGCCGGCCGCGTCGGCGCTCTGCTGCTCCGGAAGCGGAAGGCCGGCCCCATGTTCGAGGCGATTCACGTAGACCGCGGTCGGGTCGGGTGTGTTGCTGTTCATTTCAGGTCCCGGCATCAGCAAGATGTTCGGTTATACGCTGAATCAGCCGTTCGGCGACTTCCGTTTTGCTTATTTCCGGCCAATCTTCCACACCCGTCCCGGTCACGAGATGAACCGCATTGACATCGCCGCCCATGACTCCACGTGTGTGACCGACATCATTGGCGACGATCCAGTCGCATCCTTTCTTGCGCCGCTTCTCTTGCGCGGCCTCGACCACATTTTCCGTCTCTGCCGCGAATCCGATCACGAAATCCGGGCGATTTGTTCCACGGGCAACGGTCTTGAGAATGTCCGGGTTTTGAACAAGCGCGAGCGTCATCTTCTTGGTGCTCCCTTGCTTTTTCATCTTGTGTGGCACCTTCTTCGCGCTGCGCCAGTCCGCGACCGCTGCCGCAAAAACCCCGATGTCGGCAGGCAGGGCCGATGTGACTGCCGCGAGCATATCGTCCGCCGATTCCACATGAACGGTCGTGACCCCCTCAGGATCGGGAATGTCCACCGGTCCGCTCACCAGCGTCACCCGCGCGCCCTGTCTCGCCGCCGCCACAGCGATCGCATGGCCCTGCTTCCCCGATGAGCGGTTGGCGATGTAGCGCACCGGATCAATGGGCTCCCGGGTCGGACCGGAGGTCACGATCACATGTTTGCCCGCCAGACCTTGCGATGACGGAATTGCCGTGACCCGGGTGATTCCTGCGATAATCTCGGGAACCTCGGCCATGCGCCCGACACCGGCCTCGTTGGCTTCCGCCATTTCCCCCTCATTCGGTCCCACGAACGTGGCGCCGTCTTCCGCGAGCTGCCGCACATTTCTTTGTGTCGCGGCATGGATCCACATCCGGGGATTCATGGCGGGTGCGAGAAGGATGGGAGAATCCGTCGCCAGAAGGACAGCAGTTGCCAGGTCATCTGCCTGACCGTTCGCCATCTTTGCGATCAGGTTTGCTGTCGCAGGCGCAACAACAATAATGTCATTGTCGCGTGCCAGACGTATGTGCCCGATGTCAAACTCGGTGCGCGGATCAAAGAGATCGGTAAAGGGTGCCGCACCGGTAATCGCGCCGACGGAAAGGGGAGTGACAAATTCCTGTCCTGCCTGTGTCAGAATCACACGGAGTGCTGCGCCCGCTTCTCTCAGGCGGCGAATGAGGTCGTGGCTTTTGTAAGCGGCGATCCCGCCGGCAATGATCAGCAGGACGCGCAGACCCGACAGGCCGTCACGGGAGGTGGGGTCGGAAGGGGGACTATCCTCCAGAAAATCATTGGGCGTCACGGCGCCACCCGTTACATGCATGATTTTTTCTGCAAGCTCGAAGGAGGGCTGCGCGCGGGCGTTCCGGAGGCGGCTGATTGTTGCCTCTGTCGTGCCTGCCTGCGAGGCAAATTCCCGTGCGGAAACCTTGTTGAATTTGAGCCAGGACGCAAGTTTCATGCTTAAATATTACACTATATGAAAATCACCGTATAGGGTTGCGCATGATGCAATATTTTGACCATCGCCAAATTCAACCGGTCAAAACAACATGGTGAGGGCGATGACGGCGAGCGAGAGCGCGCCGATCCACAGAGCGGTCCGTCCGGTCCGCCCGCGTTTCGCCTGTTCCTCCGCAAGCAGCGCGATCGTCTCGTCATCGAGCTTCAGCCCATCATGGGCCATTTCGGCAAAGGCTTCGGCAGCGGATTCGGCACGCGACAGGAGGCGCGGGATTTCTCCGACGAAATGACCGACCTGTTCGACGCCCTCGGCCGCGTCCTGCAGTCGGCCCTCCACGCCGAGGTTCTTCTCGATCCAGCTGGAGACGACCGGTTCCGCGGTGGTCCACATGTTGAGTTGTGGGTCGAGGGCGCGTCCCACGCCTTCTACCACCACCATGGTCTTCTGCAGCATCAGCAGCTGGGGCTGTGTCTGCATGTTGAACACGTCCGTATATTGAAGCAGCTGCCCCAGCAGGTGCGACATCGAGATTTCATCCGCGGTCCGGTCCATCAGCGGTTCGCCGATTGCGCGCAGCGCTTGGGCGAACAGCTCGACCGACTGGTTGCGCGGGATATAGCCCGCCTCGAAATGAACCTCGGAAACGCGGCGGTAGTTGCGCGTGATAAACCCGTGCAGGATTTCCGCTAAAAATCGTCGTTCGCGCGGACCGAGCCGCCCCATGATGCCGAAATCAACGGCAACGATGCGGCCCTGATCGTCGACGAACAGGTTGCCCGGATGCATGTCGGCATGAAAGAAGCCGTCGCGCATCGCGTGACGAAGAAAGGACTGGATCAGGACTTGGCCCAGACGCTTCAGATCATGCCCCTTGGCTTCAAGCGCCTCATGGTCGGACAGCGGAATGCCGTCAATCCATTCGAGCGTGAGAACCCGCCGGGCGCTGCGTGTCCAATCGACCGTGGGTACGCGAAAATCCTCGTCATTCGCGGTGTTTTCGGCCATTTCGGAAATGGCGGCGGCTTCCATGCGCAGATCCATCTCGATGGCGACGGACTTTGCGAGCGTGTCGACCACGGCGTAGGGGCGCAGGCGCCGCGTCGGCGGATGAAACCGCTCGATCATACGCGCGGCGAAGTAATAGCTGCTTAGATCCTTGCGGAACCGGCTTTCCACATGCGGCCGAAGAATTTTGACGGCAACCGGGCGGAGCGAACCGTCCTTCTCTTTGACCGTCGCCTTGTGCACCTGCGCGATCGACGCAGCGGCGACCGGTTCGCCAAATTCCTCGAACAACTCCTCAACCGGCTGGCCGAGACTTTCCTTCACCGCAAGGCGGGCCTCGTTCATGGAGAAAGGCGGCAGCCTGTCCTGAAGCTTGGCAAGATCCTTTGCGATTTCACGACCGACGACGTCGTCCCGCGTGGCGAGGAACTGCCCGAGTTTGATGTAGCTTGGCCCAAGCACCGTCAACGCGGATGACAGTTTTTGCTCATTGCCCGTGCCTGCACCCTTTTTGCGCAACGGCGCAGTCAAACGCGCAAACAACCGCACGGGTTCCGGGAGATCGGCGTTCTCAGGCACAACCCGGGCACCATGGCGCAGGATGGTGAAGCCGGCGCGCGACAGCCGCGCGAGGTTGAAAACTGTGCCGATCATCGCGCCGTTCGCCCCAGCCTCAAAGTTTCCATCCCGAGTGGATTGCGGCGATGCCACCGGTCAGATCGCGGAATCGGACCTGTTCGAAACCGGCCTCTCGGATCAGGCTTGCGAATTCCTCCTGGTCGGGGAAATTCCGGATGCTTTCGACAAGATATCTGTAGGATTCCCGGTCGCCCGCCACCAGGCCGCCGAGCGCCGGTATCGCCTTGAAGGAATACTGCTCATAGAGCGTGTCGAGCAGCGGCACGTTGACATGGGAAAATTCGAGGCAGAGGAACCTGCCGCCGGGTTTCAGGATGCGGAATGCTTCCCTGAGCGCGCGGTCGATTTGGGTGACATTACGGATGCCGAAGGCGATGGTGTAGGCGTCGGCGCTGTTATCGCAAACCGGCAACGCGCTGGCGTCACCCAGCAGAATCTGAAGCCGTGCCGGGTCCACCGACGAAAACCGGCTTTTCGCCACACCGAGCATTTCCTCGGAAATGTCGCAGATGGTGCATGTCGCGCCGGATCCTGCCGCCTCGAGGTAACGCGCGGTGATGTCGCCGGTTCCCCCGGCTACATCGAAGAGGTGAAAGGGGCGCTCGTCGCGCGGCGGCGCGAGCCACGCGATCATATCGTCTTTCCAGAGGCGATGCAGACCGCCCGACATCAGATCGTTCATCAGGTCGTATCGCCGGGCGACCCGGGAAAAGACCTGATTTACAAGCCGTTGGCGTTCGCCTTCGGGAACGGCTGTAAACCCGAATTGCTCCGTTTGTCCGGGGCCGTTATCGTGCGCGTGTGTTCCGCTCATGGGCCGACAATAGCGCAGCGTCCTGTGCTGCGCTACGGCGGCTTTGCGGGGCGCGACCGCTATTCCCAGATACGGTTTACGGAAAGATGCCGGAACTTCCCGAAGTTGAAACGGTCCGCCGCGGACTTGAGAGTGTCCTCGTTGGCGCACGCTTTGAACGCGTCGAACAACGCCGGGCTGACTTGCGTTTTCCTTTCCCGGACCGTTTCGTTGAGCGGCTTTCGACCAGGCGCATCGATGCTCTGTCCCGCCGTGCCAAATATCTGCTTGCTCACATGGAAGGCGGCGAGGTTCTGATCATGCATCTCGGCATGAGCGGCAGGTTCAAGGTCTTGCGCGCGGGCGCAAACGCCCAAAAACCCGGTGAGTTTCTCTATGACGCCGGTGACGATGCACGCCACGATCATGTGTTGTTCGCGATGAGCAACGGGGCGACGGTCGTCTACAATGATGCGCGTCGCTTCGGCTTTATGGTGCTGGCGCAGGCAGATCAGCTTGAGAAGCATAAATTGATGTCCGGGCTCGGTGTCGAGCCTCTCGGCGATGCGCTGACGCCCGCTTATCTCGCAAGCCGTTGCGAGGGGAAGCAGACGAGCCTGAAAGCGGCTCTGCTCGACCAGCGAATCGTCGCCGGGCTCGGCAACATCTACGTGTGCGAGGCGCTCTTCCGCTCCGGCCTTTCGCCCCGCCGCAAGGCATCGGCGCTGGCGATCCGCTCGGGGAGGCCAAGCACACGCGCGGAACGCCTCGTGCCCGAGATCAAGACCGTGCTTGAGGACGCGATCGAATCAGGCGGGTCCACGCTCAGGGATTATCGCGCGCCCGAGGGGGAGCTTGGATATTTTCAGCATTCATTTGCGGTCTATGGTCGGGAGGGGCTAGAGTGCGCGCGGTCGGGATGCGGCGCGACTGTCCGGCGCATAGTACAAGGTGGCCGCTCCACATTCTTCTGTCCGCGCTGCCAGCGCTGATCAGGAGGCTTCAACCTCAAACCTCACAATTCGGACGTGACACCAGCGAGTGGCTGAGAGCGGATCGAAGCTCAGCGGCTCAATATGGGAACAACACATGGCTTATGAAAACATCATCGTGAAGAAGAAGGGCAAAGTCGGGCTGATTACGCTCAACCGTCCCGATGCGCTGAACGCCCTGAACACCGAGCTCAATATCGAACTGGGAAGGGCGCTGGACAAGTTCGAAGCCACCGACCAGGTCGGTTGCATTGTCATAACGGGAAGCGAAAAGGCGTTCGCGGCCGGAGCCGACGTGAAGGAGATGCAGCCGAAGACCTACATGGAGGCCTATAAGGAAGACTATATCCACGAGTGGGAACGAGTGACCCGGTGCCGCGTTCCCGTCATTGCCGCGGTCGCCGGCTATGCCTTGGGGGGAGGTTGCGAACTGGCGATGATGTGCGATTTCATTATCGCGGCTGACACCGCGGTTTTCGGACAGCCGGAGATCAATCTGGGAATCCTGCCGGGGGCTGGTGGTACCCAGCGCCTGACCCGACTGGTGGGCAAGTCCAAGGCCATGGAGATGTGCCTGACGGGGCGCTTCATGGATGCGGACGAGGCGGAACGCTCAGGGTTGGTCAGCCGGGTCGTGCCTGCCGACAAGCTTCTTGAGAGCGCGCTTGAGACGGCTGAAAAGATCGCCGGATTTTCACGGCCTGCCGTATATATGGTGAAAGAATCGGTTGAACGGGCCTACGAGACGACGTTGGCGGAGGGGATCAGGTTCGAGCGGCGCCTATTTCATTCGACCTTTGCCATGGCCGATCAGAAAGAAGGCATGCAGGCCTTCATCGACAAGCGCAGCCCCGCCTTCAGGAACGAGTAGGTGCGAGCCTGCGTTCGCCCTTTAAGATTGTGGTGCGTTGAAAGTTGACCCTTATGGGGAGCGGCAGTATACACATGCGCAAATTGCCCATGCGGCGCCGGTTGAGATGTCATTGAAGCGCTCGCGGCGCGGGGTGAGCCCCAAAGATAAGGTTACCTGAGCGATGGCGAATACGAAGTCCGCGAAGAAAGCAGTGCGCAAGATTGCGCGGCGCACGAATGTCAACGGTGCGCGCCGCAGCCGCATGCGTACCTATGTACGCAAGGTCGAAGAGGCAATCGATGCCGGGGACAAAAAGGCTGCAGAAGAAGCCTTCAAACTGGCCCAGCCGGAAGTAATGCGTGCGGCGCAAAAGCATGTGCTGCACAAGAACACCGCGTCCCGGCGGCTTTCCCGCCTTTCGGCGCGCGTCAAGGCTCTCGGCGCCTAGTCGGGCAGAATTTTTTTCCAAATTTTTCGAAATCTGTTGCAGTAAGGTAACAGAGCGGCGACAGTCGTGTGACAGCGGCTGTTCGCAAATTTGTGCATCGTTAAAACTATTGTAATTCAACGGGTTGCGGGTAAGGTGCAACAAAGCACAACACCGGAATGCAAGGCTGAAAAGCACACTTTCTGCATGTCTGCAGGGCCGTATTTCGATGCTCTGACAATGGATTCCATCTTGAATCTCAGGTGCTTGAGTTTTGACTCATCGAAGGGTGCCCGGAGACGGTAAATCGGTCCGGAAAAATGCCGTCAATTTGGCTGCCGGATGCTCAAAACCAGTTGCGCCTCAGGCGGCGGCTGTGTTATCAAATAGTCATCCGAACGGGGATGTTCCCCTCCAAATATAGTATAGTTAAGTATTCGCTGGCTCCTGCCAAGCATTAGTAGAGTATTGTCTCGAGTAAGAGTTTCTCAGTCCGAGGGCCACCGCATTGTAGTTGTGTTGAATGGGACTTGCGTTCTAAAGAATGAGGGCAGCGTCACGTCTAAGCATCAATTGGAAGGCGTGATGTACATGTTGGGACGCGAGTAATACGGGTCCAGTTGTTTGCGAGTTTTTGACGGGGGCTCAATGTGACTGAGGTTGATGCGCAGGAAGGCGTCGATGACGTCAGTGTAGAGGAGGTTTGGGAGCGACTGAGGCAGAATCCGGGTGCCGTCCTGATAGATGTCAGAACGCAGGCCGAATGGGCGTTTGTTGGGGTGCCGGATTTATCATCACTTGGGAAGGAACCTGTTTGCCTTGAGTGGCAGCAATTTCCCGGTGGCCAGTTGAACCCGTCCTTTACAAGTCAGTTGCAATCCGAGCTTGCCGCGAGGGGGGTAAGCGAGGAGACGGAACTCTTTTTCATCTGCCGTTCGGGACACCGGAGTCTCCATTCTGCGGAGGCGATGGCGAAGACGGGAAACCATGTGTGCCATAACGTTGCTGGCGGTTTTGAGGGGCCGCTTGACAACCAGGGTCACCGGGGTTCCGTCTCGGGCTGGAAAGCAGCCGGTCTCCCTTGGATCCAGCACTAGGCGCGATCTGAGTGGCCGTAGATGCCGAACAGCCCCCAAAATGAGTGGGCTTTCCAATCCTGCCTGTGCGGCGAGGTTGAAAGGTCCGGAAGATAACGGTTTGGCGCGGCGGCCGGACCAACGGCGTGCAGAGACTCACGCCGAAATGTGACGGGCCGCCGGGAGCGGCAGATAACGTTGCGGGGCACACAGGTGGAAAAAAAAGAAAACGAACAGGATTCGAGGACCCTCCAGAAGAAATGGGACCGCACCAAAAGCAGGTTACGGGCCGAGCTCGGCGAGGATATTTTCAAGAGCTGGTTTGCCCGCGTTAAGCTCGAGGGCATAAAGGATTCTACGGCATATTTTTCAGTCCCGACGCCGTTCCTCAAGAAGTGGCTTCGATCACATTACAACGACCGGCTGCTGCATTGCTGTAACGCGGAGTTCGGGGATGTTGGGCAGATCGAATTTCGCGTGCGCCGGCCGCACGACTCAAGCGATGTGGCGATTCAGCAGGATGCGCCACGGCCATCGGCTGGACCGGAAACCATCTCGGTTCGCCAGCCGGATGTCGGCGGCGGCGGTGACGTGGCGACCGGTTATCAGGACTTCGAAGGGTCGCCGCTTGATCGTCGTCTGACGTTTGACGGATTCGTGGTCGGATCATCCAATCGCCTGGTTCACGCTGCAGCGACGGAAATTGCTGAGTGCGTCGGCCAGTCTCAGATGCGTTATAATCCGCTCTTCATTCACGGGTCGGTCGGACATGGAAAGACGCATCTTCTGAATGCCATCGCCTGGCATGCACGGGCCCGGCAGCCGCATGCGCAAGTGCTCTATCTGACGGCCGAATGGTTCATGTCCCGCTTTGTACAGGCGCTGAAGTCCAAGGCGGCCGTTGCGTTCAAGGAGAGCTTGCGCGGCATCGACCTGCTGTTGATCGACGACATGGAGTTTCTTCAGGGTCCCGTTATCCAACAGGAATTCTGCCACGCACTGAATTCATTGATCGACAGCGGCCGGCAGATCGTCGTTGCGGCGGACAGGGCGCCCGGCAAACTGGAGCGGCTCGATGCACGGATGCGGTCACGGCTTGCCGGTGGTTTGGTCGCGGAAGTCGGCACCATGGATGGCGATCTTCGGCGCAAGATTCTCGAAAAATGCATCTCTGACGAACAGCGGGAGGACCCGAACTTTATCGTGCCCGACACCGTCATCGAGTTTCTTGCCAGCCGTCTGACCGAAGGTGGCAGGGAGCTTGAAGGTGCGATCATTCGGGTGCGGGCCGTCTATAGATTGACGGCGGAGCCGATTACGATCGAGCGCGCCGAATATATCGTGCGCGATCTGATGAGCACGTCGGAGCCGAAGCGCATCAAGATCGACGATATCCTGAAAATCGTATCGAAGCATTTTGGCGTGAACCGCTCCGACCTTTTGTCCAACCGCCGGAACCGGTCAGTCGTTCGGCCGCGTCAGATCGGGATGTATCTTGCCAAGAAACTGACATCGCGTTCGTTGCCGGAAATCGGGCGCCGTTTCGGAAATCGTGATCACACGACAGTGCTGCATGCGATACGCAAGGTCGAACAGCTCATGGCGGACGATTCGGGGTTAAAGGAGGAAGTCGAGCTTCTGAAACGAATGCTGCGGGATTGAAGCACAGACGGTGGGGGCGTGACGCTTGCTTTCTGAACGGGCGGTGTCAGCGGAAAACGGTACTTGTCAAACAGGCCCGCCCGCGTCAATTTTCCTTCGGGGCGGGTTGATTCTTCTTTGCAAACCCTAACAATCGGACAAGTGCTTGCTTGACAGGCGCTTTGCCACCATTCTCCGACCCGTCCCGTAAGCGGACATCCGGACCGCGCGTAACAAGGAACATGCGTTCATGCGGTTGATCATTGAGAGAAATGCCTTGTTGAAGGCCCTGAGCCACGTCACCAGTGTGGTGGAGCGGCGCAACACAATTCCGATTTTGTCGAACGTCCTGGTCGCTGCAACCGGCAAGTCCGTCAAACTCACCGCGACTGATCTCGACATCGAGGTTATCGAAACAGCGCCGGCCGACGTGTCGCAGGAAGGCAGTACCACCGTTTCCGCTCACATGTTCTACGACATCGTGCGCAAGCTTGCGGATGGCGCGCAGGTCGAGCTTTCGCTCGGGCCGGATGAAGGGCGAATGGCGCTGACGTCCGGGCCGGCCAAGTTCGCCCTGCAGGTCCTTCCTCCGAATGATTTTCCGGACCTGAGCGCCGGCGATATGAGCCACGCATTCGAAATTTCGGCTGCAGACCTCAAGCGCCTGATCGACAAGACCCGTTTCGCCATATCGACCGAGGAAACCCGGTACTATCTGAACGGGATCTACCTGCACACGGCGGAAACGGACGGTACGGAGATGATGCGGGCGGTCGCCACCGACGGTCATCGCCTCGCACAGATCGAAGTGGACCTGCCCAAGGGTGCCGAGGGCATGCCCGGAATCATCGTGCCCAGGAAGACAGTTCTGGAGGTCTACAAGCTCCTTGAGGACACCGAGGCGTCGGTCAAGGTTGAGCTCTCAACGTCGAAGATTCGCTTCAGCTTCGGCGACGTCGTTCTCACCTCACAACTCATTGACGGGACATTTCCCGACTATGGGCGTGTCATTCCGCATGGAAACGACAAGATTCTGAGTATCCCGAGTGCGTCGTTCGCCGAAGCCGTCGATCGGGTTTCGACGCTTTCGAGTGACAAGGGGCGCGCGGTCAAGCTCAGGCTGGGTGAGGGAAAACTCACATTGTCCGTCAACAACCCTGACAGCGGCAGTGCGACTGAGGAACTGAGCGCAGCCTACGATGCCGACGATCTGGAGATCGGTTTCAATGCCCGCTACCTGCTCGACATAACGAGCCAGCTGGAAAGCGACGATGCGGAATTCCTGCTTTCTGATCCCGGATCTCCGACGATCGTGCGTGATACCAGCGACAAGGCTGCACTATACGTGCTCATGCCCATGCGCGTTTAGGAAAGGGCGCAACCGGCGCGCCGACATGACATGACCTCCCAGGTCGATCCTGAACTCCAACCTGCTCGGCACCGGTTGTGGATCGCGCGCCTGCGCGCCACCGATTTCCGAAACTATGAGGCGCTTTCCGTCGAGCTGGACGACCGTTCCGTCGTGCTGACGGGCCCCAATGGCGCGGGCAAGACCAATCTCCTCGAGGCGGTCTCCCTGCTGGCGCCCGGACGTGGCCTTGGGCGGGCGCAGTTTGCCGACATGATCCGCCATGGCGCTGCTGGCTGGGCGTTGAACGCTATTCTGCACAGTGCCCATGGCGAGGTTGAAATTGGAACCGGCTACAGGAGCGATGATCAGACTTCCGCGCGTGCGGTCCGCATCAACGGTGAGACGGCGCGAAGTGCGGGAGCGCTTGGCGATTATACGCGGACGATCTGGCTTACTCCGGCGATGGACGGGCTTTTCACAGGGGCCGCGGGCGAGCGGCGCCGGTTTCTCGACCGGTTGATCCAGAGCCTCGATCCCGGGTACCGATCCAACCTGTCGCGATTCGAACGGGCGATGCGCCAGCGCAACAGACTTCTTGAAGACGGAGAAGCGTCTTCCTCACGTTATGAAGGATTTGAGACACAGCTCGCGGAAGCCGGAACGGCCATCGCCGCGACGAGGCTCGATACGGTCACGCGTCTGGCGCGTCTGTGCGACACTCCGGCCAAGGGTGGAGATGCATCCCCGTTTCCATGGGCGGAGCTGGTTCTCGAAGGCGTGCTGGAGGGACGGCTGCTGAATGAAGCTGCAGTCGATGTTGAGGATTTCTATCTTGAGACGCTTGCCCGGTGCCGCGAGCAGGATCGGGCCGCGAGACGTACGCTCGAAGGGCCGCATCGTTCGGACCTTATCGTAGGTCACGGCCCAAAGGGAGCACCCGCGCGCCGATGTTCGACCGGTGAACAGAAGGCCCTGCTGATCGGCCTTGTTCTGGCGCACGCGGAACTGGTCAAGCAACAGAGCGATGGATACGCACCCCTGATACTCCTCGACGAAATTGTCGCGCACTTGGACGAGGCGCGCCGGGAGGGGCTTTTCCACGAAATCGAACGCCTTGGCGCACAGGCTTGGATGACCGGAACGGACGCCGCTCACTTTGCTCCCATGGGCGCGCACGCGCAGCATTTTCGCATTGAGAATGGTGGTGTTTGCGCCTGAAACAAGGTATTGTGATTCATCAGTTTTTCACCGACACATGATGGGATGAACCATGGCGAAATCGCCTGAGAAAAAAGGCGACGGCAACGGGGATTATGGTGCGGAATCTATCAAGGTTCTCAAGGGTCTTGATGCGGTTCGCAAACGCCCCGGAATGTATATCGGCGACACCGACGACGGGTCGGGCCTGCACCATATGGTGTATGAGGTGGTGGACAATGCCATCGACGAGGCACTGGCCGGTTATTGCGATCAGGTGGATATCACGCTGAATGCCGACAGTTCGGTGACCGTCCGGGACAATGGCCGTGGCATACCCGTTGAAACCCATGCGGAAGAGGGAGTGTCGGCGGCGCAGGTCATCATGACCCAGCTCCATGCCGGTGGAAAATTCGACCAGAACTCCTACAAGGTGTCGGGCGGTCTGCACGGCGTCGGCGTGTCCGTGGTCAATGCGCTTTCCACATGGCTGAAGCTCACGATCTGGCGCGATGGAAATGAGCATTTTCTCACCTTCAAGGATGGCGAGCCCGAAGGCGACCTGGCCATCAAGGGTGAAGCACCGGAAAGCATGTCCGGAACCGAGGTGACGTTCCTGCCATCGGGCGAAACCTTCACCATGACCGAGTTCGATTACGCGACACTCGAACACCGGTTGCGCGAACTCGCCTTCCTGAATTCCGGCGTCAAGATTGTCCTGACAGACGACCGCGGTGTGGAAAGCAAGACGGAAGAGATGGCCTACGAAGGCGGACTGGAAGCCTTCGTGCAGTATCTCGACCGCAATCGTCAGCCGCTCATCGGCGCCCCCGTGGCCATCAAAACCGAGCGTGACGGCATCAGTGTCGAGGCGGCGCTCTGGTGGAACGACGGTTATCACGAGAATGTTCTGTGCTTCACGAACAACATCCCGCAACGTGATGGTGGCACGCATCTGGCCGGGTTTCGCGCCGCGCTGACGCGTACGGTCAACACCTATGCGGGCCAGAGCGGCGTGGCAAAAAAGGAAAAGGTCTCGCTCACTGGCGACGATGCGCGCGAAGGACTGACCTGCGTCTTGTCGGTCAAGGTTCCCGACCCGAAATTCTCCTCGCAAACCAAGGACAAGCTCGTTTCATCGGAGGTGAAGCCGATTGTCGAGGGCGCAATGGGCGAGGCGCTGTCGCAATGGTTTGAGGAAAATCCCTCAGACGCAAAGAGTATTCTGCAGAAGATCGTCGAGGCTGCGGCCGCGCGCGAGGCTGCGCGCAAGGCGCGCGAACTGACGCGGCGCAAGGGCGCGCTCGATGTGGCGAGCCTGCCGGGCAAGCTCGCCGACTGTCAGGAGCGCGATCCGTCTAAATGCGAACTCTTCCTCGTTGAGGGTGATAGCGCGGGCGGGTCCGCCAAGCAGGCGCGTAACCGTGAGTTTCAGGCGGTGCTTCCGCTGCGCGGCAAGATTCTGAATGTCGAGCGTGCGCGCTTCGACAAGATGCTGTCGTCACAGGAGATCGGCACGCTTATCACCGCACTCGGTACCGGTATCGGGCGGGACGATTTCGATATCGAGAAATTGCGCTACCACAAGGTGATCATCATGACAGACGCCGACGTGGATGGGGCGCATATCCGTACCCTTCTGCTGACCTTTTTCTACCGGCAAATGCCGGAACTGGTGGAGCGCGGGCATCTCTATATTGCGCAGCCGCCGCTCTATAAGGTCAAGCGCGGTCAGTCGGAAGCCTATCTGAAGAACGAACCGGCACTTCAGGACTTTCTGATCGAATCCGGGCTTGAGGATGCTGTCCTTGTGACAGGCGAGAGGGCCGAACGCGCGGGAAACGATCTGCGCGATATCGTGGAAACCGCGCGCAAGGTGGTTACCCATCTGGAGGGGCTGCACAGCCGGTATCCGCGCTTCATCATCGAACAGACGGCCATTGCAGGTGCGCTCAATCCGGACGTGCTGAAAGACCGGCAGCAGGCGCAGGCAGCGGCGGACTATATCGCCAAGCGCCTTGATGTCCTGTCCGAGGAAACCGAGCGCGGGTGGACCGGCGAAGCCCTGGCCGAAGGCGGTTTGCGCTTCATGCGCGAGCTGCGCGGCGTCAAGGAGGCGCATCTGATCGACGGCCCGTTCATCGCGTCGGCGAATGCGCTGAAGCTTGACGGGTTTGCGGCGCATCTTCAGGAGGTTTACGCCAAGCCGGCGGCGCTCAAACGCAAGGACTCCGAGACGCCGGTATATGGGCCGACCGATCTGCTCAACGCGGTGTTCGAGGCGGGCCGCAAAGGCATCAGCATGCAGCGCTACAAAGGGTTGGGCGAAATGAACCCCGAGCAGCTATGGGAAACGACTCTGGATGTGAACACACGCACCATGCTTCAGGTCAAGGTCGGCGAGCTCGACGAGGCGAACGAGATCTTCTCATCGCTGATGGGTGACGTGGTGGAGCCGCGGCGCGAGTTCATCCAGACCAATGCGCTGGACGTCGCCAATCTGGACATATGATTGTTTGAGGCTCTTGCGACGGCTATGAGTTTCATACTCGTCATGTCTGAACGTGTTGCACACGTTCGATGCGTTAACTGGTATCCACGGGGCTTCGGTCGAGGCATGCCTCGAAATGAACGATTGTTTGGTCCCCGTCGATAAGAATCACGCCATACATGGGCGGTTCGACGCTGTAGACTCCGCCGACGCTTTCACTGATCAGAGGGACCTGGTGGTTGGTCCCGGGAAGTGACGTACACGGGATTCCCCGCCAGCTGAGCATGGCGGCACGGTGGATATGCCCGAAAAAGATATGGCGCACATCGCCGTGGGCGGAAAGCACGTCTGCGAACTTCTTCGGCTCCTCGAGCTTGATCCGATCCATGTAGGAAATTCCGACATCAAACGGCGGATGATGCATGAATATCCAAACCGGCTTGCCCTTCACGCGGGCGAGTTCATCCGCGAACCATGCCAGCCTTTGCTCGCAGTATTCCCCTTCTGAGACAGGTCCCTTAACCGTATCCAGAAACAAGAAAACGCCGTGCTCAGTGTCGCGTACACTCTGCACAAACCCATTCCGGTCCGTTCCGGTTTCCGGAAATGCCGCGATGAAATTTTCGCGTGAATCATGGTTGCCGATCATCAGGATCGTTTCGAGAGGAAAACCCTCAAGACGTTCCCTGATCCAGCCATAGGCGGCCTGACTGCCCCTGTTGGTCAAATCGCCGGACATCACGCAAAAATCCGCATCACCATGCCAGCGCGCGATGTCGTTCAGGCAGCGGTCGAGCCGGTCGCACGGGTCCAGACCCCACAGACGCTCACCAGGCGGTACGAGATGAAAATCGGTGATGTGGATGATCTTCACGTTCGGCCAGCTTCGTCACGCCTCGTCGTCGATCCACGCAACCGCCCGGATCGGGCTGCCGGTTCCGCCCTTGATCTTCAGGGGAAATCCAATGAACCGAAAGCGCCCCTTGCCGACGAGCTGGTCCAGGTTGATCAAGCCCTCGATATGGGTAAAGCCCATGTCCCGGCATACGTTATGTACCTGATAATTCGTCTTGCCGGGCCGTCCGGGGCTGATCGCCTCGACGCCGAACATGCGGATGCCCTTTTTGCCGAGCCACTCGGCGGATTCCTCGGTCAATCCCTGAAAGTCGGTGATGAAGGCGTCGGTGCCCAAAGTCTTGTCGGCAAATCCCGTATAGAGAAGGACCGTATCACCCGCCTGTATCTCGACGCCCGCTGCGGCTTCGGCCTCCCGCAAATCCTCGATCGAAATATCGGATTTCAGAGGTTTGTGAGAGAGGTCAAGGCACACGGCCTCGGTAAAAAAATCATCCAGAGGTACCTGGTCGATTGCGGCTGCGTTGGGATCGGGATTGAAATGACGGGGCGCATCCACGTGCGTGCCCGCGTGGTCACCCATGGAAATGTGCATGGTTGCGGACGAGTATCTCAAACCGAAGGTTTCACGAGCGTCGTCATGGCGACCGAACTCCGAGATGATGACTGGAGGGTGGGTCGGAAACCCTTGCATTCTGTGGGTAATTTCGCGTGAGAGGTCGATCAGTGTCATGGTGAATTGTCCCGGATTCTGACGGCGGCTGGAGTTTCTATAGTGGCATTCTTTTCACACTGTTGAAACGCCGCTGTTTTAACCCTGCCTTAAAGCCGTGAGGCCTATTTTCGAGGGGTATCGGGCGGGCTGAATTCGGGAGTTTGTACGGAATCGGTTCCGCTTGGCCGTTGCGGAGGATATGAGTGTTGCGTACCCGTAAAACATCCAAGCGGACCAAGGGACGCCCGCCCGGACGTCCCTCCAGGTCTGCCGGAAAGCGCCGGTCGTCAAAACGGACGCGCAACGGCAAGTCGCGCACGGTTCTCGGTGGGCTGGTTTACTGGGGTAGCGTGCTCGGCATCTGGGCGCTGATCGCGCTCGGGGGTGTGCTCGCCTACGTCACCTTGACCATGCCGGCCGACGTCATGGCCAATATCAAGCTGCGCCCGCCCAACGTGACATTGGTGGGCAGCGACGGAACGGTGTTGGCCGAGCGCGGTTTGAGGCGAGGGTACATTCGTCTCAAACATATGCCACGCCATCTGATTGACGCCGTTCTGGCAACCGAGGATCGCCGCTTCCGCGCCCATTTCGGTATCGATCCGATCGGACTCATGCGGGCCATGGTCAAGAATGCAAAGGCCGGTACGATTGTCGAGGGCGGCAGCACGATCACGCAACAACTTGCGAAGAACCTGTTTCTGACGCCGGAGCGCACGGTTACCCGCAAGATGCAGGAAGTTGTTCTTGCGTTTTGGCTCGAAACGCAGCTCAGCAAGAATGAGATCCTCGAATCCTATCTCAACCGTGTCTATTTCGGCGCCGGCACCCACGGGGTTGAGGCCGCGGCGAAGCGATATTTCGGCAAGTCGGCGCGGAACGTCACCGTCGCCGAGGCCGCGCTGCTCGCGGGATTGCTCAAGGCGCCATCGAAATACGCACCGACCAGAAACCCGCGGCTGGCGGAACAGAGGGCGTCCATCGTCATCGCCAACATGGTCGACGCTGAGTTGCTGACCTCGAAACAGGCGATGGCGGCGATATCCGAACCGGCGGAGGTCCGCAACCCGAGCGGCATCACCGGATACGAATATGCGGCGGACTGGGTGGTTGAAATCCTGCCGCGCCTGCTGGGCGCGGAGCACCGCTCTGACGTCATTGTCGAGACCACCATCGATCCGGTGCTCCAGCGCGAGGCGCAGCGCATCGTCAGCCAGACCCTCGATTCGCACTCAGACCGTGTGAATGCGAACCAGGCTGCGGCGCTTGTGCTCGATACCGGCGGTGGCGTGAAGGCAATTGTCGGCGGCAGGTCCTATCGCGAGAGCCAGTATAACCGGGTTATCAGGTCGCGGCGCCAACCGGGGTCCGCGTTCAAACCATTCGTCTATCTCGCGGCGCTGGAATCCGGCCTCACGCCCGATACGCTTGTGCGGGATGCACCCCTTAACATCAATGGCTGGCGGCCGAAAAACTACAAGAACAAGTATCGGGGCCGGATCACCATGCGCGAGGCGCTTGCGAATTCGGTGAATACGGTTGCCGTCCGCCTGACGCTGGAAGCGGGCCGCTGGCGTGTGGCACGTACTGCGCGACGCCTCGGCATCGAATCCGATATTCAGAAGAATCTCTCAATTGCGCTCGGGACCTCGGAGGTCACACTGCTCGAGCTGGTATCTGCCTATGCACCGTTCGCGAATGGCGGTTACATCGCGACGCCACACATCGTCAATCGCATCCAGACGTCCGAAGGAAAGATTCTCTATCAGCGCCGGACCACCGGTCGCCCGCGTGCGGTTGCACTGCCCTACGTGGCGGCGATGAACGATATGATGAGCGCTACGATGGTGGCCGGAACGGCGAGGCGGGCAGCCCTGACCGACAGGCCCGCCGCGGGCAAGACCGGCACAACGCAAAATTTCCGCGATGCCTGGTTCGTCGGATACACGGCCCACTATGTGGCCGGTGTCTGGATCGGAAACGACGACAGCAAGCCGATGAAGCGCGTCACCGGCGGGTCGCTTCCTGCAGGTATGTGGAAGGACATCATGCTCACCGCGCACAGGCAGACACAGGCCGCGTCCTTGCCGGGCGGGAGACAACCCGCGCTGGCCCAATCACGCGCCGTGACCGACCAGCCGCAAAAAAACAAGCGATCCCTCATCGATCGTGTTCTCGGCGTATTGTCGCCGAACAGCTAGCCTGGGTCGGCGCCGTACCGGTGAAGTTGGGCGCCGTTCTTCCGCAGCCATTTCTTGGCGCGGTCCGTTTGCGGGCAGATATCGTGCACATGCTCCCAGAAACGCGGGCCATGGTTCATCTCGCGCAGGTGCGCCACTTCATGAGCGGCGAGATAGTCGAGTATGTCTCTTGGTGCCAGTATCAGACGCCAGGAGAATGATAGAACACCTCCGGCAGAGCATGAGCCCCACCGGCTCGTCTGGTCGCGTATCGTGATGCGCTTGGGGCGCACCTGCAACGCGGCGGCGTGGGCGGTGCAGCGCGCGGAAAGATCGGACCGCGCTTCACGCTTGAGCCAGTCCTTCAGACGCCGCGGTGCGTGTTCCATGGCGCCGGATACGTGAATGTTCGGCAGGTCAAAGGGTGCGATGGATGCCCCTTCCTCGATCCATACGGCACCACGGCGTTTGATTTCCGGCAGCAGGCGTACAACGTGATCTTCTCCGCGCAACGGCAGCACAACGCCATCCGCAAACGGCACGGGAGCGGGAATCGCGGCCAGGCGTTTCTGCAGCCATTCAAAATGCTGGGCGAGAAACCGACCGGCTTCATCAAGCGTCGCGTGGCGCGGTACCGTCAGGACAGCGCCTCGCTTTGCCTCGTTGACGCTGAGCGAGATCCGCCGCGCGCGCGGGCTGCGCCGCACCAGAACGGGTTCGTCAAGCCCAGCCGCTTTCATGTGAAAAGTTTCAGGCTTGGGCTTCAGGGAAGAAAACATGCTCGGGCCGTTTTTGCAGCAGCGCGAATCATTGCGTCAGCGTACAGGTTATCACGGTGCACGTTAACGGAACCGGCCCTGGCGGAGCTCAGACTATGCGCAGCGATTGGACGGTGCGGGCAACCAAGCCGGAGTCACGGTCGTGGGTGGCAATGAAATCCGAAATTCGCGGCGCAATTTCGGAACGGAACCGCGAGCCGTTGAACACGCCATAGTGCCCCACGCCCTTCTGGAGGTAATGGACCCGTTTTGCATCGGGCAGACTGCTGCAGAGCTTGTGTGCGGCTTCCGTTTGTCCCACGCCTGAGATGTCGTCCTTCTCGCCCTCGACGGTCATCAGCGCGGTGCGTTTGATTTTCGACGGGTCAACGCGCGTACCGCGATGGGTCATCTCACCTTTGGGCAGCGCGTGCCGCATGAAGACCGTCTCGATAGTTTGCAGATAAAACGCTGCGTCCAGGTCCATCACGGCCATATATTCGTCGTAAAACTCGCGGTGCTTGTCAGCCGAGTCTCCGTCTCCCTCGACGAGATGGCGGAACAGCTCCTTGTGGGCGTCCATATGCCGGTCGAGGTTCATGGTCATGAAACCGGTCAATTGCAGAAAGCCCGGATAGACCGCCCGCATGACACCCGGATGGGGCCAGGGCACATGCATGACGACATTGGAGCGGAACCACTCGATGCTGCGGTTTTCCGCGAGTTCGTTCACCGCAGTAGGATTGACCCGCGTATCGATTGGGCCTCCCATCAATGTCATGGACAGGGGAACATGCGGGCTTGCCGACGCCTCCAGGAGCGAAATGGCCGCAAGCACGGGGACGGAGGGCTGGCACACCGCGACGACATGCACGTTCCCTCCCAGCACCCGGAACATTTCGATCACATAGTCGATATAGTCGTCGAGATCGAACTTGCCTTTGACCGCAGGCACCATGCGGGCGTCGATCCAGTCCGTTATATAGACGTCGTGCCGGGGAAGCATTGTTTCGACCGTTCCGCGCAGCAGCGTCGCATAGTGGCCGGACAGCGGGGCCACGATCAGCACCTTGGAGTTGTTCCTGCGATGATCATCCGGCAGGGCGCGTTGAAAATGACGCAATTTGCAGAATGCCTTGCGCCATACAACTTTCTCCGAAACGGTGACACGCCGCCCGCCGACCTCGGTTTCGGTGATTCCAAATTTGGGCTTGGTGTAGCGGCGGGTCGTGCGTTCAAACAGTTCGCAAGCGGCGACGACGGATCGTCCGAATGGTGTGTGAGAAACCGGGTTCAGCGGGTTTCGGAACGCCAGCGCGGTAATGTCGGACACGGCGCGTACCGGCGCGATGGCGGCATGATTCATTTCGTAGAGGTGATAGAGCGGCAAGTGATGAATGTCCTTTGTGGCGCGCAGATCCCGCAAGGCCAGATCATGCTGCGGCGCAGCATAGTGCGTTGAAGGGC
>JALCBY010000014.1:77924-96411 GCA_028066055.1 Hyphomicrobiaceae bacterium
TTGCGGATTTCCTCCGCGCTTCCCGTCAGGCCGACGAGACTTGGGTGGAAATTCTCGACATAGCTTTTCATCTGCTCGACCGTGTCGCGTTTCGGGTCGACCGTGATGAAGACCGGGGTTACCTCCTTCGCCTTGCCGCCGAGTGCATCGAGAGCGGCGGACATTACCTGGAGCTCGGCCGGGCAAATATCGGGGCAGAAGGTGTAGCCGAAGAAGACGAGTATATGCTTGCCTGAGAAATCCTTCTCGGTAACGCGACGGCCGTTGTGATCGGTTAGTGTAAACGGGCCTCCAATGAGCGCCTTACCGCTCACGACCTGAGGCTTTGGTGCCGGGCCCGAGCTGAGCGCAAAGAACCCTAATGCGACGGCGCCGCCTACAAGAAAAGCGGCGGCAGTGAGAATGATCAGACGTGGTGACATTGGACCTGAACCTAACCTTCGGAATGCACTTATGACTTTGTCTTAATCGGGGCTCAGATGGACGCCCGGGTCAACCCACCTCGCGAAACTGTGACAGCGGCGAATTGTCGTCGCTTCCACCAGACCGGATCCTGAGGCCCGCGGCATTTTGCAGCGATACGTTGCTTGCTAAACTCCTCTGAAGTCTTGTATTTCGGCCCCGACGGCCAGAACTGAAACGAGCACTCATGCCCCCTGTTGCGCCAAGAGCCGCCGATGAGAATACCAGTCGTTTGCGGCTGAGGACGATTGTTCGTCTGAGGTGGATTGCTGTCGCCGGCCAGGCGGTGACCGTGGCCCTGGTCTATTTCGGTCTCGGTTTCGATTTGCCGATTGGTCTTTGCGCGCTGGTCATCACTCTGTCGGTCTGGTTGAACATTTACCTGCGCATGCGGTTTTCCGGGCGCTTGTGGCTCAAGAGCGAGCACGCCACCGCGATGCTGGCTTATGATATTCTGCAGCTTGCCGCGCTGTTGTATCTGACGGGCGGACTGCAGAATCCGTTTGCTTTTCTCATCGTTGCGCCCGTGACGGTTTCGGCCT
This sequence comes from Hyphomicrobiaceae bacterium, assembly GCA_028066055.1. Lineage (GTDB taxonomy): Bacteria > Pseudomonadota > Alphaproteobacteria > Rhizobiales > Methyloligellaceae > UBA2767. Next base: position 78,929 of record JALCBY010000014.1, read on the forward strand.
CCAAACAGCCGTTGCAACACACGCTCTGGCTTGGGCTGCTTGTCATCGTTTGCACCACGCTCCTCGCCTTCTTCCACTGGCCGCTGCCGTGGTATTCGGGACAGTCGCTGGAGCTGCCTTTGACATATGTCGGTGGGGTTTGGGCGGCGCTCGTTTGCGGCGTGATCTTCTTCGCTCTGTACGCGCAACGCATTGCCAAGGAAGCGCGGCAGATGTCCGATGCGCTGGCGGCGACGGAGGCCGTCCTGCTGCGCGAACAGAGCATGTCCGCACTGGACGGCCTGGCTGCTGCAGCGGCACACGAGCTCGGGACACCACTCTCGACGATTGCGGTCGTCGCCAAGGAGTTGCAACGCGAACTGCCGGAGGACAATCCGCACCGTGAAGATCTCGCGCTGCTCAAGGCGCAAACCGATCGTTGCCGGGACATCCTTGCAAAGCTCTCTGCCGGCTCGGAGGAGCCCGACGCGGTTCTTTCGCGCATGCCGATCAGCCATGTGCTCGAGGAAGCTGCCGAGCCACATCGGGTATTCGATATTGAAATCGATATAGAATCCGGCCCGTCTTCCGGAACGGAGCTGGATGAAGCCGACCGAGCGGAGCCCGTGGGCGCGCGCAATCCCGGAATTCTTTACGGGTTGGGCAATCTTATCGAGAATGCGGTGGATTTCGCGGAGGCCCGCGTCGATATTCGTGCGGAGTGGGATCATGACACGGTCTCCATCGCCATCACGGATGACGGACCAGGCTTTCCGGGCGCGATCCGCGACCGGTTGGGAGAGCCTTATGTTACCACCCGCGGATCCAATGGCTCGGCCACCGATAACTCAAACGGTGCCGGCGATGGTATGGGATTGGGGTTCTTTATTGCAAAGACTCTGCTGGAGCGGTCAGGCGCGCGCCTGGACTTTTCGAACCGCAGAGCACCCGAACATGGTGCGCGGATCCTGATCGTTTGGCCGCGGGATGCGATCGAGATCAAGGATGAGGACGAGCCGGGTATGGCGGGTGAGGTTCATATAGGTTGAATGTGAAGGAAGTCTGGTCGAAGCGCGCGCAGCTGGCTAAAATCAACCGGGGATCATAATGGCAGACGAACGAAACATGGACGTGCAAAGCAGCGCCACCGGCGCGGAGACCGTTGACGGCCAGCCGAAATTGCTGATTGTTGATGATGACCGGCCGTTTCTACAACGGTTGGGACGGGCCATGGAATCACGTGGCTTTACCGTGGAGCTGGCGGAATCCGTGAGTGAAGGTCTCGGCCAAATTCACAAGCAGCCGCCGGACTATGCCGTCGTCGACATGCGCCTTGAAGACGGGAACGGGCTCGATGTCATAGCGGTGCTGAAGGAAATTCATCCCGATACCCGCGCTGTCGTACTGACCGGATACGGCAATATCGCAACCGCGGTGACGGCCGTGAAAATGGGCGCGGTGGACTATCTTTCAAAACCCGCCGATGCCGATGATGTCTATAAGGCGCTCATGGCGCCGCCGGATGCCAAGGCACAGCCACCCGAGGATCCCATGTCCGCCGACCGGGTCCGGTGGGAGCATATCCAGCGCGTCTACGAGCTATGCAACCGAAATGTGTCGGAGACGGCACGGCGCCTGAAGATGCATCGACGCACACTTCAGAGGATTCTTGCCAAACGCGCGCCGCGCTGACGTCCTCAAATCCTATTCCTGGAGACCTCCCCTAACGCCGGGGTCGACGGTCATGTGCAGCCGCGAAGCGGCCGCACGCGCAAAACGCAACGTCACCGCCTTGCGGGTTCCGCCTGCAAGCTTGTGCTCCGGTGCGTCCCGCATCAGTTCGCCGCCGAAACGGTCCGCCAGAATGAACCCCGTTTCGTCGGGCAGAACATCATGCGGGAAGTCCGATGCGACGGCAAAATAGAACCGGTCGCAGTGACTGCGATATTCTGGCCATTTCGAATCGGTCTGGAAATCCGCAAGCGACGACTTGATCTCGACGATCCAGATTTCGCCGGTTCGCCCCAGCGACACCACGTCGGCGCGATGTCCGGTCGACAGCGGAAGCTCGGTCACAACCGAATGGCCGAGTTCCTGAAGAAAGCGGCAGGTGCCGCGCTGGATAGCCGCTGCCCTTTCCGACTGGCGCCCGTCGAATATTTCAAGTGGCTCGGAATCGTTCATCTGACTTCCGATATTCGTTCCACCATGCATCTCATTTTTCTCACAACTGTCACTATACCGTCTTGTTTCATAGCAATGAATGGCCGCCAATCCGGCACGGGTGGCCATGCACTGGTCACTCCCTTATGGTGTCGATTCGCAAATTGGAGGAAAAAATGTCCTCAGATCAAGCGGCTCCGGCTTCTCGGGTCGCGAGTAAAAAAGGGCGCGCCGGAGAACTCCGCAGCCGCCTTTTCGAGACACGTAAGCTTTCCCGAACCCTGGCTGAACCACTGAGCGACGAAGATCAGGTCGTTCAGGCAATGGATGATGCCAGCCCGACGAAGTGGCATCTCGGACACACGACATGGTTCTTCGAGTCATTCCTGCTGGGCGAGTTGAACAAAAGCTACAGACTGTTCGACAAGGATTTCGCCTACTGCTTCAATTCCTACTATGAGAGCAAGGGGGAACGGCATCCCAGACCCTTTCGCGGTCTCCTGACCCGGCCTGGCGCCGATGCCATCCGCGCCTACCGCGCTCACGTCGATGATGCGCTCGAGAAGTTTTTGGATGACGGGGGCATCGACGACGCAGCACTCGACATTATCGAACTCGGTATCAATCACGAACAGCAGCACCAGGAATTGCTGCTGACGGATATTCTTTCCTTGTTCGCCAGCCAGCCCCTGCGCCCTGCATACAGGAAGGTAAAAATCGCCGAAGCCGACAAGGCATGCCAGGCCACGTTCATTGCATTTGATGGCGGGATAGTTCAGGCGGGTCACGTTGGCAATGGGTTTTCCTATGACAATGAAGGTCCGCGGCATGACGTGCTTCTGCGTCCCTTCCGCCTTGCCGACCGATGCGTCACCAAGGGTGAATGGCTCGAGTTCATGGCCGATGGCGGTTATGAGACGCCGTCGCTCTGGCTTTCCGACGGATGGACGACGGTCAAAGAAGAAGGCTGGCGCGCACCGCTCTATTGGGAGAACCACGAGGGTGAATGGCGGCAAATGACGCTCGGCGGAATGCGTCCAATCGATCCGGCGGCGCCGGTGGCCCACGTCAGTTATTTCGAAGCAGATGCGTTTGCCCGCTGGGCCGGAAAGCGCCTGCCGACGGAGTTCGAATGGGAATGTGCGTCGGAAGGCCTTTCAGAGGAAGGCTGCACCTTGGGAAGCGATGCCTACCGGCCGTCGCCCGCGGGCAAGCCTGACGGATCTCTTCTGCAGATGTTCGGCGACGTGTGGGAATGGACCCAGAGCCATTACAGTCCGTATCCCGGCTACGAGCCGCCGCAAGGCGCGGTCGGGGAGTATAACGGCAAGTTCATGTGCGGTCAGTTCGTGCTCAAAGGTGCGTCCTGTGTGACGCCGGACGGTCACAGCCGGCGCACTTACCGAAACTTCTTCTATCCACATCAGCGCTGGCAGTTCATGGGCTTGCGGCTCGCAGAGGATCAATGAGCAGCATTGTCAGCGAGATCGAAACCCAGCTGCACACGGGCGAATTCGCCGAGGCCGTGCTGGCTGGCCTGGCGCAGAGCCGTAAGAGCATCCCGTGCAGGTTTTTGTACGATGCGCGAGGGTCGGAACTTTTCGAGGAGATCACGCGGCTTGAAGAGTATTATCCGACACGCACCGAGATCGGATTGCTCAAGGATCACGGAGCGGAAATCGCGGAGCGCGCGGGTGCCGGTTGCGCGGTCGTCGAGTTCGGCTCGGGATCGAGCCGCAAGACACATATTCTGCTCGAGGCGCTGACGCAGGCATCGGCTTATGTGCCGATAGATATTGACGATGCGGTCCTGAAGGAAGCGACGTCCCGGCTGGGCGCAGATTTTCCTCATCTCGCCCTGTATCCTGTCCATGCGGATTTCAGCCAGGACATTCGCCTGCCGGAGGAAATTGAAGATACGCCGAAGCTTGGGTTTTTTCCGGGCTCAACCATCGGCAATTTCGATCTGGACAGCGCTGTCGATTTTCTCGCCGACGCGGGGGATCTGCTCGGACCAAAGAGCGATCTGCTGATTGGTGCCGACTTGCAAAAGGATACTGATATCCTGATTCCCGCTTACGATGACGCAAGCGGTGTAACAGCCGAATTCACGCTCAACCTGTTACGTCGGATCAATCGCGAACTTGATGCGAACTTTGATGTGCCCCGCTTCGCACACAGGGCGGTCTACAATGACGACGTCGGACGGATCGAGATCTACATCGAGTCTCTTGCAGATCAGAAGGTCAGTGTTCTGGGCCGCCCATTCACCTTCAAAAACGGCGAAGACATTCACGTGGAAAATTCGCACAAATTCACGGTGCCGCAGTTCAAGGCGCTTGCACAGGACGCCGGATGGGAAACCGAACAGGTCTGGGTTGACGAGAATGACCTGTTTTCCATGCACTACCTCACACGGCCCTGAACGCAGGCACCTGAGGGCAGGTGTGCTTGCGGGCCTGTTGCTGGTCGCTACCGGTCTCTCGGCCTGCAATGATCAGGACAAATTGCCGGCGCTTGGCGCCGATCTCTCGCAGACCTCCGTCTCCGGCCTATCGTCGGGTGCATACATGGCCGGACAGTTCCACTTTGCCCACGCGCGCATTGTTGTCGGCGCCGGCATTGTCGCCGGTGGTCCGTACGGATGTGCGGAAAGTGTGTTTGGCGGGCTGGCGCCGGTCTGGTCCGTTGCTCTGGCACAGAACCTGAACCGGGCGGTAAACGGATGCACGGGAACCGCGATGTCGAGTCTCGGTGTCCCCGATGTCAGCCGCCTCGAGCAGCGGGCAGGTGCTCGCGCGCGAGAAGGTAAAATCGATCCGCTTGAGAATCTGAAAAACGATCGGGTCTATCTCTTTGCCGGAAACGCGGACCGGACGGTTGCGCCGTCCCTCGTGCGCAAGGCCGCCGACCTTTACAAAGCCAGTGGCATTTCGACCGACAACATCGAACTTCGGATGGATGTGAGCGCCGGGCACGGTTTTGCCACGGTAGACGAGGGTGTGTCCTGCGAAACCAGCGGCGCGCCGTTTCTCAACGACTGTGACTATGATCAGGCCGGCGCGATCCTGAAACACATCTACGGGGAGCTGCAAAAAACCGGCGGGTCAGGAGCTGGCGAACTCTTGTTGTTTTCTCAAGGTGAGTTCACGAGCGGGTCCGGTCACGGCCTCGATGGTACGGGTGCCGTCTTCATTCCCGACAGGTGCAGGGACGCGACGCGATGCCGCGTCCATGTCGCCTTTCACGGATGCCGGCAATCCCGGCAGGCCGTCGGCGATGCCTTCGTAGAGGGAGCTGGATACAATCGCTGGGCTGCCACGAACAAGCTGATCATGCTCTATCCGCAGATTGCAAAGAGCGCGCTCAATCCACGCGGATGCTGGGACTGGTGGGGATACACAGGCCCGGACTTTCTCACGCGCGACGGGCTGCAAATCAAAGCCGTCCGCGCGATGCTTGAACGTCTGGCGCAGAGCCGCGAATCGTGAAGCCGCACCGCCATGTCAGCTTGACTATTCATTGCGTTCGATGGACTAATGCGCCGCCGTTCTCATGAAAAAAGTCTTCGCAAATATCGCTCTCGCGTGCGTCGTCACACTGCTCTGTCTTGCGGTCGCTGAAGTGGGCCTGCGAGCGCTCACGCCCTTTCCCATCCATGGCAAGAAGGCGAATAAGATTTACGATAAAGATGTCGGTTATCGCCTGAACCCGGGCCATCCGAACATCGATGAGCATGGGTTTCGCAACAAGCCGGGCAAACCACGCATCATAGCTGCGATCGGCGACTCGCACACATACGGATCAAACGTAATGCCGGAACAGGCATGGCCGGAACAGTTTGGCCGGGTCACCGGGATTCCAGTCTATAATTTCGGTATTGGCAGCTATGCGGTCTATGCTCATTTCGCCAACGCGCACAAAGCCATCGAGCAGGGGTACAAATACGTCATCATTGCGCTGCTCATTCACAACGATTTCAAGGTCAACGGTAACAGCTGCGACATCGACTATGCATCTTCGGGGTTTTGGCAGGCGGCCAAGCAACGGCTGTCGCTGCACCTGCCTGATTGCAGCAACGCGGACAATTGGCGCACAGCGCGGGCGCCCGGCTTCATTCGCTGGTTCCGTGGCAGGGGGGACTCGGCGATCCTGTCGGCAACGGACTATCTCATCGTCCGCCCGCTTTCTGACCTGTGGTATCGATCCACATATAAAACTGCGAGGAAACCAGTTAAAGAGGTGAAAAAACCCGAAAAGGAAAGCGCCTCAAAAAAGCAGGCTCAAGAAAAAAAAGGCGGATCAAAGACGGCGCATTTGACAGATGCCGTTGGCCAGCCACCGCAGCGTCCCGCTTCGGCGTATTTCGCTGGAAGGGCGATATTGAACCAGGAAGTGGAGTTCGCGTTCACTGATCTGACGCGCCCTGAAATCGGCAACGGCATTGAAGACTTTGAGAAGATGCTTGCCGACCTGAAGCAGGTTGCCGACGCGAAAGGTGCTAAGGTCGGCCTGATGTTCATTCCGTCAAAGGTTCAGTTGTTCTACGAGTATCTGGACGACTTGGACGTTTATCGGAGCATTCCGATCCTGAAGGATATGGCTGTGAACCATCAGGCCATCGAGAATCGTTTGATGTCGTTCATGGATCGCATCGGCTTTGTATGGAGCACGGCGAAGCCGGAACTTGTTGCGGCAATCGAGAAATCTGACCGTGACAGCTCTTGGGTATTCCCTCCAACTGGCGGGCATCCTTACCCCGTTGGGTACAGTGCCTACGCCGAGGCGGCTAAAAAACTCTATGAGCGGATGTCGGCATCCACGAAAACCGCGTCGGATCAATCTCCGCCGGCTACCTCGCCAGATAGCCTTTCGTCTTCAGACTCTCATAAACGGCCCGTGCAGCAATAGCGTGCCCTTTGCCGTTCCAATGCCAGTCGCCGATCACAAAGAGCTCACCCGCATCGCCTCCTGCTTCCTTGAAGAATGCCGGGCGCAGGTCGATGTATTCCACGCCGTTACGATTCAGTATCTCTGCCAATTTCTGATAGGCAGGCGAGTCCTTGACGCAGAGTTCCGCACCATCCGATTTTGCTTTTAGCTCCAGTTCTTGCGCGAACGCGGTGTCCGTATCGAACATTGCGGGCACCGAAAACACAACCAATTGGGCGCCTGCGGCTTCGACGTCCGTTTTAAGACGCCTGATGATCCGCTCGGTCGTGCGAAAACTAGGGAGGAATCGCTCATCTGACTCGCAGCGGTGAAGATTGAGTCGGCTATCGCTTTCAAATGCATTGAACTTTGACGTTAGCGCCCGACCTGTATTCCTCATCAGTGTTAGGAGGACCGACTTATACTTAATCTGAAACGAAAGCGAATTTCGCCTTTTTAGATATTCTTCGTTGATTGTGCTGTAGTCTGGCGGATTGATCCGCCACTGCGTTTCATCGGATTGCTCAAGATAGGGTCGTTTGCGCTTGCCGCCGCGAGTCAGTTTTGCTGATGCGTTCAACTGCTCGGAGTTATTCTTGATGTCGTTGTGAAGATAGAATGCGAGCAGGACCAAGTCCGGTTTCAGCTTCCCGCCGTTCTTCTTGTATGTCAGATATTCCTGCAGGGTTCCGTAGCCGGCAACGCCGAGGTTGAATGTGATGAACTTGCGGCCGTCAGATCGTGCTATCCGCTCGAGCTGCTTGTGAAACACCTGGTCGAGAGAAACCATATTGGCTTCCATGTAGGAATCGCCGAGCACGACAATGCGCAATGCGTTCTCGTCGCGTGACTCTGAAAAGTCGGAGTCGCGAAAGCCCTGTGCATTGTAGCGAACCTTGACGAGTCCCCCGGGGGAGTAACGATTGAACTCTGCTCCGGGTTCCAGGGTCCAGCCCAGTTCGGGGTCTGGCACCGAGTACATCCGCCAAGATTCGTGCGCCGGATAGACAAATTGCAGAATGAGCTCCAGAATTCCCAGCGTCACGACGGTCGACAGGACCACGATCGCGATATTCCCAAGCAGTTTTCGCATGCTATCTACCCGGTGGAGCGCTGCGTATAATCCACGCCCCCGATCAATTGAAAGTATTCATGGACGTGCGTGTTCTGCATTCAGTTAACTGTCCTATTTATTCAACGAATTTCGCGCAGTCGCGAATAAAGAAATTCGGCTATACGCCTGCTGCCGACCGGCGTTGTGTGCACGGCGTCGTAGAAGTCCGTGAGATGATTTATGCTGATGTCTCGCGCGAGATTTATGCAAACGCCTTTTCGCTCTCGGCACGCATCCATTATGATGCCCGCTTGGAGTTGTTCGAGTGCATAGTGATCCACACCGGTCATCTGTCCCCAGCCGTTCAACGCGTCCGCGTTGGGGCGATAAAGCGGATTCTTCAATCCCCAGATCTTGTTATCGTGCTTAATCCAGTTAATTGATCGCTGGGTTACAAAAATTGGTTCGGCACCGATCTGCCGGGTTTTGTCTGCGAGTTTAAGGATGCGCGACCTTAATTGCGCGAGACTCTCGGCAACCACTGGCGTCTGGTAATTCAGGATGCGTGATCGCGTCGTCCATTTCTTCTCAGAAAAGGGAACCGGCTTACTGCTGCGGAAGTGAGCGACGGCCGGTGGCATGACAAGGCTCTTGGCGACCCTCGCACCTGCAATGAGTGCGGACCGATCCTTCGCATATGCAAATGCGGCCCGCAGATTTGCCTTTAATCCGACGACTTCAAGTCGGTCGAACTTGGGCACTTCGCGTAGATTGTAGAAATCGTTGATGCCGACATAGTACATGATGTAGGACGGACGTAGTTGCGGGAGCTTCTCGAACCAGAAATCGAAATTCTTCAGGTGACCGAAACTGCTCTGACCGTCAATCCCGGCACTGACAACATCAACGTCGCGGCCATCATCAGCAAAGAATTTCTGCAGCCACGCCTCGAAGGTGAAATTGTCGTCAATGTATTTTTGATCAGTCGTGCTTCCTCCGACTGTGAGAATAAAAATCTCCCTGAGCCCCTTATCCAGACCGCGCAGGCCATAACCATCGATCGTGTAGGTCGAAACGGCCGGTTGACCGGGAAACCCGCTCTCATATGTCTTCTGTATATTTCGAGGCTTGGTGAAATTGTACAAGACGGGCGTATTGGAGAACCAGCTTCCGAACACAAGTTCCAACAGGGAGAGCCCCGCGATCAGAACGAGGAGATTGACGAGAATGACCTTACGCATCACTGCTGTCCGGAGTTTCAGCATTAGCCACGTCGGATGAAACCGCATGTGGATTCTTGTACGGATTGAGCGTTCGCTTCAGCGATTAAACTGTTACAAAGCTGGATGTCAAATTACCGTTGCCGTCTGTGGCAACACACTCAATTGGATCGATTCCCCGATGTAGCTGGTTGCCGGGGCACGAGCAGATATGATCTAAGTGCTCACCTCATTTAGATCGTGGTGTTGCGGATTTCGTTGCCGCTGCAGATCACCGCAGCACTCCACAGTGTGAGATTCGCATGAGCCATCGACGGCGTGTGTTTGATTGTTTTGTTTTCTACAACGAACTCGACATTCTCGAGATTCGGCTGAACACGCTTGCCCCGCTCGTCGATCATTTTGTCATCGTGGAATCTCCCCGGACGTTCACGGGCCAGCCCAAACCCCTCTTTTTCGAAGAGAACAGAGCGCGCTTCGCTGAGTTCGATGACAAGATCATCCATGTCGTCGATGAGCAGATGCCGGAGGTTGCCGAAAACACCTTTGTCAGGGAAGCTCATCAGCGCTCGGCGATCGGCCAGGGGTTGAGAGAGGCAAACCCCGATGATCTCATCATCGTTTCAGATGCGGACGAGATACCGAAGCCCGCCGCTCTGCGCGAGGCGATCAAGACGGCCGGCGGTCGGATCACCTATTTTGAAGGCGTCTACTACCATTTCAAACTGAACTGGCGATTGATCGGGCGGCAGGATGTCATGACCTCCCGGATGATCGAATACAGGAACTTTCGTGACGGGTGGATGGTGCGGACCACGAAGGGCCGGCGCAGCGCTTCTCTGCCGTCCTGGGCTGAATCTCTGGTTTGGCACTCCTATGCGGCATGGCGGCATAAAGCTTTCTTGCGCCGGCGTATGCTGCGGGAGGGGTGCTGGCATTTTTCGTTTATGGCGGATGCGCAGACGGTCAAGGACAAGCTGTCGGCCTACAAGGCTCCGGACCGTCTCAGGCTTAAGGATCTGCGCAGGGATGCAGTGGAAGAGCGCATGAACCGTCGGGTGTCCATGTTCGATACAGAGATCGAGACCGTTCCGCTCTCGGAACTGCCTAAGTATGTGCAACAGAATGTCGAAAAGTTTGACGGTCTCCTCGACCTGGAATTTGAGAACGAGGCAACCGTTGCCGACGGGGCACGTTAGGGGGTAGTTTGCGCCCCTCAGGGATGGAGACTTGATGTCCAAGGATTTTCACGAGGCTTATGTCGAACAGGATGTTCCGCCACCATCGGAGCGTGCGACCGGAATTGTATTTGCCGTCGTTGCTGCGATCATCGGACTGATCTTCCGGGACAACTCGGTCGTTCTGGGGGTCTGCGCAGTGTTGTGCGTCGGATTTGCGGGCGTCAGCTGGATTGCGCCAGCCTTGCTCAAGCCGCTCAATCTGGTCTGGTTCCGCTTTTCGCTCCTGCTCCATAAAATCGTCAACCCGATCATCCTCGGCATCATGTTTCTTGTGGCAATCGTGCCATTTGGGCTAATGATGCGCATCTGGCGCGATCCGCTCCGGCGAAAGCGGACGGCGGGCAAGAGCTATTGGATTGAACGCGGCGAGGAATCGCCAGAAACACACTCCATGACAAATCAGTTTTAGGGTAAGTACGGAACACGTTTTTTGATTTTGAGCGCGCCTGTGCGGATGCGCGTTACGCCGCGCTCCGGGCCGCAAGAGAGGTTAGGGATGGGGTCACTTCTGAAAGAGCTTTTTGCCTATCTGGGCGCACGAAAGAAATGGTGGCTGGCGCCGGTCCTTGTCGTGCTCATTCTGTTCGGAGGCCTGCTGATCCTGGCACAAGGCTCGGCCATTGCACCGTTCATCTACACGGTGTTCTAGCGGCGGAGAGGGCGGCAGACATACGGTATGCGTATCCTCGGTATCTCGGCTTACTATCACGATAGCGCCGCCGCGTTGATCGAAGACGGTCGCGTGGTTGCCGCGGCCCAGGAAGAACGCTTCACGAGAAAGAAGCACGATCCGGGCTTCCCGGCACATGCCATCCAATATTGTCTTGATGAGGCGGACGCCAAGCTCGATCAGATCGACCACATCACCTTTTACGAAAAACCTTTCCTGAAATTCGAGCGGCTTCTTGAAACTTACCTGGCGCAGGCCCCGGGCGGTTTCACGTCGTTTCGCGCGGCCATGCCGGTCTGGATCAAGGAGAAGCTCTTCCAGAAATCGAATCTCGTGAAGGCGCTGAGGGAGCTTTCAGACGAGGACAATATCGAAGAGAAACTCCTGTTCGCCGAGCATCACCAGTCCCATGCGGCGTCGGCGTTTTATCCCTCGCCGTTTGACGAGGCAGTGGTCCTGACAATGGACGGCGTCGGCGAATGGGCGACAACCTCGGTTTCAATCGGCCGTGGAAACACGCTTGAGGCGAAACGTGAAATCCACTGGCCGCATTCACTGGGCCTCCTCTACTCTGCCTTTACCTATTACACCGGCTTCCGCGTCAATTCCGGAGAGTACAAGGTGATGGGCTTGGCGCCTTACGGTGAGCCGCGCTTCGCAGATGTCATCATGGAGAACCTGATCGACGTGAAGGAGGACGGTAGCTTCTGGCTCGACCAGAGTTATTTCAACTATGCCGGCGGACTGACCATGACATCGAAGAAGTTTCACGACCTCTTCGATGGCGCGCCGCGCGATCCCGACAGCCTGGTGACACAGCGGGAGATGGATCTTGCAGCATCGGTGCAGCAGGTTACCGAAGAGATCGTGCTGCGCATGGCGCGCGACCTTGCGGACACTTATGGCATCGTCAATCTGTGCATGGCGGGCGGGGTTGCGCTCAATTGCGTGGCCAACGGAAAACTGCTCCGGGAAGGGACGTTCGACCGGATATGGGTTCAGCCGGCGGCAGGTGACGCCGGTGGCGCGCTGGGCGCGGCATTGGCGGCTTATCACGATCACCTCAAAGCGGAGCGCAAGCCCAACGGGTCGATGGACGCAATGACCGGCTCCTATCTCGGCCCGACTTTCTCTCAGGAAGAGATCGAAAAGAGGCTTCAGGCGCTCGGCGCCGAGTTCGAGGTTCTGAAAGAAGCCGACTTTATCTCCCGGACGTCCAAGGCGCTCGATGATGGAAAAGCAGTCGGATGGTTTTCCGGACGCATGGAATTTGGCCCGCGGGCGCTCGGTGCGCGATCAATTCTCGGCGATCCCCGCAATCCGCAGATGCAGAAAACGCTCAACCTGCGCATCAAATATCGCGAGAGCTTCCGTCCCTTCGCGCCCTCGGTTTTGCGCGAGGATGTGGCGGAGTATTTCGAACTGGAGTCGGACAGCCCCTACATGCTGCTGGTGGCCGACGTCCAGAAGAAGCGCCGCAAGAAGATGACGAAAAAGGAGCAGGAACTGTTCGGCATCGACAAGCTGAATGTTCCGCGCTCAGATATCCCCGCGGTGACCCATGTCGACTATTCCGCGCGCGTTCAGACGGTGCACAAGGAAACCAACCCGCGCTACTACGCGCTTCTGAAGGCGTTCAAGAAACGGACCGGCTGCTCGGTGCTGGTGAATACCAGCTTCAATGTCCGTGGCGAACCGATCGTGTGCACGCCGGAGGATGCGTTTCACTGTTTCATGGGCACGGAACTGGATTGCCTGGCGATCGGAAACTGCTTTCTGGAGAAGGCAAAGCAGGACCCCGCGCTTGCGCGTGACTACAAGTCGGAGTTTGCTCCCGACTGAGGAAAGCGGCAGGCGGTATCTTGCGGGCGTTGTGGGCGCATCATGTTTCCGATATCCGATGACAATCCGAGCCATATCCGTCCCTATGTGACCTGGACGTTCATCGGGCTCTGCGTGCTGGTCTTTTTTTGGCAGGCTTCGTTGGGACAGGAAGCAGGCCAGGCGGCAGTGTATCGGCTCGGAATGATCCCGGCGCGGGTTTTCGGACTTCGGGACCTGAGTCCCGAGCTGTCGGGCATTCCTGCCTGGGCAACGGTCATCACCTCCATGTTCATGCATGGCGGCTGGATGCATCTCGGCGGCAACATGCTGTTCCTGTGGATCTTCGGCGACAATATCGAAGACTCCATGGGTCATCTCCGGTTCTTTGTTTTTTATCTGCTTTGCGGCGTTGCGGCCGCACTTACTCAAGGCATTCTCAATCCGGGCTCGGAAATCCCGATGGTCGGTGCGAGCGGGGCGATCTCGGGCGTGCTTGGTGCCTATCTGCTGCTGCACCCCCATGCCACGATCCGTGTCCTGCTGTTTTTCGGCATCATTTTCTGGATCGCGCATGTCCCGGCGCTGCTGGTTCTCGGATTCTGGTTCGTCGGACAGTTGGTGAGTGCGGCCATGGCGCCTCTCAACGAGCCCGGCGTCGCCTTCTGGGCCCATGTGGGGGGCTTCGTTGCGGGCATGGCGCTCGTGCCCGTGTTCAAGGACAAGTATGTACAGCTCTTTCAGGGCGCGAATTCGCGTCCCTTCGAAATCGAGAAACGCCGCGGTCCGTGGGCGCGTGACCCGTCGCGGCCCCGTTCTCGAAGGCGCGGGCCCTGGGGATGATGCACCGGCAGACATGATCGGCTAGAGTTGTTTGACGTAGCACAGGGAGGATCAACCGATGAGTGTCGCAGAACAACATGATCGTTCGCAGGAAGTGCCCTTTCCCGTCACGACCGATGCGGCGGAATGGACGGCGGAATTCAAGGCGGCGGACATCCCTGCATCGGCATATGAACGGGCAAGGCATGCGCTTCTCGACGTGATCGGATGCGCCATCGCGGGCCGGAAGGAACCTCTGTCCGGCATCCTGTGCGATGAATTTCTGGATGACGCCGGCGGTCCATGCACGGTTATCGCCAGCGGACAACGCGCGCGGCTGCACGATGCGGCGCTGATCAACGGCGCCATGATGCATGCGCTCGATTATGACGACGTCAATCGCAGGCTGCATGGTCATCCGACCACATGTATCGCGCCGGCTGTTTTCGCGCTGGCAGAACTGCTGGGTTCAAGCGGCGAGGATGTGTTGACCAGTTTCGTCATTGGGACCGAGGTCGCATGCGCCCTCGGTGAGATGGGCGATGAGGGGCACTACGAGTCCGGATTTCATGCTACCGGGACCATGGGTACATTCGGCGCCGCAGCTGCTTGCGCACGCCTCATGGGGCTCGATGCCGCCGCGACGGCCAGCGCGCTCGGTCTGGCTGCGTCGCAAGCCTCGGGATTGAAAGTGAACTTCGGTACGATGACCAAACCGTTTCATGCGGGCAAGGCAGCGATGAACGGCATGCTGGCGGCGCGTCTCGCGGCGCGGGGATTCACGGCCAGCGATCAGGCGATCGAGGGCGCGAATGGTTTTGCGCAGGCGCAGTCGCCGGGCTTCAACGACGGACCGTTGCGTCCGCGAGCAGATGCGCCCTTCGCGGTCGAGCAGATGCTCTTCAAGTATCACGCGGCGTGCTATCTCACCCATTCGACGCTCAACGCGATTCGTGAGCTTCGCGAGCGGAACGACGTTACGCTTGACGATGTTGAAAGCGCGACGTTGCGCATTCGGCCGACGCATCTCTCTGTGTGCTGTATTCCGGAGCCCGCAACCGGGCTGGAGATCAAATTCTCCATTGCCCATCTCGCGGCCATGGGGCTGGATGGCGCGGACACGGCGTCGCTCGGAACCTACTCCGACGCCAACGCGACCGACCCGCGCTACGTGGAAGCGCGTCGGCACATGAAGCTCGATCCGCAAGCAGACATGGAGCGTATGAAGGCGCAAGTCTCAATCCAGCTCAAGAATGGGCAGACGCTGACCGCAATGGGCGATGTCGGCGTTCCGGCGGAAGATTCGCAAGACCAGTGGCGCAGGCTGTCGGAGAAATTCACGTCCCTTGCGAACCCCGTAATCGGCGAAGACCGCACCAAAGCGGCGATCGACTGCATTGCGTCCCTCGAAAAGGAAGCTGACGTCGGTCCACTTATGAAGGCCGTCGGCTAGCTGCCATATTTGACGGAACAGCCGTAAGGGCGCGTCGCATCCGGATCGACGGGCTTCCCGGCCGCGTGTGCTGCGAGCGCATCGCGGACATAGTTGCGCGCGATCGGCACATCCGCATTGTTGGCCGAGGGCTTGTCGTCGATAGCACCTTTGTAGACGAGCGTTCCGTTCTTATCGATCAGGAACATGTGCGGCGTGGTGCGGGCATTGTAGGCGCGTCCGATCTCGCCTTCGGGGTCCAAGATGACGGCGCTCGGCGCGGCGTCGCGTTCGGTCGTGAGCGTATTTGCCTTGGCCGGCTCAACATGACCCTGAAGCCCGGGCGCGGATGAAATGACCGACAGCCAGACGACACCATCGCCTGTCGCCAGCTTTTGCAGCTTCTGCATGTTGCCTGACGAATAGTGCTTCTGGACAAAGGGGCAGTCGTGGTTTGTCCATTCCAGGATCACCGTCTTGCCCTTCAGATCGGAGAGTTTGTGCGTCTTGCCATTGCTGTCGACCCCGACAAAGTCGGGCGCCCGCTCGCCGATCCGTGGTTCGGCACGGGCGGTGGGTAGCGCAACCGACAGGAACACGACAAGTGTTGTTAATGCAAAGACCAGCTCTCGAACATGAAAACGCCTGGCAACCGTCTGCATGGTGAAACTCCTCTCGCGTGTCGACACTTGAGTGAATTTCAAACACAGCATTGCGATGCAACTAAGACAAATCTCTGCGAGGTTTGTCACAGTTCGGCGCAAGTACGCCTACTCCAGGCGTTCGAACATCTTGATCCACATTTTCGTGCGCGGCACGAGAGATGAAATGAGAATGTATTCATCAAGCGTATGGGCGCCGGCTCCATCGACGCCCATGCCGTCGAGCGTGGGCACTCCCATGGCGCCGGAATAGTTGCCGTCCGATCCGCCGCCGGTGAGGGGTGTATATTGCAGATCGAGATCGTGCTCGGCGCACGCCTCGCGTGCGAATTCGAACAGCGCCTTGACGCCGTCGTTCATCTGGTAAGGCGGGCGGTTCAGGCCGCCGGTAACCTCTATCTCCACGTCGGGGTCGTGCGATGTCCGGTTCAGTATGATTTGGGTGAATTCCTCGCCGTCTTCCGGCGTCGTCACCCGCATGTCGATGTGAACCTCGCACTCGCGCGGTACGACATTGATCCCCGTTCCACCGGTGATCATGCCTGCATTGAACGTGACGCCGCGCTCATAGTCTGTCATGTCCTCGATCTCCAGAATCTGGCGCGCAATCTCTTTGATCGCACTGCGTCCGTCCTGGTGCATCGACCCGGCGTGAGCGGGCCGCCCGGTCGCGCGCATCACGAAGTCCGCGACGCCTTTTCGGGCAACGACGACCCTGCCGCCGTCACGCGCGGGCTCCGCCACAAGCACATACTTCGCCTTTGCGGCTTCCGCCTCGATATGCTTGCGGGAGAACGGACTTCCCACTTCCTCTTCCGACATGAACATGAAGGTTACGGGCAGGTGAGGCTCTTTGCCGAGACGCTTCAAATGGCGGTAGGCATACAGGGTCATGTATGCGCCGGCCTTCATGTCGTAGGAACCGGGCCCGTAGAGCTTGTCGCCCTCGCGCCGGACCTGATTGTCCCCGTCCTTGGTGCCGATAGGGTGGACGGTATCGATATGGGTGAGAACGAGTATGCCGGGCTGTGCGTCTTCTGCGTCGTGGTCCCGTGCGACGACAAGATCGCCCCAGCCTTTCTCGCCGGGAATGCGCTCGACGGCGAGGCCCAGGTCCTCGCAGTCTGTGACGACCCGGTCGGCCATACGGTTGACCGCCACCGCGTCCTTGGTCGGGCTCTCGATCTCGACCCACTCGGTGATATTGCGGAGCATTTCTTCGGTGTCGATTTGCGGTTCGTTTGGAATGGCGTCGGACGGCATGTGCTGAATCCTGTCGTGTCTGCTGGTCGGAGTTGTGTGAGGCGAGTTGGAAATCTTTCCCGATCATACCCGGTCGCGGTTGCGATGGGAGTCGTTTCTGTGCGGAAACGGTTGAAATCGACGCAGATTCTTCCGAATCAACCGGGATTGCAGCCGGTGGTTGTCGGGCGCGTGGAACGCACGTCAGGTTGCGACCCCCACTTTGCCGCCACCTTCGATTGCAC
>JALCBY010000014.1:96511-100569 GCA_028066055.1 Hyphomicrobiaceae bacterium
ATTTTGAGGGAACACGCGATCCGCAATCATCACGAACCTACGGAAGTGCGGCCCCGGCACAAATAACCTGAAGGGTTAGCATCAAGTTGGCCGGGGCCAGTCTCGCGCAATGCCAAAATCATCGGCTCAGGTGGCACAATTGGGGCTGGTCGGCCTTATCCACAGCAAATCGACCGGTTTCGGTGGATTTTCAGGCAAATTCTGCCCGATTTTCGTTGAAATCCGGTTTCGCCATAACCGTGTGCCACCGGGTGGCAGGGCAACTGCCGGTTGGGCGAATCACTTTGCGTAGGAAAAAGGGGATGGCGCACCCGACATGATTCGAACGTGTGACCGGTGCCGGCGAAGTCAGCCAAAGAAGTTTGGCCAAGAGCTATTCTGAGTTATCTTACTGCGCACCTTAGCCGAGACCGTGAATCAGCGGCATATCATCACCAGGGCGAATTTGACCCAAGCAGATATTCAATCCCCAACGGACAGATTTCTGGTTTGCGGGACGAAGCGGATGATCCCGGTGCGACGATGATTGTCAGCTAAGTGATTTTGGCCGATCGCTTGCCGCGTTCGATCTCTGTTGCCAGAGCTTCCATCCTGGAGGCCCAGTAGCGACGAAGCTGATCTAACCAGGCATCTACATCGTCAAATCCCGAAGGATCAATTTCGTAACAGCGTTTTGCACCGTCTTTACGCACTTTTGCAAAGCCGGTGTCGCGCAAGATGCGAAGGTGTTGTGAGACCGCAGATTGAGAAATGCCAAACTCTGACCCAACGACTTTGACGATTTCACCTGACGCATGTTCTTTTTGTGAAATCAGCTCCAGCGTTCTCCGGCGCACCGGGTCGGACAGCACATCAAAGGCGTTCATTGTTCTTCGCCGGTGTAGAAGGCAGCGGTGCGTTCTGCACTATCCATAGCGGTCTGCGCGTCCGTCCCCGCTTCTGTGTGGGCCCTGCCCCATGCTTCGGCCCATACACGCAACGTTGCCTTGCCTGTTGTGCTCCCGGCCCAGGTTTGTCCGGCCTCAATGGTCGATGTCCCGTCGCCGGATAGGTGCATTTCCAACCCCAGCAGTGCCAGTTCCCATCCTACACCGGTTGCGCCGGGGCCGTATTTATCCCAATGCGCCCGACTTTCTTCGTCTACGGGGTGCTCATGTTCGAGCGTCAAAAGTGCGCCTTCGTCCGACCTTTCGATTGTGACATTGACCCAGCTGGTGTTGCCGCCGAACTCCCAAGTGAGAGTTAATAGTCTGGGCGGCTCGCAGGCGATGATATCGCCGTCTGCATTTGCTTCTATTGAGAAGCGCCCGCCTTGTCTGAAATCGCCGGTGACGTTCGCGAACCAACGGCGCAAGCGATCCTTATCAGTTAATGCGTTCCACAAATCGGCCGGTGTTGTTGGGTAGCTGCGACTTGCACGAACGATGTATGTCGGGATTCCGTCGCGTTCACTGCTGACAACCTCCCGAAAAGACGCACCAAAAGCTTCGTTGAGATCCATCGCCTTGTCCTCGCCAGTTTCATTAATATTAGTTAAAACTAATATTAATTCTCACTAATATCAAGATTAAGTTCCCGCAGGGGTCATCCGCTGTATTTTCAGCGAACGACCGTTCACGCGGTCCGCCAGGCTCAAACCGAACTCGCAAATTCTGTCCAACGTTGATTGAGTCCAGTCGGCCTCATGATCAATCTATCGATTTTATTTGAGTTTCTGGCGCACTCGACAGGATTCGAACCTGTGACCTCTGCCTTCGGAGGTCAAAGATTGGTCAGGTCTTTTTCTATCACATTGTTTTGTTTGGTATTTTGACGAGAACGATCGCTGCCCTCCGAGTTCACTCGATAGTTCAGAAGAGGACGCCGCCTCTGAAAGCCGTGACGGTTGCGTTAGGTAGCCAAGTAAACACTGGCCTGCCACCCACGGCTCAATGCCTGCTTTTGGGAGTAAAGCGGTCGCGAATTGCCGCTGTGTCTGACGGAAGCTAATGACCCAGAGAGGAAATACGGCCCGGCTGCAAAAAATATCTGAAATGCGATGGGAACTGCCGTGTGCAGTACCCTGTCCAATGAATGCCCTCATTTGGTGCTGAGTTGTTCCAATTCCAAAATGTTCCCTTCAGGATCCCGCACGTAGACCACAAAATGCGGTTTTTCTTCGGTGCCAATATCCGTGATTTGGCCTAGGAGTGACCCTTCCAATCGCAGTACCTTTTCAATGGTTGCCTTCAGGTCCTGCACCTCAATAGCAAGGTGACCATAGCCGAGTTCGTTTACCGCGGGAACACGTCTGCGGACGGTCTCAGCATACTCCATGATTTCCAAGAATGGACCATGTTCATCGGGAAAGGCCAGCCAGATTGCGTAGATATTCGAGTTGGGGAGCCCATTCCCGCGCGAGACACTCTCACCAGACATTCGCTTTGGTGGACGCCGATCGACGAAGCCGAAAGCTCCCTTGTAAAACGCGGACAGCGTGTCTGCATCACGTGCAGTGAGATTTATGTGCAACAACCTCAATCCGAACTCCCCAGTCAGTCAGTGAAGAACTTGTTTGGGCTCTAAGTTCTCAAAGATCGGACAGTATGCGCATCGAAGTGTAATAAAAAAAGAGGCTTAAAGCTGACGCTCATCCAATATTGATCGAAGGCAGAAATTGGCACTTATGTATGGACCGGCTGCGTGATGCAACGGAGGATCGTGCAGGGAGATCGGAAGTCTCTGATATGTATCCGGCCTGTTTGATCGGCTCGCGGGCCGTGGCCTTGATGGGAATACGCACGTACCCTGGTCTCATTAGCGGACCGGCTGGCAGGCAGCCATCAGTGCCATCAGACTCTCAGGTGCGTGTCTTGATCCGTTCCATGCAGTCATCTCAGTCGCGAACTCGGATGAGGCCTGACGCTTAGATAGCCGCCGCCTCGTTTATGTGTCTGTCAAATCTCCTCTGATGTCGCAGCACGCTCCAGGCGATACGTGCGAGCTTGTTCGCCAGAGCCACTGCGAGCTTGTTGCGATGCAGCCGTGTTGCCGCGTCTTTGAGCCACGGCCCGAAGCTGAACTGCTCCCAATTGTGGGGACGCATCAGGATGACGTTTGCAGCCTGGATGAACAGGGTGCGCAGATATTTGCTGCCCCGCTTGGAGATGCGTCCCAGGATCGGTTTGCCGCCGGTTGAGTACTGGCGTGGGACCAGCCCGAGCCAGGCAGCGAAGTCACGCCCGCGTTCAAAAGCCTCGCCAGTGCCGATCGCCGCGACCATGGCTGTGGAGATCATCGGACCGATCCCCGGGACACTCATCAGGCGTTCGCAGTTGGCTTCGCTTCGGCTGATGTCTTCGATCTCTGCGCTCACTGTCTCGATCCGCTCATCCAGCCAGAGCCAGTCTTCGTAAAGCCCGACGATGATGTCGCTCATGCGCGGTGAGATGTCGTCCTTGCGGTTTTCCAGGATGGCAAACAGCGAGTTGCGCAAGGCACGCGCGCCAGTGCGCACCGTGATCCCTTGCTCAATCAGGAAGGCTCGGATCTGGTTGATGGTTGCGGTACGCCGCGACACCAGCCGCGAACGCACCCGATGCAGCGCTTGCAGGTCCAACTGGTCCTGGGTCTTCTCGCTGACGCGCTTCAGGTTCGGCCGCAGGGCCGCCTCGGCGATGGCCTCGGCATCATTGTAATCGTTCTTCTGACCCTTCACGAAGGGCTTGGTGCACTTCGCCGGAATGATCCGCGGTTCGAACCCAAGCCGGCGCAGCGTGCGGCTGACGAAGTGGGCGCTGAGACACGCTTCCAGACCAACAATGCAGCGCGGAAGCTTCTCGAACGTCGCCACAAGAGCCAGGCGCTTGATCTTGCGCCGAAGAACCATCTTGCCGTCCGGGTCGAAACCGATGAGATGAAAGACGTCCTTGCCAATGTCGATACCAATGGTGGAAAGCTCAGATGGTGTCTGTTTGGCGGTGGCTGGCATGGCATGCTGCTCCTTGGTTTGCAGGTGAAAGGCTCTGCAGCCTAACCTGCTGTCTCAGGGGAGCAGCCGGTCCATCCCATTAGCGGAC
>JALCBY010000044.1:0-11261 GCA_028066055.1 Hyphomicrobiaceae bacterium
ACGCGAAAACCAGAATCAGAACCAGAAGAGTGAAGAGGCGAACCGAAGCGCGCATACCGATGTTTCCTTTGCATAAAACGGGCAGGCAGTCTCGCGCAGCAATGCAGAAGCCACAAGTCGTGAACTTATATCCCGTTACAGCGCGGTTGCATGAGAAACCGCTCCACACGGAGCCCGGGCTTGATACCTTCACCGTCGAACGATTTTCAAAGGGGGAGGGACCGGATGCGCAAGCTCTATGATTTTCAATTGTCGGGCAATTGCCACAAGGTCCGGATGATGCTGGCGATGCTCGATCTCCAGTATGAGGTCGAAGCAATCGATTTGCTCAAGGGCGAACAGCACGCGCCCGAGTTTCTTGAACTCAATCCGATGCACAAGGTCCCGGTGCTGGACGACGATGGGCTGATCCTTGCGGATTCCGCTGCCATTCTGATCTATCTGGCGCGCAAATATGGCCGGGAGGATCTTTATCCGGATGACCCGGCGGCCATGACGCACATCCAGAAATGGCTGTCCTTTTCCGTCAACGAGGTGTTCAACGGCCTGGCGCTCGCGCGCGCCATGGTTATCTTCAACCGTGAACTGGACGAGAAAGCGGTCCATGCCGTGGCCGACATTGCCCTCAACACGCTGGAATCACGCCTGACCATCGCAGAATGGCTGGCACTCGACAGGCCGACCCTCGCCGACATCGCCTGTTATCCCTATACGGCCAGGATCGAGGAAGGAAACATCTCGCTCGAAGCGTTCCCGGCAACCCGCGCCTGGATCGCACGTGTGGAAGGGTTGCCGGGCTTCATCCCGATGCCAACGGCTGGATAGCCGTTCGGTTCGGTTTCAAAGAAGCTCCGCAACACTAGTGCTTGTGGTGCGCGTTCTCTGATTTTGCTCCAGCCTTCTCGACTTTGAATTCGACGGTGACGACACCGGCTTTCTGAAAGGTCAGCAGAACCGGAAAAAAGTCACCCTCTTTGAGTGGTAGCTTGAGGCCCAGGAACATCACATGCAGGCCGCCTGACTCAAACCTCGTCTCGGCCTTCGCGGGAATTCTCACGCCACCGGTAACGGGGCGCATCTTCATCACATCGCCTTCCTTGATATGCGTATGGATTTCCGTCGCCTTGGCGACCGGCGACGATGCCGCCTCGAGCGTGTCGTCCTCCGCGCCGTCATTTATCACGATCATATATCCCGCACCGTTCGGAACACCGCCGATCGACGGGCGCGCCCAGGGGTGGTCAATCGTCAGATCGCCTGTCTTGAATTCGTGGCTTTCGGCCGGAAAGAGCGCCCCTGCCGCTACAACGGCGATTCCAAAGAACGTGAAAAACCTGATCATCGATTTCATTGTCATGTATCCCGTTTAAGAGGCGCCGCGCCCCGACCTATGCCGAGGACGCGGCGCAACGCGTTTCAGCAGTCGCCCAGCGTCTTTTGCCAGCCGATCGTAAAAGTCCACTCCGTCTTCAATTGCGGACCGTTGAGATCCTGATAAATGGGGGCGCTTGCTTCTGCCGCCAAACGATGTCCGCATATCGCACCACGCTGGCCGATCAGGTTTACGCCGACCAGAAGGTCAAGGCGTTCACCACCGTAATTGTCCGGGTCCGCTGTCTGCACGGGCGCAATGATGTTCGGGTCACTCCCGTCAATGGCACCTTGTGTGCGTCCCGCAAGGCGCAGCGATGTGGCGACCCATGGCGCCCACTGGTACTGCGCCCAGACCGTGGCCTGGTGAATGTTGCCGAGGGAGTAGCCCTCGTCGTTTTCGTCTTCCAGACGCAACCACGCGCATACTGCCCGCCGAGTGAGAGATTTCTGACACGTTTGGTTGCGGTGACACCGGGCAGCAGATCCCATGTGCCCGACCCAAGTTGCATGGCGTATGGCAGACGCACGTTGGGTCTCGTGTTGTTAGGTGCGAGAACCGTGCCACGCTCGGTGATCGATCCCGTCGGTGCGCTGAGGCCGAGCACGAGATTCACATGGGTTTCCCGGTCGGGCGTTTTCTCATCATACAGGCCGATAAGCGCGGTCAGAGAGACATCCCCGATTCCGTCGGAGCTGGTCTCGAACGTGCCCAGCCGCGTGGTCCCTGCGCCTCCCTGAAAGGTGATGTGATCCATCTTCTTCTCGATGTATGGCACCATTCCCATGAGAGTGACGCGGTCGTTGACGCCGTACATGGCGCCGAACATATGCATGTCCATGCTCATGTCCTTCGGCACGACGCGGAGTGTCGGGGGCTGTCCCGGGTTTCCGAAGAAGGGGTTCGGAACGGTTGTGACGATGGTCTCAGGTGAGACGTCGTCGTCGCCGATACGGTTGCCCTCCATCCACATCCGCATAAAGCGGTAGGAGAGCATCAGCTCGCCTGTGTGATGGCGATGGTCGCCCATCACGCCAATCGGCCCATGGCCGTCGGCGCGCGGCGCGGCATGAACTTCACCGTCCTTGTAGGTTACGTTGAGACCGCCGGGCGTCGGGCTATCCGCGCCCGCCGAACCGGCCAGAAAGACAAGACAAATGGCTGCTGCCCCTTTTGTTGCGCGCAGCCACGATAATCGATTTGAGAAATACATGATCCTTGAACCCTGTAAGCTGAATATGAGAGCCCTGCCCATGGGCGGCATGCCTGACGACAAAGGTTGAAGGGCAGGGGAAAAGTGAATTGAGCTTGCTAGAGTTCGAGAGGTGGCGCCCGTTTGAGGGCATGAGCACTGCCGGGATTGCGGATATGTGTCTGCGTCCCAAGCAGTGGAAGCAATGCGTGTGGACGCTGGCAAGAAGTCGCGATGGAAACAGGTATGGGCAGGAGTGCGGCACCGCCAACAACCTGGCAGGCCAGGCACTGATCTCCAGGCAATTCCTGCTCGGTTTCCTCAACCGGTGTGCCGTCGGCGTCCACGGTGATCCGTTTCATGCCGTCGCCGGTGCAGATGATAAAGGTGGCGTAACCCGCAGGCAGGTCGCCGGGCTTCATCGCCGCAAATGCGGCCGGGATCGCCAGTGCCGTTGCTAGAATCTGACAGTACAGCCCCGCAATCGCCAGAATGGCGATACAACGTTTCCAGTAAATGCCCCGGCGTCGCGTCACTGCGCGGCTCCCTCAGATCCCCATCGGACAGTACAACGTGCACATGGCGTCTCAACTGCGGCCCGTTGCCGCGAAAACGCTCAAAGGCTGCGTAGACGGACATCTTACAACCTGGCGCAAACGCGCAATGGTCTTGCCGCGACTTGGGCAGCACGGCGTGGCCGAGTTGAGCTCCGAATTACGGCGGCGGTTTAAAAAGGTTCAAGATCTTTCCCCCACCGCCTTCCGTTGGCGCTCACAGCGGCATCGCAGTGCCACAACAATCGACAGGCTTCTAACGGCCGATCCGTCCGCCTTGAAAAAGCGGTGTACATTTCCAGCCATTCCAGAACGAGTTGTCCGGGCAGGTTCGGTGAAGACGTCGCGTCGGCACCATTTGGAGCTGAATTTGCGGGGCCGTTTACTGTTGCTAATAGCCCGGCATGGTCGCATAGGAGTTGCTTGGAGGGACGGCAACGCCGGGGCCCATATAGCCGGTGCTGCGCGTGCCCGCTTCGGCAGCGGCAGTCAATGCGGATATTGCAAGTGCCAGGACGCCCAGGAATTTGAATGTGAATGATCTGCGCATTTTCTTTCTCCCTTGAATTGAAACCCCAGGTGGCGGGGCCCGTGTCTCATCGATCGCCGCGAGACACGAAAAGGTTCAATTCCGGAGAAACGAAGTTTGCGCCGGTGAAGCTTGTGCAAGAAGCGAAACGGGCCGGCACGTGTCCGGCCCGGAGATGTTGAAAGCGAAAGGGTTGGCCTTAGAGGGGAGGGATGCGCAACACCTGGCCCGGATAGATCTTGTCGGGGTGTTTCAGCATCGGCTTGTTGGCCTCGAAAATGCGGTTGTACTCGCCGCCCTTGCCCTTTCCGTAGGCCTCTTCCGCGATCTTCCACAGCGTGTCGCCCTTTTCCACGGTATGGAAGTTCGGGTCACCGGCGTCGGGTGCGGACACCTTCGCCTCGACCTTGGATATCCCGAGCGTATTGCCGACCGCGACGATGGCCTTCTCGAGCACGTCCTGATTGGCAACATCGCCTTTGAGCACGACCTTGTCGCCCTCGACCTCGACTTCGACATTGTCCGTGCCGAGATTATAGGAGTCGAGTTCCTTCTTCAGGTCGTCAGCCGTCGGCGGGGTATCCTCCGCGCCGATGCCGATGGCCTTGCCGGCAGCTTTGATGAAATCGAAAATACCCATTGCATCTCTCCACATTTGCTGGGGTTCAGGAAATTCCGTTTACCAACCTACCGTGCCAAAGCGCCACGGACGAGCCCGATTATAAGCAGCAGAACGCTGCCGCCGACACCGCCACTGGCAATATTGCCGACAATCGTGCCGATATCCAGGCCCGCTCCGCCGCCACCGACACCCAGCGCCGTGGCGAGAATCTGGCCGCCGATACCGCCGCCGAGGATCCCGACAACCGAGTTCCAAAGCGTACCGAGGGAAAAGTTCTTCAGAAGTGCGCCCGCGACGTTGCCGCCGACAGCGCCACTCAAGAGCTGAACGATCAGAACAACGATATCCATATTTCCCGTCCTTTCCGCGTCAGTTACCGTTTGAAGTCGGACGGCCGGTCCGTTCTTCCATTGGTTCCGGGGGGAGTACCATATGTGCGGCTTCCCGAAACCGGCCGCCCTGATGCTTCCATCTATGGTGCATCCATGATTAAGTAAAACGGATAATAAGCATGGATTATATATGTTTTTCTCATATATAAAATTCGAATGGACGTTCAGCTTGCCCGGACATTTCTGGTGGTGATCGCGTCGGGCAGCTTCGTGCGCGCGGCGGAAAGGCTGCATGTCACCCAGTCGGCCATCAGTCTGCGCATCCAGAAACTCGAGGAGGCCCTCGGGCACCGCCTTTTTGAAAGGTCCAAGAGCGGCGTGGACCTCACCCCGCGGGGGCTGCAGTTCGAAACCTATGCGCGGTCTATGATCCAGGCATGGGAGGAAGCGCGCTACCAGATCGCTCTGCCGGCGGGGTTTGATGCGAAACTCTCCGTGGGCACCCAGTACAGTCTGTGGCCTGAACTGACATCCGTCTGGTTGGAAATCATGGAGCGCAGCATGCCGAGCGTGGCGCTCACCTGCCATGTGGGCATGCCGGACCGACTGACGCGGCTTATGCTGAGCGGGCTGCTGGATATCGCCGTGGTCTACACGCCCGAGATGCGTCCCGGGCTGCGCGCCGAGCATCTGATGGACGACCGGCTGGTGCTTGTCTCCGGGCGCAAGGACCCCTCATCGACGCTCGATGAAAACTACATCTTCATGGATTGGGGTCCGGAATTCACCGCCGCACATGCGCGCTGGTATCCGGATTTTCAGCTTTCGCACACGACGCTCATGTTGGGCGCCGCGGCCGTGCCCTACCTCATCCGGAACGGACGCACGGCCTTTCTGCCCTACCGGGTTGCCGACGACTTCATCATGAGCGGGGAACTGCACCCCGTGCCGGAGTCGCCCGAGCTTCCATATCCCGCCTATGTGGTGTGGAGCGACGCCCAACCCGACGACGTCATGTCCCGGGCGCTTGAATGCCTGCGCGAGGCCGCCGCCAAAGCGCCATGACGCCGGAACCTTTTTGAACCTTTTGCCCGCCAGGTGCGACGAACCTGCATGGCCCCTGGAGCACAAAAGGAACCGGCATGCATAATCTCCTGATCGTTCTGGCTGAACTAACGCACTTTGTTCTGCAGGCAAATCAGCCGCTGAAACACCGGGATACGGCAAGCGCAAAGGAACAGGACACGGATGAGTGATCTTGCGTCCTTGAGCGGATATTTGCGCTTAGCACATCCATAATCATGCCCGCGGCGAGGTTTTCCGCGGCTTCCATCCAGGCCGGGCGAACAGATGCATCCACACGTCGCGGGTGGATTCTGCCTCTCGCAGGTCCCGGACCAGTTGCGGCAGCTCAGAAAACCAGACATGCAGTGGGTTCATGCTGTTGAAATCGCGTTTCAGACCGTAGCGGGGCGTCTCCTCTTCGCGCTGAAACGTGCCGAAAAGCCGGTCCCAGACGATGAGGATACCGCCGTAATTCTTGTCCAGATACTTGTCGTCGCAGCCATGGTGGACCCTGTGATGGGACGGCGTGTTGAGCACGCTCTCCAGCGGTCCAAGCCGGCCAATCGTCTCGGTATGGATCCAGGTCTGATAGGCCAGCACGGTCAGGATGCCGAAAAACACGGCTTCGGGGGAAAATCCGATGAGGACCATCGGTATGTGGGCAATCATCGACCACACGCCCTCAAGCGGTCCGAAGCGGATACCGGTGATGATGTTCATATCGCGCGAAGAGTGGTGGACGGCATGCTGGGTCCACAGAATGCGCACCTCATGAGCTATGCGGTGCTCCCAATAGTAGGTGAGGTCCGCGACCAGCACAGCCAGTGCCAACGTCCACCACGTCGTCGGGATCGACCATGGAATCACGGCCTCTGCGATAACGTAATAGAACGCGTAGGCGCCGGTCATGATGAAAATCTCGACCAGCAGATATGGGATCTGCGTCGACGCGCTTGCGACCATCTCGCCGATTTTGCGCCCGCGCAGCGACCCCTTGAACAGGGCTTCCACGATCTCGATCAGAAAGATAACGGCACCGATGATGAAGAAAGCATCATCGATGTGAGCGCCCAGACGCTCAATCGTTTCAGCGGTCAATTTTCCCTCCTTCAAGTCCCCTGGTAAGCGTGCGCCAGGCGAGATCGGCTGCCTGCGCGGACGTCGCTTCGCCATTCCGCACCAGCGTCCATGCGGCATAGATCAGGTTCTCGTACGTCTCGGCGATCCATGGCGTGGGGATATCTTTCGCGAAGCCACCTTCCGCTTTTGCCGCTTCGATATCGGCCGCGAGTTCCGCGCGATCCTGTTGATACGCGCGGGCGATATCCGGATCCTGCTCCACCGGCTCATGGGCGAGAAACCATTGCCTGTCGGCAAGGGGAATGATGGCCGCAAGCGCGAGCCGCAAGCCTTCGGTGTATGTTGGCGCATCCGCCGTGGCCGCCCCGACGGCCGCTTCCAGCTCAACCATGGCCTCACGGGCGAGAGCGACCATCAGATCGCCACGGGAGCGGAAATGGCGATGCAGGGTCGCGCGTCCGACGCCGGCACGCGCTGCGACATCTGCAAGCGACGCGCCCGGTCTTTGGCTGAAGGTTTCGAAACCCGCTTCGATAATCGCCTGTCGAGATGTCAGCTTGATCATATTCATGAGACATATATGTCTCATTTGAGACGATTTTCAAGTATTATAAGATCAAGCTATTGCGAACGGGAGACGGAAGCCATTGCGACTGGCTTGTCCCCATCGGGAACCAGCGAACCCCGGTAGCGCACGATAAGGCCCTGTCCGAGCGGCGCGCTCAGGGCGACATCGAAATGGAATTTTCCGTTCTTGACGTATTCGCAGCTGTCACTCCCGGGCAGGAAAGGGCGGGGAATGGGCAAACCCAGGACCCAACCACGACGGACAAGCAGATACATGGAGCCATTCTTCACCGGCAAATCCAGTTCAAAGGTGAAAGGCCAGAATCTCTCACGGCAACGGTAAGGCTCCGTCGCAGGTGTCAGGTAGGAACGGAAAATGCGGCCGTCGAAATTGCGCTCCCAGATTTCACCGCTGTCGGTCCGCGTCTTCGTAACTGTCAGGGGAACATCGTGGCCTGCGGTGGGAAATCCGAAGATCCACCCGGTCAGCCGCGCCGGAAGTGAACTGCCCCGGATCACCTGGGCCGTACCGGAAAAACTCTCCACGTCCTGAACCGAGTGTAACGCGCGGGCTTCAGGCCTCAGAGTGGACCAGTATTCGCCGAGTGCGATCTGGAAAAGATTACGGCGTTCATCTTCGTACGCGGCGGTTTCGATCTTCAGATCCGATAGAGCCTCCTCGATTTCAGGCAGTGCGGCTTCGCAAAGGCAGGGCCGCGCGCCAATCGGCACATCTTCAAGACGTCCGATGAGCGCCCGCGCGACGACAACGGGAACATACGGACCGTCCCCGGCTTCCGCGGTCAGCCGCCAGACGCGCTCCCGGACAGCGCCATTCGCCTTGCCCGCAACGACGACCTGCATGGCCCCTCGATCGGTTCCAAAGGAAAGGAACAGCTTCGACACCCATTGGAAAACCCGTGCGCGGCGTGGCGTGATCTCGATGGAAACATGCTGCTTGAGCCAGCCGAGCGCGGAAAGCGCGGCATTGAAAAGGCCGAGTTCCATGCCGGCGCGAAACATGACCGAGCGCGCCTTGAAGAACGCGGGGAACAGTTTGATGTCCGGTACGCTGATGAAGTAACCGGTCCGTTTCAGATCGGGCCCGAGGTCAAACCGCCGCCTGTCGGTCCAGCAGCGGGTGTCGCGCCATATGCCACCCCGCCATACGGGCGAGACGCGGCCAACCTGGCCGACAATGCTTTCGATCACCGAGACACCCCGTGGCGCCCTGTTTCCGGGCAGGATGGCGGTATCGATCAGCAACAGCTCCTCAAAGTCCCGTGCGAGATGTTCAACAACGATGGATGAAAGGCCCGGAACGCTCGATGCGCCCGAAAGCGCCCGGCAACCCGCCCGGCGCGCGGCACGGTCGACCGCGGCAATTCCGGCCGTGAAGTCGGCGTCGTCGGAAAGGTCCAGATAGTTCGTTCCCGCTTCGATACAGGCGCGCGCCACCCGATAGGGGTCCTCGCCATAGCATTGATAGGGACCTACGGCATCGACAACGACGTCGGGCCGTGGGCTGAAAGCGGGCTGCAAATCACCTCGGAGATCCACGCGGAGAGGGTGAGCGCCAAGCCGCTGCGCGCAGGCTTCCGCCTTGCGAAGATCACGCCCGGCGATCCAGACCTCGTGACCGTCCCGCAGCAGAAGCTCGCCGAGCCGCGCGCCGAACACACCATAACCGCCGAGGATGACGACCTTCATTCGACCAGTCGGGCACGCAATTCGGGATCGGCAACCGCGCACATGTCGGTGCGACCGAAAAGGCGATAGCGGTTACGGGCCATCCGGCGGTAGAGCCACTCCTGCACCGCTCCCGGCAATACGCGGAACACCTGAAGGAGCCGGCCCGGCCCACCGATCCGGGCCCCGGCGCGGATCATGCCGTCAAGCCCGGCATGAGCCTTTCCCTCGACGAGATAAAGCCAGCTCTCCGGATCGTCCGGATTGAGCCCGTAATGCTTCAGAACCGCCCGTCCGGTGTCGGATTGCACCCGGATGATCCGGAACGCGCCGGCGCGGTCGAAACGGGCAATCAGGCGGGCGCCTGCCGTGCACAATACGCACTCACCGTCCATGAAAACGCGCGGACCGTCGTCGTCGAAGTCGGGAACCGCCGGATCGTCACGGTATGAATATGCGTCTCGGCAGGTGATCGGATGCATTCCGAACCTCAGCATATGGTTATGAAGAAATCCTATGCACCGGGACACAGGTTTCAAGGGATGTCCTGCCGTAATACTCTTGGTGTTTTCGGCAACTACGTCGAATTGCGGTCTTTCGCTCTACGATCACCCATGCTTACCTATTTACATTTGTAATGTTCGAAACCTCGCATTGAAATGGAACATATGGTCGAATTTACTTCGATTCGAACACGGTGAGGTGTGTGTTGTGACGGTGGCAGCAATACATAATCAGCTTCATGATTTTCTTGTCAGCCTGGATGGCGCGGCAACGGTCAACGATGCGTGGCAGACCACGCTTGGCTATATGCGCGATCTCGGCGCGAGTCACGTCGGCATCGTGCTCTACGCGGAAGGCGCGCGCGCTCTGCGCCAGTGGTCTGCGCCCGGATGGATTGAGGAGATGTATCAGGAGAAGGTGTATCCGCATTCCGACCCCAAGCTAGAACATTGCCGGAAGAACCTGACACCCTATTTTTATCAGAAGGAATTCTGGGATCGGGAACCGAACCTGCCCGAGCCCCGGCGGTGTCTGGATGAAGAACTTGTCCGTATCGGCAACAGAGCCGCGGTGGCTTTTCCGAACCATTCGGGATCACGGCGAAGGTGGGGATACTTTGCGTTTACCACCGATATGGGGCGGGCAGAATTTGAGCGGTTTTATGCGGACCGCGGGGCCGCAATACAGCTGGCCGGCATCGGAGCCTTCAACCGCGTCAAGGTGTTGACGAATGAGGAAGAGGTCAAACGCATCGGCATTACCCAACGGGAACGCGAATGTCTATTGTGGCTCGGGCGGGGCTTTCAGTATGACCAGATCGCCGACCGGCTCGGGTTGCGCAAGGTGACGGTCGAGTATCACATCGCCAAGGCGAAACGGAAGCTCAACGCCCGCACGCGTGAGCAGGCACTGGTCACAGCACTTCAACTGAACCTTCTTGATATTTGAAAAATAAACGCTTTTCGCGCCTGAAAACGCAACCTCACACCCCTATGGATATCCATAGCTTGAATGTGGTCTTGCGAGTCCCCAAGCTGTGCTGGACGGCAATCCATGCGGAGAAATACGCGCGAATGACATGGCATCACGAAAACGCACCATCTGAAACGGATGCGCTTATGGAGCCTGACGAGGCCGCGCAGGCATTGGCATTGGCCGATCTGATAAAGCGGCTGCGCACCCTGCGCAGTCAGGCCGCGTATCATGACCTCGACATGATCGCCTACCTCCTGCATATGGCCGAGGTCGAGGCGTGCGACAGTCTCGTCCGCATGGCGGAGGAAGACCCCCGCGAGGTTCGCTCGTCCCTTCCGGAGTGACGCTCAGGCGACGGGGTTGATTGTCCGGGAGATGATCGCGATTGCGATCCGGGATGCACGCATAAAGAAAGGCAGGACCTCGCCAGAAGCTCAATCCCGCCTCCCTGTGACCTAAAAAGTGATGAAAACCGAAGTTTTCTCCGCTCTTTTGATCCCCTTCATCTTGCGTATCTCATAAAAGCTTCGCAACGGGCAACTTCGACTTATCCACCCGGTTCCACAGAAAGATCGCCGGGTGTGGATTACTCCCGCCGCTCCCCGGCAAACGGAGTAGTCCGGTACAAGGCAGGTAACGTCGCAAGGCTCACCGGGAGTGCTGTTCGGCGCGTTGCGGCGAGACCAGTCCATGTGGCAGCACATGGGACCGGAAGGCGAGGTTTTCCGCCGCTTCGATATAGCTGGTCTGGTTGGTCACGATCGACGTTCCGGCATAGCA
>JALCBY010000044.1:11361-20018 GCA_028066055.1 Hyphomicrobiaceae bacterium
CCGCCGCTTCGATATAGCTGGTCTGGTTGGTCACGATCGACGTTCCGGCATAGCACAGGCCAGCCGCGGCCTCGGCGAAGGCCGAACGGACCGCTTCGCTATATGCTTCGGCAGAAGCCACCGGCCCCGCCAGAACAATGACATCAGGCAAATAGGCGGACGTGATCAGCATCAGAACGCGGCCAAGCGCTGTGCCCGCGTCGGAGAAAGACCGTTCGACGGACGGCTCGCCGCTGTTTGAGGCATCCACCGATACCTCCAAACGTTCGGCGATGCCACCGGAGTCAAACGGAAGGGAACCGGCTTTGAAGCGCCCGTCGAGCTCTTCCAGAATTGCCGCGCCCGACGACACGTCCTGGAGCGTGGGAGCCAGACCGTCGACTGCGGTCGCCGGCAAGGGCAACTGGCCGATCCAGCCTTCGTCACCCCCACGCCTGCGCACCACACTGTTGTCGATGATCAGGCTGGCGCCCATGCCATATGCCACGTGGACCAGGAACATATGCATCTGACCTTTTGCTTCCGGGTCACAGCGGTCGACGTAACTCAGGCCCAGACCGTCGGCGATATTTTCAACCACGACAGGGCATCCAAACCTTTCCGCCGCCAAGTCCCTGATCGGTACATCGCGCCACTTCAACAACGGCGCATCGGTGAGGCGTCCCGTTTCATGATCGACCGATCCTGCGATCACCATCCCTCCGCCCAGCAACCTGTCACGGTCGAGCGCGCCTGAAGCGAACAGGTCATCGAGCCACCCCTGCACATGTTTGAGGGATGCCGCTGCTGACCGCATGGCGCGCGCCGGTATCCTTGTTTCGCCGCGGCGTTTTCCGGTCATGTCCGTCACCACCGCCATGCGGGACGCAATTGAGAGGCAGAGTCCCAATATGTATCCGCCGTCAGGATTGACGTGGAGTTCGACGCGTTTGCGGCCGAGGGTGTTGTCGGCCCGGTAGGCGGCGCCCTCATAGCACAGACCATCGTCGATGAGTTCCTTGGTTATGCGTGAAACCGAGGCCTGGGTCAGACCCGTCCTGCCGCTCAGGTCGTGCCGGGAAATACCGCCGCTCTTGAGCAACTCGCCAAGGACGCGGATGCGGTTCGCGTCGCGGATATGGCGCAGGTGAGACCGTTTGCCGTCAGACCCGGGGGCCATGGGTCGGATATCTCCCGATTACCTGCGAAAAATCTATCACAGCACGCGATTGTTGGCGCGAGTGCATTCTGACGCACAACCCTTGGTGGCAACTGCATTTGAGATGACGGTGTGGAACTGAAGAGGATGGTGATCGGCGGCCGGAAAGGATGACCGAGGCCAGCTCCGCTCTTTCACCTTGACACGCTCGCCGGTCGCGCCGATACAGCCGTCATGGTCTCTGCCAACGCATACGCCGTGACGTCGAAAAAATCCCCGGAAACGGGGATGGAGCGACGCCGCGTGCGCTAAAGCATAAAAGAGCACCGATCGCATTAAACCCCGCCGGTTCGGACGGGGTTTTTTATTGATCCCGTCTCCGGCCTACAAAAGGAGACGACGATGAGCATCTTACAATCCACACTGCAGGGACTATGGCTACCTCTGGTCACGCCATTCCGCGACGGCGCGCTCGACGAGACCTCGCTGCGCCGCCTCGTGCGGCATTACGCGGGCGAACCCGTTGACGGTTTTGTTCTTGCGGCAACGACAGGCGAGGGGTTGACCCTCGATGTGGGAGAAGTGGAAACGCTTGTGGGCATCTGCACCGGCGAACTAAAGGCACTGGCTCGCGAAATGCCCGTTTTGCTTGGCGCTTCGGGCAGTCACACAGCCAAGCTCGTAAAGTCGCTGGAGCGCACGTCCGCCTGGCCGATCGACGGCTACCTGATCGCCTGTCCTTATTACACCCGGCCTTCGCAGGACGGGCTGTTCGCCCATTTCACCGCACTCGCGGAGGCTGCCACGCACCCCATCCTCATCTACAACATTCCCTACCGCACCGGCGTCAACATGGAAAACGACACCATGGTGCGGCTGGCGGCACACGATCGTATCGTCGGCGCCAAGGACTGCTGCGCCGACCCTGCACAGACCTTTGATCTGCTGCGGGAGCGTCCGGAGGATTTTGCCGTGCTGACCGGCGAGGACGCGCAATATTTTGCAGCGCTCACCTGCGGGGCCAATGGTGCCATTCTCGCTTCCGCTCACATTGAAACCCGTCGCTTCGCGCACATCCGCAACCTCATCATCGAGGAAGACCTGCCCGGCGCACTCACCGCGTGGCGGGCCATTGCCGATCTGCCCCGATTGCTGTTTGCGGAACCGAGCCCGTCAGCCATCAAG
Source organism: Hyphomicrobiaceae bacterium (assembly GCA_028066055.1). Lineage (GTDB taxonomy): Bacteria > Pseudomonadota > Alphaproteobacteria > Rhizobiales > Methyloligellaceae > UBA2767. The sequence goes on from JALCBY010000044.1 coordinate 13,685, forward strand.
CACTGGTTATGGCGGACAGATCTCATCGACAGTCCCGAAGTGCGGCTGCCGATGATGCCCGTGAGCGAAAGCCTCGCCCGGCGAGTCGACCAGGAGATCGGGGACACGAAGGCCCAGGCCGTCGCCTGACGGGAATGCTGCCTGTCTTAAGAACGCAACACGCGAAAGACGATCAGTTTGCCGGGGCGGTCAACTGGGGCCGGATCAGGATCATCAATTCACGCCGCGAACCTTTTCGGGGTTTCGCGCGGCGAAGGCGATTGCCGGCAGAGGCCGCCGGATTGCCGGACTGGCCGGTCTGCGCGCTGGATAAGGCCGGTTGGCCTGAATTGCCGATGGTACCCGTGCTCAGATGCGGTTTGCTCCGCTCGAACACGGGATAGCAGCAGGCCTTTGTGCGGTCACCGGAGGCCATAAGCGCCAAACCGGCGAGCGCGGCAGAAACAGCAAGTGATTTCGCACGCATGGATCGTCTCCCTTGGATGGTGGTTCACCCATTGGTCGCGCCCGCGCGAAAAAAGGTTCAAGGAGAGACGCGGCTTCGGATCAGGCCCGAACGGACTGCGCCTTGAGGTCTGAAAAGGAAATCAGGCGCTGGGCGGCTTCGTCCCACAGGGTAAGGCGAACACATTTCAAGCTCTCCAGCGCCGTGATACGGCCGATGGAGGCAAGTTCGGGATGATCACGCAGCACGTGAGGCAGCCGGTAAAACGGAATGCGGCTGCACAGATGGTGGACATGATGCACGCCGATGTTCGCCGTGAACCATTTGAGAATTCCGGGCAAGTCGTAGTGCGAACTGCCATGCAGGGCGAAATCATGGACGTTCCAGTCCTCGTCAGACGCCCATGCGGTTTCATCGAACTGATGTTGCACATAAAACAGCCAGACGCCGATTGAAGCGGCAAGCAGCGCAATGGGCGCATGCACGGCGATGAAATCCTTCCAGCCAATGACCCAGATCATCAGCGCCGCAACCGCTGCAATCCCCACATTGGTGGCCATTGGGCTGATCCAGACGCGCCAGCCCTCATGGAAAAAACGGACAGGCAGGCGGAACTGAAGGACGAACAGGTAGGCCGGGCCGATGCCGAACATCACCAGCGGATTGCGGTACAGCCGGTAACCGAGCCGCCGCCACCATGGCAGGGCGAGATACTCACGCACGGTGAGGGTGTCGATGTCGCCGATGCCGCGCCGGTCGAGATTTCCCGACGTCGCATGGTGGATGGCGTGGGAGCGTTTCCAGTAATCATACGGCGTCAGCGTCAGCACGCCTAGCAGACGCCCGGTCCAGTCGTTGGTGCGCCGCCGCCGGAAGAACGAGCCATGGCCGCAATCGTGCTGGATCAGGAACAGCCGCACCAGAAGACCGGCCGCGGGAACCGCCAGGACGAGCGTCAGCCAGTAGCCGATGTCGAGCGTCAGCCACATCACAAACCAGATAGCGGCAAACGGCACCAGGGTTATTGCGAGTTCGAACAGGCTCCGGGCGCGGTCCGAGCCGCGATATGGCGTGAGGTCCTGCGTGAGGGTGCGGGCATTGAGTTTCGCTGCGTCGCCGTCGCCTCGCATGCTCCGGCGCGCTTCCACCGTCTGATCTGTCATGCCGTCTAGCGCTTGCCCCGCCCGCCGGACGACCGCCCGCGGCCTTGCGCCAACCCGCCTTCGCGCTGCGCCTGTTTGCGGGCCAGTTTCTTGGCCCGGCGAATGGCTTCTGATGCCTCCCGCGCGCGTTTTTCCGATGGCTTTTCGTAAGCACGGCGGCGCTTCATTTCACGGAACACACCTTCGCGCTGGAGCTTCTTTTTCAGGACTCTCAGGGCCTGTTCGACGTTGTTGTCACGGACGAGAACTCGCAGGGGATTTCTCCTGTCGGGAAAGAGGGAACTGGCGCGGCGGACGTAAGGCCGCGCCGCGCGTCGGGCAGTTTAAGGGCGTCGTAGGGCCTAGGCCTGCGCGAGGCTGCCGGCGGATGTTTTGCCGGAACGCTCGTCAGTCTCAATCTCGTATGAGACTTTCTGGCCTTCCTCCAGCGGCGGCATGCCGGCCTTTTCCACGGCGGTCACGTGAACGAAAACGTCCTTGCCGCCCTCATCCGGCTCGATAAAGCCATATCCGCGTTGCGTATTGAAAAATTTGACTGTGCCAGTCGGCATCGTGAACTCCTATTCATTGCGCAGTGTGCGCGATGCCCGCAGCGACCGTCGCGCGGGACTTGGATCCGAAGTTGACGATGTCTTGAGAAAGGCCTGTTGAGGCCCGAAGCAGCAAGCCAGAGTACAATTCCGAATGCGTCTGTATGGGCGCTGCGTGGGAAATTGTCAAACCGGTTACAACGGAAAAATCTGCGTGAACGATGACATGCCGGCGTCATTTTGCCATGTTCGGTGGCAAAGAATTTTACATAAAAGGGAGGCTGGGCGGATGACTCCGACGCCATATCTGTTTTTCAACGGCAATTGCGCCGAGGCCATCGCGTCTTACGTCGAGATTTTCGGTGGCGAGATCATGGAAAAGATGCCGGCGAGCGACATGCCGCCGGAATATGACGTACCGGACGAGAACAGGCATTTGGTCATGCATTCGCGCATCCGGATCGGCGACGGGTTCCTGATGGCCTCGGACAATCTGATGGGCGAGAACACCGAGATGACCGGTTCGTCCGTCCTGGTCAGTCTGCCGACGGTGGACGCGGGCAAGGCCGCATTCGACACGCTGGCCGATGGCGGCGCCATCGAGATGCCCTATGGGCCCACCTTCTGGAGCAAGGGCTTCGGAATGCTGACCGACCGGTTCGGCGTCAGATGGATGATCGGCTGCGACGAGGTGCCGGAGGAGGGGTAAACTCCGCTCACCGCGCCGCAACCATGCCGGCCCGGCGCTCGGCAATCGGCCAATGGAGCAATGCGGAGACAATGCCCAGCGCGATGCTGATCCACCACATTGCATCGTAGGACCCAAAGGTGTCGAAGGCCACGCCGCCGAGCCAGGCCCCCAGAAATCCGCCGAACTGGTGGCCGAGGAAGACAATCCCGAACAGCATCGCCATGTAGCGGGTGCCGAACATCTCCGCGACCAGCCCGCTGGTCAGCGGTACGGTGCCGAGCCAGAGGAATCCCATCGCGCCGCTGAACAGAAGAACCGTTACGTCGGTGATGGGAAGCGTGATGAACATCATGATGACTGCGGCCCGGCCGAGATAGAGCAGGCTCAGCAGGTTCTTCTTCGAATAGTATCCACCGAGAACGCCGAATCCGTAGCTTCCCGCGATGTTGGCGAGGCCGACGACGGAGAGCGCTACCGTGGCAAGGCCCGGCCCGAACCCTTCGTCCTGCAGGAAGGCGGGCAGGTGAACGCCGATGAAGGCGAGATGGAACCCGCACACGAAGAACCCGGCATTGAGCAACCAGTAGCTCGGGACGCCCAGCGCCTCGCGGAACGCCGCACCCATGGCCTGACGCGGGCCGTCCATGGCCGGCGCGGGCTTCTCCCGGAGCCCGTATGCGAGCGGCGCCATGAGAAGCGCGGATGCGGCGAGCGCCAGCAGGGCAAGGGACCAGCCGAACCCGGCGATCAGCGAATAGGTGTAGGGCAGGGACATGAACTGGCCGATAGACCCTCCCGCGGCAACGAGCCCCAGCGCGGCGCTGCGTTGTGCTTCCGGAACGATGCGACCGACGGTCCCGAGCACGACCGTGAATCCGGTCCCGCTAAGTCCCAGCCCCACAAGCACACCGCCGGCGATCAATTGCCCGCCGTCGCCTGAGATCGTCAAAACGGCAAGGCCGGTGGCATAGAGCAGTGCCCCCGCAACCGTCACCCACCCCGCGCCGTAACGGTCGGTGAGAGCACCCGCAAACGGGGCCCCCAGTCCCCAGACGAGGTTCATGAGCCCCATGCCGAGAGCAAAACTCTCCCGGCCGACGCCCACCTCGACCGTGATCGGCGTCAGGAACAGTCCGAGCGCCTGACGAAAGCCAAGCGAGATGCCAAGCATCATGCCGGCGCAGCTGATGAGCAAAAGGATGGAGCGGGCCATGTGAGGGATTGTCCTGCGGAGGTTCTGCGGATCGTTACACCTTGCAGGATAGGCTCTCCCCAATTATCGTGAAAACGAATTGTTTTGATAATTGCATCACTAATAGAGATGAAAAACGGCGCTCCCGAAATCGATACGACACTGCTTCGAACGCTGACCGTGGTAGCAGAAACGCGCCACTTCACCCAGGCTGCGGAAAAGCTCAACTGCGTGCAGTCCGCCGTCAGCATGCAGATCAAGCGCCTGGAAGAGATCATGCAGGTGCGGCTGTTCGACCGCACCAATCGGCAGGTCAAACTAACCCGTGACGGGGAGATCGCGCTCCGCTATGCGCGCCGCGTGCTGCGCCTGACCGATGAGGCGATGGCTGAGCTCGGCCATGAAGGCGTGTCGGGACGCGTTCGGCTGGCGACAACGGACATGGCGATCTGTTTCGTGCCTGCGGTGCTTGAGCGGTTCGCGCAGACGCACCCGCTCATCGAAATCGAGCTCACTTGCAGCCTGAGCCGGGGGGCGCTCGAGGCCCGGGAAAGGGGCGATGCGGATCTCGCATTCGTCACGCAGCGATGCGGCAGAGGCGGCGGAAAGCTCGTCAAGAAAACACCGCTTGTCTGGGTCGGCGCACACCATACCGATATCTCAAAGGTCACACCGTTGCCGTTGGCGCTGTTCGGCCCGGAATGCATTTACCGCGACGCCGCCATTGCGGCGCTTGAGGAACACGCCATCCCTTACCGCCGTGCCTATGAGAGCCCGAGCCGGTCGGGGCTTGAATGCGCCGTGAAGTCCGGAATGGCATTGTCCGTTTTACCGGTGGAGAATCTCGGAACCGAACTCAGGGACGTGAGCGCCGGTCTGCCGCCGTTGCCGGAGATGAAGAACTATCTGTTCGGCCTCACCGCCGGTAGGCCGCCGGCAGTGCAGGCGTTTGCTGCGGCCTTCACTGAAACCCTGGGATGACCGGCTGCGATGAGGTTACCGGAGGAGGGCCCCTGACATTGCCGCCTACCGCCCCTGCAGCGTGAAGCCGACGGTCGCGCCGGGGCCGAGGGGCAAGTCGAGCGCGGTCCAGCCGACAATGATGACGATGCCGGTGATCATCAGCCAGATGGAGTAGGGGATCATCACCGCCATCAGGCTGCCGATGCCGAAGTCCTTGTCCCAGCGCTGGCAGAAGATGAGGATCAGCGGGAAGTAGACCATCAGGGGCGTGATGATGTTGGTGGCGGAATCGCCGATGCGGTACGCGGCGGTCGCAGTCTCCGGGCTGATGTTGATGAGCATCAACATGGGCACGAGGATGGGGGCGAGCAGCGCCCATTTGGCCGAAGCCGATCCCACGAACAGGTTGATGACACCGGAGAGGATCAGGAGGCCAGCGAGCAGCAGCGGCCCCGGCATGTTGGTCCAGCGCAGGAACTCCGCCCCGTCGATGGCGAGGATGAGCCCGAGGTTCGACCAGACGAACATGATGACGAAGTGGGCGGCGGCGAAGGCCAGCACGAGGTAGTAGCCCATCTCGGCCATGGAAGCGGCCATCAGCTTGACCAGATCGCGGTGCGTCTTGATCACGCCGGTGATGACGCCGTAGACCCAGCCGGAAAGCAGGAACAGCATGAAGAACCCCGCCACCAGCGACTGGTAAAACGGGTTCATACGGGCTTCCGGCCGCGCGGCCTCGTCGATTAAGGGCGTGCCCGGGCCGATGGTGAGTGCGACCCACAGAAGCACAACGCCAAGGATGGCGAGCAGGCCCCATTTGAGACCGCGGCGCTCGTCTTCGCTGAGTGGCCCCTGGATGGGCTCGTCCGTGTCGGCGATCGTGCCGCCGGTCCATTTACCCAGGCGCGGCTCGACCTTCCGGTCCGTCACATACCAGATGACCGGCAGATAGACGAAGAACAGCGCCATGATCAGATACCAGTTGCCGGCGATGTTGGCGTTCCATTCGGGATCGAGGATTTCAGCGCCCGCCTCGGTTATGCCGAACAGCAGCGCGTCGAGCTGGCCCGGAAACAGGTTCGCGGAATACCCGCCCGAGACGCCCGCAAAGGCTGCGGCGATCCCTGCGACCGGGTGGCGGCCTGCCGCCGCGAAAATGACCCCGGCCAGAGGAATGAGCACCACATAGGCCGCGTCGGCGGCGAGATTGCCGATCATGCCCACCGCCACGATGAAAGGCGTGAGCAGCGCCTTCGGCGCATCGGCCACGCCCGCCCGCATGGCGGCACCGAGAAACCCCGTACGTTCCGCGACCCCGGCGCCCAGCATCACCACCAGCACGTAACCCAG
>JALCBY010000114.1 GCA_028066055.1 Hyphomicrobiaceae bacterium
CCGGTGTTGATGCCCGTCTCCTCCAGCGTGCCCACGGTGCCGGCAGTATCATACAAGCGCAGGATTGCCGTGACTTCAGAGTCTGCGGTTGTCGCGACGGCGTCTGCAATTGCAAAGTTGAGGACGCCGCTAAAGGTGGTCGAAGCCGACCGCTCGGGGTGGTTGTCGATGCGAAGATGGCCCTTGTTACCTTCTGAAAGGAACGTGTTACCGCTGCCAACCCCGCCGTCAAAGTAGTCGCCGCCGGCAACAGCCCAAAACTTTACCTTTGCATCGGGGCCCAGCGCACTGACATCCCACTCAAAGTACAGCTCCTTGTCGGCTGCAAGTCCCTGCTGGAGTATGGACGCAGTTTGAGCGCCAGGTAGTGGAATATCGCCGTTGATGGCAGCACCGGCTGAAACACTTGTCACGCCGGCACTGTTAGGGGCTGCAGTAATACGAGAATCTCTTAGATCAATCGGCAGTGATGTTTCAGGAGTAAAGCTTGACAGAACTGGTATTACCCCGGTGCTGTCTTCGGCCCCGAGGTGTATGCTGAGCAGCGGGTCGCCAAATGCCCCGACCCTGACATAGTCTGTAACCAGCGAGTTCTTGTTGAGGTCCTGATCGGTCACTGATACGGGCAGCTCCTCGCCGGACCCCCAGTCAGAGCCGACGGCGGCCGTGTCCATGTTGAGGACCGCGGTCGAGTACCCGACGAACCAGTTCTTTGCTGTATCCGCATAGGTGATGGCAAAGGTCTTTTCGCGGCCAATGCCGTTATCGCCCGCTGCTGGCCCGGTGACAAGGTCCGCCACGCTGTTGCCGTCAGTGTTCTCAAAGAGGCCGGTGTTCTTGCCGGACTCTTGGAAGGTCACGAGGTTGTCGATACCGTCTATTGTGTGGTCGCCGTTGTCGCTGTCCTGGATCCTCAGGACGTGCCTGTCCTCACTGCTTGGGCCGACGTTGTTCCTGTCAAGGATCAGCACCGCCGACGTGTCAAAGTCGGCCGCGTCCCGGGCCGCCTTTTTGACATCAAGGTTGTTGACTTGTGCCGTCGTAGTGGCCTCCGTGTTGCCAGCCGAGTCAAAGAGGTGGTAATAGACGTTCGCCATGCCGGACCTGAAGGTCCAGACATCGATGTCGGTGGGGTCGATGTTGAGCAGGTTATCGTTGATGTCGACGTGGACGTGGGCGTCATGGGGGTATTTTGACCTGTCAACGTCAAAGCTTGCAAGGTCGTCCATGTCGGACTCGTACCGGATGACGATCTCCTGGGGCGAGCCGCCCTTGTTGTAGATGACCTTTATGGAAGAGTCGTCGGAAATGTCGTCGAACGCCTGGATGAAGGGCCAGTATGCAAGGGATGCCATGCGGTTGTTCCCAATGTTCTCGCCGGGATCGGTCGCGGTGCCGCCGGGGGTGCTCGGGGTCTTTGCGACGCGGAGGACGTTCATGACCGGGTCGGAGCTGGTGTTGGTCGATCCGCACGTAGAGTTGGTGGTGTATATGGTAATGCTGCTGTCAAACGTCCTGCCGGGGAAGAACCTGGCAGACTCGCCGGGAGTGCACATCGTACCAAAGTCAAGGCCGGTGCCGTCCTCGTTGGTCAGCATGTGGGCGGTCCTCTTTGCGGTATCCTCGAACTCTTCGATCATCTTTGCATTGGCAACATAGGCGTACCAATAGCCGTCGTCCCCCTGGACCATCCGCAGGTTCTTGCCGTCAAAGGTGACGTCGGGCTCTCCCTGCTCGATGCCCGTATCATCCAGGTTCGGGTCCTGGACTATGATCTCGATGACCATCGGGCCGCCGAACATTGTGGTCGATACGCCGAGGTTGGCAAGCCTTCGTGGCTCTGCCATGGCATCGGGGGTTGAACTGGGAAATGCAATCGTCATCCCGCCAGCCACCATGATCGCCATAAGGGCTATGCTCGTTGCCCGCCTAGCCACGGTGTTCTCCA
>JALCBY010000045.1:0-17866 GCA_028066055.1 Hyphomicrobiaceae bacterium
CCGAGATCGACGATCCAGTCCGCCGTCTTGATCACTTCCAGATTGTGCTCGATGACGACCACCGTGTTGCCCTGGTCGACCAGCTCGTGCAGCACGTCGAGCAGCTTGGCCACGTCGTGGAAGTGGAGCCCCGTGGTTGGTTCGTCGAGAATGTAGAGGGTGCGGCCCGTGGCCCGGCGCGACAGCTCCTTCGACAGTTTCACGCGCTGCGCCTCGCCACCCGACAGTGTGGTCGCCTGCTGGCCGACTTTTATGTAGTCGAGGCCGACGCGCTTCAGTGTCTCCAGCTTGTCGCGGACGCTCGGCACCGCCTTGAAGAACTCCGCGCCTTCCTCGACCGTCATGTCGAGAATGTCGGCGATGGACTTGCCCTTGAACTTGATCTCCAGCGTCTCGCGGTTGTAGCGCCGGCCCTTGCACTGGTCGCAGGTGACGTAGACGTCGGGCAGGAAGTGCATCTCGATCTTGATCAGCCCGTCGCCCTGGCACGCCTCGCAGCGCCCGCCCTTCACGTTGAAGGAGAATCGCCCCGGCTTGTAGCCGCGCGCCCGCGCCTCGGGCAGCTCGGCGAACCATTCGCGGATCGGCGTGAAGGCTCCCGTATAGGTTGCCGGGTTGGAGCGCGGCGTGCGCCCGATGGGGCTCTGGTCGATGTCGATGATCTTGTCGAGATGCTCCACGCCCTCGATGCGGTCATGCTCGGCCGGATGGTCGCGAGAGCCTGAGAGCTTGCGGGCAACCCCCTTGTAGAGCGTTTCGATCAGCAAGGTCGACTTGCCGCCGCCCGACACGCCGGTGATGCAGGTGAAGGTGGAGAGCGGGATGTCGGCGCTCACGTCCTGCAGATTGTTGCCCTTCGCGCCGACGACCGTGATTTTGCGCGTGTCGGAAATCTTGCGCCGGTGCGGGGGCAGGGGGATCTGCATCATGCCCGTGAGATATTGCCCGGTCAGACTGCGGGTGTTGCCCATGATCTTCTTCGGCGTGCCTTCGGCGACCACCTCGCCGCCATGGATGCCGGCTCCCGGACCGATATCCACCACGTGATCGGCGGTCAGGATGGCGTCCTCGTCATGCTCAACGACAATCACCGTGTTGCCGAGATCGCGCAGATGCTTGAGCGTGTCGAGCAGCCGCGCATTGTCGCGCTGGTGCAGGCCGATGGAGGGTTCGTCCAGCACATAGAGCACGCCGGTGAGACCTGAACCGATCTGGCTGGCGAGGCGGATGCGCTGGCTCTCGCCGCCCGACAGCGTGCGCGAGGAGCGCGACAGGGTCAGATAGTCGAGCCCCACATCGTTGAGGAATTTCAGCCGCTCGCGAATCTCCTTGAGGATGCGCGTGGCGATCTCGTTCTGCTTGTCCGTCAGCTTGTCAGGAAGTTCGTCGAACCATTGGCCCGCGGCGCGGATCGACATGGCGGTGATCTGGCCGATGTGCAGATCGGCGATTTTGACAGCCAGCGCCTGGGGTTTGAGCCGGTAGCCCTCGCAGGCCTGGCAGGGATGGTCCGACTGGTAGCGGGAGAGTTCATCGCGCACCCAATTGGATTCGGTCTCCTGCCAGCGCCGCTGGATGTTGTTGATCACGCCCTCGAACGGCTTGGTGGTGGTGTAGCTGCGCGTGCCGTCCTCATAGGTGAAGGTGATGGCGTCCTCGCCGGAGCCGAACAGGATCGCGTCGCGCACTTTCTCGGGCAACTCGTTCCACGGATCGCTCATCTTCACCTTGTAGTGGGCGGCGATGGCCTCCAGCGTCTGCGCGTAATAGGGAGAGGTCGCGCCCGTCTTCGCCCACGGCGCGATGGCACCCTGACGCAAACTCAGATTTCCGTCGGGCACGACGAGGTCCGGCTCGAAGCGGAGTTCGGTCCCCAGCCCGTCGCAGGAGGGGCACGCGCCGTAAGGGTTGTTGAAGGAGAACAGCCGCGGCTCGATCTCGTCGATGGTGAAACCGGAGACGGGACAGGCGAAGCGGGCGGAGAAGATGATCCGCTCATGGGTCTCATTGCGGCCCATGTTCGCGGACTCCAGCTGCGCCTGGTCGAGGGGCTTGTCCGCCAGTTCGGCGATGGCCACGCCGTCGGTCAGCGCCAACGCCGTTTCCAGCGAGTCCGCCAGCCGCGTGGCGATGTCGTCACGGACCACGATCCGGTCGACCACCACGTCGATGTCGTGGGTGAATTTCTTGTCGAGCGCCGGCGCCTCGGCGATCTCGTGGAACGCGCCGTCGATCTTGACCCGCTGGAAGCCCTTCTTCATCAGCTCGGCGAGTTCCTTGCGGTACTCGCCCTTGCGGCCGCGCACGATGGGCGCGAGCAGATAAGCCCGTGTCCCTTCCTCCAGCTCGAGCACCCGGTCGACCATCTGGCTGACGGTCTGGCTTTCGATGGGCAGGCCCGTCGCGGGGGAGTAGGGCACACCGACGCGGGCGTAGAGCAGCCGCATATAGTCGTAAATCTCGGTGACGGTGCCGACGGTGGAGCGCGGGTTGCGGCTGGTGGTCTTCTGTTCGATGGAGATGGCGGGCGACAGGCCTTCGATATGGTCCACATCGGGCTTCTGCATCATCTCCAGGAACTGGCGCGCATAGGCCGACAGCGATTCCACATAGCGGCGCTGGCCCTCGGCGTAGATGGTGTCGAAGGCGAGCGAAGACTTCCCCGACCCCGACAGGCCGGTGATGACGATCAGCTTCTCGCGCGGCAGCTCAAGGTCGACGCCTTTCAGATTGTGCTCGCGCGCGCCGCGTATGGAGATGGTCTTCGATGCCATGATGCCATTTACGCTTTGAGGCTGTTCCCGGATTAGACCGGCACGCCCTCCCGCACAAGATGGCATAACTCACATGTCAACAGAAAGGCGGCTCAAAAAAGCTGCTACGTTATCAACTTTACGGTGCGACGCGTTCGCGGCGATGACGAGATAGAGCCACCAACAAGTTTCCCAATGTCATCGAAACCGTCATGCCCGGATTTATTCCGGGCATCCATTTCGTTACGTATCAGCGAAACAGAGACGCCAATGGAATGGACCCCCGGAACAAGTCCGGGGGTGACACATGTGAGAAGCGGGAAATACCAGCTAGATCGGTATCGTGATTCCGGTGATCATCCGCACCAGCAGCCAGACGAACACACCGACCGTCGGGTAGAAGGTGAGGCCGAAGCCGAACGCCCTCAGGTAGGGGTTCTTGTGATAGCCGACCCAGAACAGGACGCGTCCAAGGAGGAACAGCGAGGTCAGGATCGGGATCGAATGACCTTCCATGTGCGGCGCGTAGAGCGCGATGCCGCCAAGGCCGACCACGAACAGGATGAACTGTTCGGTGGTGTTCAGGACAAAGCGGGTGTTGATGTCGAGGGCGGAATTGGGCTTGACCTTCTGGCCGACCCACATGTCCGGATTGAGCCGCTGGGCGGCGACAATGGCGATGGCGAGGACGGCAGGCAGCACCGCATAGATCGAACACTGGATCATCAGCACGAGCCGGTCGATCGCCGTCCACGACTCCGGCCGCCAGGTGATGATCTCCTTCATGCCGATGTAATAAACCAGCGAGAACAGCCAGTTGCCCACCAGGACTTTCACAAACGGCCAGGTCTTGCGCGAGAAGCCGAACGGCCCCCGGCCCATGATGCGGGCGCGCTCCTTGCGGCGTTTTTGAATTGCCTCGGGACTCATGAAGTCTCCGCTTTCGAGGTCGACCGGTTCCGCGGAATCCGCCCGTGCCTCAGGCACTGATCCGGTCTGAGCTATTTGCCGCTCATAAGCAATGGCAGCCGTGTTGGCCATGATTTTTCTCTCAAATGGTTGCTAGGGGGCTCGAAACTGGGAACTTCGCCTACAAGCGTTGCGTGTATGCAACAGTTGCCGCGCGGAGGGCGCGCAATAGCCATTGCATTGCGGCAATCGTGTGATTATATTAGAACATAACAAGAACATTTGCGATTTTCCCGTCAATGTTACGCAATTGTCATGCCGGATATGGGTTGTGGACAGGATTCAACAAGTGTGGACAGGGATATAAGTGTTATGGCGGTTTGTCGGGCTGACGGGATAATGTGACTACGAATCGAACGTGTGTTGCGGATGCGGCACCGGAAGATGCCAGCGCTCTTGCATGCGATATGGGGGCGACACGGTTAACAAACGCTAAACGGCGCCGGAAAGGAACGGATAATGGCCGGATCGGTCAACAAGGTAATTCTCATCGGAAATCTGGGTGCAGACCCGGAAATCAGAAGCACGCAGGACGGCCGCCCGGTCGCCAATCTGCGCGTCGCCACCACCGAAAGCTGGCGGGACAAGAACTCGGGCGAGCGTCGGGAGCGGACGGAATGGCACCGTGTTGTCATCTTCAATGAAGGATTGTGCCGGATCGCTGAGCAGTATCTGAAGAAGGGCTCCAAGGTCTATCTCGAAGGCCAGCTCCAGACCCGCAAATGGGAAGACCAGAGCGGGCAGGAGCGCTACACCACGGAGGTGGTTCTGCAGGGTTTCAATTCGTCCCTGACGATGCTCGATTCCCGCGCCGGAGGCGGCTCCGGGGACTATGCGGGATCGAACGGGAACGGCGGCAATTTCGGCAAGTCCGGCCCGATGGACTCAGGCGGATCGTTCGACAAGGAAATCGACGACGAAATTCCGTTCTAGGGGCATAGCGTCAACCCATGTCGGGCCGCGCTTTGCGCTGTCGATTGTCGGTATGCAGTGCCGTTCGCGTTACTCCGGCTCCTTGCAGAACCGCGTGGCTTGGTCGGGAATTGTAACTCCGGCGAGCTTGCTGTTCGTCCAAATGTGAACGGCGGATGTGATTTCGGGCGGTTCGTCCAGCGAACCGCCCTTTATGCTGATTGTCTCAGCCCTTTCTTTGTCTCCGTGCCACAGGCGAGACCCGCATTCCGGGCAAAAGAAGCAATCGACTGTCCGTCCGCTGTCGGCAAGACGCGACCAGCGCACCGGTGTGCCGTGAACCAGCCGGACACCGGTGCTGTGCACGATCACCGAAATGCCGAAGGCGGATGCGGATTGTTTCCGGCATTCGGTGCAGTGGCAGACATAGATTTCAAGAGGGGGGCCCGAAGCCTCGTATCGGACGGCCCCACATTGACAGCCGCCGGTCATCGTCTGTTCGGTTAATGTGCCACTCATCGCTATCGTGCCGCGGTCAGTACGGAATGCGGCAAACCATGCTCACTTGCGGCTCCGCCACCTCATCCAGAGATAGCCGAGCAGCATATAGATGACGATGACGAGAAGTGCTGCAACTATCCATTCGTGATACATCGTCTTGCAACAGGCCCTGTCTCCGGCATGGTGCGGGCAGGCGATCACTCGTCGTTTTTGGTCTCCGCACGCTGGCCGCGGCGTTCCGCAGCTTCCATCTGGTCATGGTCGCGCTGCGACTGGACCTCGATGAACAGGCGTTTGATGTCCGGGAACCGCGCCTTGATGTCTTTCTCGAGCTTGTAGATCGTCTTTTCCACGTGGCCTGCGCTCAGCTTGTCGTGAAAGTCGAGACTGAGCGCCAGCAGAATGTCATTCGGGGCGAGATGCATGGTGCGCATTTCGTTGATGTGTCGCACCGACTTGGTGCGCCCGACAATGCCGCGTACGCCCTGCCGCAGGCCCCGGCTTGCCGCTTCGCCGATCAGCAGGCCCTTCGTCTCGTAGGCCAGCAGTGAAGCCGTTCCGGCGAGAATGACGCCGATCACGACGGACGCCGCGCCGTCGGCCCAGGCAATGTCCAGCATGTCCGCGCAGGCGACACCGATCATCGCCGCGATCAGCCCGAGCATAGCGGCCGTATCCTCGAAGAGGACGGTGAAGATGGTCGGATCCTTGGAGCGCTGTACCGCTTCGAAGATGCCGAAATTGCCGCGCACCTTGCCGAACTCCTTGAATGCGATCCACCAGGCGACGGCCTCGAAGACCATGGCCAGGGCGAGCACGATGTAATTGATGTGCGGCGATGAGATCGGGTGCGGATGCAGCAGTTTCTGGATGCCCTCGTAAAAGGAAATGCCAGCGCCGAGACCGAAGATGAGGATCGCGACGACGAAGCTCCAGAAATAGATCTCCGAGCCGTAGCCGAAGGGATGCGCGGCATCGGGCGGCCGCTTCGAGCGTTTGATGCCGTAAAGCAGCAGGCCCTGGTTGCCGGTGTCCACGACCGAGTGCACCGCTTCCGACAGCATGGCGGACGAGCCCGTGATGCTTGCTGCGACGAATTTCGTGATGGCGATGAGGCCATTGCCGACGAGCGCGGCGTAGATGACCTTTTTGGAACCTGCTGCCGCCATAGCTCACCAACCGTTCACACGCGGCCAGGTTTCGACGACCTCACCGTCGCGCACGACGTCATAGACGTCATAGGCGGCGCAGGTCATGCAGGTGTGGACGGGCATGACGCGCACCTGCGTACCGACCGGCAGTCTGTCGAACCAACTTTCATCCGGGACGGGAACCATGCCGTGTTCCTGATAAACCCTGTCGACGCTCAAGCCCTCGAACCTTTCGAGCGTGCCAGCATCGCACACATAGCCGTATCTGGTGTCGGGTGCAAAGGTGTTGGAGCTGTCGTCCTTGGAGAGCGCAAGAGCACCGGAGTCGAGCACAATGCTGCCTCCCGCGCGATTGTGGCCGATCACCGTGGCTAGGACGGTTACCGCGATATCGTCAAGCGTGCAGATCTTCCGTGAGTATTGCGCCAGATCCCAGAACAGATAGACGCCGGCGCGGGCTTCCGTGATGCCGTCGAGATGCCGGGCATACAGGACCGTCGGCGTTGAGCCGACGCTGACGATCCGACAGTCATGTCCCGCCGCGCGCAGCGCGTCGGCGGAGTCCGCAGCTGCCGCGCGTTCCACCTCGGCCAGGTCGGCGATCTTCTCCACATCGTCTAGCGCATAGGAATGTCCCGCATGGGTCATCACGCCGGCAAGCTTAAGGTTCTTCGCGTCCTTCAGGGCGGCGCCGATCGCCAGCAGTTCAGTGGAGCCGGGCAGTATGCCGGAGCGATGCTCCCCGCAATCGATCTCGATCAAAAAATCGAAGGGCGCGCCGAGTTCACCCGCCTTTTCGTCCGCGGCCTCGACGAGAGATACGCTGTCCGTGACCAGAATGACGTTCGATCCGCTGTCGCGCTGTATCCGGTCCGCATGCGCCAGTTTGGTGGGCGCGGTTGCCGCCGCACACAGGACGTCCTTATAGCCGCCCGCTGCAAAAGCCTCCGCTTCGCGCAGCGTCGAGACGGTGATGGGGTCTGACTGATCGGGAACCGCGCACTCGGCGACCTTTACGGATTTCGGCGTCTTCAGGTGCGGGCGGAGTTTCACGCCAAGACCGGCGCAGCGCGCGGCCATCATATCGATGTTCCGCTGCAACCGGTCCGGGTCGAGTAAAAGGCGAGGGGTCTCTGCGTCAGAAATCTTCATGAAACTTGCCGGGTAGGTTTGATTGCATTTTAGAAGATTGGTGAGCCTAGATCACGATCGCCTCAGGTGGAAGCGTCTCAGTCGATAAAGGTGATCGACATATTTCTCAGATGGAGGGGGATCAAACGGAAAACCGGATTTCCCATTTCCTGATCCGGCTCACCCGCTGAAGTCATTCGCCGACAATGGTCTTCTCTCGCCACATACGGGTGTTAGACTGGCCGTCAAGACAGCAACCTCGGAAAAACCTGGAGACCGGTTCGATGATCATGAGTAACAGAGTTGCGTGCGCCCTGGCTTGCGGCCTGTCGATTGCGCTGACGCCTGCCAATGCGCTTTCAGGCGAAGCGGATGTCGTCGGCGTCAAGATCATCAAGGAAGGAACCGGCACATACCGGTTCGATGTGACTGTCCGCCATGCCGATGAAGGATGGAAGCACTACGCCGACGCCTGGGAGGTTGTGGCACCGGACGGAACGGTTTTGGGCACCCGCAAACTTGCACACCCCCATGAAAACGAGCAGCCGTTCACGCGTTCGTTGCCGGGTGTACGCATTCCCGACGGTGTCGACGAAGTGACCGTCCGGGCCCACGATTCGGTCCACGAATTGGGCGGAGCGGAGATGCGTGTGCAAGTCCCACGTTAGTGCTTGAGCCCCACGGACACGGCAATAGCGTAAATCATTGTTATGAAATGTAAATTTATGCAGTAGAGCAACCTTTTTTCTGCGCGTCGGCGTTGCGGCGGCACCCGGAAATCGGCTATAATCACAACCACTTCTCAAGATGTTTCCGCTCCCTCATCGCATTGCCGCGCATGAGCAGCCAATTGACTGCTCGGGGAGCCGGTTTCGCGCAATAACAAGGATGCGGGCTTAAGCCTTGTCAGACGTCAACGACATTCCGCCGCCGGGCGGCGAGGGACCCGAGGACCCGTCAGATATCAGGCCGATTTCCATCTCCGACGAGATGAAGCGGTCGTATCTCGACTATGCCATGAGCGTCATCGTCAGCCGAGCGCTGCCTGATGTGCGCGACGGCCTCAAGCCCGTTCACCGCCGAATTCTCTATTCGATGCACGAGAACGGCTACGACTGGAACAAGCCATACCGCAAATCCGCGCGTGTCGTCGGCGACGTCATCGGTAAGTACCACCCGCACGGTGACACGGCGATCTACGACGCGCTTGTACGTATGGCGCAGGATTTCTCCCTGCGCCTGCCGCTGATCGACGGACAGGGCAATTTCGGCTCGGTCGACGGTGATCCGCCGGCGGCCATGCGTTACACGGAATGCCGTCTCGAAAAGGTCGCTCACTCGCTTCTGGAAGACCTCGACAAGGATACGGTCGATTTTCAGGAAAACTACGATGGTTCGGAGTCAGAACCATCCGTTCTGCCGGCGCGTTTTCCGAACCTGCTTGTCAACGGCGCGGGCGGTATCGCTGTCGGCATGGCGACCAACATCCCGCCGCACAATCTCGGCGAGGTCATCAATGCCTGCATTGCCTATCTCGACAATCCGGCCATCACAGTACCGGAACTGAACGAGATCGTGCCGGGACCGGACTTTCCCACTGCCGGGCTCATTCTGGGCCGTTCGGGCATTCGCTCGGCTTACGAGACGGGCCGGGGGTCGGTGGTCATGCGCGGGCGTGTCTCGGTTGAAACGATGCCGCGCGACCGCGAAGCGCTGATTATCACCGAGATCCCGTATCAGGTGAACAAGTCCACCATGATCGAGAAGATCGCCGAACTGGTCCGTGAAAAGCGGATCGAGGGCATCGGCGATATCCGCGATGAGTCCGATCGTGACGGCATGCGCGTTGTCATCGAACTTCGCCGCGATGCGGTCGCCGACGTGGTTCTCAATCAGCTCTACCGGTTTTCGTCTCTCCAGACGAGTTTCGGCTGCAACTTCGTAGCGCTCAACGGCGGCCGTCCAGAACAACTCAACCTTCGGGATTTCATCCAGGCATTTGCCGACTTCCGCGAGACGGTCGTCAGCCGCCGCACCAAATATCTGCTGGCCAAGGCGCGTGATCGCGCTCACATCCTGGTCGGGCTTGCGATTGCGGTGGCTAATGTCGACGAGGTCATTGCGCTCATTCGCTCAGCACCCGACCCGGCGGCGGCGCGCGCCGCGCTGACAGCGCGCGACTGGCCCGCCCGTGACGTGGCGCCGTTGGTCGAGCTCATCGCCGATCCGCGCCACAAGGTTGCGAAAGACGGTACGTACCGGCTGTCGGACGAGCAGGCGCGGGCCATTCTGGAGTTGAGGCTGCAGCGGTTGACCGCGCTCGGACGTGACGAGATTGGAGACGAACTGAAGGGACTGGGCGAGCAGATCGAGGATTATCTCGACATCCTGCGCTCGCGGGCCCGCATCGTGACAATCGTCAAAGACGAACTGATCGCCATCCGCGACGAGTTCGACACGCCGCGCCGCACAGAAATCATCGAGGCGGGTGCGGACGTTGAGGATGAGGACCTCATCCAGCGCGAGGACATGGTCGTGACCGTGTCTCACAAGGGCTATATCAAGCGCGTTCCGCTCTCGACCTACCGGGCGCAGCGGCGCGGGGGCAAGGGGCGTGCCGGCATGGCAACGCGCGATGAGGATTTCGTCACCAGCATCTTCATCGTCAATACGCACACGCCCGTGCTGTTCTTCTCGTCCCGCGGCATGGTCTACAAGATGAAGGTCTGGCGGCTGCCGGTCGCCGCACCCCAGGCGCGCGGCAAAGCGCTGATCAATCTGCTGCCGCTCGAAACCGACGAACGTATTACGACCATCATGCCGCTTCCGGAGGATGAAGACTCCTGGAGCTCGCTCGATGTCATGTTCGCGACGGAAAGCGGAAACGTTCGCCGCAACAAGCTGTCCGATTTTGTCGAAGTGCGCCAGAACGGCAAGATCGCCATGAAGCTGAATGAGGGCGATCAGATCCTGCGCGTCGATATCTGCACGGAAAACGACGATGTGCTGCTGACCACGGCGGGCGGCAAGGCGATCCGTTTCCCCACAACAGACGTGCGCGTGTTCTCGGGGCGGACCTCTGTTGGCGTGCGTGGAATCAAGCTCGACAAGGGAGATACGCTCATCTCCATGGCAATCCTGCGCCACGTCGAAGCGTCACCGGCGGAACGCAACGAATATGTGCGTCAGGCCAATGCGATCCGCCGTGCGGCAAACGGCGATCACGCCGACCTTCCCGAAGAAGCACCTGTGGATGTGGAAGAGACCGAAACCGCGGAACTTCCCCAGGAGCGCTACGCCGAACTCGGCGCGCAGGAAGAGTTCATTCTCACTGTTTCGGAAAATGGATACGGCAAGCGTTCATCGGCCTACGAGTACCGCGTGTCGGGGCGTGGCGGCAAAGGCATCATCGCCATGACCGTGAACGACCGGAACGGCAAACTGGTCGCATCGTTCCCGATCGAGCAGGGCGGGCAGGTCATGCTCGTGACCGACAAGGGGCAGCTCATCCGCACGCCCGTGGACGGCATCTCGATCATCGGGCGCTCGACGCAGGGCGTGATTGTCTTCGATACGGCTGAGGATGAGCGCGTCATGTATGTCGAGGGTATTCCTGAGGAAGATGAGAACGGAGCCGACGACGGCGACGATCCGACAGACGGCGATACGCAAGAAACCGGTTGACCTTTCGTGCTGCTGAGGGCTTGGTTGGCACTCTATCCAATCCAATCGAGAAGGATCGGCCGGTCGCATGAACTTCGAACTCTTCACCGCATTTGTCCTGATCAGCGCACTGCTGATCCTGTCGCCGGGGCCGATCGTAACGCTGGTTATCGCGACAGGCGCGACGCGCGGGATATGGGCAGCGCTTGTCACGGTCGCCGGGACGGCGGTCGGGAACGGTGTTCTCATCACTGCAATTGCGCTTGGGCTGAGCTGGGTGCTGAACCATTCCGCGTTTCTGTTCGAGGTGCTGCGCTGGGCGGGGGCTGCATATCTGATCTGGCTCGGCATTCAGGCATGGCGATCCGGAGACAGCGTCGCGCAGAAACCAGTGACGCCGCAGCGGGTCGACTTCGTGCGCGGCTTCTGGGTCGCGATGTTCAATCCCAAGACCATTGCGTTCTTCACCGCCTTCCTGCCTCAGTTTGTCGATCCGTCCCTGCCTGCTCAGTTCCAGCTTTTCGTCATGAGCGCCGTCTTTGTCGTCATGGCGTCGTTGTTGGATGCCGGATGGGGGGTCGCAGCCGGGTTGGGTCGCGCTTGGTTCGTTGCGCCGTCGCGTGCCAGGCTGCTCGCCCGAGTTTCGGGCACCGCGCTCATTGGCGGCGGGCTATGGCTCGCGCTTACGCGACGCGCATGACGCGGCACCAACTGCCGAAGTAATCGCGAAAGGAATTCGATGGCCCAGACAGGTTTCTATCCCGGCAGCTTTGATCCGCTGACGCTCGGGCATATGGACATCATCGTGCGCGCGGCGAAATTCCTCGACCGGCTCGTGATTGCGGTCGGTTTGCATCACGGCAAGAAACCGCTGTTTTCGGTCGAGGATCGGGTCGACATGATCAAGGCCGAAGTCGCTGCCCTGATTGCAGAAACCGGTACGGACATCGAGGTTCAGACATTCGACAAACTCACGGTCGATGCCGCGCGGGCCGTCGGCGCCAATGTGATTATCCGCGGATTGCGGGACTCCGGGGATTTTGACTACGAGATGCAAATGGCGGGCATGAACGGGACGATGGCTCCCGATATCGAAACCGTCTTTCTTGCGTCGTCGCCACCGGTTCGTCATATCGCCGGCACGCTTGTGCGCCAGATTGCGTCGATGGGCGGCGAGGCAGGCGCATTCGTTCCTCAGTCCGTCGCAACCCGGCTGAACGACCGGTTCGGCCGCTCCTGACGTTTCCGCCGCGACCTCAGCGGCATGTTCAAAGGCTTAAGGCAGGTTCCCAATGAAAGCGTTCCACAGATTTCTGCTCGTTTTGATTTTCTCAGTGATGACGGCCGGCATGGCGCTCGCGCAAGGTGCGGCTCTGGATAAGGAAAACATCCTCTATATCGATACGAAGAATGGCCGGATCGCCATCCAGCTCCGCCCGGATCTCGCGCCCGGACACGTTGCTCGTGTCAAGAAGCTCGCCCGTGAAGGGTTCTATGATGGGGTCGTTTTCCATCGTGTCATCGACGGATTCATGGCCCAAACGGGCGATCCCGAAGGGACGGGGCGAGGTGGGTCGAAATATCCAGACCTGAAGGCCGAATTTTCCAATGCAAAATTCAAGCGCGGTTCGATCGGAGCCGCGCGCACCCGGAACCCCAACAGCGCGAATTCGCAATTCTTCATTGTGTTGGATGAAGCGTCCCATCTGAACGGACAGTACACGCTTTGGGGAGAGGTTATTCGCGGCATGGACCGGGTTGACGCCGTGAAGAAGGGTGATCCTCGCCGCAACGGTGTCGTCGACAAACCGGACAGGATGCTGAAGGTTACGGTTGCGGCCGATGCCAAGGACCATTCGGTCTTGAAGGAACGGGCCAGTCCCTGATCTGGTGTGGGCCGGATGAGCCGCCGAGGCAGCCTCCGAAGAGTTCGAACCTGAAAATGAAAGCCGGGCGTGGATCGACAAATCGGCCCGCGCGTTGCGTCTGACGCCTTGACGTGCGCCTTTCGCTCGCTCATCACTGTCGCCCATCCGACACATTCACCCTGCGGGGTCCCAACGAGACGAGCGAAACGTATGGCAACGAACGATCCTGAAAACACATTGATCATGGAAACGACGCAAGGTCCCGTCACCATTGCGTTGCGTCCGGATCTCGCCCCCAACCACTGCGCGCGCATCAAACAGCTTGCGCGGGAGAAGTTCTACGACGGCATCGTCTTTCACCGTGTGATCGACGGCTTCATGGCGCAGACCGGCTGTCCGCAGGGCACCGGCACCGGCGGTTCGGGCCAGAACCTCGCGGCGGAGTTCAATGACGAGCCGCATGTCCGCGGCACCGCATCGATGGCGCGGGCCGCAAATCCGGACAGCGCGGACAGCCAGTTCTTCATCTGCTTCAACGACGCGCCGTTCCTTAATCGGGAATACACGGTCTGGGGCCAGGTCGTGGACGGAATGGAGAATGTCGACAAGATCAAGCGCGGAGAGCCGGTCGCCGATCCGGACAAGATCGTTTCTCTGCGGGTGGCGGCAGACGCCGAGTAGCCTTTGGAAAGGCTCCGGCGCGGGAAGCCCACGTGCGCGTTGACGAGTTCGATTTTGTCCTGCCCGAGGATCGCATCGCCCTGCGGCCGGTGCATCCGCGCGACGCGGCGCGCATGTTGTGCGTCAATCCGCGTGCCGCGGATCCGCTGCAGGACAGGGGGGTGCGTGATCTCCCGGGAATCCTCAATCCGGGCGACGCGCTGGTGTTCAACGACACGCGCGTTATCCCCGCGCAACTGTCCGGCATTCGATACCGCGACGACGCGACCGCGAACGTCTCGGTGACACTCATCGAGCCCGTCGACGCCAGCCGGTGGAAGGCCTTGGCGCGTCCGGCAAAGCGTCTTCGGGCGGGCGATCGGATATCCTTTGGAAATATCGAAAATGTGTGCCTTCAAGGGACGTTATGGGCTCATGTTGAAAGCCGACAGGAAGGTGGCGGCGAAGTCACTCTGGCCTTCGATTTTCATGGCAGCACGCTCGACGAAGCCATTGCGGCGCTTGGAGAAATGCCGTTGCCGCCATATATCGCCTCGCGCAGGGCGCCCGATGCCGGGGATGTCGACGACTATCAGACGGTCTATGCCCGTGAACGCGGGGCGGTCGCGGCACCGACGGCGGGCCTTCATTTCACTAAAGCGCTGCTGAAGGCGTTGCGTAATCGGGGTATCGAGGAACACTTCGTCACACTGCACGTGGGGGCGGGCACGTTCCTGCCGGTCAAGGTCGACGACACGCGCGACCATCACATGCACGCCGAACGCTGTGAAATCGATCAGCAGACCGCGGATGCGCTCAATGACGTACGCGGGCGGGGAGGACGCATTATTGCCGTTGGTTCTACCTCGCTTCGCGTGCTTGAGAGCGCTGCTGGCGACACCGGCCGGTTCGTGCCCTTCAACGGTGAGACCGATATTTTCATCACGCCGGGATACCGGTTCAAGGCGGTCGACGCCATGATCACGAACTTCCACCTGCCACGCTCGACCCTGTTCATGCTGGTGTCGGCCTTCTGCGGTCTTGAAATCATGAAACAGGCCTATGCCCACGCCATTGCAAACGGCTACAGGTTCTATTCCTATGGTGATGCCTGTTTCCTCCAGCCCTCCTGATCACATGACCGCCCGATTCTCTTTCAGTCTCCATGCAACAGATGGCTCAGCGCGCAGCGGCGAGATCGCGACGCCGCACGGTCCGGTGGCAACGCCCGCTTTCATGCCGGTGGGCACGGCGGCGACGGTTAAGGCGATGCTGCCGGAAACCGTGCGCGAAACGGGTGCCGATATCATTCTCGGCAACACCTATCACCTGATGCTGCGCCCTGGTGCGGAAGAAGTGGCGGCGCTTGGCGGCCTGCACGACTTCATGAACTGGCAGGGACCGATCCTCACCGACTCAGGGGGATATCAGGTGATGTCGCTCGCCAAGCTGCGGAAGATGAGCGAGCAGGGGGTGACCTTCCAGTCCCATATCGACGGCAGCAAGCACGAACTGACGCCGGAGCGCTCGGTTGAGATTCAGTGTCTGCTCGGCGCGGATATCCAGATGGTGTTCGACGAGTGCACGCCGTATCCATGCGAGAAGTCCGAAGCCAAGTCATCCATGGAGCTTTCCATGCGCTGGGCGGAGCGGTCCAAGGCCGCATTCACGCAACATCGCAAACCCGGGCAGGCGCTGTTCGGCATCGTGCAGGGCGGTGTGCACGCCGATCTGCGGGAGGCCTCCGCACGCGCTCTGCTTGCACTGGGGTTCGACGGATATGCCATCGGCGGGCTTGCTGTGGGTGAGGGGCAGGAGCTGATGCTGAAAACGCTCGATGCGACGGTTCCGTTTCTGCCCGACGACCGCCCGCGCTACCTGATGGGGGTCGGGACGCCTGAGGATCTCATCCTGTCAGTCGCACGCGGGATCGACATGTTCGATTGCGTCATGCCGACACGATCGGGGCGCCACGGGCAGGCCTTCACCTGGGACGGCAAGGTCAATCTGCGCAATGCCCGCCATGCGGACGATCCGCGCCCGCTGGACGAGACAAGCACATGCCCGGCGGCTCGCGACTATTCACGCGCCTATCTGCATCATCTTATCAAGAGTCAGGAGATTCTCGGCGCCATGCTGGTCAGCTGGGCCAATGTGCATTTCTATCAGGAACTGATGGCGCGGATGCGCGAAGCGATCAGAGGCGGGCAATTCGAGGCGTTTGCACAGGACTCTCTGGCGCGGCTCAACGCGCCCGGTCAGAAGAACACTGACTGAGTAAAAACGTCGGGTTTTCAGACCCGGTGGCCGTTGATCGGCTCCACCAGACACCCTGCAATGCCCCAGCTGCCGTTGCCCTGGCGCTGCAGCCGGAACTGTGCATTCCATTCGCGGCCTTGAGCGTCGGTAATCGTCACACTCTGCAGCGCGTCGGTGTCCTCGCGGACGATTTCGGAAAATGCAAAGGATTTTGCGTTCGACAACGGCTTGAGCTGCGTCGTCAGAATCTTCAGGAACGCACTGGAATCCTTGTAATAATCCTGGATGACCGGAGTCAGCAGCGCATAGGCGCCCGCGGCATCACGTGCGCTCATCGCCTGAATCTGACTGCGAACGGAACCGCGAATGCGCTCCAGCTCGGCGTCAGAAAGACCGGTCCGGCCAATCGCGGCCGGGATCGAAGCTTTTTCGACCGCACCAAAGGGCGCAGTCTGAGTCTGTCCCGACGTTGCCGGATCAGTCAGTTTCGCTGTCTTATCAGTGGCTTGGGCCCCTGTAATGCCGAAAGCCACCAACATCGCCGTCATGGCGACTGCCGTGAGAGCTTTCATTATCTCGCCTCCCAGCGGCAATGCCCCTGTCCCTGTATCAGGGTCCGTCTTTATTGTTTGTTAAGAAATAGGTATTGCCGGAGGTGAATCCAAGGGGTGGATGCAATTTCTCAGGATGAAAGTCGGCGCTCCCGGTAAAGCAGGTAGAGGCCGGAACCGATTACCACCGCCCCGCCGGCCAGCGTCCACAGCGTCGGCACGTCGCCGAACACGACATATCCAAGCCCGATCATGGATAGCAGCGATACATAAATGAACGGCGCGACGACTGGTGCGGGTGCATATTTGAACGACAGGATGAGCAACCAGTGACCGACCATGCCCGTCAGTCCGAGCCATAGAAACAGGCCCCATGTCAGCGCATCGCCGGGCCACTCCCAAACGGCCAGGCCCAGGGGTGCGCCGAGCAGGGCGCCAGCGAAGGCCGTATAGAACAGGTTCACTTCGGGCGTATCGTGCGCGGCCATGTAACGGGTGTGAATGCTGTAGAATGCGTATGTGATGGTGGCGGCAAAGGAATAGAGCACTGCCCAGTGAATGCCGCCGAATCCGGGACGCGTCACGAGCAAAACCCCGATGAACCCTGTGAAGATAGCCAACAGGCGCCGCCAGCCGACCCACTCGCCCAGGATAGGCCCCGCGAGCGCTGCCACAAGCAGGGGCGTCAGGAAGAAGATCGTGACCGTCTGATCGAGCTGGAGATATTTGATCGCGACGAAATTGAATCCGGTCGTCACCGCGACGAGCAGGCTGCGGACGAACTGATGTGTGGGCTTGTTGCTGCGTACGACTTCGCGGCGAAACACGAAGCCGAAGATCAGCACGGTCAGCAGGGCATGGAACAGGAAGCGGACCCAGATCACCTGTAGGACCGGCACGCTCATATCGTCCGCGAGATACTTGGCTGCGGCGTCAACGGTTGAAAAGACCGTGACGGCGCAACACATCAACGCGATGGCCAGGATGTGATTTTCGTGCCGCGCATCTTCGCCCGCAGGGGTGGTCGGAGATCCGGGCCGTGCCTTGTTCATCGGCGGAGTGTCCCAGGGGATGGCGGTCAGATGCGCTGGCGACCGGACGGGATGAGATGCGCTGAGAGTCGCCTCACTTTTGTGTCATACAAAACGGCGTGCACCTAGTCACAATTAACGCACGCGATGAAAATTGCGCGTCATCGGCGCACAAGGCTCAATCGGCCCTTGACCCGCATCCGCCACCGCCCGTATGGTCCGGCGCGATTTTCCCCGTGGGCCCGTAGCTCAGTTGGTAGAGCAACTGACTTTTAATCAGTGGGTCGCAGGTTCGATTCCTGCCGGGCTCACCACTATTTTCAAGAGGTTATGCGCGTCGCGGGTGCCGGGAAGGTCAGGACCCGACCTAATCCACGAACGGGATTTGCCGGCTTTTGAGACCGTCCGCGAAGCGAG
>JALCBY010000045.1:17966-19506 GCA_028066055.1 Hyphomicrobiaceae bacterium
TCCTCGCGGGCCGGTAGAAAATTGCGGGGGCCCTGCGTGAAGGCGGCGCGATCGATTGCGATGATAGATACCGCTACGCCCGCATAGAGCAGCGTTGCAATGCACTTCGCGACTTGTCCGGCATTCAACAGCACAGCCGCCGCATTCAGCATCGAGTGCAGGAGGACGGCGGCGGTGATCGACCGGTTGTTCTTGTAGTAGAGCCAGTTGGCGATGATTGCCGCGGGAATGACGCTGACGAAGAAATTGACCACGAAAACCGGGTTGCCCATCTCGACCAGGCCATTCTGGTAGGTCCCGCTTATGAGAAACAGGGGGGCGTGCCATGCCGACCAAAGAACGCCAAATAAAAGTGTGGTCTTCAACATTCCGGACCCGGCCCTGAGACCGTCCACGCCATAGCCGTGCCAGCCCATCTCTTCCATGATCGGTGCGAGCACCAATGCCAGGATGATCATGGCCGGCAGATTTACGCCCCCGGAAAACGCAAATTGATCGGAGGATTGCCCGACAAGCAGCGACAGCCAGATCGACAGGCAAACCACTGCGAACGGCAAGGCGACCGCAAGGAGGATGTAGATCGGCCGGATCCTGCGCACGTTGATAATCCGGTCCTTGAAATCGCTTTTCAGGGGCCGGTTGCCGGACGTCAGGACCAGCGTCAGCGCCACGCCAATCGGAGCGAGCAGTCCGACGAGGCTTAAGAGGCTGGCAAAAGCCTCCTGTCCCCGCGACCCGGCATACACACCGAAAAACCATGGGACCCAGCTGCCGGCATACACCATGAGAAAGAACCTTGCCGGTTTGTATTCATAGGTATTGGTCACCCTGCCTCCAACGGTCATTGGGGAATTCATGGAGAATAGTTGGCTCAATCCGTCGACAAACCATTATTGTACAGCATGTCGATAATCAGTGTGCCGCCGGCGTTGAGTGCCGTGGACTGATGAAGAAGATGACCAACGGTGTTCGCAAGATGAACCTTTCCCGTGTGCTGCTTGGCGGCGCGCTTTCCGGTCTCGTGCTCAACATCGGCGAGTATGTGTTGAACCATATTGTCGTGGCCCAGCTGTCGCCGGGTGCCGGAACGGAACCGGCATCGGCTGAGTTCAGCGTCGGTCAGATCGCATCGGGTGTCGCTATCATGTTCGTGTTCGGCCTTGCGTTGATCTGGATTTATGCAGCCATCAGGCCTCGTTTCGGGCCAGGCCCGAAGACCGCGGTGATTGCCGGGCTCGCCGTGTGGTCCATCGCCTGGCTGCTCACCGGGGCCTCTTTCATAAATGTCGGAATTTTTCCGGCGGACCAGATGCTCGTCTCGATCATCTGGGGTCTTGTCGAGGTGCCGTTGGCAGCCATCGCGGGAGCCTGGCTCTACCGGGAGGACGACGCTGGCTGCATCGAAAATCCAAATTGGTGAGCTGCCAAGACCGCTTACGCAGTGTGGGCGGTCGATAACGCCGATGCCGACTCAAGTCTGCTTCTGATCTGAAGCAGACAAGGACCGTCAAGTAGATTTGATATCCCAGACAAACATGTT
>JALCBY010000046.1 GCA_028066055.1 Hyphomicrobiaceae bacterium
CGGGTTATTGTCAGGAACGACCATATCCATGTAAACGGTCTTTACAGGAACGGTTACCTGCTCGCGCCGGCGCTCGCGGAGCTTACGGCGCGTTTTATCGACGAGGGTGTTACGCACCCGGAGGTATTCAGTTGAAGATTGTCGTCAATGGTGAGGCAACGCAGACACAGGCCAAAACGCTTGAGGAATTGTGCGCGGCACTTGGCCATGGCACCGCCAAGGTGGCCACGGCACTCAACGGGGATTTCGTCCCCGCACCACAACGCGGCCAGATAAAACTTACAGAAAACGACGCGGTTGAAATCGTCTCGCCAAGGCAAGGTGGATAATGCTCGAGTTTTACGGAACGGAAATCGGTTCCCGGCTTTTGACCGGGACCGCACTCTATCCCTCACCCCAGATTCTCGCCGATGCAGTCAAGGCATCGGGATCCGATCTCGTGACGGTGTCGGTGCGGCGCGAAGCCGCCCGCGCGAGCGCCGGTCAGGGTTTCTGGGAACTCATCAAGCAGCTCGATGTGCATGTGCTGCCCAACACAGCCGGGTGCAACACAGTCAAGGAAGCGGTCACGACGGCGCAGATGGCGCGCGAACTGTTTGAAACCGACTGGATCAAGCTCGAGGTCATCGCCAACAACGATACGCTCCAGCCGGAGGTGTTCGGCCTTGTCGAGGCGGCGCGCATTCTCAACGAGGATGGTTTCAAGGTCTTCCCCTATATGACCGAAGACCTCGGCGTGGCCGAAAAGCTGATGGCCGCCGGTTGCGAAGTCCTGATGCCGTGGGGCGCGCCCATCGGCTCGGGACAGGGCCTCGCCAATCCGCTCGCGCTTCGGACCATGCGCTCCTACTTCCCCGACATTCCGCTGGTGATCGACGCCGGCATCGGAGCGCCGTCGCATGCCGCGCGCGCCATGGAGATGGGATATGACGCAATCATGCTGAACACGGCCATCGCCAAAGCGGGCGACCCGGTCGCCATGGGGCGTGCGTTCTCGCAAGCCATCGAGGCGGGCCGGTTGGCATACGAATCCGGATTGATGGAACCGCGGGACATGGCCAGCCCCTCCACGCCCGTGGCCGGGACGCCCTTCTTCAAGATCGACGGCGCGTCGTAGAGCGCGGGCAACCATGTTGCATAAATTCTATCCGGTCCTGCCGGACCTGAGCTGGCTTAAGCGGCTCGTTCCGCTCGGCGTGAAAACAGTTCAATTGCGGTTGAAGGACGCCGAACCGGCGGAAGTCGTGCGCCAAATCGAAGCGTCGCTCGCGCTCTGCCAAGCTCATGACTGCCAGCTGATCGTCAATGATTATTGGCGCGAGGCCATCGCCGTTGGCGCGGACTTTATCCATCTCGGCCAGGAAGACCTGGCCATAGCTGATCTCGATGCCATCAAGGCCGTCAGCCTGAAACTTGGCGTGTCCACGCACTCGCATGAGGAACTGGAGACAGCACTCAAGGCAGAGCCCGACTATATCGCATTGGGTCCGGTCTACGAAACCAAGCTCAAGAAGATGAAGTGGGCGCCGCAGGGGCTGGACCGCGTCACCGAATGGAAAAGCCTGATACCCTGCCCGCTCGTTGCCATCGCCGGTCTCACCGTCGAGCGTGCGCCGGCCGTGCTGACGGCGGGCGCAGATTCTCTCGCGGTCGTGACCGACATCGTCACCCACGAAGATCCGGAAGCGCGCGTCGGTGAATGGCTGGACATTGTTTCGCAGCCACGCTGAGGGCTAGGATTGCGCGCGTGATACGACACAAATCCGCGCAAAGGACCGGGAGTGATCGCAATGGTGGAAGAAATCAATGAGGTTCTGCTGTCTGCCGTCCGCGAAGGAAGCAGACGTTGGCAGGACGCATTCAATGCCGGTGACGCCGCCGGATGCGCCGCATGCTATGAAGAAACGGCCGTCATGAATGCCAAACCGTTCGGTGCGTTCAGTGGTCGGGCCGACATCGAGGCCTTCTGGACCAAGATCATCGGAGATGGATTTTCTGACGTTACCTACATTGAACCTGAGATCAGAATTGTCGACGACAGGTCCGCGATCCTTTCCGCAAAGTGGGAGATGAACAAGGCCTTCGGCGTCATTACCAATGAGCTCTGGGTTCTTCAGGATGACGGCAACGCTCTGCTGCGCGAGGATGACTTCGAGGTTCTTGGCTGAAGCGATCGTGGAAGAAGGTGGAGTCGATGACCTCGACCTTGTCGCCCGAGGAAGCGCAACGCCACTATGAGGCCAATGCGGCGAAGCAAGACTCCCAGGCCTGGTATGAAGACGAGGCGTTCAGGGTCCTGATCGCCTGCGCCGATTTCGGCGGGGCGAGAGAGATTCTCGAAGTCGGCTGCGGCACGGGCCGCCTGGCGGAAATCCTCCTTCGCGATCAATTGCCGTCTGATGCACGCTATACAGGTATCGATATCGCGCCAGCGATGCTCGCGCGGGCGGCGAAACGGCTCTCTCCTTTCGCACCACAGGTCACGCTCAAGCCGGGCGACGTAACCCTTGGTCTGACCGCCGGCACAGCTACGCTCGACCGGGTTGTTGCAACCTATCTGTTCGATCTGCTCTCTCCGGCGCACTCGAAAAACCTGATTTCCGAGTTCCACCGGGTTCTAAAACCGGACGGCCTTATGTGCCTTGCCAGCATGACACCGCAGACATCAGATGGCGATACCACCATCCTCACGCAGATATGGCGGCTGGTGCAGAAACGCTGGCCGTGGCTTGTCGGCGGCTGCCGCCCCGTCGAGCTGCACGCACTGCTCGATGACAAGACCTGGAAGGTGATGGCGAACGAAACCGTTTCACCGAAGGGCGTCATCTCGCAAATCCTGATCGCGCGAAAAATCGATCCGCATACCACGGATCGCGACAGCCGCCAGTGACAAGCGTAACGGCGTAACCGATCAATGCTTGTGTGCACCGTGGCCGGAATGGTCGTCTTTCACTTTCTTGCTACCCGCGAGTGTCGAGACCTTGAAGTCCAACTCAACCGGACCTGCTTTCTCAAAAACCACTGTAAGAGGCAGATCGTCACCATCCTTGAGCGGTGTCTTGACGCCGAAGATCATCAGGTGCAGTCCGCCGGACTTGAACTCCGCCGACCCCTTTGCGGGTATAGCGACCTTCTCGACGGCGCGCATCTTCATCACCCCGTTTTCCATCAGGTGGGTATGCAACTCGACCTTGTCCGCAACCGGCGAGGACGCGGACAGGATGGCGTCGGCGCTATTGCCACTATTGCGGACAGTCATGTAGCCGGCAGCCGGACGGTTGGGGATGGTTGTACGGACCCACGGACTTTCAACTGTGATATCGCCTCGGCTGTAGTCGTCGGCGATGATAAATGACGGGGTGAGGTTCAGCATGGCCACCAGACTCGCTCCAATCAGATATTTCATCTCTTGCACTCCATGATTGCGCGCATGCCTTCCGGCTGCACGCGCACGAAAACTGACCTGTTGTGAAAACTAGATGGAATGCGAAGGCGGCGCACGAGCGCCAATAGAAGAGTGGCCGCAAGAACCCGAAGGTGCCGCTGTCCGCTCGTCCCTGCGCGCCACGGCCATACAATTCGCATTGTAGTCGACTGCCACAACCAGAAACTTCGGGACACAAGGGCTTCCCGAGCTGCATGACGATGTGCATGGGCAGGCGCATCCGAAGTCCAGCGGTATATGCTCATCGGAGATATCCGACCACGGGACCGTCTTGAAGCCCTCCGGTGTGCAGATTAGGACCATATCGCCGGGCCCGGCGACGACCTGAGCCGTTGTCATGCGCGTAGCGAGCGCACCGGCAATCATGCCCTGTAACACCAGTGTGGCGACAAGAACGAGGCGCAAAAGCGCACCGGCAAAATATGACTGTAGCGTCATGCCGCCATATTGTCAGATCAGTGGATCGCTCCCATGTGGCATGGCGGCACAGCCCCGATCATCGAAACCGATGCGATTAAAACGGCAGCGGGATGAGCGAAGCGTTACTGTAGCCCCACGAGCGAAGGGAGCCACCATGTTGTGTTCGGTTCTGGTTAGACGACTCAAACCGGGAAAGACCTACGAAGATTTTCGCAATGCGTGGATACCCGACGTCGGCTTCGGCATTCCGACACGGGTCGTCAATGCGCGCGCTCTGGACGATCCGTCCGAGATCATTTCGATCGGCTTCGTCGATACGCCGGCCGCTGATCTGCCTGAACTTTACAAACGCGTCGCCGACAGCGAGGCGCACCGTCATGAACGCACCTCGCACGTTATCGAGGCAACGATACTTCGCGGAATGTATGAGATCCTCGACGACGATGATCTTTCATAAACTCCAGGTTCCAGCCAGGCTCGACTAGACCACCTTGACGGTCGCGCACGAAGGATCAACGGCAACGCGTTCGCCGGTCGTGATCACCGACGTGATATCCACATCGAAGCGGTCGATCAGCGGCAGATTGGCGAAGGCCGCGCCCTGCGCCATGATCGGGTTGGCCGCATTGAGAATGAGGGCGACCGGTCCCATATTCCGATCGGTCATCTCGCGCAGCATCCATGCGGTCGCGACACCACCCTTCGCGATATTGAGGATCAGGATTTTCCCCACATAGCTCTCGCCGAACAGCTTGTGGCCGGGGCGCGAGAACACGCCCTCGATGCGGTCGAGGTCGTACCGGGCGGAAAAGTTATCGTGCGCCACGAGCGCCTCACCTTCCACAGCGTCACCAATCCCGGCGGTTCCCTTGTAAATGCGTTCCCCTGTCATGAAGCCGCTCCCACGATCCGCCCCTGCACGGCGCTCTCAATGCACTGTTCCATCGTCGCCAGCACCGGCTCGTAGCCGTATCCGCCAAGAATGTTGACCAGCTTGGCGGAGTTGCTCATGAGCCGCTTCCACCCGTTCGCCTCACCGATTTCGCGGGCATACATCTGGTAGAAGCACACACCGGAAAGGACGACACCACCGGCGCCCTCGATCGTGGCGGTCAATCCCATCCGGTCACAAGCCGACTTGATCTCGGGCGATGTGGCGGCAAGAAGCGCCACATCCTTGTGCAGGGTCCGTCCTTCAAGGAGACCGGAAAGCATCTGCATTTCCACAAGCGAGAGTTGCGGCCCCGCGAAGGCGACCACATGCAAGGTATCGTCCTCCGGTGCGTAGGATCGGATGAGATTTGCAATGTCACCGGCGTTGATGACCGTTGGCGGCGGTAGCGTGTTGTCGAACACGGCATTCAGATCCGGCGCCTCCGGCGTGATGCCGGTCATGTGGAACAGCGGCGTGGAGCCGAAGCTTGCGAGGGCCGCGCCGAATTGCTTGATCTCGTCCGACGTCGGCGCGCCCTCAATGCCGGCGATAACGGGCACCTCCCAATAGGAGTTCATCGCCTTGCCAACAATGGCACCAAGCGCGCCCCATTCGGTCAAACCCTTCGGACGCACCTTCGTCTCGAACAACGACGTACCGCGCCTGCGCGCGTCGAGGTGAAACCCGTAAGCCGCGGTGCGCCCTGTCAGGGCGGCAGCAAGCGCTGACGGTCCACCTTCGAAATTCGTTCGCGCACCAAGCACTGAGTTGGCGTAAATCGACGAGCCGGTATCGCCGAAGGCGAGATGTTCGCCCATAACCGGCGGCAGGATCGTCTGATAGTTGATGCAGGTGTCGGTCATCATCACGCCGAATGACTCGAACGCCGCGATGGCGCGGCGCTCCAGCTCGGCCATCGTGTCTGTCTGTTTGAGCCGCTTGTAGGCCTCGAAATCGACACCACGTGGATCCGTTACAGTCGGCACCCGCACGCGGCGCTGATCATGCGGCAGCGCCGCCAGTCCCTCCAGGAATTCGACTCCGGCCTCGCCCAGACTTTCCGGATCTGCCATCAAATGAACCTGCGAGATTTCCACGCAAGCATCGGCGCCGAAAAAATCGCCGACACGAATGATCTGCTCCATAGCGTATCGGCGTGCCGGGCCTTCCTCGCCCGCCAGCATGGCTTTTTCATACTCTGTGAGCTTCATTCGGCCCCTACCGAGAAAATATTGAGGAAAATCAGCATAACGCCACTGGCCAGCAGCAGCCATAGAATCAGCTTTTGAAACTGCACCTCGCCGATACGCTTGTAGCCGGCCATACCAACCGCCATCCCGAGCAACGACGCGGGGACGCAGTAGAAGGACAACAATCCGACCTCCTGAGTGAGCATGCCCTGACTGGCATAGCCGGCGAGCGCGAGAAGAATGATGATCTGGTTGAAGGGCTGGTAGACGGCACGCTGTTCATCCTTGGACCAGCCACGCAATCCGCACCAGACGGTCGTGAGTGGCCCCGGAATTGCGGCAAAACCGCCGAGAATGCCGCCTCCGAGACCAACTATCGCGTCCATGAATCTGCCCGACCCACGCACCGTCAGCGTCGGTACGATCAGAAGACGAACCAGCGTGTATCCGATGAGAAACAATCCCATCACGACCTTGAACAACGCCGGATCAAGCTGCCCGAGAAGCAGAATACCCAAAGGCAATCCCGCGACGGCCCCGGCAAAAAATGGCGCGAGCCGTGGCCAGCTGATGGCATGGGCGTAGGCATGCAGCGTGAATGCGGTCGTGGCAATGGAACAAATGCTGACCAGAGGAACGGCGATCAGCGGGTCCACCACTAGCAACCAAAATCCAAGCGCGGCAAGCCCGGTGCCAAATCCGGCCAATCCCATGACGAACCCGGCCAAAGCCGCGCCCGTGACAAGAAAGGCGATTGTTTCCAGTGGTAGCATCCCCCCACCTGTGCTCCACAAAATCCCGCCGCAAGCTAGCGGGCTTCGCGGTTCAATTCCACGGATAATTCAGACTTGCCGATACGGCGTCCCACCCCCCCATTTGCTAGAGCGGCGCATACGGCAAATGTCACGTCCGCACAAGTAGGCATTTTGTGGAGTTGGAGAAATTTGGGACGGTGCCGGGCGTCGGGCGCAGCTCTCACCAGATTGCCAATCTGGCCTTTGCGTTAACGATGTGTTGATGCCCGAATCTCTATACTTCGCCGCGAATCTGCGGACACGGGACACAAGGGCCAACGCACCACGTTCGCAGCAGGAGAACCGTGCGTGGATCAACGTTTGCAATACAAGACGGCACTCGGGCTTGCCAAACGTACGCTCGACTATATTGCGCGCTATGGCACGCCGCCGACGCCGCATGCCTATGAAGTCTTCTATACGGTTTGCGCCGGTCTCAACCCCCAGCTGAACGAAGCCCTGGGCAGGGTCATTGCCGAACACAGGCACGTAACGGCTCAGGACGCCGAGCGCCTCTACCAGAAATATCTCTCTCCACAGCAGTTATCGGAACAGGTGGAGAATATCGGTGCCCAAATGACCAGCGAGATGTCGGCGCTTCTGGCCATGATTGGAAACGCTGCAGCCTCGGCAAACACGTATCAGGCGTCGTTGCAGAACGCCGAAGAACAGTTGTCACATGGCCGGGGCCAGCAATCCAGCGGCGACCTTGTCAGTGCCCTGGTGAACGCGACGAAGACGATGTCAAAGACCAACGCCGAGGTCTGTGCGAACTTGGAAACGTCACGGGCCCAGGTTGAACAGCTTGAGGACTGCCTCAAGCTCGCGCGAGAGGAATCCTCACGCGACCCCCTGACCGGGCTCGTCAACCGCAGACAGCTTGAACTGTCGCTCGACGAGACCATCATCAGATCATCAACGACGGGCCAGCCGGCAAGCTTGCTGATTATCGACGTGGACGAGTTCAAGGCGTTCAACGACACCCACGGCCACGTGGCCGGCGACTCCGCATTACGCTACGTCGCAAGCTGCATCAAGTCGAACATCAAGGGCAAGGATACCGCAGGCCGTTTCGGAGGTGAGGAATTCGCCGTCATCCTACCGGATACCACCATTGAACACGCAGTGAGCCTGGCGGAACGGACCCGTCACCTTGTGAATGCCCGCCACCTGGTAAAAAAGGCCACCGGCGAAAGCATGGGGCATATCTCCGTCTCCGTCGGTGTGGCCGAATGTACCCCGAAAGACACCGTGGAGTCCTTCCTGCTTCGCGCGGACAAGAGCATGTACGCGGCCAAGAAAGCCGGACGCAATCGCGTCGAAAGTGCCGCGCCGGAAGAGCCGGTTGCCGAGATCGACGCCGCGTGACCGGCTTTTGACCGCTCTCTCTATTCCTTGGCGACCTCATGGTCGGCCATCATCTCAAGTGCACGCACCATGGCTGAATGATCCCACGCTGCCCCGCCATGGGCACTGCAGGAATTGAAGAGTTCCTGCGCCGTGGCCGTATTGGGAAGGGATACGCCGATTGTCTTCGCTCCCTGCAGCGCAAGGTTCAGGTCTTTCTGATGCAGCTCGATGCGGAAGCCCGGATCGAATGTCCGCTTGATCATCCGCTCGCCGTGAACCTCGAGAATCTTGGACGATGCGAAGCCGCCCATCAGCGCCTCGCGCACCTTGGCGGGGTCGGCCCCCGCTTTCGAAGCGAACAGCAATGCTTCCGATACGGCCTCGATGTTGAGGGCGACGATGATCTGGTTTGCGACCTTGCACGTCTGGCCGTCGCCATTGCCGCCGACCAGCGTGATGTTCTGACCCATCAGATCGAAAATCGGCTTGATCTTGTCGAACACGCCCTGTTCACCGCCGACCATAATCGTGAGTGCGGCATTCTTCGCGCCAACCTCGCCGCCTGAAACCGGCGCATCGAGATAGTCGCACCCCAGATCGTTGATCTTCTTGGCGAATTCCTTCGTCGCCATCGGTGCGATCGAGCTCATGTCGATCACAATCTTGCCCTCCGACAGCCCCTCCGCGACGCCGCTCTCGCCGAAGAGAACCTGCTCAACCTGTGGCGTGTCGGGAACCATCAGGATGATCACCTCACTTGCGGCGGCGACCTCCTTGGCGGACCCGAGAACTTCCAGTCCCTTGTCGGTGAGCTCCGCCGGTGCCGGCGTTCTGTGAACCGTGGTGCGGACGGTGTGGCCACCGTCAATGAGATGGCCGGCCATGGGCGCACCCATAATGCCAATTCCGATGAATCCGATATCCGTCATGCCTTACTCCTCTCTCGTCGATACTTGCAGGCGCTCTGCCGGCCCGCATGATCCCTTGTGGGGTTTCGCCTAGTTGTAGGGGGCCATCCAGCCGAGGCCTTCGACCGTCGTCGTCGCCGGCTTGTATTCACATCCGATCCAGCCCTTGTATCCGAGCTTATCGATATGCGCGAACAGAAAGCCGTAGTTGATCTCACCGGTGCCCGGCTCATTGCGGCCGGGGGTGTCCGCCAGCTGCATATGCGCGATTCTGGGCAGGAGCCGCTCGAGCGTCGGCGCCAGATCCCCCTCCATGATCTGCATGTGGTAGATGTCATACTGCAGGTAGAGGTTGTCTGATCCGACCGCCGTCAGGATATCCTCCGCCTGGGCCGACGTGTTCAGGTAGAAGCCGGGGATATCGCGCGTGTTGATCATCTCGATCAGGCACTTTATTCCCGCACGTCCCATCTCTTCCGCCGCGTAGTGCAGATTGTCCACATAGGTTTCGCGGACCTCTCCGGCATCAGCTCCGTCAGGCGTCAAACCGGCCATACAGTGCAACCGCTCGCAGCCGAGGGCACCGGCATAATCGATGGCGACCGCAACGCCGTCGCGAAAATCGTCGATACGCGCCGGGTTGCACGCAAGTCCGCGATCGCCGGCATCCCAGTCTCCAGCGGGTGTATTGAAGAGGATCTGCGTGAGGCCACTCTCCTGCAATCGCGCCCTGAGATCATCGGCTGCAAAGTCGTAGGGGAAAAGATATTCCACTCCTTTGAAGCCTGCCTGCGCGGCGGCCGAAAACCGGTCAAGGAAGTCGACTTCGTTGAACATCATGGAGAGGTTTGCTGCGAGTTGAACCATGAGGACACAATCCCCTAATGCACGCGGGCCGACAGCAGCCCGCCTTTCCAAAAGACCTTGTATAATCCGGGTAGGTAGTCAGGCAGGCATGATGTCCATCGAGGACGAAGCCTGTCTTGCGTCAACCGATGCCGGATACACTGGATAGACACCGGCAACTTCGCCCATTTGCTGTGTCAATGCCAAGACGGCATCGATATAAGGTGTTTTGACACCGACGATCTGGCCCATTTCGCGGACCGCGGCCAGCAGCGCGTCCAATTCGATTGGCCGGCCCCGTCGCAAATCCTGGAGCATCGATGTTCGGTGGGCACCGACGCGTGCAGCACCATCAATCCTGCGCGTGATATCGACCCGGAAGTACACGTTGAGCTTCTCTCCGATTGTCTGCGCTTCCCGCATCATTTCCCGGGCAAGCAACCTGGTTCCCGGCGACGTGGCGATTACATCGAGGGTGGCGTGTGTAAGTACGGAAATCGGATTGAAGCACAGATTGCCCCACAGTTTGATCCAGATGTCATCTCGAATGCTGGCATATACCTTGGCGTCAAGCCCGCCTGCGCTGAACAGGCTTGCAAGATTCTCAAGCCGCCCCGACATCTCGCCGGATGGCTCTCCGAGCCCAAACCTGTTTCCAGCGATATGGCGGATGACGCCCGGTTCTTCGATCTCCGTCGCGGGATAAACTGTGCTTCCGATGACCCGTTCCGGTCCGATCGTCTCCCATTGAACGTCACCCGGATCAACGCATTTAAGCCGCTTGCCTTCATGCGGCCCGCCCAGTTTGTAGAAGTACCACCACGGCACGCCATTTTGCGCGGTCACAACAACTGTTGACGGACCGAGCAGCGGTTTCATGCTTTGCGCTGATTCCCAGGCCTGATGGGCTTTGAGTGCGACAATCACATAGTCCTGCGGCCCGAGATCGGCAGGGTCGTCGCTCGCATCAAACTGGCGCTGGAGAGTCTCTCCGTCGATAAGGAGCTTCAGGCCGTCACTTCGAATTGCCTCAAGATGCGCTCCTCGCGCAACGAGTGACACGTCAGCGCCGCCGCGCGCTAGCATGATACCCAGATATCCTCCGATTGCTCCGGCACCAAATATACAGACTTTCATTCGACCGACTCCCTTGAAACTCACCGGCGGCCCGCCGGCGCATGCCTAGTGCTAGCGAGCTGACAAGCAGGCAAAGAGAGGAGTGGAGCGCCTGCCTGCCAGCCCGTTTGGGAGATGTCGCGGCAACGTTCACGCCGACGACAGAGCGTTCTCCCGCAATTCTGCTGCCGGCTGGAACTCGGAATCCAGCTCCGCGGGCTGATCCAGAGTCAGACCGGGGTCTAGACACAAGACATCCTCGAACTCATTGACCGAATCGATCTCCGTCCCCATCGCAATGTTCGTGACGCGTTCGAGGATGAATTCGAGCACGACCGGCACCTGATGTTCCTCCATGAGCTTCTGCGCGCGGGCAAAGGCTTCGGAGAATTCGTTCGGGCTCTTGACGCGGATCGCCTTGCATCCGAGCCCCTCCGCCACGGCAACGTGATCCACACCGTAGCCTGGAACCGCATCTCCATCCGCCTCGGCGTTGATGTTCTCAAACGCAAGCGAAACTTCGAAATCCATTTCGAAACCGCGCTGCGCCTGCCGGATCAGGCCGAGATAGGAGTTGTTCACGACGATATGCAGATAAGGGAGCTTGTGCTGCGCGCCGACTGCCAGCTCTTCGATTAAAAACTGGAAATCATAATCGCCGGAAAGCGCCACGATCTTCTTGTCCGGCAACGCCGCGCGCACCCCAAGGGCTGCGGGAAGCGTCCAGCCAAGCGGTCCGGCCTGCCCGCAATTGATCCAGTTGCGCGGCTCGAACACACGCAGGAATTGTGCGCCGGCGATCTGCGAAAGGCCGATTGTCGTGACGTAACATGTGCCACGGTCGAAGGCTTCGTTCATCTCCTGATAGACACGCTGCGGCTTGAGCGGAACATTGTCATAGTGCGACTTCCGCAACATGACCGACTTGCGATGGCGGCACTGGCTTGCCCATTTGCCGCGATCCTTAAGTTTGCCGGCAGCCTTCCATTCCTTCGCGACTTCGATGAATTGCCGCAGAGCAGCGCCCGCATCCGAAACAATGCCGTAATCAGGTGCGAAAACCCGGCCGATCTGCGTGGGCTCGATATCGACATGGATGAACGTCCGCCCTTTTGTATAGACGTCGACGGACCCGGTGTGCCGGTTCGCCCAGCGGTTGCCGATCCCGAAAACGAAATCGGAACGCTGGAACGTTGCGTTACCGTAGCGATGGCTGGTTTGCAGGCCCACCATGCCGGCCATAAGCGGATGGTCGTCGGGAATGGTGCCCCACCCCATCAGCGTGGGGATGACGGGCACGCCGGTGAGTTCGGCGAATTCGACGAGTGAATCGCAGGCGTCCGCATTGATGATACCGCCCCCGGCAACGATCAGAGGACGCTCTGCCTCGTTCAGCATGGCGACCGCCTTCTCCGCCTGCGCGCATGTCGCAACCGGCTTGTACGGCACCAACGGCTCGTAGGTCTCTTCGTCGAATTCGATTTCACCGAGCTGGACGTCGAGCGGCAGGTCGATCAGCACCGGTCCGGGACGGCCCGAACGCATGATGTGAAAGGCCTTCTGCAACGCCATGGGAACAAGCGCGGGCTCCTTGACCGTAACCGACCATTTGGTCACCGGCTTCGCGATAGCCTCGATATCCACGGCCTGAAAATCTTCCTTGTCGAGTTTCGCACGCGGAGCTTGTCCGGTGATGCAAAGGATGGGAATCGAATCGGCCGATGCCGAATAAAGGCCGGTGATCATATCCGTCCCCGCCGGCCCTGATGTGCCAATGCAAACACCGATGTTTCCGGCCTTGGCACGGGTATACCCTTCCGCCATGTGCGAAGCGCCCTCCACATGCCGGGCGAGGATGTGCCTGATTGAACCGTGATCCTTCATCGCCGCATAGAGCGGATTGATAGCCGCGCCCGGAACACCGAAAGCCGTGTTGACGCCTTCCTTTTCAAGAACCCTGACTGCGGCGTCGACCGCGCGCATCCGTGACATTGCAAATCCTCCCCCTGAGAGAATGATCGATCAGATATCAAACGGTTGAGCTTGAATCAATATAATGGAAATTATTTCCGTTATATGGAAATAAGTTTAATGATATGTTTTTATTTGTTTTTCTGTCAAAAATGCGGCAGATTGCCTCATTTAAAAAGATGATTTTCTGAAATACGGACCGTGAAAAATTCGCGCGTGCTCCCGTGGAATTTTGTGGGTAGACTAAAGTTCTACCTTGAGGATGCGTACCGAAAGAGTGAAGTTGCGACATGGCCCGCACCATTGAGCTGAAACGCCCGCGTGGACGACCGCCCTCCGTGAAGACATCCCAGAGCGCGCAGTCGGTCCAGTCGCTCGACAGGGCGCTGGCCCTT
This sequence comes from Hyphomicrobiaceae bacterium, assembly GCA_028066055.1. Classification (GTDB taxonomy): domain Bacteria; phylum Pseudomonadota; class Alphaproteobacteria; order Rhizobiales; family Methyloligellaceae; genus UBA2767. The sequence continues at coordinate 13,370 of JALCBY010000046.1, forward strand.
CTTGAACTGATCGCCCAGGAAGACGGGCTCACGCTCAGCGAACTCGCCCAGCGCGCGGGCGTTCCGCCGTCGACGGCGCACAGGATACTGTCCACGCTCCAGGTCCATGACTATGTGATGCATGACGAAGAGCGTGGGTTGTGGCTTGTCGGTGTTCGTGCGTTCGAGGTCGGTTCATCATTCCTGCGCAACAGAAAGCTTTATGCCATTGGCCGCGAAATCATGCGCGAGCTCATGGAAGAGATTGGAGAGACCGTAAATCTGGCAATCGAAGACAATGGCGCGGTCGTCTTTATTTCGCAGGTGGAAAGCCATCACGCGATCCGCGCTTTTCACCGCCCCGGCTCGCGCGGTGCGATTCATGCTTCGGGCGCGGGCAAGGCGCTGCTTTCGGCATTGAGCGACGATCAGGTGCGCCGCATCCTGCACAAGACGGGCCTTGAAAGATTTACCGAAAAAACGCTGGTTGATCCTGACAAGCTGTTCTCCGAACTCGCGCGAGTCCGAGAACATGGCTGGGCACTGGACGATGAAGAGCGCACGCGGGGCATGCGTTGCGTGGCCGCCCCGATCTTCAATGAGCATGGCGAGGCGATCGCCGGCCTTTCCATTTCCGCACCGACGGTCCGGATGCCCGACGAGCGCATCGGCGAGTTGGGACCCAAGGTCAAGCGCGCGGCCGCGGCGATCACCCGGTCGATTGGAGGGCACCTGCCGCAGCAATAGCGCCGACTGAGCGTCAGTACGGCCACTTGCACCCCGCCGTCAAACTCTCGATAACGCGCAGACGAACCTTTCGCATTGTCCGGCCGGTCCCGCGGCCGGCCCGTCATGAGGGATTTCCATGGGATATGTCTTCGATCCGCCCGCGCGGGCAACATTGCCTGTGAAAGGCACATCGGATGTCTTTCCGGTACATCGTGTTTACTGCGTCGGACGCAATTATGCCGAACACGCCATCGAGATGGGCCACGACCCCGACAAGGAACCGCCTTTCTTCTTTCAGAAGAACCCGGACAATCTGCTGGTCGGGCAGGACTTTCCCTATCCGCCGGCTTCAGATGACGTGCATTTCGAATTCGAGATGGTCGCAGCCCTGAAAGGCGGCGGAACGGATATTGCCGTCGACGACGCGCTCAACCATGTGTTCGGATATGCGGTTGCGCTCGACATGACACGCCGCGACCTCCAGGGCGTCGCCAAGGACCTGCGCCGCCCGTGGGAAGTCGGCAAGGCGTTCGAACATTCCGCGCCGTGTAGCGAGCTGGTTTCAGCCGAGGAGATCGGGCACCCGGCATCCGGCGCCCTCAGACTCGATGTCAACGGCGAGCGCCGACAGGAGGGTGACCTCAATCAGATGATCTGGAAAATCCCCGAGATGATTTCCTACCTTTCGGGCCTGTTCACGCTCGTTCCGGGCGATATCATCCTGACCGGCACGCCATCGGGCGTGGGTGCGGTTGCCAGAGGAGATCATGTCCACGGTGAGATCGAAGGTGTCGGCGTTCTGGATCTGAAGGTCGTATAAGGAACTGCCCAAACAAGCCGCCATCTCAATCGTACGATTGCAGCAGAAAGAACAAAAACCGGAGAGAAAAAAGGAGGGAGCCATGGCACGCGTTGTCATCACCGGCGCGAACAAGGGTATCGGGCTTGCACTGGCTCGTCAGATGACGGAGCGGGGCGACGAGGTCATCGCGACGGTCCGCAAGACATCCGGGGAACTGTCGGATCTCGGCGTCGAAACAATCGAAGGCATTGACGTTGCGGATGACGCAGCCGTTGCCCGGCTCGCCGACGCGCTCGAGGGACGAACGATCGATGTTTTGATCAATAATGCCGGCATCCTCACCCGCGAAGGTCTGCATGATCTCGACTGGGATGCGATACGCGCCCAGTTCGAGACCAACACGCTGGGGCCGCTCAGAGTGACCAGGGCGCTGCTGGCAAACATGACCGATGGCAGCAAGGTTGCCATTCTTTCCAGCCGCATGGGCTCACTCGCACAGAATTCGGGCGGCTCCTACGCCTACCGCATTTCGAAAACGGCAGTAAATATGGTGGGCTCAAACCTCGCCATCGATTTGAAGGACAAAGGTGTCGCGGTCGTTCTGCTTCATCCCGGCTACGTGGCGACCGATATCAACGAGCATTCCGGCCCGGTCAGCACCGAAGAGTCCGCGCGCGGCCTGATCCCTCTCATCGACGAGCTGACGCTCGAGAAGAGCGGAACCTTCTGGAATTTTGAAGGCGACGAACTGCCTTGGTAAGGAACAGCCTCCATGAGCGACATCATTCTCCATCACTATCCGCAATCCCCCGTTGCCGAAAAAGTTCGGGTCGGGCTGGGCGTGAAGCAACTGGCGTGGCGTTCGGTGCAAATTCCCCGTGTGCCGCCCAAACCTGATCTGATGCCGCTTACCGGCGGATACCGGCGCACGCCGGTCATGCAGGTCGGCGCGGATATCTATTGCGACAGCCAGTGCATCCTGCGCGAAATCGACCGCCGTCATCCCGAGCCGACCTTCTATCCCGGCGGAGGGCAAGGCATGCCGTGGGTCCTGAGCCGCTGGAGCGATACGATTCTGTTTGACCAGATCGTCCGCGTCGTTCTCGGATTTTCTGCCGAGGAGATGCCGTCCGACCTTCTTGAAGACCGCGCACGACTCTATTTCGGTCCCGATTGGGACATGGAGACCGTGAAGGCCAGCCTGCCGCATACGCTCGCCCAGATCCGGGCCCAACTCGGCTGGGTCGACGAGCGCGTCGCACACGGCCGGGATTTTCTCCTCGTCGAGCCGGGTCTGCCGGACGTTCTCGTTTACTATCTGGTCTGGTTCCTGCGCGGCCGCTGGGAAGGAAGCACTGAGTTTCTGTCGGAGTTTCCCGCGCTCGAAGCGTGGGAGGCGCGCATGAAGGCCATAGGCCACGGCGATCCGACCGACATGACCTCAACCGAAGCCATTGAAATCGCGAAGAGTTCCGATCCCCAGACATCGGAAAACGAGGATTCCCGCGACCCACAGGGCTTAATGCCTGGCATGAATGTCAGTGTTGTTCCTGATGGCGATGGCGGCGACCCGCCGGTTGCCGGCATTATCCGCACCGTAACGCGCGATTCCATTGCAATTCTGCGCGAAGACGACCGTGTCGGGCAGGTTTGTGTCCATTTTCCGCGCGTCGGATACCGGGTCGTGAAGTTATAAGCCCTATAAGCCTCTGTTACGAATTGCATTTTCCTCGCTAAACATATTTGCGGATTGCCATGGAATCGCCCCACAAATGCTTGATTGATTGGGGTGCGTGAGACTAGTGTACCGGTGAGGATCATTAAACAGGAAAGCGCGCGTGGCACTACGCACGGAAACAGGCTCTCTACAATCATATGAGATCGTAGAGGCGGCGGGGACGAATGTCTCCGTTCCGGACGCGAGTCTGATGTTCACGGGCGAATATTCGCGCGTCGGCAGCGACCTTTTCCTGACGGGATCCGATGGCGCAAAATTCGTTGTCACCGGCTATTTCACGACCGACGCGCCTCCCTCACTCGTTTCCCCCAACGGTGCGATGCTTACCGGCGACGTGGTCACATCGCTCGCGGGTCCGCAGTTTCCCGGTCAGTTTGCGCAGGCCGGCGGCGGTTCAGGTCAGGGCGCCCAGTCCATCGGCAAGGTGCAGACGCTCGAAGGCGGCGCGACGGTTGTCCGCGCCAATGGCGTCACCGAGACCCTCAAAGTAGGCGATCCGGTCTTCCAGGGCGACGTCGTGATGACGGGTCCGGGCGCCAAACTCGGCATCAGCTTCCTCGACGGCACGCTGTTCTCGCTCTCCAATAATGCGCGCATGGTTCTGAACAAGCTGGTCTACGAGCCCAACGGTTCCGACAATTCCATGCTGTTCAATCTGGTCGAGGGCACATTCGTCTTTGCTGCAGGCAAGATCGCCCCCACCGGCGACATGAAAGTGCAGACTCCGGTCGCCACCATGGGTATCCGCGGCACCACGCCGACGGTCGACATCGATGCCAGCAAAGGCACCGTCAACATGTCGATCGTTCCCGATGTCGGCACGGGGATCGTCGGGAAGTACACGCTCTACAGCATCGAGACCGGCGAAGCGATCGGGACCATCAGTTCCGTCGGCACAATCTGGAGAATCGAGAGCGCGACCGGCGACATCATCGAGATCGACAAGGGGCCGGACGACCTGCTTAAGGATGCCGAAGCGATCAGCCAGATCAATTCCGTGTTTTCGAGCTGGTCGAACAACCAGCAGCAGGACCCCAACGGTCCTCAGGCGGGACCGGACGGCAATTCGGGTTCGGGTGGAATCGACTCCACTCCACCTAACCCTGGTTCGATCGACGGCGACCCCGGCAGTGGAACCGGCGGAGAAAACCAGCAGCCGGATAACACAAATACCAACGACAGCAGCAACTCGTCGGGTCCGCCGCCTCCGGACTCAGACCAGGACGACGGTGTCAACGAGCCGCCGACGATCGTCGGTGACCTTGAGATCACCGTGGATGAAGGCGGCGCGATTTCGATTTCGACGGACGACGTGACCGGAAACGATCCGGACAGCAGTCCGACGGAGCTTGTCTACACCGTCATCGACCCGCCGGATTTCGGCCAGCTGGAATTCACAAACAATCCTGGCGTGGCCATCACCACATTCACGCAAGCCGATCTCGACGCCGGACGCGTCATCTACGTGCATGACGGCTCGGAGGTCACCAGTGATTCCTACACACTGCTGCTGACGGATGGCGAAGGCACGTCGCAGATCGTGACCGTGAATGTCACGATCGAACCGCAGGTGGACATCATCACCGGCACACCGGAAGTCGATATTCTCAACGGCACGGATGGCGATGACATCATCAACGCGCTTGAGAGCGGCGATTTCATTTTTGCCGGAGCCGGGAACGACATCATCAATGCCGGTGATGGAGATGACCAGATCAACGCCGGATCGGGAGATGACGAGGTCAACGCCGGCGAGGGCGACGACATCATCATTGCGGGCTCTGGTGCGGGCAATGACGACTATGACGGCGAAGGCGGCAACGACACGATCATCTATTCGTCAACCACCCAGGGCATCGTCATCAACCTGGTGAATGGCACCGTCGACAGTACCGAAGTCGGGTTCGACACCATCGCCCGGATCGAGAATTTCATTGCCGGTTCGGGCAACGACACGCTGATCTTTGCCCAGGATACGGGATTCTTCTTCGATGGTGGCGACGGCGTCGACACGATCCAGTTTGCCGGTGGCGTCGACATCAATACGGCAACCGCCAAGATCAACGCTGAGAATGTCGAGATCGTCGACCTCAAGACCGATACCGAAACCAATATCCTGACACTCACCGCCGACGACATCGCCGAGGCCAACGACAATGGTATCCTGCAGATCCGGGGCGGAACCGAGGATCAGGTCAATCTGACCAACGAGTTTTT